>CP133159.1:637500-1347000 GCA_030913385.1 Cytophagaceae bacterium ABcell3
AGGTGCATTGCAGAGTAGCTACGTTCGGACGAGATAAGCACTGAAAGCATCTAAGTGCGAAACTCGCCTCAAGATGAGGCTTCTATACAGGGTCGTCAGAGACTATGACGTCGATAGGTTGCAAGTGTAAAGGCAGAAATGTCAAAGCTGAGCAATACTAATTACCCGGAGACTTTCTTTTTTGCGCTGCCAATTTCTATTAGTCTGCTTTTCACATGTTAAAAATATTAGAGCTTCCCCAAATGTAGGGGACGGCCAACAAGGTGACCGCAAGTATAGCGGTACACCGAAAAAAAACTTAATGGTGATCCCGATAGCTATCGGGGTAGCACAGGTGTCCGCCAAAAGGGTGGTAACCTTAAAGATCTTAATGGTGACTATTGCACGGGTGTCCACCTCTTCCCATTCCGAACAGAGAAGTTAAGCCCCGTCGCGCTGATGGTACTGCGGTAAAACGTGGAAGAGTAAGTCGTTGCCAGTTTTGTACAAGCCTTGTCGTGTAAACGGCAAGGCTTTTTTTTATGTAGTGCCGATTTTCAATCGGCTCGCATAAATGGCAAGCGTATAAATCAAAGAGATAACTATAACGCACTTTTCCTTATTGTAAAAGAATAGGGTCGTTTAGGTATAAATGAACAAATCTTACATGTTTCACCCCTACATTCTTTGTCAGATTAATGGATGATTATAGGCTAATGAGCTTCTTATTTATTATCTTTGTGTTTAATTAACAAAGTATTTTGGCACCTCAATTGAAAAATAAGCTTGAACTAGCCTTTGTTCTGGCTATAAAAAATGTTAAAATCAGGTATAAAAATTCTCTATTAGGTTATTTTTGGAGTCTATTGACCCCACTTATTTACCTTGGCATTTTTGTAACTATTTTCAAGTCCAGGTTTCCTGAAATAGAAAACTATCCTCTTTACGCACTGACTGGCCTTATATTTTGGAATTTTTTTAATACTACTTCTAACCAAATTTTAACGTCAATTATAAGTAGTGCAGGCGTCTTAAAATCAATAAATGTCCCTACCTTGATATTTCCTATATCAGCATTGGTGTCTTCTGTTATCAACTTGGCACTTTCTTTAATACCCTTCTTTGTTCTCATGTTGTTTTTCGGTTTTCGCCCATCGCTAGAAAGTATACAGATAATATATATACTGGTCATGTTTTGCATGTTTACTTTAGGGTTCGGGCTTATTCTCAGCGCTTTGAATGTGTACTTTAGGGATGTCGGCTTGCTGTGGACAACCATTATACCGGCTTTGTTTTATTTTACGCCTATTGTTTATATGATAGAACTGCTGCCTGAGAGAATGCAACTGGTAATGCAGTTCAATCCCATTCATCAGTTTCTTTCTGCTTTTAGGATGGCACTTTACACACCTGATATGGCTTGGATGTCGTTAGGTTCTTATGGAACTATTACGGCCTTGGGATTCGGTTTCCTGTATATTGGCTATTCAGTATTTCATAAACTAGAAAAAGGTTTTTATTCTCATTATTAATCATTAAGTGGATAAAAAAACAATAATAAAAGTTCAAGATGTTGATGTTAGCTTCTACGTGCATGCGCAAGGGGTTAATTCGTTCAAGCAATGGCTTTTTTCTTTTGGTACAAAAAAGCTGTTCCAAAAGAAAAAGGTTTTGGAGGGTATCTCATTCGAGATTAATGAAGGGGACTGTGTAGGTTTTCTTGGAAAGAATGGAAGCGGAAAGAGTACTATTTTAAAAACTATCGCAGGAATCATTCCTCCCGAGAAAGGAAAGGTGGAAGTACATGGAAAGGTGGCTCCCATGCTTGCGATTGGGGTTGGTTTAGAACCAGAACTTTCAGGTTATGAGAATATAAAAATTGGGTGTTCTTTAATGGGCATGGGACGCTCAAAGATTGGATCTTTGATGGACTCTATTGTGGAGTTTTCTGAATTGAGCAACGAAGATTTGAAAATGCAGGTAAAAAGGTATTCTTCTGGCATGAAAGCAAGGCTGGGTTTTTCTATGGCAGTTTCAGAGCAGCCAGAAATCCTTATTGTTGATGAGGCTTTGTCTGTGGGAGACCAAGCTTTTAAAGAAAAGTGCAACAAAAGGATAGATGAGATTAGAGAAAAAGGGTCTACCATTTTATTTGTTTCGCATAGCCTAGGCGAAGTACAACGGATATGCAATAAAGCAATTCTGCTCCACAAAGGGAAGCTTATAGCTCAAGGGCTGACAAAAGACATTATAAATAAATACAACAATAGCTGATTATGTCATTCAGGAAATGTAAAGAGATCAATAAACTTTCAATAGTTATTCCTGCATATAATGAAGAGAGAACTATTCATTTAATTCTGGATAGGATAAAAGACATCAAGCTTATATGTGACATAGAGAAAGAATTGGTTATTGTTAACGATTGCTCAAAAGATAATACCAGGGAAGCTATATGCCGTTATATTGACAATAATCCTTCATTGAACATCAAGTATCTGGAGCATGAAAAGAATAAAGGCAAAGGTGCGGCATTGCATACAGGCATTAAGCATGCTAGCGGTGAGTATTTAATTATTCAAGATGCCGACCTTGAATATGACCCTAGGGAGTATAACCATCTGCTTAAGCCTGTTCTAGAAGGCTTTGCAGATGTTGTCTATGGGTCCAGGTTTATGGGGAATAATCCACACCGAATCTTATTTTTCTGGCATACGATAGGGAACAAGTTTTTGACTTTTATCAGTAACATGTTTACTAACCTTAATTTAACGGATATGGAAACATGTTATAAACTTTTTGATACTAAGGTTATCCAGCAAATAAAATTAAAAGAAAACCGTTTTGGTTTTGAGCCAGAAATAACTGCAAAAATCGCAAGGGTTCCCGGCATAAGAATATATGAGGTCGGAATCTCTTATTACGGAAGGACATATGAAGAGGGGAAAAAAATAGGTTGGAAGGATGGCGTAAGAGCTATTTATTGCATTTTAAAATATGGACTTTTTAAAAGATAGTAAATTAAAAAAAGTTGAGTTGACATTGAGTTTCGTACTCAGTGGTGTTTTGCTTTTTTTTATAGGACAGAATATTAACTCTTTTCTTTTTTCATCTTTATGGTGTGATGAGTTATATACAGTATTGCATTTTACTTCTAAAGGGGCTTTAAATGCTGTTACTGATTATCATGTGCCTAATAATCATATTTTTTTTTCCCTTATAAATAGCATAATTCCAGGATATGATTCCGTAGAGCCAGCTAGAGCTAGAATGTTTTCATTTATATCCCTATTAGCTTTTATTTTTTTTGCATATAGCTATTTCTATAATTTGAAACAGTATTTATTAGCCCCTGTCTTTTTGTTCTTTTTATATTCCAATAGTTTGCTTCTAGATTTGGTATTGCAGGCTAGGGGCTACGGGCTACTTTCTTTTTTTATTTTGGTGAGTTGTATTTGTGTTTATAAGTATTTTCGTGATGGGGGAAGGTTGAACTTACTGTTGCTATGTATATCATGTGTATTGGCCGTTTATACCATTCCTACAAGTGTAGTTTTTTATTTCTTTCTGTGGGTTTTGCTGTTAACCTTTGCAGAAAAACGAAAAGGAGTTTTCATATCTGCAGCCATTTCTGGTTTTGTTGTGGCTTTAGTACATATTCCTGTTTTGGGACAGCTGTTGGAAGTCTCATCTACTTATGCAGATGGCTGGGGAAGGCAGTTTGGAAGTTTGAGCGCTATTAAGGAAACTATTTTTAAGTTTTCATTTTTAAAAAGTTATCTAGATGTATTTATAGTTTTAGTTTGCTGTGTTGTTGCAAGTTTTAGTAAATCTTCAACTTTTTCAAAGCCTGCACTAACTCTATTTTTTTCTGTTCTATTGTCTTTATTAGTTTTCAGGCTTCTTGAGACACCCATACCACGTACGGTTGCTTTTGTTTTGATTGTACTTTTCTTTGTGGCTTTACACGCCATCAATAAATTATCATTATTTCCAAAACTTAGACTTTTTTCTTTACTTTTAATCTTTGCCTTTTCTTTCATCCATTCTATATACTCTATTAGAGCTTATCAGTATACTCCATATGAGAACTGGAAAGGAGTGGCCAGCTTTATTGAACAAAACGTCCCAGAGGGAACAGAAGTTTATTGCCCTTTCAGAAGCATTCTTCTTAAAGCTTATTTACCTGAAAGCTATCCTATAGTTACTGAGCCTAATGATAGCCTAATTTCTATTGGTAAGCAAACTGTAGTTGATGGAGACTTTTTAAGTAAAGATGGTTTAGGTGTTAATCTTTCTAATAGTTATCCAATTGCCGTACCTCAAATTAGGGGTGATAAACAGGTGATTTATCTTCCTGAAAACTATTTGAGCGAGCCTCTTAATAAGGTTAAGGTTGGAAGCATTGATTCTATAAGAATTCTACAGAATCGTTATGAAGGTGTTTCCTATGATATTAGCTGTGATGGCAACTTTATTCTTCAATTCTATTCTAGCTCGGAGACTTCTATAAAAGGTCATAAGCATGTGTTATTTTATGATGAAAAAGGTGAACTTCTTTTATACAAAAATATTGATAATTTTTTTAAGTATGTATTTTGGTCTGAACATCATTCTGAGCTAGATCCCTCTAAAGTTCATAAGGTTGTTTTCAGGGTCAAAGGAAGTGCCCCTTTAGAAGGGATGATAATAGTTGATTCTTGTTTCATTTATAAGGCGCCCAATCGCACAAGCAACGGTTTTTAGGAATAGAAAAGTTAGTATTAATGGGCATGTTTCAACATTTACTCCACAAGTATCAACACTCTCCGCTGCTTGAGAGGTTAAATCGGCATATTAATAAGTCATGTACTGCAGGAATGGGCAAGCAGTTAAGGTCTTTTCTCCCTAACTTCTTAAAGTCGGGGATTAAATTTACTGTTATTGTACTTTGGTTTATTCTTAAAAAAGTGACAATATATGTTAGCATTATTAATACTTACTTTTTTACTCTTGTAGCTTTCTGTATATGGTTTCATCGAATTCGGATGTTTAAACGAGAAATTAGGTCTTATCACTCTAGTGCTGGTGATTTGCAAACGGAACCTTTGAGAGTTAGTATCATTGTTTCTTATGATCGTAACATTTTTAAAACAATACGAATTGTAAGGAATATTTTAAACAACACTATTTATCCAAACTATGAGGTGGTAGTAGTTGGGCACATATCTTCAATCTCTAAGAATGTATTGAATTTTTTTTTTACAAGTAGCAAGCTTTTGTTTGTTAAAGGAAAACATCTTTCTGAAGTAGAGGCAAAGAACCGTGCAGTTAATATGTCTACAGGCTTTTATCTTGTGTTTTGTGAACCATATGTCCAACCATTAAGAGGCTGGCTTATTAATTTAGTCATAGCTCATTCTAAAATTAATAAGCCTGGTGCTATAGGAGGTAAAACAGTATTTTCCTTTTTTCATCGTTTTGCTAATAGTTTTAAAGTTGAACAGGCCGGTATTGCCTATAGACAAGAAGACGGTGCCATAAAGCCATATAAGCTATATGAAGGGGCTGATTATAGTTCAGCATGTGTTTGCGCGTCAGTTGAACGCCCAGCTGTCAATCATGGATTATTTTTAATTAGCAAGGAGGCTTTTCTAAAGGTCGGAGGTTTTAGTCATAAATACACTCCTTATTTAGCGAGTACAGATCTTTTTTTGAAACTTATCAGTACTGGGTATGTAAATTATTATTGTGCTGACAGCGTTAGCCTTAGCTTTAATTTTAATAAAGAAAAGCATTTTGAACGTGGAGAGTTAATATCTTTCAAACGTGAATGGCAAGGTTTCTTAAAAGAAAAAGTAAATGCTGAAAGGTTTTCTTTTTTACCTGGCTTTTGGACACAGAAAAATTTAACTATTGGAGTTGTGGTTTCAGAAGAGGCTCCTTATGGATCTTTTAAAATGTTTCTTCAAACACTTTATGATAAAGGAGCAAATGTTAAATACTACAAGAGTGGTTCCGATTGGTATAATATTTCATATGAAGTTGATGTTCTTATTGTTACCGTTTCCGAATACGACCCAACTTTAATAATAGGGAATGTTTTTGTTTTAAAAATTTTTTGGGCCATCAGCAAAACAGAGCGTTTTGACATGTCGTATGGAGGGGCTTATGATCTTTTTATTTCTCCATGTTTATCTTCTTCAGCTTTTTCTAAGGTTAGAAGAAGCGTAGTGGAGTTTTCTTTAGAATATGATAAGTCATACAATATTGAAATCAATGAATTTTTTCACAAGAAAGTATATGCTTTTTTGGATATTATTCAATCCTCCGAGAGATCTAAACGTGTTGCTGTTTTAATTGCGGCTCCAGACTTAGAGTTTGCTCATGAATGGGGTGATTACCACTTTGCCTTAGCTTTGAGAAAAAATATGGAAAGGGTAGGGAATGTTCAAGTACGCATCTATACCCGGGAAAAGTGGTACAGCCATGAGGTTCTTGATAATGATGTTGTGGTTGTTCTTCGAGGAATACATAAATATCATCCAGCTGCTACCCAAATTAATTTTATGTGGTTAATTTCTCATCCTGCAGATGTTTCTATGGAAGAGCTATACATGTATGATCATATATTTGTTGCATCTGAATTGTTCGTACAAAAGTTTTCAGGAAGTCAGGGGTTGTCAATTAGCGTTCTTCATCAGTGTACAGACACTGAAGTCTTTTTTCCTGTTAAGGATGACAGGGTTAATGTTGAGGTATTGTATGTCGGAAACTCAAGAAACGTTCTTCGTGAAAGCCTGCGCTTACTTTTGCCTACGGATAAAGAACTACAGGTTTATGGTAGTCGTTGGGAAGGGTTAATACCTACTAGATATATAAAAGGGCGATATATTGATAATGATCAATTAAAGCATTATTATTCTAATGCAAGGGTGCTTCTTAACGACCATTGGTCTGATATGAAAGAAGAGGGCTTTATTTCTAATAGGGTTTTTGATGCCTTAGCTTGTAAGGCTAATTTAGTTTCAGACATCGTTTATGGAATGGATAAGCTTTTTGATAATAAGCTAATGGTCTATAGTTCAAGAAAAGAACTTTACAATTGGGTTGATAGATGTGTTGGTGGTGCTGATGAAATAGAGGAAAAAAGGGAGGCTTTGTATAAACAAGTAATTTCAGAACACACTTTCGAGCGCCGCGCTAAACAAATATTGGCCTATGTTGAAAAATTTCAAAAGTATGAAAGCAATTAAGTATCAAATAAAAAAGTGTCTATATTATTTTTCATTTTTGTTTCCGTGGACGTTAAATTATAAGCTTTTCCGTAATTCTCTAAAAGAGAATAGAGGAACGGACAGCGTTCTTTTTTTTTCTATTATTATACCTACATACAACCGTGCCAAGCTATTAAAAAAAGCAGTTGATTCTGTGCTTTCTCAAACTTATCCGCACTATGAAATATTAATAATTGACGATGGTAGCAATGACGGAACTCAAGATATGGTTTATAAGGTTTTTTCTGAAGATCTGTTAAACAAAAAAATTAGGTATGTAAATCACCCCCATAAGGGTGTAGGTTATGCTAGAAATAAAGGGTTAGAAATCGCTCAGGGTGATTTTATTGCCTACCTTGACTCAGATAATATCTGGCATAAAAACTTTTTATCTATAATGTATAATGCACTAAAAACCGGTAGTGTGGATTGTGCTTATTGTGCAATGAGTGTCTTTAATGAGGTTGATAAAATGGTTTTTACATTATTTAACTCTCCGTTCAATAGGAAGAAGTTGCTAAAAACAAATTTCATTGACCTGAATTGTTTTGTTCATAAGCGTGAGTTATATCTAATAAAAGGAGGTTTTGATGAAACCCTTACTCGTTTGCTTGACTGGGATCTGATACTTAAATATACGTCAGGAACAGGAGTTTTACCTGTTCCTGCGCTATTGGTCAGGTACAAAATCAGAAAATCAATACAACACATCACAACATCAAAACCTCTTGAAGAGAATGAAAAGAAGATATTGTCTAAGTGGTCTTAATGTTCTAAATCTTAAAACTTTCTAAAAACTGCCTGAAATTCATTGGTCATTGGTTGTGTATCAAACACCTCTTCCAGTTGGAGTGGTATATAATTCATTTCTGTTAACACACTTACCAATTCTTTAAATGAATCCATGGTGTAAACATGGCAGTGTACATCTGCATATTCTTCTTTTGAAAGTCTTTGTGCAACTTTTAGGGCTTCCTGAGGGGAAAATCGTTGCTGCTGTATTTTTTGCAGATGTTCGTTTCTCCAAACCATTTTTGCATCAACCGCTTTATGGTAAAAGAAGTGTTCAAGAATGTTATAGAAGCTCGGTTTTTTAACCTTGTTATTATAGTTGTATAAAAGGTCTATAAAAGTTGTATTTCTTCTTGTAATGTCAAAAGTATAGCGCTTGTCCGGTACGGACAGGAACAAAATTCCGTTAGTTTCAAGTATCTTTTCAATTTCCTGCAACCAACTTATAGTATCTGGTATGTGCTCAATGACATGATTTGCTATAACCACATCAAATTTTTCATTTATAACCTCTGAATATGCCGGCGTAGGGGAAATAAAATCAACTTTGACCAGCCTTTCAAGTGCATAACGTGGATTGTTCTTGCTCTTGGCAGAAAGGATTGTTTCAGAGGTATAATCCAAGTATTTAATATTAGCCTCAGATTTTAAATATGTCGGATTGTCTAAAGGGCCAATTTCTAGTAGACGTGCTTTTCTTATATCTGTTTTAGCCTCTATAATGTTTCTTTTATGCTTCCCATTTAATTAATTAAAATTTTTCTAAAAATGATAAATAATCTAAAACTGTTGTTTTTGTAGAATAGTTAGTGTTTACATCAAGATATGCATTATATCCAATTTCTTTTTTCTTTTCTATGTTTTTTTCAAGTTCTGCGATAATCGGTACAATCTCATCAATAGTGTTTACTAGAAAACCGTTTTGATTGTGACAAATCATTTCAGAATAAGCCACCGGATAAGGTGTAGTTATAAAAACTTTCTTCGCTATTCCGGCATTATAGTATTTTAAACCACTTTTCGCATTAATAAAATTATCTACATCTTCAGGTTTGAAGTTATATTGCTGAGCCAGAGATTTGATATAGGATACAGGATGATCTCCCCAGTTTATAACATAATCTGCTCCTTTAATGAAACCGAAAAGTTCATCTAAGTCAACACTGTCATAGATGTTAAGATTGTGATGTACTGGGAATTCATACTTTTCTGAAGAGAAGAAATGTATTTTAACTTTTTGCCCTTCCAGTTTCTCTGAAAGTTCGTTCATTGCTTCTAATCCGGCAGCGCCTATAGAAAAGCAGATGATATGAACGTATTCTGAGTTTAAGTCTTTTGGCTCTGCCCTTAAAAATCTGTCTGTGTCTATGCCATTTCTAAGGCAAACTGTATTTGGGTTAAACTTTAAGAGAAGCTTTTGTAAATGATTCGTTGAGGTGGTCACATAGTCACAGTTCTTAATGAATTTAAGAGGCATATCATTTTGACTATGAATAATGTAATCATCAATATCATAAATGAATGTTTTTTTGTTGCCGCCCTTTTTTTTCTTTTTTAAAACAGTTTTTAGAAAGCTCGGAGAGATTTTTTCATTTAAAGCTCCTATTCTTTGAAATACAAATATATCGTAATTGTCAAAATGAGTGTCTCTGATTTTATGCCACTTTTTGGCCTTTACCTTCACATAACGGCTAAGTTCTTTTATAATTTCAAAAGTTCTTTTTCGTGTTGAGCTTGAGTACTTGGCATTATACACGAACAGAACTCTTTTGTTTGTAGTATTAACTAAGATTTTTTGGTTTTTATTTTTGAAATATAGCTCTTTGTTCTTTTCCCATAAAAGTTTGCTTTCTTCTGCATAAGAGTTAAAGGAACGGTGTCCATAATGATGCACATACGCATGTTTTACCCATACCGGCTTTGATCCAGAAAGTCTTATGCGGTCTATAAACTGAACCTCCTCCCTTGACCCAAGTCCAAAACTCGTATCAAAAAAGCCTATTTCATTAATTAATTCACGTTTAAAGAATAAGCAAAATCCATTCAAGTACTCTGTTTCTTGATACTGTTCTTTTTCTCTTTCATAAAGATCTTTTCCGAAATCTTGAATTTGCTCGTAAGTCATATCAAACCTCTGTGTATGAACTTCATCTAGCTGTTGAACCACCCCATCAAAATTCTTGGCAATGCCATAAGAGGTAGACGGGCCGGTGATTACACAGTTTGCATTTTTACTGATTCCGTCCGCAAGAAATTTATTCCAGTTTTTGGTAACTATTGTATCCGAGTTGAGGAGGCATATGTAACGGCCACGTGAGTTGGTTATTATTAAGTTGCAATTGTAAGGAAATCCTTTCCTTTCAGTATTCCTCAGGTATTTCACATTATGATGATTCAACTCTAGCTCTTTTAAATAGCTTTTGGTTTCTTCGTCACTTACATCATCAATGAGGATAACCTCATATTCTCCCGAGGTATTTTCCTGAATACTTTTGATACAGTCGCGGACATAGTCCACCTGATTGTGAATCGGGATTCCTATTGTTAATTCTACATCAGTGGTGAAGTTGATCTCAGGGTTCTTTATGGAGAATCTTTTTAATAACTCTGTTTCAAGCTTTGTTATTGATTTTTCCCATGTAAAATCATTTATGTCTTTATATGCTTGATTGGCAATTTTTCTAGCAAGCGCAGGATCAGAGAGGATTTTTTTTACCGCTTCCGCAATAGAGGATGGATTTTTCTTTTCAACAAGTAAAGAGTTTTTATTTGTGCAGAAATCTCTGGATCCTCCAGTATCGGTTGTAATTAAAGGAGTCTTGCATAACATGGCTTCTACACTACACATACCTACACCCTCGTACAAGCTAGCTGTTATCCATGCAGAACAGGAAGAGTATATTTCCCGCAACTCCGATTGGTCTGGGTTATAGTGATACTCTATGCCCTCAGGCAACTCAGGGCTCTTTTCCTGGCCGAACATGACCATAGTTAGGTCTTTTATGTCTTTCTTTAGGATCTGAAAAGACTTTATTACATCTCTTGATCTTTTCCATTCATCTTTATGATAAAGGGAGCCAATTCTGTTGCTGCGGTCTTGTGGGGTCTCAACAAACTGATCAGCGTGTATTCCGAAAGAAATCGTTTTAGCGTTTCTTCCGGTATGTTTGTGTATCTGCTCTGCTATCCAGGAGGTAGTGGCAAGAAGGTGAAAGTCTTTAATAGAAGCATTTTTGATATCCAAGTCTAAGTCGTGAACCCCGAAATGCATAAACAACAAAAATTTTAAACCTTTTGACTCGGGAAGTTTGCTGAAGATCTCTGCTGATTTATTATTGCCGTAAGTGATAAAAATATCTGCATCAGGAAGCCTTTCTTCTAGGGAGTCTATAGAGCCAGGCCTTTCAAAATATAAGTCTATCACTGGAACAGAAAAATTGAACCAGTCTGATTTGCTACCTGAATACTGACGAATAAAGTTTACTACATGTCCTTTCTCTTGCAGTAACTTAGCAATCATCATTAGCCTTTTTGTGCCTCCGTGAATATTTGTAGAAGGGGTTAGTATACTTATTATAAGCTTTCCTTGTTTAGGCCTTGGTCGTTCGGATAATTTACTTTTTTTCCATATGTTATATTTCTGTATAGTGTTTTCAAAGTTTTCAATCCCTACATTTCCTTGGTTGTTTTTCAGTAAAAGATTTTTGTATGCATTAATGAACTTATTGCCGAGTTTCCACCTGTAGGATCTTAGGATTTCCTGCTGTGCTTTTTGAAGGTCTTCTATCCAATGTGAAAGTTTTTCCAGCTCTGCTTCGGCTTTTTCTTTCTCAAATTTGATCTTGCTATTGGCTTCTGAAAATTTAGAGTTTTCAGCATTCTTTTTGTCTGCTAGGCTTTTAAGATCAATAAATTCCTTGTATATACCTTCTGTATTTTTTAATGTTAAGGCAGATTTTAAAGAAACATTTTTATTAATTTTTTGAAGGAACTTGTTTTTCAAGTTTTGATATATCTCTTTGATCTCACCTGTCAGATATATTTGCTCTAATTGGCTGTTGTCACTTAAGTCAGAATCAAGAGTTATAGCCATCTCTTTAGGATTCCTGCTTTTAAATGTAAATCCGTGGGCGCTCAAGAATAAAATTATCTGCTCATAAATTAATTCTGGTTCTTTTGTAAGACTATTGTAATCAACGAGTAAGTAAGGTTGGTTATCTATTTGTGTGACGCCGGATTTTACATACTTTTCCCATAAAGCAAGTGAGAAATCTAAAGAAAACCTATTTTTTTCCCTCAGTAATTGAGCAACTTCTATTGGGTTCCTATATACAAAAATGTAAGCAGTAAAACTAAGGTACTTTTCCCAAACTTTTCCAGTTAAACAAAACCTTGGATCGCTCAGGTAAAAATCTGTATGGGTTTCGCTGTAAGTTTTCTTAACAAGGTTTTTAATATAGCCCTTTGTTTTTTCTGATATTTCAGAATCAAATTTTTCTGGACTGTAATTAGAAATCGAAAACCAGTTGCAGTTTATCTCTTCAAGAATGAGATCATTAATTTTTCCTATATCATCTCTCTTCTCAAAACTATTTAAAGTATTGTCATTTGATTCTGATATTTGATTCTTTAAGCTAGGATGGATCCCTAGTTTTTCTAATACAGTTGAAATTGCTAAAGTTCCTGAACGGTGCATGCCAAGAACAATTACCGTTTTTTTATCACTCATGAATTGCTATTTTCTAATATGGGCTGTCAAAACCTCTTACCATTATATACTTTTCGATGGAAGTATTGACAAATGACTGCAAAATACAAAAAACAAAATTAAAAAATTGAAAGAGCTGTGCGGTTTTTCTGATGATAGTGTTCAGAAATATATTTTGTTAAAAGTTTTTTGAGCATTTAGGTTGAGGATTATAAAGTTTTCAGAAGATGTTGGGGGTATAAAAATAAGTCGTAGACAATATCATATTAGGTAATTTGCTGACTATTGGTATGGAATATTACTTTGCTTTTTCTCTTTTGTCCCAGCTCCTAAAAGGTGCTAGAACGTTTACATTGGATTTATTCCGACTAACTAGTGGTAATATTGGATCGCCTTGGTTTAGGTTCTAGAAAGATCGTGGTCTCTGAAGATCGTGGGAGAAAATGGCTAAGCGAGCTTGAGAGAGAGAACAGATTAATTATGTGCATATTGTGCTATAAAGGGTTACAATAAATGGGAATGGTATTACCATGTTCAATACAAGCTCTGACTGGATAAGTTATTATAAAATTTTTTTTGGATTTAAATCCATTTGTGCATTTAAAAGAGATTCGTGAAAAAAAGGTGGCTTTGATGAAACTTTAAAGCGTTTGGTTGAATGGGATTTAATTTTAATATTTACGTGTAAAATGATCCTATGTCTGTTCCCGCAGTACTAGTTAGTTACTACCTTAAAAAGGATATAGCCCATATAACCACAGCTGGATACTTAAACGAGAATTTACGGAAAGACTATTGGAAAAATGGGTAGAATAATAGATAGACTTATGAAAAACATTATTGTACTTGGTATGCACCGTTCAGGCACCTCTATGGTTACAGGTTTGCTATCTAAACTAGGATATTATGTTGGGGCTCCTGAAGAATTAACTAATACGAGCGAGGAAAATCCTAAGGGTTTTTTTGAAAGAAAAGATGTAAGAAATATCAACGACGAATTATTGATAGGTAATGATTTTGACTGGTATAAAGTTGCGGGCTTTACAACGGACTCTTTGACTGATTCTTCTGTTCATAAATATAAAGAAGAAATTTCAGGTGTTTTTAACCTTCTTAGAAAAAAGGGGCCTTTTGCAATAAAAGAGCCACGGCTATGTCTGTTATATCTAATTTTTAAAGAAATGGTTAGGGATGATATAAAGCTATTGGTCTATCGGGATCCAATAGAGTCAGCAGAATCTTTGCTTAAGAGGAATAAGTTCCCTTTGCATTTTGGCCTTGCTTTGTGGGAGAAGTACCATAAAGCTTTATTTAACTCCCTCTCTAACGACCATTTGATTCTAGTAAACTATAATAAATTGCTTAATGACCCAAAGGCCGAGGTTCAAAATTTGGTCAACAGTATTAATAGTTTGTCAGGGGATGACATTGCGCTTGAACAGGGTGCGCTAGATTTTATCTGCCCTGAATTGTACAGGAGCAATAAATACAAGAAATATGGTGTAGGTTATTTGACTGATAGTCAAAAGTATATATGGAATCAGTTGAAAAACTTCGATCAAAGCAAAACTTTGCGTTCACCTGAAAACCCTCTGATGGAAGTCGTTCTCGAGACTCATCAAGAATTGATGGAGGAGTATCTTCAACAGAAAGCAATTATAAATAGTCAGCGTAAGGATCTTAAAGAATCAAAAGAAGCGTTTGCAAAATTTAGGAAATCACATAGGTTAGAAGTGAAGTTTCTGCTGGATTCAATAAGAATCTTCCATGGCCGACATTTAAGTTATAAACGTTCATTAATCTTTAGAATCAAAGACATGATCAGAAAAGGACACCTTAAATACATAGATGATAGGTATGAAGACGTATTTAGCAAATTTCCAGAGGTTACTGGTGAAAGAAAAGTTAACCAGTAGGCGATTCAATTTAGGTAATTTGCTGCCTACTGGTATAAAAATATTTTTTACTTCTTCCCCTTCTTCCCTGCCAAAAAAGCCACACCTGCGGCGGTGGCTAGCACGGCGGTTCCTGCAAGGGCCAAGTTTTTGACAGGTGTTCTCATACCTCTGGTATTTTCATATCCTCCACTGACTGATTTAAAGTTAGGATTGGGCTCGTAAAGGTTGCCTTTTGAGGGTTCTGAGGACTCTTGGCTAAAGTGCTTCTTATAAACGCCTTTTCTGTATAGTTTTGCAAAAGTCTCTGGCGCAAATGCTTTGACAATGCCGTTCATTACACCCATGCCTCCTATGATTACTTCGGGTTGCGGTTTTTCTGCTAATTTTACAATGGTTTCAGCTACTTCTTTGGCTTCTAACACCGGGTTCATAGGTTTTACCTCACGCCCCATATAGTTGCTTAGCTGTCTGAACAGTGGTGTGTCGATGGTTGCTGGCAGTACAGAGCAAACATGGATGTTTTTTTCGTCAGACAGTTCATGCTGTAGAGCCAAGCTCATACCGCGAATGCCTGCTTTGCTGGTGGTATAAGCAAATGAATAAGCTTGCCCCGTCATCCCTACGATGGAGGATAGGTTGATAAGCACGCCATGTCCTTGCTCTCTGAAGTATTTTATTACGGCTTTTGCTCCATAAATGTATCCAAATAGGTTTACTTTAATGACCCTCTCAATATCTTCTATTGGAGAGTCGTCAAACTTCCCCATCATGGCTACGGCAGCATTGTTTACCCATACATCAATTCTTCCATAGGTTTCATATGCTTTTCGGGCCAGGTCTTTCACTTGGTCTTGGTTTGATACGTCTAAAGCATATACCATGGCTTCGCCACCAGCTTCTTTGCATTCTTGGGCCAGCTCGTCCAGAGCTTCTTTTTTTCTTGCAGCTAAAATTACGGTTTGGCCTTGTTTAGCAAATTCCAGAGCCGTTGCACGTCCTATTCCGCTTGACGCTCCTGTAATTACAATTACTTTTTCCTTTCCTTTCATTTTTTCCTTTTTTAAAAATGTGGGGTTAAATGAGTTTTATTATCGGCTATTAGTTTTAAGACTATTTTTTTGCTTATATGTTTATCTATTTAAATTACAAATACACCAAGTGACACAGTTACCTAATGTATATAAGTTTAGCAGTTTGCCCACATAACTATTTATGGTTTTAGAGGTTGGGTTTATCTATGGGTGAAAGTAGTGGCAATATGCGACTGGTCAGAAAAGAAGTTAAAGAGGCTCCTACAGGCATTAAGTGGGTGAAGTATCTAGCTCCTGGACTGATTTGGATGGTTTCTTCTATAGGGTCAGGGACAATTTTGTTTACCCCTAGGATTGGAGCTCGCTATGAATATGAATTAGTGTGGATGGCTATTGCGATCAGTGCGCTTATATTTTTTGTCATTAAAGAGGTGGCGCGCTTTACAGTGGTTACAGGCAAATCTATTATAGAAGGTTTTAGTATGCTTCCCGGCCCTATCAACTGGGGCGTTTGGTTTTTGTTTCTCCCACACTTATTTGCTGCTATTATTATGGCCAGTGGTCTTGCCTTACTTGCGGGGAGTACGGCTATAACAACATTTGGGGGCAGTCCGGTGGTCTATGCAGTAGTCTTGATCATTGCTTGTTTGGCTTTGGTGCTTTCTGGAAAATATAAAGGTTTTGAGAAGGCTACATCTGTCCTGGGTGGGCTATTAGTTGTTATTGCCTTAATTACAGCTATTCGGGTGTTGCCTGGAACAGGGGCGCTGATTCGTGGGACAGTTCCCCAAATCCCTTATGACTTTGATATAACCTTTGTACTTCCTTGGGTGGGCTTTTTTCTGGCCGGTGCAGCTGGCCTATTGTGGTTTTCTTACTGGGTAGCAAGTAAAGGGTTTGGAGGCTCTCTTTTAGGAGAGGATGGCATTCAGGTGCTAAACCATGAGGAAGGGTTGCAAAAAAGTGATGAGCGTTTAATTAAGTTTGGCAAATGGATGAAGGTTCTGAATGCAGCATGCTTACTGGGAATTGTCACCGGTGCTTTGATCAATTTTGCGTTTCTTGTTTTAGGCACAGAATTGCTTGCGCCCGAGGGTGTTATACCTGAAGGTGTAGAGGTTGCTGAAGATTTAACCCTACTTCTTTCAGGAGTGTGGGGCGAAACAGGAAGGTGGTTTTTGCTCATCAGTGTTTTTATTGCTTTGACTGGTAGCATTATGAGTAACCAAGATGGCTATGGTAGAATGTTTTCTGATACAACCTTGTTGTTGTTTGGTCATAAATTAAAGAGAAAGTCAAAAACAGGCTATGGTAAATGGGTCTCAAAAAAGTCAAACATTGCCGCTGTTTATAGTACCATATTTTCAGCTTTCATTCCTATGATGCTTTATTTTTGGCTGGAAGATCCTGTAACTATTCTTTCGGCATCAGGAATTATTTCTGCTATTCATATTCCTTTTATCGTTTTTGGGACATTGTATATTAACAATAGGTTCATTCCTGTGAACCTCAGGCCAGGACGTTTTTCTGTTGCCTTGCTTTGGCTGGCAGGTATTTTTTTTAGTCTACTAGCTTTTCAGCAGGTTGTTGAACTGTTCGGCATTGAATTTTAGTAATTTATATACGATACATGACCTCTTGGACGATTAAGGGTTAAAACAAAAAAGCCGCACAGGGGCGGCTTTTTTGTTTTAAGTTGTAAAGAAGTCATTCCTCTCCCGTCTCTATTGCTTCAAACAAAAGGGATTCGCCTGAGTCGCCGTAGTAGACAGTCATGATATTGTAATACATGCTAAACTCCGTTGCTGTCTCAATAGCTTTTATAAGCCTGCTTTCGTAGCTTAAAAGCTCTGACGGCTCTAATAGAGATGAAGAAACTTCTGCTTCACCTGTGCTGATTTGATCATTGTTGACTGTATAGAAGCCTTCGAACCTGTTTAAAACGGCTCCGGTATATACGCCTCCATCAAAAGTTATAATAATTCGGTAGTTAGGATTGTTGTCGTAGGCAATACATGGGGGGTATTCAAGCTGGTCGCCGCCTTTTGTTTGGAATCCAATGAACTTCCAGCTCCCGTTAAACTCTTTTTCCTCACCTTGCTTCACTGAGTAGCTTACTCTGCATGGAGGGTCTGCACGCTCTTCTTCTTTTTGGCAAGAAGACATTATTACCAGAAGCAATAATGTAAACGGTAAAATTATTTTCATGGTAAGATTAAATTATTAGAAACTAAGAAACGCAAAATCAACGTAATTTAGTGAATTGTGTTGAAATAAAAATATTCCTAATAAAAAAATACTAATGTACCTAAAAAAGTAAGTGTGAAAAAGTAAAAAGTAGAGGTATCGCTTTATGGCCCCTCTACTTTTTAACCTGGATTATTCGTTAGATTTCGTTATGAGGGGCAAAATAACAAAAAATCAGCGTATTTGGTTTGCAAAGCATAGTGGTTCTATGGTTAAAAACCAAATGCGAGCGAAGCGTCTGATTTGGAGTTATTTTGCCACGCAATAGAAAGTTCTAATGCATGTTTCAGGTTTAAAGTTACCACCCTAAAATATGGGCAAACATTAATGGCGCTACTATGGTCGCGTCGCTTTCCACTATAAACTTAGGGGTATTAATATCAAGTTTTCCCCAAGTAATTTTTTCATTAGGCACAGCACCTGAATAAGAGCCATAGGAAGTGGTAGAGTCAGAAATTTGACAGAAGTAGCTCCAAAATGGGACGTCATGCCACTCGAGATCCTGATACATCATCGGCACAACACAAATCGGAAAATCTCCGGCTATACCACCACCAATTTGGAAGAAACCAACCCCTTTGCCTCCTGAGTTTTCTTTGTACCATTGGGTAAGGTATGTCATGTATTCGATGCCACTTTTCATCGTAGAGGGCTTAAGTTCCCCTTTTATGCAGTATGATGCAAAAATATTCCCCATGGTGCTATCTTCCCACCCTGGAACTATGATTGGAAGGTTTTTCTCCGCTGCAGCCAACATCCAGCTGTCTTTCGTGTCTATTTCATAGTGCTCTTTCATTGCACCAGAAAGCAGCAGTTTATACATATATTCATGTGGTAAATACCGCTCGCCTTTTTCTTCTGCCTCTTTCCAAATTTTAAAAATATGCTTTTGAATCCTTCTGAAGGCTTCTTCTTCGGGAATGCAGGTGTCGGTAACCCTATTATAGCCATTTTCCAATAACTCCCATTCCTCTTGAGGGCTAAGGTCTCTATAATGTGGTACGCGCTTATAGTGTGTGTGCGCCACCAGGTTCATGATATCTTCCTCAAGGTTTGCCCCGGTACAGGAAATAATTGATACCTTGTCCTGGCGAATCATTTCGGCAAGGGAAAGCCCGAGCTCTGCGGTGCTCATAGCTCCGGCAAGGGTAATCATCATTTTGCCACCTTCGTTCAGGTGTGTTACATAGCCTTTGGCGGCATCCATCATTGCGGCAGCATTGAAATGGCGGTAGTGGTGCGCCATAAATTGGGAAATGGGTCCTTGTGTTGTCATCTTTTTTAATTTTTATGCTTTTTTAACTGAATTTGGCCTTTTGCTTAAAACTTTCACAAATTTTACTATTTAACTGAATTTTGTAACAAAAAATTAAAAAATTATTCTAGCATTAATTTCTAAACCTGGAATATGCACGAGAATTTGCTATTGCCCCTATTGACGAAATCTATTGCTTTAATTATCTGCAAAAACACATGAGTTAGGTTAGCAGTTCACAAGATTAGAATGATCAGAGTGCTTTCTTAAATCAAACATAGTCATTGGTGGCAGGTTATTTTTTAATGAGAAACCAGATGATCGACAGACTATGGAATATATAATGGGAAAAACGCATTGGGCAATTGCAGAAGGGCTTATTCCTGATGAAAGTACAGGGCCGGAGCCAGAAATGGAAAGTCATGAGACGGCTTGCATCTTAAATACCAGTGACCAAGATGCACATGTAGAAATCATGATATACTTTAAAGGTAAAGACCCTGTAGGGCCATATAAATATACGGTCCCGGCAAAAAGGGTTGAGCATATTCGTTTTAACAACTTAAATGATCCGGAGCCAATTCCTCGGGGCGAAGATTATGCAAGCACTATTATTTCAGATGTTCCAATAGTTGTGCAGCACTCCCGGTTAGATTCACGCCAATCTGAAAATGCATTGATGACAACCATGGCTTATGCCGCTACTTAAATTCGGTTGGGCAAGACTAATTAAAGTTAATTTAATTCATGGGTTGCATGTAAAATAGGTTTTATGGTAAATCAATGGTATAAAAGTGCTGTTGTCTATGGCATTGATGTAAAGGTTTTCAGTGATTCGGATGGGGATGGAATGGGAGATTTTCAAGGGCTTATCAGTAAACTCGACTATCTTTCTTCCTTAGGGGTAAATTGCTTATGGTTGTTGCCATTCCACCCGTCACCTAAAATAGACAATGGATATGATGTAGCAGATTATTATAATGTAGATCCGGCGCTGGGAAACCTTGGGGACTTTGTTCAGTTTATTCATGAAGCTGACCAAAGAGGCATTAGGGTTATTATGGATTTGGTTATTAACCACACTTCTGTAGAAAATTCGTGGTTTAAAGATGCCAGTGCCACCAGGGAGTCACGGTATAGAGACTATTATATATGGGAAGACGAGCCGAAGGAAAATAAAGAAAAAGTAATGCTCAAAGGGATACAAGAAAGTATCTGGGAGTATTCAGAGGCAACGGATTCCTATTACCTACACAGGTATTTTAAAGACCAGGCAGATTTAAATTTGGCCAACCCAAGGGTTCGAAAAGAAGTCCTTAAGATTATGGATTTTTGGCTTAAGCTAGGCGTTTCTGGTTTCAGGATAGATGCGGCACATGTGGTCACAGACCCCGCTGATGTGGACCATATCGATTTCGGAAACCTCCACACTTTATTTGATGAGATGCGGGCTTTCCTTGATATCCGTAATCCCAATGCTGTTTTACTTGGTGAAGCGAGTGTGGGACCTGATGAACTTCCTAAATACTTTGGCAACAATGAGTCGGGGAAAGAACGAATACACATGCTTTTTAACTTTCTCATTAATAAGCATATCATGTTGTCCTTTGCGAGACAAGAAGGGGCAACTGTTGCTAAAGGTTTAAAGCTATACAAAGATATAGCACAATCCCATTGGTTAAACTTTGTTCGCCATCATGACGAGCTTAACCTGGAGCTTCTAAGCGATGATGAACGAATGGAGGTTTGGAATGCTTTTGCCCCGGAAGAAGATATGCGCCTTTTTGGGCATGGTATTAGGAGAAGGTTGCCTCCCATGCTAAAAAACAATCATGCGAGGATCCGACAAATTTACAGTCTTATGTTCAGCATGCCTGGTACTCCATTGATAAGTTATGGGGAAGAAATAGGTATGGGCGACAATCTCAGCCTTGAAGGGCGAGAAAGTGTAAGGACTCCTATGCAGTGGTCTCCTGTAAAAGGTGGCGGCTTCTCAACTGCTGACCCTGAAGACTTGTACCGGCCAGTGATTGAGTCTGGTGATTATAGTACAGAGAAGATCAACGTCAATGACCAACAGAATGATCCAAGCTCTTTGTTAAACTGGTTCTGTTCCTTAGTTAAAGTGCGACGGCAGAACCCTGTAATTGGAATGGGTGCGTGGGATATATTAAATGTAAGTGATTCCTGTGCAGTTGCTTTGATCTACGAAATGCCAGAGGCTACTGTGGTTGTAGCCCATAACCTTTCTCCAGAACCGGTTGAGGTAAGTGTGGATACCGGGTTTCTGCTAAAATCGGCAGTAGAAATTTTTTCTGATGAAAAATATGACAAGGAAATTCTATTTAACAAGCTAAAGTTAAACGGTTACGGCTATCGCTGGATCCAGGTGCTGGACAAAGAAAAAATAACATTCTTAAATAATTAGACAATGATGAAACTAGGTTACCATATATCACATGAGCAGTTTTCGCCAGCAGACCTTTTAAGGTATGTGAAGAAAGCTGAGGAAGCAGGTTTTCAATTTGCTTTGTCTTCTGATCATTTTCACCCGTGGAACAATGACCAAGGGCACTCTGGGTTTGCCTGGGCGTGGTTAGGAGCGGCTATGGCACAAACGGATTTGAATTTTGGTGTAGTCAATTGCCCAGCGTACAGATACCATCCAGCTATTATTGCTCAGGCTGCAGCCACACTGGACAATATGTTTCCTGATAGGTTTTGGATGGCCATAGGTAGCGGTCAGGCGTTGAATGAAGCTATTAACGGAGAGCATTGGCCAGCCAGGGAAGAACGTAACAACAGGCTTAAAGAGGCAGCGGATATAATGGAAACTTTATGGAGAGGCGATTCTGTTACGCGTCATGGAGTGATTAAAGTGGAGGAGGCCAAGCTTTACACACTTCCACAAAGAAAAATTCCATTGATTGGGGCAGCCATTACGCCGGACACAGCTGCTTGGCTGGCTACCTGGGCTGATGGCATGATCACCATTTCACAACCTGTCCAGCAATTGCAAAAAGTGGTAGATGCGTGGAAAAACAATGGCGGAGAAAATAAGCCGATGGTCCTAAAGGTGCAGGTCTCTTATGACAAGTCTGACGAGGAGGCTGTAAAAGGAGCACATGAACAATGGAAAACAAATGTTTTTGGGAGTGACATGCTTGCGGAACTAAGGACACCTCTTCAATTTGAGCAGGCTGCCATGCATGTGAAGCCGGAAGAGCTTCATGGACACGTAAATATGTCCAGTGACCCAGGGCGACATATCGATTGGTTAAATCAGTATATGGAGATGGGCTTTTATGAACTTTCTATTCATAATGTCAATAAGAAGCAAGAGCAGTTTATTGATGCTTTTGGCGAGAAAATCATCCCAGAGTTGATGGTGACGCACTAATGTAGAATTTCAATTATGATAAACATATAACTATGGAGAGCTACATGCCAGTGCCTTGGGACTTTAGGGAAATGGTAGAAGAGGCAATTAAGCAGGAAGCCTCGGGAACTATCAATTATTTTGGAGAAAACGATGCCATACTTTCGGTAATGGGGGCAGTTGAAGAACAACAGGAAATCCCTGGTGAAGGGGAGTTTTTGGTAATGGATTCGGGAAAGCTTGTCCGTATGGATTTGGTGATTACCTTGTTTGGCAAGCCGGGGCCTGCTTTTGATAAGTATGATGGGTTTGCCAATGAATGCCTTTCTTGTACAGGAGGCTATGATTTATAAACAACAAAAGAGCCGACAAAGGCTCTTTTGTTTATTTTGCTTTTACTAAGGCAGGCCATTAACTTACATACTGTACTGTCTGTCTGATAGGAAATCTTTTGAAAATCTTATGAACGGTTTTAGAAATATTTCTTCCTGTAAACGTTCTGCTGTCTACTACATCTGAATAGGTGCCGCTCCAAACAATTTTATTTGTTTTCTGGTCTATAGCATTGATAGTGATAGTCGCATGTTGATAATGTATAGGGTATGTGTGATAACCTGCGACTCCCCAATGAGGCCCCCAGCCCCAACCCCACCATGGAGACATTCCCCATATAGGTTGCATGCCTACGGTTCTTCTTTTGTTGACTTTTACCTTGAAGTCCAACAAAAGATCTGGATTTATGCTGTCGCCCCTAAATCCGCGGTTATGCATTTCCCTATTAGCGGCATGGTGTATGTTTCCGTGAAGTATCGAACGAGGTTCCCCGTCATCTTCATGTTTGATCCATGCGTAAGTACGATAGTTTGTAAAATCTGCTCCAGCAACTTTGTCGGAATAGATGTTTCTGTTACATGCTCCTAATATTGGGATCAGTAGCAGTAAAAAATATAGCTTTTTCATTTGATGCAGTTGTTGACTTTTGAGAATTAACGTTAATGGGTGTGGGATTGGTTCTTTAAGCGCATTAAAAATGCATTAAAATAAGCGGGTTTAGGGGTTTATGTTCTCTAGGGTATTACTTGTTGGTGAAAAACACCAACAAGGGGGGGGGCTTTATGCTCATTAAAAATGCATTAAAATAAGTGGCCGGGGTTTATATTACTTGTTGGTGAAAAACACCAACAAGAGGGGGAGGGGAAAGCGGGGTAAAAAAGAAGTGCCTACGCTGGGGCAAGTTTTTTTTTAATTGAAATAGCCTTGACATAAAGCATGTCAAGGCTGTGGGTTATGTTCTAAGAGATGATTGTTGTTGTTTAATCCCCCTTATTTATCTTCTTGTCAGAAACAGGGCCTGAACCATATTTATAATGATCACCTCCTCCTTTGTTCTTATTTTTGGCACCGGCTGCGTTTGACACATCTCCTGGGTTGCCAGCTTCTTCTCTATATTTTTTCTTTTTGACCATGTCTATTTTTTCCATGCCTGCTCCCGGTGCATGTGACGGACGGTTCTGGTTTTCTTTATTTTTAGTTCCCATAATATATCGGTTTTTTAATCTTTATTTCATAAACATGAATTTTTTGTCTTATTGTTCATAGGCTGCTGTAGGTATGGTTAGGAGGTCGTTAAGAGAACGCAAAAGCTTCTCTTGTTGTTTTTATTTAAAAGCGGAAGACTATGAAGGTGGATGAAAAGTTGAAAGAAGTTGTAGAAAGGGAAAGCCAGGTTTTACAGGGGGAAGAAGGGAGAAGCGCTATATATTATAGCAGGAAAGCCTTTGATTATGCAGAAGAGGCGGAAGAAGCCTATAGGCAAGCCGTTGATAAGTTATTTGATGTTAACGGTTGGAGTGATATAGGTGGACTTACTACGGCCAAATTTTCTTTGTATGACCCAGATGGTAAACCTACAGATCATTTAGAGCTAGGATGTTTTGTTAAAGTTGAACTGCCTGGCCCTTTTCCTGAAAACTGGGTTAGGGTAAATGAGGTTTACGAAGAGGATTTTGTCGCAGAGTTTAAAGTACACCCTTCGCACAGTCCTCTAAATAAAGAGCATCAGGAAGTGGTAGATCATTTTTTTACGAGTGATGCAAGCAGTTCTTTTCGTGTTACATTGAAAGAGAAGCTACTTTCTGCCTATGAAATTGGAAGGGACGAATATATCAACAACCGTGACGAAGAGTCCGGAGACAGGAAAGTTACCAATACACTTATTTCTGAGGGTGGCTGGATGGCTTTCCAGAAAATTCAATGGCAGAGCTTAACGGATTATTTGGTAGGAGAATCTTAATAAAACCTTAAACTTGTGTAGCATGAGGAGGGGATTTCCCTCTTTTTTTAATGTGTTTTTGTGTAAAGAGTTGTTTACGCCAATAGAGGTTAATGGACACTTGCTTTTTGGCTTAGGGATAGAAGCGGCACCCCGCAGTCCCGACGATAGGAGGGCGAGGAGTATAGCGGATAGCCCGACCGAAGGGAAGCCCCTAAATCTATTCTTTTTATAGTACTTTGGAGAATATTTGTCTTTAATTGCAGAAATATCCTACTGGGACTATTCTGTTAACAGAAAAACTCATAATTTTGAATATTAAATGCTATTCATCAAAACAAGATAAAAATGGCCCGCTTCTTAAATGATATTTCCAGAACGTTTAGCGAATATTTGTTGATACCTGGTTTGACCACAAAGGAATGTATTCCAGATAATGTGTCTCTGAAAACACCTGTAGTGAAGTATAAGAAGGGAGAAGAACCTCCGATTCAGTTAAATATTCCATTTGTGTCGGCCATCATGCAATCGGTGTCTGATGACCAAATGGCCATTGCGCTAGCAAGGAACGGGGGGATGTCGTTTGTGTATGGCTCACAAACCATAGAGCGGCAGGCAGAAATGGTTAGGAGGGTCAAAAAGTTTAAGGCAGGATTTGTAATTAGTGATGCCAATTTGACCCCTGAGCATACACTAAAGGATGTGGTGGCGCTGAAAGCGAAAACCGGCTACTCTACGGTAGGTATTACGGAAGACGGATCCTCGCATGGAAAGCTGCTGGGTATTGTTACGAGCAGAGACTATAGAGAGGGACGGGACAAGCCAGATAAGAAAATCAAAGATTTTATGACGCCTTTTTCACGTCTGGTTTACGGCAAGTTGGGTATGACGCTTCGTGAAGCAAATGACTTGATCTGGGATAATAAACTGAACAGTATACCTATTATTGATGATAAACAAAATTTAAGGTACTTGGTGTTCAGAAAGGACTATGAAAATCATAAAGAACACCCTCTTGAGCTTTCTGATAGCAATAAGAAACTGATGGTTGGTGCTGGTATCAATACCAGAGATTATGAAGAAAGGGTTGCTGCTTTAATAGAGGCGGGAGCCGATGTGCTGTGTGTTGATTCTTCTGATGGGTTTTCGGAATATCAGAGTGAAACCATAAAGTATATTAAAGAAAAATATGGCGAAGAGGTAAAGATAGGCGGTGGTAATGTAGTAGACAAAGAAGGTTTTCTTTATCTGGTAGAAGCTGGTGCGGATTTTATAAAAGTTGGTATCGGAGGGGGGTCCATATGTATTACAAGGGAACAAAAAGGTATTGGAAGAGGGCAGGCTACGGCTATTGTGGAAGTTGCTCAAGCAAGGGATGAGTATTTCAAGGAAACAGGTATCTATGTTCCACTTTGTAGTGATGGGGGTATTGTTCAGGACTACCACATGGTGCTTGCCCTTGCTATGGGTGCTGATTTCTTAATGATGGGCCGCTATTTTGCGCGTTTTGACGAGAGCCCAACTAAAAAATTAAAAGTCGGTAATAATTATGTAAAAGAATACTGGGGTGAGGGATCGAACCGTGCCCGTAACTGGCAGCGCTATGATGCAGGGGGAAAAGAAGGTCTTAAATTTGAGGAGGGCGTGGATAGCTACGTACCTTACGCAGGTAAACTTAAAGATAACCTTGATATTACCTTAGGAAAAATTAAATCTACTATGTGCAGTTGCGGTGCTATCACAATTCCCGAACTGCAGGAAAAAGCAAAAATAACCTTAGTTTCGTCTACATCTATTATTGAAGGCGGGGCACATGATGTGATTTTGAAGGATAATATTTGATAGAGTTTATTACTATAAGTGATTTAAAAGCCTCTGGAAGTATTCAGGGGCTTTTTTGTTACGATAAAAAATGCGGTGGAGTAACAATTTGATATTGCTTGCGGTATGGTGGAGAGTTTACTTTTCTTGTAAAGGTATTTTTTTGTAACAATTCATATAGCCATATGAAGCATTTAATAATTCTATTTTTTGTGTTTGTCCTAGTAAGCTGTAAGAAAGAAGGTGTAGTGGAAAGGGGCACTGGTGGCCATGCCGTTGTTTATGCAGGAGAAACATATCGTTATGCCACAGGAGTTGTAGGGGAAGGTGATGCTATGCGTATTGTAGAGCAGGCAGAGCATTATGAGATCAGTGAAGTTAGAATAGAGGACAATGAAGCCGTATATTATTATAAACCGGCTGCGGGATTTTCTGGCGAAGAGAAAATGGTGTTCGAAGTTATTAGATGGGAAGGCTCTACTAAGATCTATCACAGCTTTTTTATTACCATAGAAGTTAAAGAAGAGGAAGACTAATGTATATGGTATATATGGCAATACTGGTTTACTAAAGTTGATTTTGTTTTGAGGCTTTATGTGATCTGGTTTATTGAAAATGTATTAGTAGTAGGTTCTATAAGCCTCTAGATTAATTCTGGGGCTTAAAAAAAGGCTTCTTTAGTATAAGAAGCCTTTTTTTGATAGGTAAACTGTTGAAAAAATAAACCTTTTTACTCTTCCTGTTCGGCCATAAGCTTAAAGCGCATGCCGTTCAGTTCTGGAGATATGCGGATTTGACAGGACAGGCGGCTATCAGGACTTGCATCAGGCAAAGTGTCCAACATGTCCAGCTCCTCATCGCCAGGTTCTCCTAAGTCCCCTGCGCCCTGTGCCTCCACATGACAAGTGGCACACAAAGCCATGCCTCCGCAGGTGGCCAAAATATTATATTCTGAGGCCTTTAATACTTCCATCAGGCTCAGGTTTATATCTTCTGGGACTTCTACATTCTGGACGTTTCCGTCTCTGTCTTCTACTTCAAAAGTGATCATATTGCCTGGTTTTAGAATGTATTGACACCGTTTACTGTTGTGTATTTAAAACTCAGTTTTTTGTCAGGGTAAACAAATTTAAAGGCACTCTGAGCCATTAGAGCCGCCTCATGGAAACCACATAGGATCAATTTCAGTTTGCCCGGATAGGTGTTGATGTCACCAATGGCAAACACGCCAGGAATGTTGGTGCTATAGTCAAAAGTGTCTACCTCAATGGCGCACTTGTCAATGTTCAGCCCCCAGTCGGCCATAGGGCCTAATTTAGGGCTTAAACCAAACAGCGGGATGAGGTGGTCTGCCTGCAATTCTTTTATCGCTTTGTCTTTGCCTACCACTGAAACAGAGCTCAAAACACCGTTACCGTCCAACGCTTTTAGGTTGCTGCTTAGCAGCAGGTCAATTTTTCCTGATTTTGCTAACTCAAATACTTTTTCAGCAGAGTCTGGTGCGCCACGGAAGGTTTCGTTTCTGTGAATAAGCGTTACTTTTTCTGCCACATCAGAAAGGAAAATTGTCCAGTCTAGTGCAGAGTCGCCGCCTCCTGCGATTACTAGCTTTTTGTTTCTGTACTGCTCCGGATCTTTAACCATGTACGAAACACCTTTGCCTTCAAACCTGTCCAAGTTTTCAATGGCTGGCTTTCTTGGTTCAAAGCACCCAAGCCCTGCGGCTATTACCACTACTTTTGTATGGATAGTGGTATTGTCAGAAGTAGTTAGTATGAAGGAACCATCTTCTTGCTTTTCCAGCGCGTTTACCCTTTCTCCTAGGGTGAAAGTCGGTTTAAATGGTTCGATCTGTTTCATCAGATTGTCTACTAACTCCTGCGCCTTTACTTCTGGAAAACCAGGGATGTCGTAGATAGGCTTTTTAGGGTATATTTCAGAAAGCTGACCACCCACTTGTGGAAGGACATCTACCAAATGGCAGCGCATTTTCAGAAGCCCTGCTTCAAACACGGCAAATAAACCAACGGGGCCAGCCCCTATTATGCATATATCTGTAGTTATCATTTTTTATAGGAGTTTGTTCTAAAAAAAGAAAGTGTTTAAAAATTGACGCTATACCTTAGGGTCTCAACATATAGAACAACAACAATAGCCGAATAGATTCCTATACTCGTTAATGAATATACCTGCAGGGTAGCGGGATTTGAGGCTCCCTGCTTTTGTTAGTGGCAAATCTTTCATGTTCGGAATTTTGTTTTGTTGATGTGTAAATTTACAAATAATGTTTTGTATATGCAATAATATTCCACATTGTTCAAAATAAAATTTCGCCTATGAGGTTCCGGTGATTTTATTTGATCCATTTGTCTTGATTGGGCAATTTTTTTGGAGTGGTTTGGAAAAACTATTTGTGGGCGTTGCGGTTATGAAGTTATTGTCTTCGACAGGAATGAGGAAAAACAGATTTTTATGTATTCTGAAGAAAATTTTAAGCATTTTTTAGAATTTGGCCCTGATGCAATAATAATTATTGACGGTAGTGGTGAAATAGTATTGGTTAATCAACAAACTGAAAACCTTTTTCAGTACTCGAGAGAAGAGCTGCTTGGGCAAAAAATTGAAACCCTTATTCCCAAAAATGTCCATGAGAAACACGTAGAAGAGAGAAATGTATACATAAATAACCCAGTAATAAGGCCGATGGGACATCCTGGTCGTAATCTGGTCGGCAGGAAAAAAGATGGCTCAGAGGTGAAGGTTGAAATTAGTTTGAGTCCAGTACATGTTAAGGGGGGCGCACTTTTTATAATTTCTACCATTCGGGATGTGTCTGAAAGGTTTAAGATGGAAAAAAAGCTGGTAGAAGCGCAAAATATGTTTGAAAAGATATTTGAATCTTCTCTTCATGGTATTATAAAACTTAAAAGTGTCCGTGATCAGGATGGGAATATAGTTGATTTTACTTATCAGTTGGTTAATAAAGCCTCTGAAGCGCATATAAAGAGGAAAAGAGAAGATGTTTTAGGGAAGAAGATTGGTGAACTCTTCCCTTTATTAAAAGAAAATGGGGTTTTTGATGCTTATGTTGAAACCGTTAAGACTGGTGTATCCCGCACTGTCGAGTTTTTGTATGATAAAAATGAAATCAATGCATGGTTTAAATCAAATATCATTAAAGAAGGTGATGGGGTTATTGCTTCATTTGATGATGTAACAGCAAGAAAGGAGTATCAGCAGAATCTTGAAAAAATAAACCATGAACTTGAGGAAAGGGTAAAAGATAGGACAAAGGAGCTTTCCAAAACGAACGAAAAACTTATTTATGTGAATCAAAAACTTGACAAATATGCCTACCTTATTTCTCACGATCTAAAAGCTCCTTTAAGTAATATAGAAGGTTTGGCAAGTATGGTCAAAGCAGACTATCAAGGAAAAGCACTCGACCAAGAAGGGGTAGAGATGCTAGGAATGATGGAAGCTAAGGTTCATGATATGAAAGACATTATAACTAACCTGCTTCAGGCGGCGAAGGATGAGATTAAGGACAAAGAGCTGGTAGACTTGTATCAAGAAGCGCAAAAGGCTGTACGGACGCTTGACCCTCCACCTCATTTCCATATTTTTATTCAGCATAACTTGCCTGTTGTAAAGTACCAGAAGAGTTCTATTGTTCAAATTTTTCAGAATCTTATTGGTAATTCTATAAAATACATGGACAAGAAGTCTCCTTTAATTACTGTCTCTTGTAAAGAAGCTGAAGCTTATTATATGATATGCGTGACTGATAATGGGTCAGGGATTCCCGAGGACAAACTTCCTAAAGTCTTTGAACTTTTTGAGAAAGCGCATGAAGGTCAGGTGAAGGATAGTCATGGTATTGGCCTGTCGATTGTAAAACAGCTTGTGGAGCAAAATGGGGGAGAAGTTTGGGTAGAAAGTGTTTATGGGAATGAAACAAAGTTTCATTTTTCAATTCCTAAAAGGTAGATAAGGCTGGGTATGTTAACCTGAATAACTTCAAATCAGTCGCGTCTTTCACATTTTATCTTAACCATAGCGTTGCTATGCTTTGCGACCTCAAAGTGCTGACCTCTTGTTGTTTTGCTCCTAATGATGAAATTTATCGGCACAACTTAGGCTAAAGGAATAAAAAAGGAGCCAGTGATTAGCTCCTTTATCTGCTTTGTCTACCCATGCTTGATCACCTTGTGATGGCGGTGCTTGTGCCCAGGTTCCCATATTATACGGGTAAACATACTCATTCGTTCGTTTTCTCTGAAAGCAGGAATGCCAGCAACGATACCTATTAGGAAGTTGTCCGTAATTCCCAACCTCATTTGTGGCCTTATGGTCATATCAAAGTCGCCTGGTTGCCAAATCTTATTAAACTCTATACCAATAAAGTTTCTAGTTCCAGGCAACATATAATGTAAGTTCGTATTTACATGATAATGAGCATGTAGGTGCGGGTCGCCAAAGTGTTGATAGACCATTGGGCCTGTGTACACAAGCGTATGGTAATTCATGCCCCAACGTTTTGCTGCAATGAAAAACGGGTTATAAACATTGCCGGTGAGCAGTGGATTGCCAAACTCACGAAATGTGTTAAATTCGACCTCGTTAATATACCCTAAAGCCATTGAGGTCTTCCATTTTTCATTCACTAAAAAAGTCCATTGAACAGCCGTTTTAAGCCCGTTGATTTTGGACCCAGGGGCGTCACTTGCCCTTTGCCCGTTTTTGTATGAGCCGATAATGGTAAATGGCACTTCTATTTCAAAACCCACTCGGTCAAAAGGCGCCCATTCATATTCTACGAGTGCTTCATATTCGTCGTAAGAAACATTATCTGTCATACCAAAGGCCACGTTCCATTCCTTTTCACCTTTGCGTGCGCCCAGGTCACGAATAAGGTCTATGTAAAGAGGCTCGGCATGCAGTATTTTGGCCGGTTCTTTTCTTTCTTCTACTTCGTAAATGTATAGACTGTCTACTATTCTACTGTCCAAATAAACAGTATCGGATTGGGCTATAGCTGCTGCACTGCATAAGCTTAGCAAAGTGCCTAGGATGCACTTTTTTACATTGTTGCCCCTCATTGTGTTGGTTGCGTATCTATGGTGCTATGGTTTGTTAAAAATACTTTTTTGTAGTAAAGCAGAAAGCTTTTGGGCAAGGAGGCGACTGCCTTTGTATGCCCGCATATACGGTTTCATTTTATTTTGAGATGGTGTTTTTTTTAAATGCTAACGCCGTTGTTTGATAATTTTGTTAAGCTAGTAAATATTTATTTTTTTATTGAAATTGTATAGTTGGATAGACGGTTTTAATAGAATTTTAATTTCTATACTTTGTTTATCGTCAGTGGATTGCAAGGAAGAGCGTTGCTGTTAATGAATGGCTACTTTTAGGATTAATATGGGGTAGTTGTTGCTATAGTTTTAAAAAAGTAGAGCCCGTTTATATACGGACTCCGATAACATGTTTTTATTAGTTTTATGCGTAAAGTTTGGCTAAAGAGCCCTCTCGTTACCTAGTGGACTTATAGGTCATGGCCGCCTATGGCTATAATGCGTAAGTTTTCAGCTTCGTACCCTGTTTCACGAAATATTTTTATAATCACATCAGGAGTAATTTCTTCTCCTGATACACTAAGGATGTTTTCTTCACTTTCCAAATCGAGCTTCCACTTGCTTATCAACTCCTCTTTGTCTAGCGCTGTTGATACTTTTGCAAGGTCTTTTTCATTGTCTATATTGGTCTTGAATTTCAATATATTCATAGTGATTAGTCTTTTTATATTAACCCTTTGCGTGAGGCAAATGTTAACGTTATTGTGGTATTATTAACAGCCCCCACCCCACCTCTTGTTGGTGTTTTCACCAACAAACCTTCCCGCAAAGGCTGCACCCAACATTTTAGCTATGAAAAGATGGGCAGCATATAAAGCCCGAGCAAAAAGAGGGGAATGATTTCTTGCATTTAAAGCCATTAACGCCAACGGTGCAGCCATATATAATATTCCATAACCTCATTGTATACTGTGGCCTTTTTGCCTATCTATTGAGGTGTTTTTGTTCCGCCCCTATCGGGGCTAAATGCTGATTTCAGACTCTTTCTACCGATATTCCGTCCCTATCGGGACTGGTAAAAGTTGTTTAATTTCCCTCCTCCCTCTTGTTGGTGTTTTCACCAACAAACCATCCCGCCTAGGCAGCACCCAACATTTTAGCTAATTAAGATGGGCAACATATTAAGCCGAGCAGCAAAAAAAGGAAACATTTTCTGTCATTTAAAATCAATTATAGCGCCAACGGTGCGCAATATATAACAATGGGCAATAGACAACAGCCTTTTTAAAACCCCGAAGGGGCGCAATAAGAAAACGGTACCTTATAGGTAAAAATGGGGATATTATTTTCTTTAAGAATTTTCTTGGCAACACCTATTTTGTCTATAATTATATTGTCCCTAAAAGGGCATTTAAGCTCCACTCCCCCCTTCAAGTGGTTATCAACCCTTGGAGGGGTTGAAAAAAGTTTTTTAGCTCAAAAAAATATTTTCTATTCCTGTTAAATTTTTTGAACAAAAGGTTTTGGTTGCCGTATAAATCATCGCTCAAAAGTTCGATTTGCCTTGCGTTACAGTAGGTCAACAAATAAAAATCCTCGTTCTGTTTGCGCATATTTTGCTTTTTATTAATTTAGGGCTTCTTTATTTAGCGATGTTAGAAATATTCTCAGAATCACTTAAACCGGTCAATTTGCCGGGTACATTTATACTCATAATCGTCCTCTGCTATTGGATTGTTAATTTTTTAGGACTTTTTGATCTCGAAATGTTTGATACTGGAGATATCGAATCAGGCAAAGGAGGTACAGATACCGGCTCTGGTGGAATGGTTTCATCTGCCGCTGAATTTTTTCATTTCGGAGATGCTCCTGTGACAATTGTCATCAGTTTTTTTGCCCTTTTCTTCTGGGCAGGCTCATTGCTGACAAACCATTACTTGCACAATGAATTTATGCTGATCGCACTTTTGGTATATGTGCCTAATATTATTGTCAGCCTTTTATTAACTAAAATTTTCGTCAAGCCTGTATCAAAGCTTTACAGTAAACTGAAAAGTCAAGAGGCGCAGGTGGTAGACTTTTCTGGATCTGTTTGTACCGTAATTATTGGTTCGTCAGAGGGGCGCATGGGGCAGGGAGAGATAAACGAAAACGGTAATAGCTTCAGGGTGAATATCAGGGCTACTGCTGGAAATTCCTTGTCTAGGGGCGATACAGCTTTGCTTATTGAGGTAGGAGAAAACGGGGTTTACTTGGCCGAACCTTATGTTGAAACAATGCAATCTTAAAACCGCAACATATTTACTAATCAATTACTAAAGTTATGTTTGAAAGTGTAATTCTAACCACCATACTGGCGGTGGTGTTTTTCTTTTTTATGGCAGTAGCACTTGCCGTAAAATGGTACCACAAAATGCCTCAGGGCAAAGCTATTGTCCGTACTGGGGCTGGTGGTACAAAGGTCAGCTTTACGGCCATGTTCGTCATCCCTGTCCTTCATAAGAAGGAAATTATGGATGTTTCGTTGAAAATGCTGGAAATTGGCAGGATGGGCAAAGACGGCCTTATCTGTAAAGACAACATAAGGGCAGACATTAAAGTGGCCTTTTTTGTAAGGGTAAATAAGGCGGTGGAAGACGTTATTAAAGTAGCGCAAACCATTGGTTGTGACAGGGCTTCGCACAGGGAAACGCTAATTGCAATTTTTGATGCTAAGTTTTCTGAGGCACTTAAAACTGTCGGAAGAAGGTTTGATTTTGTGGACCTTTATTCTGACCGTGATAGGTTTAAGCAGGAAATACTTGATATCATAGGTACTGAACTTAACGGATATCATCTAGATGATTGCGCCATTGACTATTTGGAGCAGACGTCTATGGAGTTCTTGAAAGCAGATAATGTTCTTGACTCTCGCGGTATCAAAAAAATTACAGAGATAACTGCTGAGCAGAAAGTGCTGGCAAACCAGATTAAGAGGGACGAAGAGAAGGTTATTAAAAAGCAAGATGTAGAGGCACAGGAAGCTATTCTTGAACTTAACAGACAGCTGACTGAAAGTGAAGAAAGGCAACAGCGTGAAATCTCTATCATAAAGTCTCGTGAAAGAGCAGAAGCTGATAAAGTACAGTCTGAAGAAAAGCAAAAATCTGAACTTGCAAGGATCAGGTCTGAAGAAGAAGTGGCCATTGCCGAGGAGAATAAGAAGAGACAGGTGATTGTGGCAGCTAAGAGCAAAGAAAGAACAGAGGCTATTGAGACCGAAAGGGTAGAGAAAGATAAGATGTTGGAAGCAACCGAAAGAGAAAAACTGGTGTCTCTAGCTCAGATAGAAAAAGACAAAACGCTGGAAGAAGAGAAGAAAAACATGCAGGATGTGATCCGCGAGCGTGTTATGCTTGAGAAGACAGTGGTAGAACAAGAAGAGAAAATTAAAGACACTAAAGCGCTTGCTGAAGCAACTAGGCAGAAAGAAGTTGCCCTTACACTTGCATTGACAGAGGCTGAGGAGCAGAAGTTGAAAGAGATCAAGCAAGCCGAAGCGCACAAGCTATCTGCTGAACTTAAGTCTCAGCAACAACTGATAGAAGCAGAAGCAGATCAGAAAGCTTCTGAGAAACAAGCTGAAGCTAGAAGACAATTGGCAGAAGCGACTATCGTGGAAGAATCAACTGCTGGAATGGCAGAAGTGAAAGTAATTGAGGCGAAAGCTAACGCTATTGAGAAACAAGGTGCTGCTGAAGCCAATATTATGGAAAAGAAAGCTTTGGCAGAAGCAAGGGGCATCGAAGCAAAAGCTACGGCAGAAGAGAAGAAGGGTATGGCAGAAGCAAGTGTGCTAAACAAGAAAATGGTGGCCGAAGCCAAAGGTATCGAAGAGAAAGCAAGTGCTATGAAGAAGCTAGACGGTGTTGGCAAAGAGCACGAAGAATTCAGGCTTAACCTTGAAAAACAAAAAGAAATCGAATTGGCTCAGATCAGTATCAATAAGGATATTGCTGATGCTCAGGCTAAGGTTATCGGAGAGGCGCTTAGGGCTGCCAAAATTGATATCGTTGGTGGTGAGACTATGTTCTTTGACAAGATCATTGGCTCTATTACTTCTGGTAAATCTGTAGATTCATTTGTTCAAAACAGCATCGTTGCCGGAGATGTGAAGAAGGCATTGTTGGGCGATGGAAGTAAAGGAAATATCATTCAGAGGATCCAGGAGTTTATGACTTCCAATGCTATTTCCATAGAAGATGTGAAAAACCTGACTATTACCGCATTCTTCGGAAAGCTGATGGCTCAGACTGTTGACCCTGACTTTAAAGCTTCTCTGTCTGCCTTGCTCGGTGATGCGCAGAAAGCTGGACTGGCCAACAAAACAGTTTCATCTCTTGGGCTTAACGGAGCTTCTGTTGCCAAAGAAAACTAGTAGCTCTAACCTGAAATACCTAATAGAAAGTTCTATTACGTATTTCAGGTTTGCATAAAAAATTATTTGGTCCGAATGGTGCGATAAGCCTTACTATGGGGCAAAAACACAGTAATCCAGCGTATTATTGCGGTAATGCTGATGTTTTGATGTAAAAGCTTTTGTCATTGTAATAGCTTTATTGCTCCTTCCGGATCAAAGACACTCCGGGGCTTTTAGTGCCGGAGTGTATATTAATCCTGAAATATGCATTAGAACTTTCTGTTTCGTGTCAAAATAACTTCAAATCAGACGCTTAGCTCGTATTTGGTTTTTAACCATAGAACCACTATGCTTTGCAAATAAAATACGCTGATTTTTTGTTCTTTTGCCCTCATAACGAAATCTAATACATATCCAGGTTAATTGTCCCTGATCATAAATATTTTCCGGAATTAAACTTTCACCCTTCCATGGCAGAAGATAAAAACCCTTCAGCAGAAGCAGAAAAGAACAATAACAATATAGACGCCGGAGCTTACCGGATCCTCAGAAACCGATTGGATACGGCTGCGAACGACTTGAAGTCAAGGCTTGGCAAGCTGAACGAAGAGCGGAAATCTGTTTTCGGTTCAGTCGAAAGCCGTATCATCGGAAATGAAAGAGTTACTACCGAAAACAACTGCGTTGCCCGCGACATGATTTCTGTGGGGCATCACTTGCTTTTTGGATATAATGTCCACTTGGGACTTAAATCTGAAATGGAGGTAAGCGATGTTTTTAATGTGTATGAGTTTAATGACAATTCTTTTCATGATGCAGGGCTTGAACTGATCAATGATAGCACATTTGAAAGCGACTTCAGAGACCTTTATAAATATTATAAAAATACCGTTTTTGAGAAGTTTGCTGTCATAGGACCTTTTCTGTACATGGTTTTTCGTGTAGGGAAAAATAAAGGGGACATAAAAACTTTTAAATGGCTTATTGCTGAAAATGCCTTTCAATACCAGGGCAACCGCAGCGATCATGAGTTTAAATTTCCTCCTCAGTTTGAGTTTGAATGGGTAAGGACTACCAGGGACAGCCATAGGAGTGGAAAACATCCGCATGTTTCTGTGTTGGACAAGGTATTTATAGAAACGGTGGGTGGCGATTTGACTATTAAGGTTGAAGATAATACCGACAATGGCGAAGGTATTCTTTCCGAGCCAGTAGAGGATAGGGACCAGAAACTTGATGATGCTGAAATTTACTATGCTGATCTTGACAACATTATTCTTCTAAAAATTAAACCTTTTAGGGAAAAAGAATTCCGGTATATAGTATATAACCATAGAATCAAGCAGGCAAAAAGGATAGACGCTATAAAGGATTCCTGCGTGCTGCTACCGGACAACCATGGTATTATATTTTCTAAGGGATACTATCTCCAGACAGGTGAATATAAGCTGTTCGAGAACGAAGTTCAGGGGCTTCTTTTCGAAAAAATGATAGCTTCTCCCAATGGAGAGGATTTTATGTATGTGTTTTATAGCATGGATTACGGCGCTTATATTATGCTGCCGTACAACCTTATAAATCAGCATGTGGAAAACCTAATTGTATGTCACGGTTATTCATTTTTTCCTGATGGCGAGCTGATTTATTTTACAGACCAAAGCAATGCTACAAAACATCATACCATTCAAATATGGCAGACACCGTTTGTAAGCCCAGATTATGTTCCTCCTGTTCAGTCGGACTGTTACCTGTTCAAGATTGGCAATAAGGATATTGTCCGCGCTATGGCGGAATGTACCGAGCTTCTCAACCTTTTGCAGAAAGATGATGAATCTTATGCAAACTTGTATTATGATATAGTTAAACTGGCGGGCGATATTACAGATTCTTATTTTTGGATCAGGGAAGAAGCGGCCTTTAATTTGGCAGCAGCTTTAACTGTTGTCCGAAATACTGCCTCCTCTGCTATCGATGAATTTCAGAAAGTCCAGCGGATTAAGCAAAACACCCGACAACAGACAGAGAAATATGCTGTAGAGGTTAAAGAAGTGCTGCGGGTTATTAGTAGGGAACGTTTTGAAGATATTGATGCATTTGTGGGGGTTCTGTCAAAAATTAGGGGGCTACGGGGAGAGGTTATTTCTTTGAAAGACCTGAGGTATGCCGATACTAAATTTATAGAAGGGCTGGAAAAAGAGCTGGAGAAAGAAGCTGAAAAGGTTTCTGAAAGGTGCGTACGGTTCTTGCTCGACGAATCATCGCTTACGCCTTATCATACCAAGCTGGAAGAGCAGAAGGAAGGCATTGAAAAGGCCACTAGGGTTGCAGAGGTTTCTGAAAGGATTGAAGAACTTAATGATATTTCTGCCGGGTTGGAAATGCTTATAGATACCGTTTCTAACCTTAAAATTGAGGACGCCACAGAAACAACCCGTATTATTGACAATATTTCCCTTATTTTCTCAGACTTAAACCAACTCAAATCAAGGGCAGGAAATATTAGGTCTGGTTTTAGGAAAGGGGAAAGCACCGCAGAGTTTCATGCGCAAATACGCTTGGTTGAGCAGGCCATCGTAAACTATCTTGATCTGTGCGACACACCCGAAAAATGCGAGGAATACCTTACCCGCTTAATGGTCCAGTTGGAAGAATTAGAAGCAAAGTTTTCTGACTTTGATGAATTCATTACTAACATTACTGAAAAGCGGGAAGAAGTATACGAGGCATTTGAAAACCGGAAACTCAACATTGTTGAAGCCCGAAACAATAGGGCCAACACGTTAATGTCCTCTGCTGACCGGATTTTGAAAGGTATTCAGAACCGGGTGGCCCGTTTTGAGGATACCAAAGATATCAATGGTTACTTTGCCTCTGATATGATGATCGACAAAGTGCGAGATATCATAAAAGAGCTTCAGCAACTGAATGACTCTGTAAAAGCGGATGAACTTCAGGGTAAGCTGAAAAATTTAAGAGAAGAAGCCTTAAGGCAACTGCGGGATAAGCAGGATATTTTTGTGGCAGGGGCCAACTTGGTTAAGTTTGGAGATCATCATTTCTCTGTTAATACCCAAGCACTCGATTTAACCATTGTCAACCGTAACCAGGAATTGTTTTATCACTTAACCGGAACGGGCTTTTTTGAAAAAGTGGAAGATGAAAGACTGGCTGGTACCAGAGAAGTTTGGGAGCAAACCGTTGTTTCAGAGAATCAACAAGTTTATAGAGGAGAGTATCTTGCCTATAAAATCTATACAGACGCAGTGGCTGGAAGAGGGGAAAGTAAAGATCATTTATATATGCTGACCATTCCTGACCTACAGGCTTATGTGCAGCAGTATATGGCACCAAGATATGCAGAAGCGTATGTAAAAGGGGTGCATGACAAAGATGCTGCCCTTCTGCTAAAGTCACTTCTTGAGCTGGACCACAATTCTGACTTGCTTCGCTATGATCCACTTACCAGGGCTTGTGGATATTTCTGTTGGAATTATGCCTTTGGTGTAGAGAGGCGTGCAATTTTGGATAAACGACTTAAAGGAACAGGTATCATATTGAAAGTCTTCCCTGACCCTGGTTCTTTCAGCGAGGTCCGTGCAGACCTTGAAGCGGAGGTGAAAGCTGTACTTGCTAAAAACGAGCTTTTTGCAGAAGTTTCATGTGCTCAGGTGGCGGCTTATCTTTTTGATGAATTGGTACGAAGCAATACCTTTATACTTAGCCATGAGGCCGAGGTACTTTATAAAAACTTTACCCAGTATCTCGAAAAAAGCCGGACCAAAGAATTGCTGGAGTCGTCTTTGGAAATGCTGAAAGACAATTGTGAAGAGCAGTTCATACTAGCCCGTAACTGGTTACATGCTTTTATAAAGAACAAAGAAGGTCAGGAGCAGCTTAAAGAATTTGCGGACGAAGCTACTTTGTTGTTGCTAAATAAAGATGAGCAATGGAATATTGTTAAGGCTTCTCTACAGGTAACCCTTGAAGGTTTCTCCGGTAACCACGCTGTAGTGGAAGACGGAAAATACCACTTACATTATAACAAGTTCCTTAATAAAATGCGGCATTATGAATCTCATACTGTGCCGCTTTTCGAAAGGTATATTAAGGCCAAGAACAAGGCGGTTGATGAAAAGAAAGCCAGCCTAAGGTTGCAGGAGTTCCTGCCAAAAGTCATGAGTTCTTTTGTGCGTAACAGACTTATTGATGAAGTATACCTTCCTTTAATAGGGGCTAATTTTGCTAAACAATTGGGTGCCGCCGGCGATAACAAACGTACAGACAATTCCGGTATGCTTTTGCTGGTATCGCCTCCGGGTTATGGAAAGACCACGCTTATGGAGTACATTGCCAGTCGATTGGGTATTATTTTCATGAAAATAAACGGACCGGCTCTTGGCAATAGGGTTACCTCCCTCGATCCAGTCGAAGCTCCAAATGCAGGAGCACGTGAGGAAATAGAAAAGCTTAATTTAGCTTTTGAAATGGGCGATAATGTCATGATTTATGTTGATGACATTCAGCATTGTAGTGCTGAGTTCCTGCAAAAGTTCATTTCCCTTTGCGATGCCCAACGTAGGATTGAAGGCGTGTACAAAGGTAGGTCAAAAACTTATGATTTTAGGGGTAAGAAGGTCTGTGTGGTAATGGCGGGTAACCCATATACTGAAACGGGTGAGAAGTTCCGTATCCCTGACATGCTTGCCAACAGGGCTGATACATATAACCTTGGTGATATTATTGGCGATAAAGCTGAAGCATTCAGGTTGAGTTATATTGAAAATAGTATGACCTCTAACACTACGCTGAATAAACTGTCAAATCGTAGTGCGAAGGATATTTATACCTTTATGCAACTAGCCGAAAACGGTGACCGGGACGACCTAAGCTTTGAAGGAAACTATTCTCCAGAAGAAATTAGTGAAATTGTTTCTGTCCTTAAAAAGCTGTTTGCTGTAAGGGAGGCTGTGTTGAAAGTAAACCTTCAATATATTTATTCTGCCTCTCAGTCTGACGATTACCGTGAGGAGCCAGCCTTTAAGATGCAAGGTTCATACCGGAACATGAATAAAATGGCAGAACAGGTAGTTCCGGTTATGAATGACGAGGAGCTAGTAACTTTGATCCGGACGCACTATAACAACGAGTCGCAAACCCTTACCACTGACGCTGAAGCCAACCTTCTTAAGTTTAAGGCTATTAATAATTGGTTAACGGAAGAAGAAGAGGCGCGGTGGAATGTCATAAAACAAACGTTCCAGAAAAACCAGAAGTTTAGAGGCGCAGGAGACAATCAGGTAGGCCTGCTTGTTTCGCAGCTTAGTGTTCTCGGCGACGGTGTGGACGGTATTCGAAAGGCGATTGAATATAGAGGAAAGGGTGAATAATACTGATGTGTTAGGAGAGAGACTGAGGTGGTATCCTGTTCCGGTTATTGTTTTTTATAAACTGGAACTATTTATTATATTCAGATAGTCAGGAACAAAAAACACATTTGGACATGCCTATTAAAAGGTTTTTCAAAATATTGCAGGCCAACCTCAACCAAGGAAAGGAAGGGTATACCTACATTCCTCCAGAGGAGCCTCCTAAGGAAAAGAGCTTTTATGAGCCCAAAACCGTGAGCAATGAAAATCCTGTGGATGTGAAGGAGGCGGGCTATTATTCCAATCTTGAGTTGCCTTATGGAGCGGGATTTGATGAAATTAGGAAAAACTATAGGCGTTTAATGAAGCAATATCATCCTGACAAGTTTCATAATGATTCGGGAAGGAAAGCTTATGCAGAAGAGGTAAGCAGGTTGTTAATCGAGGCATACACTTATTTTGAGGATAAATTCTCAAAAAAAACTTGATATTTTAAAGGAAAAGAGGAAATTTACTAAGTATTTAAATTTGAGCAAATATGTTTAATTGGTTAAAAAGGCTTTTTATGATAGGTGGAGCCGAAGCACATAAAGCACTGGACAAACTTGAAGACCCTGTCAATATGATAGAGCAAGGCATTCGTGATCTGAAAGAAGACCTGAACAAAGGACTTAAGAGCCTTGCGGAAGTGAAAGCCCTTGCTATTAAAGCTCAAAATGACCAAAAGTCTCAAACCAATTCTGCCAGGGAATATGAAGAGAAAGCGGTTTTGTTGTTGAAGAAAGCCCAAACCGGTGGACTAGACCCTACAGAAGCTGACAGGTTGGCGAGCGAAGCCCTTATGAAGCAGCAGGCTATTGCCAAACAGGTTGAGGCGCAAAATGCGACCATTAAGCAGTACCAGGAGATGGCTGCACAAATAGAAAGTAACAATAACCTTCTCAAAAAGAAGATTGACAACTATGAATCCGAACTGGGGTCTTTAAAAGCACGTGTTAAAGTGGCTAAAAGTACAAAAGACTTTAACAAATCCATGGCCGGCCTTGACTCTAATGAAACCCTTCGGATGTTAGAGAGAATGAAGGACAAAATATCTCACGAAGAAGCCCTTGCCCAATCCTATGGCGCTATTGCCGAAAGCAAAACTTCTATAGACGATCAGATAAACCGTGCTTTAGAAGGAGCTACCGTAAACCCTGAGGTGAAGGATTCTTTAGCTGAACTAAAAGCAAAACTGGGTATGGATAAAAAGCTTGAGGAGTAGAGACGTAACTTTATAATAGTGTAGTTTAACGCAGGGAGGCTGTTGGTTTTCCTGCGTTTTTTGATTATTCTGTAGTATGCAATAGAACTTTCCCCTGTCCTTTTTTTCAGCACTTCTACTTGTAAGAATTGATGAATTTGCCACACCTAACGAGGTTTTAGATAATCGAATAAACTCTTTGAAACTAAGTTATTTTTAGATAATTTAATATCTGTATTTAAACGTTTACAAACGTTTGATAAAAGTTTGCAAACGGTTTTGTTGTTGGAAATCAACGTATTGCTGTTTTGGACAATAAGAAATTATAAAGGAGATATATCCTGAATTTTGGGGATATACAATCGTTATGGCCAATTTATGAAATACAGACTTTTACATATTATCTTTCTGTTGCTGATATTAATTGGATGTGATTTTAAAACATCCAGCGAATATTTTAATGATGGAAATATGAAGTCAAATAATGGAGATTATGAAGGTGCTATAAAAGATTTTACTTTGGCAATTAATAAAAATCCTAATGACTATGAATCATATACTAATAGAGGAGCTGATTATGCAGCAATTGGAAGGTATAAAGAAGCAATAAGTGATTATAATAAAGCTGTAGAATTAAATCCCAGCAACATAATGGCATACTTCAATAGAGGTAATTTAAAATCAAAATTAAATGATTTTAATGGTGCAATTGAAGATTATAATCAGGCAATTAAACTTAAGGGGGGAGAAAACCTTTATGTGGAAATTCATGATAATGATTTCTTAGGTATTCGCTCAACTGACGTAAGAATGGAAAATATCAGATTACAAAGTAAGCCTTCGGGCAAGTGCATGTTGATTTTATAATTTTACCCACTTCCCGGGTAGCAGTTCTTCCAGCCTGTTTACCGGGTGATTGTCTATTCTTTCCAGAACATCTTTCATCCATTCCAATGGGTTTACACCGTTGATTTTGCAGCTTGCCACAAGCGAGTATATTTGGGCGGCTCTCTGGGCAGCATCATGTGAACCGGCAAACAGATAATTTTTCCTTCCTATGGCTACTGGCCTTATTGAGTTTTCCACCAGATTGTTATCTATCTCCAGCTTGCCATCCTCAAGATATATGGAGAGCCTTTCCCATCTGCTCAAGGAGTATTCGAGCGCCTTTCCAATAGGACTCCTAGGGGCAATATTAGGGTACAGGTTTTTCATCCATTCTTCCAGGTCGTCCAATGTTGTTTTTGCATCAAGCCTTGATTCCTTTCTTTCTTCAAAAGACATCCCGGCCTCCCTTGCTTTACGCTCAATATCATATAACTTCTGAAATTCTTTCAAGGCATGTTCTGCATTTTCTTTGTCATTGTCCAATGCTTTCTCAAACATCCTTCTGGCATGTGCCATACAATGGAACAATGTTATGCCCTTGATGTTGGCAAACATATCATATACGTTATACCCGTCACATTGCAGGTATCCCTGAAAACCCTTCAGTATATCTGATGGCCCTTCGCTCCCGCGCCCGGGACGATAGTCGAACAGCACCTGTTTCCCGACAGGGTCATAATATACCCAGTAATACCCCCGGTGGATTTTACTTTTTTTATCCTTGTCGAGAACTTTTATGGGTGTCTCGTCTGCCATCAGGTAACCGGCTTGCAGTGTCCTCTTTTTATGCAGTTCGTATAAGATTTTAAGCTTGTTTACCCCTTGTTTTACCCAGTCTGACATTGTGGAAGAAGGAAAATTAAGGCCTTCTCTCTTAAATATCTGTATCTGGCGGTATAAAGGAAGGTGGTCAACATACTTGCTGACAACAAGGAAAGCGACAAGGCTTGCTCCGGCTATCCCTTTCTCTATCGCCCTGTATGGCAATTCTCCAATGGCAACACCCTCCCCTTCAGGTTTTGCGTATTTCGGGCGTACAATTTTGCGCACATGAAACTTTCCGGTGGTATATTCAAGAACCTCTGTCACCTCTTCCCCAATTTTTTTCATGCCTGAGGTATCTTCTTCAGGCTCAACAACCTCTTCCACCCTTGGTACATGTGCCGGTATAGGGAGGCGGCCCGGGTGCTTGCGGGCTGTTTCTTTTTTGACACGCTTAAACCTGACGACCTCCTCTTTTTCAGGGGCAGTTGCCTGCTCTTCACCAAGTCCCAGGTTTAACTGTTCCGGTGCGGACGAAGGCACAAAACGCTCGCTTTTGGTGCCATATATGAGGCGCTTCAGCTCTTTGAGCTCAAACTTCAAAAGTGCGATCTCGGACATCGCCTCCTCATATTTTTCTTTATAGTCTATACCTTCGGCAAGCATGTTGCAAAGATAAATAATATACCTATGTAGGTGGTATTAGGAAAAAAAGAATAAGTTTAAAGATTTCCAGGACTTTTATATCTTTTGCGGTGCCTGACCGACTCAAGGGAAATCCCTTGTAAGACCAGTTGCAATACCGAGGCGGATATTTCAGATTTGGTCACATTTTTGCAATGGACAGGTATTTCATAAGTCCCTCTTTCAAGGCGTTTGTGATACATACTGAAACCGTCGCCTTCCCATAAAAGGAGCTTGACATGGTTTCGGTTTCGGTTCAGGAAAATAAAAATGTCCCCGTTCATGGGGTTTTCGTTAAGTTTGCTCCTTACAATACCTGATAGGCTGTCAAACCCTTTCCGCATGTCGGTTTTGCCCGAATAGAGAAAGTACCTGCACTGGTGAGACAATGAAAGCATGGCTAGCTGACTAATTGTTTAACAAATGATGGATCTGCCATGCCGTGGAATATGACCTTGGCACCGGAAGGAAAGACAACTTCCATGTTGCCGGCCGCAGGGTTAATTTCATCAGGGCTGCTTACTTTCAGAGGGACAAATCCGGTACCGGGCTCCTCTGTTCTATATTTGCCGCACCAATAGATGAATTTTTGATAATTGATGTTCTGCCGAAGGCTAAATTCTTTTTTACTGATACCGCTTTGTTGCCAGAGCTGATAAAGCTCACGCATCTGGTCAGATACTTTTGTGTTTGTTGCCATTATTTTGCTGTTATAGTTTGTAATGCAAACTTATGGCGTTATTTTTTGGGAATAAAGATGTACTTGGCCGTAGGTATACATTACAAAGGGGATTTGCCTATGGAGAATTAAATAATTATGAAATGGCATTTCACGACTTTGACTTCTGCGTAGCAAATAAATTTGACATAGATATAGCTTTGTTATGGAGAGGTGTATGTTATTATAATACAGGATTTAAAAAAGATGCTTGCAAGGATTGGCTTATATCAAACCATGAAGAAGCTAAAGAATATTTTAAAATAAATTGTCAGGGAATTTAATACAAACTGGCCATAACAGCATATATACCTCAGAGGGGGTGGGCGTTGTAAGTCAGGCTGTTTCTAATTATCTTACTTCGGCTTCGGAGGATACTGGACTGCTATAAAATCCCCCACTGCTTCAAGCTTAACGTTATAGGGCATTATAAAAATGAAAACCTTCCATCTAATACTTTTATTTTCAATTATTTTTACTTCCTGTGACTGTAATCAAAGGGTTTTAGGAACTGTAATAGATAAAAAAACAAGAAAACCTCTTGAGGGAATTAGTGTGTATAATAAAAATAAAAGATGGAATGTGACCAATACTGATTCTACTGGAAAATTTATATTATCAAATGTTTCTGGCGGATTTCGTTGTCCACCAATGACAGTGATAATTGAAGACTCTAGTTACAATTATTTTGAAACTAAAATTCCATCAGGTAAAGGCAAAATTATTGAATTGACTAAAAAAGATTCCTTAAATCAATTTGTAAAACAAATAATGGATTCAGGGAAATATGGAGTGTATGCAGATTGGTCAAATTTTATTGAGATTAAATTTATTAATAATGAACAATTTGAACTTGTGAATCAACAAACCATAGGAAGTCAAGGTGTATTCATAATGGAAGGCAAGTGGAAAGTTAAGGAGGGGGATATTGTTTTGTATAAAATAAAAATCATAGAAAAGTCTTTGAAAGTTGATATACCCAAACAATGGAGAATAATTAATGACGAATTGTGCCCCATAGATACGACTAATTCCGACTTAAACTATTGCCTAAAACCCGTAAGAAATGATTAACGCCCTATAACAACTATGGCTTCGTTAGGTATGTAATGCCCACAATGAAGCCAGTGTTGTACGAAACCGGGGGTAACGCTATGGGGGGTGCTATTCTGGGTTGGGGTTTTCTGTAGGTTAGAATTGGGAACTAATGCAGCTTTTTGCAAAGTATAACAAGTCAGAACAGGGTCTATGGTTGGCTTAAAAGGATAAGGAGGCAGTTCTCACTCCTGTTCTAACATTGGTAATTAGGATTTGAATAGGCTAACGCTTAAGATTGTATAACAAGAGCCGTATGATGGGAGACTATCAAGTACGGTTCTGTGAGAGGCTTGGGGTGAAATTCCCCTTGCCTACTCGACTATCAACGGTAATATTTATGTAAAAAGGAGCCCAGAAATTCTCTCACAGGTGTTATAGAAAATATTATCTTTGAAATCTATAACAATTGCGATAGAATTTCATTGTATTGTAAATGAGCGAAATAGTAGCCTATAAAGATTTTTATAAAGAAATAATTGATACGATTAATGCCAGAAGATATAAGGCATATAAATCGTTGAACAGGCATCACATAGAACACAATTTTGAACTTGGTGAAATAATTGTAAAACATCAGGAAAAACAAAAGTGGGGACAATCAATAGTTGAGAAACTTTCTAAAGATATTACCAAGCAAATTGATGGACTAACAGGTTATTCGCCTCAGAATCTATGGAAAATGCGTCAATTTTATCTTGAATATAGAGAGAAAACTGTACTGTATGAATTAGCCAAACAAATTCCGTGGGGACAAAATATGCTAGTTCTCCATCAGGTAAAAGACGACAATGAACGAAGGTACTATTTAGAAGCAACAGCAAGGTTGGGGTGGAGTCGAGCTGTTTTGTTAAATCAAATTAAAGCAGATGCTTATAAGCATCATGTGTTAGATAAGAAGTTAAGCAATTTTGAAGCTGCGTTACCGTCACATCTATCAGAACAAGCAAATGAAGCTTTAAAAAGTGAATATAATCTTGATTTTCTCGGAATTACCAAACCTGTCCATGAACGAGAAATTGAAAATAGACTAATTGAAAATATTCGCGATTTATTACTTGAGTTAGGATATGGATTTAGTTTTATAGGAAATCAGTATCGGTTAACATTGAACAACAAAGAGTATTTTATTGACTTGCTTTTTTATCACCGGTTTTTGAAATGCTTGGTTGCAATTGAATTAAAAACTGTTGAATTTGAGCCTGAATTTGCAGGAAAAATGAATTTTTATCTTGAACTTCTCGACAGTAAGGAAAAGCAAGCAGATGACAATCCTTCAATTGGGATTATTCTATGCCCGACAAAAGACGATATTGAGGTTGAATTTGCTCTGAGGTCTAGTAATAAACCCATTGGTGTATCTGAATATAAATTAACTCATGAACTTCCTGAAAATCTAAAAGGAAAAGTTCCTACTTCGAAAGAATTAAAACAAATGCTAACAATAGCTATTAGTAATGCAGGCGGTTCAGCTAAAGGAATATAATACTCCCCAATTTTCAGACCACTACTTTAATTGATTTATAATCGTTAAATTAGTGAAATATGAAAGGAAAAAGAAGAAAGTTTACTGCCGCATTTAAAGCACAAGTTGCTGTTGAAGCTTTAAAAGAAAGAGATAGTTTGGCAGATTTGGCAAGTCGTTTTGAGGTTCACCCTAATATGATCAGTAAGTGGAAGCAAGAGTTTCTTGAAAGGTCCTCAGCAGTCTTTGAGAAAGACAGTTCAGAGCAAAATCAGGAGCCTTCTATTGATCCTGAAAAGCTTTATGCAAAAATTGGCAAGCTTGAACTGGAGAATGACTTTTTAAAAAAAAGCTTAGGAAAGTTGGGGAAGTAAAATCTCTTTGTTCTATGGTAGATACTGATCACAAGCTAAGTATTCGCTCCCAATGTGAGATTTTAAATATAAACCGTAGCAGGTTTTACTACTCTCCTGTTGGAGAAACTGAAGAAAACCTTAAAATAATGAGGGTTTTAGATGAACGGTACCTTCATAAACCTACACATGGTGTTTTGCAAATGCAGGACCACCTGAGAGATCTTGGTTTTACAGTAAACCATAAGCGAGTTCGTCGCCTATTGAGGCTTATGGGACTTATGGCCATTTACCCTAAAAAAAACCTCAGCAAGTTAGGCAAAGCTAAGTATATTTATCCCTATTTACTGAGAAACCTGGATGTTGAACGTACAAATCAGGTTTGGGAGATTGATATAACATATATCCCGATGAAAAAAGGTTTTATGTACTTGACAGCCATTATCGATGTCCATAGCAGATATGTAGTTGGCTGGGGAGTATCAAACACACTCAGCGCTCAGTCGAGCCTATCGGTGCTGAAAGAAGCAGTAAGCAGGTATGGGAAGCCAGAGATAATAAACTCTGACCAAGGCAGCCAGTTTACCTGTGGAGAATGGGTAAACCTGTTACAAGAAATGAGAATTAAAATCAGCATGGACGGCAAGGGAAGAGCCATTGACAATATTTATATAGAAAGGCTCTGGCGAACTGTAAAGCAAGACTATGTATACCTACATCCTGCTAAAGACGGTTTGGAACTTTACCAAGGGCTTGCTATATTCTTTGAGTTTTACAATTATGAAAAACACCATCAGGGAATAGAGCGACAGGTGCCATCAGATGTTTATTTAGCAGCATGAGATACTGTTTTTCCTTACAATAGCAAAGGTAGCATGGTTATTTAACCTGTCAAGGCCAAGTGAATTCCTCCCTCCGGTCGGAAGCCTTGACAGATTAAATCTCCATTGCTAATATGCAATTGAAAGGAAAAAAAATATTAACTTAGAAATGAAGTGTAGTGGTCCTATGGATAGGTAGTATTATACTGTTCATAGGAGAAGAATACAAATTACAAGTTGGAAATAGCGATTTTTACATAGACTTGCTATTTTACCATCGTGGTTTACAATGCTTAGTGGCTTTTGAACTTAAGGCAGATAAGTTTAAACCTGACCATTTAGGACAACTAAACTTTTATTTGGAAGCTTTAGACCGAGATGTAAACAAAATGAAAATCCAAGTATGGGGGTATTGTTGTGCAAAGACAAAGACAGTGAAGTAGTTGAGTATGCATTAAGTAGAAGCCTATCTCCTACAATGGTATCAGAATAAAAAACACAGTTACCTGATAAAAAGCTTTTACAGAAAAAACTACACGAACTATTTAATAATCAATCAAACCTATGAATAAAAGAGTCGCAGCTGCCAACAAGCTATGGTTTTTGCGAGGGTGCAGTTGAAGCTTTACAAATCAAGTAATTAAGCTGTAATAAATCTTTATTATTTTCCTCCTTGGCTGGTAAAAATTAACCTCACCCTGGTCGTGTCTCTTTACCGACCAGCCACTGCTGTTGCTGTTTATTTGAATGGCAAATCTATGGTAGCGCAAAAGCTGAGATACATCCAGAGAGACTGAGGGTTATTACAAGCCAAAGAATAGTAAAGTGTTTCCTTAGTTCATTAACAAAGATGTGTGTTTTTTGGTACTTTCAGTGATAGCATATAATTCAGCAGCACCTGTTTTTTAGAAAAGTGGACTTGGTTTGCTACAAAAATAAAATTGCCGAGCGCAGAAAACAAGGTGTGGAGGGCCAGTTCATTATATTCTGTTTCATAAAAGTAAGTCAGGTTTCGAGACAAGTATTCCTCAAAGGCTTTGCGGGCGTCTTCATTTACCTCTGGTGAATATGATTCGTTGTTAAGTATGTCCGATATATGGTTTTTTAATTCCACCTCAAGCAAAGCCAGTGCCTTGAGGTTTTTCTGAATGACCTCAAAAGGAGTTGTAAAGTTAATGAATTCCGTTGCTTCTGTTATTTTATTATATAGTTCTGTTTTTCGTAAATAATCTTCGTCTCTTTCTTTAAATGATCTGAACAGCTCTGTATATGTTGTTGCTGAGCCTGCTTGTCTGGCAAGATTAAGGAAATGGCAATAAATGGCTTTGTCATTTTCGGCAATATTGGCTTGCAGTTTCATCAGGTTTTCTGTGAGTTTCGGGATTAGCTTTGGGGCTTCCTGGGACTTGTATTTTTGTCCGTCATAGGCAAAACTCTTTATCTTGATTTTTTTGGAGGCAATTTGTTTGATAACAGCTAGGTCATTCTCAAGGGCAATGGAGACGTATACCATATCTGTTCTGGCCGGACTGAAAAACTTTTCCGAATCTTCTTGGAATGGTTCATTGCAGACGGATGGCTCATAGTAAACAGGGTTTTTATTGTCATAATACCCGTTAAATGTCTTGTCGAAACTTAAGGCTAGAACCTCTTGATGGTACGCTTTAAAGAAGTCCTCGGTGCTATAACTTTCAGGCTCTTTTTCATATTCTACATTAGCGAATATTTTTTCGGTTTGCAGTACCTGAACTTTTTCAGGATTTGTCAAAAGGTTGTTAGCAGGAGAGTTGCTGCCTTTTTTCTGAATGTTCAGCTTGTCCAGCGCTAAAGCTCGTTCCTCCACAGGAGGGTGTGAAGCCCACTGGTCTTTTATTGAAAGCTTGGATTTGTTGTACCTACTTAGGTCTTCAGGTTTTACAGTGGGGAAGCCCACATTGAACTTTAGATTGCTTTCTTTTGCTTGGAAGTTCATTACCAGTGTTTGCTCTTTGAAGATATTTTGGCTTCTGATACATGAAGGTACTTTTTGATCATAAAAGGATAAGACAGCGCTGTAAGAATAATCTGCAAGGTCTAATCTTAGTAAAGCTGTTTTCAATGCTTCTGAACCTGCAACATTGGCTGCAACTTCATCTGCATGAAACTCCATTTCCCTCGATAGCCCCATATAACTCAAGTTAATGAAGTCGTATAGTTTTTTCAGTATCCACTGAATACCCTTAATGATTTGAACCGAGATGTAAACAAAAATTGCAAAGTATCCGATGAAGTTGGCCCATTTCTCAATCATTTTTTCAAACGATTCATTTTCATAGAGCATGTTATAAATTACCTGATTCACATTATATACATAGCTTCCTACCTTCATGCTTTTCTGCGAAAAATGCCCCAACTCATGGGCGATGATTGCTTTAAGCTCATTTTCAGATACCGTATTAACAAGACCCATCCCGATTTGCAGGTTCTTTTTGACGGGAAGAAACATACTCCAGAAACCAGAGTCGTAGAAAACACTTGCATTTACTTCAGGTGATAGATATACTTTTTTAGGGAAGGTTGTATTGGTTTCGCGAACTATTTCCTCTATAAAAGAAAAAAGGCGGGGTTCCTCTTCCCGTGTAATTTCTGTCAGATGCGTGCGGTCGGTTTTGTGTTTTTTGAAAATGAACTTTATTAGAAATATAAGTATCAGAAAGCCCAGGCTTATTAGTCCGGCACCGACGCCAACGGTAAGGAAATTGGGTTTTGCTGCTATTATAACTATTCCAGCCGCCGCACAAGCTAGTGTCAGGGCAACAGCAAGTCCTGCCATAATAATATAGGTGACGGTAAAAATCAAAATTGCTGCAATTGCCTGAGTTGCCTTTTTCTTAAAGGTATTAGATACTTTTATATTCATGTGATGTTTTGTTTCTAGTGAAGATAAAATACGTAAGAATTGTGATAAAGATATTGGGTTTTTCAATAACTTGATGCCATGTTTAGTCATGCTTTAGTAAATTAATGTTATGAAAGCCTTTTTCGCTTCCCTTCTTATACTTTTAATCATACCCTGCTCCCTCGGCTATGCACAGAATGGTCAGTTACCTTTTGTTAAACCTACCAGAGATGCTCCCTATCGTGTCCGAAAAGAAGATGCTTATAAGCTTCAGGTTTCCCTTAAGGAAAAATATGACAGCGGAAGGATTTCGGAGGATTCTGTTGGAAGAGTTTTTTCAGATTACCTTGTCAATAAACTCATTCCTTACTGGTACGGCACAAAGTGGGATTTTGAAGGACATACAGATGTACCTGGAAAAGGAGAAATAGCCTGTGGCTATTTTGTAAGTACGACCTTAAACCTGGATTATGGATTAGAATTTGTTATGAGGGGTAAAAGAACAAAAAATCATCGTATTTGGTTTGCAAAGCATAGTGGTTCTATGGTTAAAAACAGGCCTTGACTTTTTTGCTTACTTTTTTTGTCCAAGAAAAAAAGTAAGGCCCTGCCGGCGAGGCAAAAAATAACTAAGCGAGCCTATGTAAGCTATTATAACATTGGGTAACCTTATTTCATTTTCCCCCTGTCCTTTTTTCCAGCACTTCTATTTTTCTGGTAAAGTGTTTTCTCAGTTCATCAACAAAGGAAAGCGGGTTTTTATAGGTAGCCATGACCGTATATAAATAAGAACTTTTCAGTTCTTTTATGCCTGAGGCTATAACCTGTTTTTTCTTTTCAAGGAACCCTCGTCTAAGTTCAGGGTCAATGTCAACTTTTGCCGAAGTGCCGCCTATGAAGGTAGAAGCAATTACCCTTTCATAAAACTTTATGAGCTCTTCAAGGTCTTCGTGCTTATAGATTCGGTTGAGTTCTGCGGTTAACTTTGTTGCAGTTTTTTCTGCATCCTGGCAACCCGTTTGAATCAGCTTATCTGGGTGTACCTGTCTTATTGCTTCTTTATAAATCCTTTTGAGCACCTTTTTCTCCTCCTCATTGAGAATGAATGTTGCCTTTTTGCTTGCTTTTTTATCGTTGGGCTGTGGGTTGTTTTGTTCTTGTTCAGGCTGTTCTGTTTTGGTTTGTTCTTGCTGTTTCTTGTAGATATTGGTAAGCTCCTGTACCCGTTCTATTTCTTTGTGCAAACGGTTATGGACTTCGTTTTCCAACGGGGCAAGTTGCTTTTGCACTTTTTTCAACTCTTGTGTTAGCAGTGCTATTTCTTTTTGTAATGCTTGTATATGTTCGGGCGTGTTTGAGTTATGGGAGTGTTCCATAGTTTAAATTTTTAGCGCATCCACTTCACTTTCATAATCATATTGCAAATCTTCATGCAAGCCCGCTAAGGCTTTTTCAATGTTTTCAACCTGCCGTTGGTATAAGTTGAGCAGCACCTTAGAGTCTTGGAAGGGGAGATTCGTTTCCTGAAGCTTCTTGCAAAAGAATATCAGCAATTCCACTTCCGTTTCTTTTTTCCCGGAATATCGGATATATTTTTTGGTCATTTTCAGAACCTTTCTGATGGTTTTTTTCGCCAGGTAAAGTGAAGATTTGTTTACCTTGCTTAGTTCTGCCTCTATCTGCTCACTAACTGACTGAATGAAAGCATGCTCATCGCCAGATTCAAATAAAAGGTAGCTGAGCAGTTCTTTATTTTCCTGCTTATAGCGGGCAAGCCTGATCAGTATTTTTTGCAGCTCTTCGGTAGGCAGTCCTGCCAATTCTTTTTTTATGGTAGTTAAAGTTGCGGTTTTCAAATTTTCTGCAATTTACCTTAAAGATAAGCCTTTCATGATTAAATACCGGAATTGACATAGTTAACTTTAAGTATGGCTGCAGCAGGGTTTTTGGAAGTAATCTATGGGGTTGAGGTAGAAAGCCTTTTTCCAGCCTTGCCTGTCACTGTCTATCCGCCATGGGTAAGGAATAGGTGTAACTATAGAATAGTGTAGATGTGGAGCTTTCCCTCTAGCGTTTCCCGTAGTGCCGACAGTTCCTAGCAATGCCTTATGGCTTACAAAAGTGAACGGAGAAGTGCTTATTTCTTTCAGGTGTGCATAATAGTGCAGTCGCCATTTAGGACCAATGACAAACACTACTTTTCCGCCCATTGGCACATCTCCGGCAAAGAGCACTAAGCCAGTGGTGGCAGAAAAAATTTCAGTGCCTTCTCTGGCAAAAATATCTACCCCCTTGTGCGTTACCGACTTTCCCCATGGGTAGTACCAGAATGATTGTGGATGATAGTCTGCTTTGGTTGCACCGGCTACGGGCATATGTAAGTGCTGGGGTATGGCCAGCCCTGCTATAATGATAATGAGCAGCGTTATTACAGCTTTTTTCTTTTTAGTCATTTTGTTATTAGTGCTGGCAGGTTTTATTTCGTCCGGATCATTTCTGTTTCCCCCGGTTTCTAAAATAAATGTTCGTTCCACTTGTATTCCGATCCTCTGCCTAAAGTTGTTTTGAATATAAGCATGATCCAGAGTAAAGAAAATACTACAGGGAGAAAAACTAGTTTTAATCTAGGTCAGCAGCAGGTGTATGAAAAAGGTAGTGTTTTAAAAGGGCGTCATGATTTTTGTGATATATGGGCGTTAAACAGGGGGGATGAAGATCTTGTTCTTTGGTAGGGAGTAAATGCAGGCTTGAATAAAGGAGTGTCTACTGTGTAACATACGGTGTTTGGGAAAAACCAGCCCTGTATTACCAGGGCGGTTTTTGATGTATGTTCATATCTTGTGCTTATACAGTTTGGGGCACTTTCAGAATATACTCTTTGATCCTTTGTGCGTCTGAAGGCTTGAAGTTTACCAGTTTTACCTTTTGTCTTACCACATTATGTCCGAATACCGTCAGCAGCTCTCCGAAGGAAGAGTTAAGAAAAGATGAAGACATAGGTGTGCATCCACTTAAAGATAATCTGACGTCACTTCCTTGCCTTAATTCTTTTTCTATAGCTAAATAAAGCAAATGGCCATCAGCGTTAGTAGATGTGCCTTTGACTATATCGTAAAGGTTTATCTTTTTCATATGAATGGGCTTTATATTCAAATTTACGAAAATTATAAATTAAATTCTATATCTGCTTATATTTCAGAAATATAGTAGGCCTTCAAGTACTCTGTTGTTGCGTATTCAATATGCTTTAAAACACTGGCTGAAATATTTTGGGTCAGAGTAACCAGTGTTATCTATTGCAAAGGTGCTTTATTTCTTATTGATTTATTGAGTTTTAGATTATATTTATGGTTAATTATATAAAGGCAGCTAGTATGAGAGATATGGTAAAACTGCCTGCTTTTGCAATGCATCTGAGTGCTGGTGTTTTGTCACGGGACAGGAGCCTTTTGCAAGCCGGATTTGATATTTACTTTAGAACAGTGATTATGAAAGCTCAATTTTTAATATTATCAGCTATTTTTTTTGTGCTCCTTTCTTGTAAGAAGGAGCCAGAGGAAGAAGTGTCTCTGGAAGGGGATAAGGGTGTTTCTTTGTTTTTTTCTTCTAATAGGACAGGAAACTATGAGATTTATGTAAAAAAAGATGGTTCGTTAGTACAGGTAACAGATGATAAAAACCTGGACAGTTGGTGGCTCCGGGTTTCGCCGGATGGGAAAACCTTAATATGCTATCGTTCCCGTGCAATCAATAAAAACAATAACTATGAAGATGCAACCCTTTGGTCCATGAACCTCGATGGCTCAGACGCTAAAAAACTAATTGCTTTGGACGACAATCAGTGGAAAGCCCAAGGAGTTGCCGACTGGTCTCCCGACGGCACCCAACTGGTAATGGCAGCAATAGAAGGCGCTTCCAATAGGTGGCATTTGTTTATAACAGATAGTAATGGTAAAAATGCTAAGAAAGTATCATCCAGAACAAGTATTTATCTTGACCCGTCCTTTTCGCCTGATGGGTCAAAAATAGTGTTCTCCTCTTTTCCTCTCGGTTATAATGGTACAGACCTGGCAAAGCTTGAGATTTATACGATGAACACAGATGGCTCTGAAGAGACAAGACTTACCTTTGACGACATAAGAGACCACGACCCTTATTGGGCCCCAGATGGAAAGGAAATTGCTTTTGAATCTGCGATGGAGCCAGAATATCTTGATGTTGGCAAATGGGCATTGAGAAGCGTGGAGCCGGATGGTAGCAACTTAAGGGTTATTTTGCATGATGGACATATCAATACCGTTCCTCGCTGGAATAAAAGTTCAGAAGTCTTATATTTCCATAAATTAAATTTTGGGGCTCCAGGTTTCAGGATTTATAAAGTTAGTAAAGATGGCTCTGGCCTAAAGCAGCTTACATCAGGACCCGGTCACTATGATGATACAGATGTGGAAGTAGTGGATTGAAAGCCTGGGAAGTTTAAGGTCAAAATTGCAAAAGGGGGTTATGCCAGTTGCCTTGCGTATGCTTGCCCACGCTTTGCTTACAATTAAACACATAAAAATAACTTTATAGGCTATGGCAATATCATTATCTTTATGCGCTATGCATCGTTAGCAAATAATATATAATTGGCATGATTACTTCTTTGGAAATAAAAGGTTATAAGTCGATAAAGGAAATGCGCTTGGAATTAAAACCAGTAAATGTTCTTATTGGCAGTAATGGATCTGGCAAAAGCAACTTTATTTCCTTTTTTAAGTTCCTTTCTGCAGTCTTCAAAGGCCAGTTGCAGAGGTTTATTATAGAACACAAGACCGACAATATTTTATATTTTGGGAGAAAGACTACTGAAAGCCTTTTTGGCAGATTGGAGTTTTGCTACGGTAAGGTAAATACATTTTCTTACTCATTTAGGCTTGACCAAGACAAGGAAGGTGGTTTGGTTATTCAAGAAGAGGGGGTCGGTTATAACCCTAGTGAAAGTCCCAAGAAGTGGTTTTATCACAGTCAAGCAGGATATGAAAGCAAAATTCAGAACGCGACATCTGTTAAAGATAGAACCCTCGTTTTTGACTATGTAAAGAATGTCCTCGTTTATCATTTTCATGACACCTCTTCTACCTCCTATTTAAGAAGGAGTTGTGATATTACAGATAATAAAGTTTTAAAGCCAGATGGCAGAAACCTTCCAGCTTTTCTATACGACCTTAAGATAAAGCATCCTGTTATTTATAAGAGGATTATTAAAACTGTTCAATCTGTAGCGCCTTATATATATGATTTGATTCTTGAACCTGGTAGCGTCCCTGGGAAGGAGTCTGAAATTGAGTTGCGGTGGATTGATGCAAGCGATTTGGAGTCAAATTTTTCAGCGTATCAATTTTCCGATGGGACTTTGCGCTTTATTGCTTTAGCGACACTTTTGCTACAGCCGGATCCGCCTTCTGTAATCATTGTTGATGAGCCGGAACTTGGGCTGCATCCAATGGCTATTTCCAAACTTGCAGGTATGGTGCAATCTGCATCGGCCAAAGCGCAGGTAATCGTATCGACACAGTCTGTTAACTTGGTGGACTGTTTTGCTCCTGAAGACATTATTACGGTAGATCGAGATGGAAAGGGCAAGCAGTCAATTTTTAATAGGTTAGATCCCCATGAGCTGGAAGACTGGCTTAAAGGACATTCTCTTGGCGAACTTTGGAGTAGGAACATTATTAACTCAGCCCAGCCTTTTACCAAATGAAACGTTTGATCATTATCGGAGAGGGGGCTACTGAGCAAGAATTTTGCAAGGGCGTGCTGGCGCCTTATTTTTATAGTAAGGGCATACGGATAGAAAATCCGAAAATAAGGGCTTCCCGAGGAGGAATAGTGCCTTGGCCAAAGTTAAAAGATGAGATTGAGATTTATTTAAAAAACGACACTAATGCCTATGTTACTTTGCTCATAGATTATTATGGGCTTTATGACAAACACTATTTTCCTTGTTGGGAAGAAGCGCATAAGGAAGCAACGAAGGCAGAATGCGTGTCTGTCATAGAATTAGGCATGAAAGAGGAGGTGAACAAGAAGCTTAGCGATCGTTTTATACCATATATTCAACTACACGAGCTAGAAGCGCTAATTTTTAGTGACCCTTCAGTGGTTTTAAGTAATTTTGAGGAAAGCGAGTTTAAAAATATTGAATATTTAGACGCGACACTAAAGGAGTTCCCCAACCCCGAGGATATCAACAACAATAAACAAACTGCACCTTCCAAACGTCTAGAAAGGATTTTTAGGAATTATAGGAAAGTAGTTTTCGGTAGCTTGCTGCTTGAAGAAATAGGCCTTCCAAAGATTAGGAAGAAATGCCCACGTTTTAATGCTTGGATTCAGGAGTTGGAAAGTATTTGAAGATGCCTTAAGTGTTATTAGCCGACAGACAGGTGGTAAGCGGCTACGCTGTATAACTACCATTAATCATATCCCATATAAACTGTCTTCCTTGGGCAGTTTTAAGCTGTTTTTCTCTTTCCAAGGCTTCTTGCTTGGTTTGAAAAGCTTCTTTGTAAAATAAAATCCATGGACGATATCTGATTGTCCAGCCTTTAGTGGCATGTTCATTATGTGAATTTACAATTTCTTTAAGGTTGGATGTGCTGCCAATGTATATTTTTTGGTATTGCGGAGAATATAAGACGTAGGTGTGGTACATGATAGCAAGCAAGTTATGGTTTTTTTAAAAAAATAGAACCAAAATCATTGACTTCTGTTACATATATACTACCTTTGTAATCCCAAACGCAAAGAGAGAGAAAGAAAAAAGAAGTTGAAAGGTTTGGGAAAAGCTTATCCGGAGTTATGACCGAACTCTTGACAGAGAAAAAGCAAAATACCACATCGCGGGATGGAGCAGTTGGTAGCTCGTTGGGCTCATAACCCAAAGGTCGCAGGTTCGAGTCCTGCTCCCGCTACTAGAGAGAAGCCTCAGAGAAATCTGAGGCTTTTGTATTTTAAAGGGCTCTATCTTTGGCTATAAGGCTTAATTTTTTGTTGCCGGCTATATTGTGCCTATTTTTCGTTTTAATTGAGAAAAATAATTATCAGGGATTTGAAAATAAAGATATAGTTTTGTTCTTTAGAGTTAAATTTTATAATATTGTTTTCGTTCAACAGCTATTGAATGAAAAGGGAAATAATAAACGGAAAGACTAGTATTCAGGGTTTTCATACTCAAGAAAATAGGCCTTACGCATTAACAGCTCCAGTAAAATGTGTAGATAGTAAAGCATGGTTAGGGTCAGGCTATTATTTTTGGACAGACGAAACCTTTGCAAGATATTGGGGTATAGATTATAAAATGAAAACTGGCAGCTATGATATTTATACTGGCTATATTGAAGAAAACAACTTGCTTAATACCACCTTTTGTGAAGAAGATTATTTTTTTCTAAAAAATAACATTGAAAAGGCTATTAAAAGAATTAAAAAAATCCCAAAAGAAGTAAACTTAAAACAAGTACATCGTTTTCTGCAAAAAGAAGTCTGGGGGAAACTTGGAATTAAAGGTATAATTTATGATGACCTCCCTCACAATAGTTATAAAAAAAATAGAACATATTCACTGCTAGATCCCTTATATTATAATAAGCGTATACAGATAGTAGTTTTTACTCTTGATTGTGTTAACAATTTTGAAGAATATTTAATTGAACAAACCTCCTGATAATATGAAAACAAAATCAAAATTTGACCTAAATGAGATGCAAAGGAAGTTTGACAAAATTCTTGATTCTTTTAGTGATGAGGATTTGGTTGAGTGGTTTGAATTAGATGAAGAAGAGCAGTTGGAGAATTTATTAAAAGGAAAAACTATAACTTTGTCTTCTTGTAAAAGATGCGGTGGCTCTTTCGCTGAAGAAATTGAGCACACCATAGGCAATGATCATTCTCCTTTAGCAGCATGACAAAGTATACAGCAGAAGAACAGCCTAAGATTCGCTTAAAGCGGTTCAATGTTATTAATATAAAATTTAACATTGAAGAAGCCGAATGGGGCAACAGGGATGTTTTTAATAGTTCTGAATACTCGGTAAGCTTTAAATTGCTTGATAGAGAAAAAGATTTTTTTGATATTGTTTTTGACATAACTCTTAAAGGCGAAAATAGAGCTTTTCTTCTTGAAACATCATTTTTAGCATCCTTTGAGAGCAAAGGAGTAGAAGTTAACGACAAATATTTAGAAAGCCCACTTATAAAACATAATGCCCCTGCAATTGTTTTTCCTTTTATAAGGGCATTTCTTTCTACTATTATGTTGAATGCTGGTTATAATCCGATAATTTTGCCTTCATTTAATTTTCATAGTCAGAAAGAAATAAAGTGAGTTTTTAGTATGCGCAGTTTCGTGGAATATCCGGAGAGTCTGATATGCCAGAAGGGAAAGTATTTATAAAATCAAACCTTCCTCTTTGGCATACAAAACTCTACTCCTTCCTTGAGTCCCTGATCAGAAACCTGTTCTCTTACCATATTCCATAATTTCCTCATCCCGTTAGTATCAAGTGCTTTATCTTTATTCATGGTCACTCCCTGAGATTTGGCTTCACTAGTAAACCCTTCCAGCCTAATTGCAGGTCTTTTAAACCCAACGGAGTTGTACTCATCATATGTTTTACAGGGGGCAAAACTGTACATACCTTCATAAGGGCTGGAGTAAGTGGCACCTAAATAAAGTTTAAAAACAGTTTCCGGTTTTGCTTGAGTACATACTGGCTCTAAACCTACTTTGTAAAACACCTGTGGCACTTTATCTTTTAAGGATCTCACCTTGTCTAATTTATATGGGATTGAATCTTTAATGACAAAAACGGTATCAAGGCAGAATGCCCCGTTGACAGATGAGCCAAACAGTATAACAGAACCTGGCGGAAGCTCTGTTAGTCCTTGTCCAGGTTTTGTACCTTGTTGGCAAATACTATAATAAAAGGTACTGCCGAATACGAATGGGTCGGTATTGTGTAAGTCCTTATAATTGGGTAGCAGTTGGTAATATGGCTCAAACAGATAAGATGGTAGGCCTCCTGAATTAATTGAGTAGGTCTTTAGCAAACTTGCCGGCGCCTCCCACTCTCCCCAAAAAACCAGTTCAGTTTCGACTGTACGATCTTTTTGTAAATCTACATACTTGCCTTACGACTTCAAAAAAGTTCTTTTATGTTCACTAGGTAAAGTGTTCCAAGGCTTGGACTCTCCATCCGGTTTTGATTCGGGGCCAGGATGTAAAAATTGTATCAACTGTTTCATAGTAAATTTACTTAAGGAACAAAAGATTTTATAAACACGTAAAAATGTAAAAATTTAGTCAATATTACACTTTTTTCAATGAGCCTAATTTGATTTAGGTTAAATTTGCCCTCAAATGGATAAAAAAGCTCTTTCAGAACGAGACATCTGCACAAAGTTCATTACCCCTGCTATTGAAAAGGCTGGCTGGGACAAACAAACCCAACTTTTAGAGGAAGTTACCTTTACAGATGGAAAGATTCATGTAAGGGGAAAGTTGACCGGAAGAGGGGCAAGAAAAAGAGCGGACTATATTCTCTATTATAAACCTAATATTCCCATAGCCATCATTGAGGCAAAAGATAATAAACATTCGGTTCGTGCCGGCATTCAACAAGCTTTGGATTATGCTGCCATTCTGGACATACCCTGTGTTTTCAGCAGTAATGGGGATGGATTTCTTTTCCACGACCGCACTTCGGAGGGTGAGGATATAGAAAAAGAAATTGACCTGGAAAGCTTCCCTTCTCCAAAAGAGCTATGGGAAAAATATAAAAAGTATAAGGGCATCATAACACCTGAAGCAGAAAAAATGGCTGCGCAGGAATACTATTTTGACGGAAGCGGCAGGAGTCCAAGGTATTATCAGCAAGTTGCGGTAAACCGTGCCGTAGAGGCTATCGCCAAGGGGCAGGATCGGATTTTGCTGGTGATGGCCACCGGTACTGGTAAAACCTATACGGCTTTCCAGATTATACACAGGCTATGGAAAAGCGGTGCAAAAAAGCGGATTTTGTTCCTCGCTGACCGGAATGCACTTATTGACCAGACAAAGCGGGGCGACTTTAAGCACTTCAAGGATAAAATGACGGTGATTAAGCACCGCATGATTGACAAAAGCTATGAGGTTTATCTGGCCTTGTACCAGGGTCTGAGCGGAGCAGATGAAGATGCCAATGCCTATAAACAGTTTTCAAGGGAATTCTTTGATCTTATAGTAATAGATGAGTGCCACCGGGGAAGCGCAAAAGAAGACAGTGCCTGGAGAGAGATTTTAAATTATTTTGATAAGGCTACGCATATAGGCCTCACAGCTACGCCAAAAGAAACCAAAGAGGTTTCCAATTCTGATTATTTTGGTGAACCGGTTTACACGTATTCTTTAAAACAAGGTATCGATGATGGGTTTCTTGCTCCTTACAGGGTTATTCGGGTTAGTTTAAATGTTGATGCCGAAGGCTGGAGGCCGGAACAAGGCAAAAAAGACAAGTCCGGTAATGAAGTGGAAGACAGGGTATACAACCGCAGAGACTTTGACCGTAACCTGATAATTGATGAAAGGACAGAAGCCGTTGCCCGTAAACTTACTGAGTTCCTGCATGGTTATGACAGATTTGCGAAAACCATTGTTTTTTGTAACGATATTGACCATGCAGAGCGGATGCGTTCGGCATTATCAAACCTGAATGCGGATTTGGTGGCCAAAAACCATAAGTATATCATACAGATTACAGGGGACAATGAGGAAGGTAAACGTGAGCTGGACAATTTTATAAATCCTGAGGAAATTTATCCTGTAATTGCAACCACTTCTGAATTAATGACAACCGGCGTGGACGCGCAGACTTGCAAGGTCATTGTGCTGGATGCAGAAATTAAGTCTATGACCAAATTTAAGCAGATAGTAGGACGGGGTACACGTATAAATGAGGAGTATGATAAACTTTACTTTACCATCCTGGATTTCCGGAACGTAACTGACCTGTTCGCAGATAAAGATTTTGACGGCGATCCTGTCAGGATTAAAGAAACACGTGAGGAGGATAATCTTCAAGGAGTAGTTGACGAAGAGACTTGTAGTGGCACTGAAGTTGTCGATGAACTTACCGGAGAACCAATAGATCTGACAGAAGGAAAAAACTTTTATTCAAAACCTGACCTTGCATCTAAAGCAAGTGAACCAAGGCCTAAGGTTTATGTTAACGGCGTGGATGTTTCTGTTTTAATATCCCGGGAGATGCATTTTGACAACAATGGCAAGCCTATAACCACAAGCCTGAAAGACCATACCCGGGAAATTATTAAAGAAAAGTTTTCCTCTCTGGATGATTTCCTGAACACCTGGAGCAATGCTGAAAAGAAAGAAGTTATAATAAAGGAGCTGGAAGAGCAGGGTGTGTTGGTAGAAGCCCTAAGAGATGCGGTAAACCGTGAGGTTGATTTGTTTGACCTGATTTGCCATGTGGCCTTTGACCAGCCACCGCTTACGCGCAAAGAAAGGGCAAACAATGTGAAAAAGAGAAATTATTTTACAAAATACGGCCCTGCGGCGAGAAAAGTACTGGAGGCGCTTCTGGATAAATATGCCGATGAAGGCGTTACCAATATTGAAAGCATGGAGGTGCTGAAGGTTAAGCCGCTTACAGAATTTGGTTCGGCCATAGAGATTCTGGGCAATTTCGGAGGCAAGAAGCAGTACCTGGAGGCTATTAAGGAACTGGAAAAAGAATTATATAAAACAGGTGCATAGACTTCGTTTCCTTAAACGATTACAAAAAAAAAAATTAAAGTCGCTTAAATAACACAATGGCAAATTTAAAAGGAATTATTGACAGCATCCGCAAAATCATGTGGCAGGATACAGGTTTGAATGGCGATGCGCAGCGGGTGGAACAATTGGGCTGGATGCTGTTCCTGAAAATATTTTCTGATAAAGATAAAGAACTCGAAGTACTCAATGATGCCTATGTAAGCCCTATACCTGAAGCGCTGCACTGGGATGCCTGGGCGGGAGATGATGAAGGTATTACCGGTGATGAGCTGATTGAATTTGTGGACCGTAGGTTGTTCCCTGAGTTAAGAAACCTTGCGATTGGCTACACGGATGACCTTGCAAACAAGCGTGCTAAAATTGTGAAGGAGGTTTTTGAAGGGAACAACAATTACATGAAGAGCGGTATCAACATCCGAAAGGTGTTGAACAAACTGAATGAGATTGATTTTAATATTGCCAAAGATCGCCACGCTTTTGGGGAACTGTACGAAACCATACTGAAAGAATTGCAAAGTGCCGGGAAAAGCGGCGAGTTCTATACCCCAAGAGCCATTACGGAGTTTATCTGTGAAATGATAAACCCTCAGCTGGACGAAAAAATCCTGGATCCCAGTTGTGGTACAGGGGGTTACCTGACCGCAGCCATTGAACACCTAAAGGATCAGGCCAATAGTGTTGAGGAAAGGGAAAGTATTGCGCAGAATGTCATAGGCTGGGAGTATAAACCCCTGCCATACCTGTTGGCAACCACCAACCTTATCCTGCATGACATGGAGGTTCCGAACATTACCTTCCGTGACTCGCTGGACCAGCCTTTGAGCAACTATACCGAAAAAAACAGGGTAGATGCCATTCTTGCCAACCCGCCTTTTGGAGGCATTGTTGCCAACAACAACGAAAACAATTTTCCGCAGAGCTACCGTACCAAAGAAAGTGCGGACCTGTTTCTGGTGCTGATGATTCACCTGCTGAAAAAGGGCGGACGTGCAGGTATCGTATTACCAGATGGCTCCCTTACGGGCGATGGCGTTAAACAAAGGGTTAGGCAGCGATTGCTTGAAGAGTGCAACCTGCACACCATCATTCGTCTGCCGAATTCGGTATTTCAGCCCTATGCAACTGTAGCCACCAATCTGCTTTTCTTTACCAAAGGTGAGCCTACTTCTGAAATCTGGTACTATGAGCACCGCCTACCGGAAGGACAAAAGGCCTACAGCAAAACCAGACCCATTAACATCAGCGAGTTTGAACCGATAAAGGACTGGTGGAACAAGCGTGAAGAGTCTGAAATTTGCTGGAAGGTAAACATTAAAGAAAGAATAGCGGAGGCGAAGCAAAAGGCAGAAACTTATTGGGACAAAGCAGAAGAGGCAAACAAAACTATAAGCAGACTGAAGGCGGAACTGGCTGGAATAAACCAGAAGATAAAAGATGATGCCACGCTGGAAAAAAGAAAAAAGTCTAAACTAAAGGACATCCAGGAGCAAGAGGTATTGGCCAAAAACAACCAGCAGACCGGAGACAATATTTACTATCAGGCTTTTGACCTTGACATAAAAAATCCGCATAAAAAAGAAGAAGCCGTAGAATACAGCAGCAGTGAACTGATGCTAATGCTCGAAAACTCCTTTGCCCAAAGTGCTAAATTGCTGAACCAGTTAAAGGAGGTGGTGAAATGAGTTGGAAAATTGAAACGTTTGGAAGTCTATTACAAGAAAGTCGAATACCTGCTGAAAACCCTGATGCTAATAAAAGGATAAGGGTAAAATTAAATGTTCTGGGAGTTGAAAAACGGCCTGTAGGGGTAGAAAAAGAAGGTGCAACAAATCAGTACATTAGAAAAGCAGGACAGTTTATTTATGGCAAACAGAACTTTCATAAAGGCGCTTTCGGAATAGTGCCAGAATCTTTAGATGGATTTGAAACCAGCGCAGATATCCCTTCTTTTGATGTAAGAGAAGACTGCTTGCCAGAATGGATATTCTATTTTTTTAAAGTTGGAAATAAATTTTTGGAACTTGAAAAGTTCGCAAGAGGAGTTGGTTCAAAAAGAATTCATCCAAAACAAATTGAAGAGCTGGAAATTCCGCTTCCTCCAATCAGGATACAAGAAAAAGTTATAGGTAAAGTAAAAAAACTTGAATCATCAGGACAGGAGCTTTCCACAGAACTCACCCACCAGCTTGACCTGGTAAAACAGCTTCGGCAGGCTTTTCTAAGGGAGGCCATTCAGGGAAAACTTGTTCCGCAAGACCCGAATGATGAACCGGCAAGCGTGCTTCTGAAAAAAATAAAAGCTGAAAAAGAGCAGTTAATAAAAGAGAAAAAAATTAAAAAAGGGAAACCGCTGCCACCAGTCAGTGAAGAGGAGGTTCCTTTTGATATTCCGGACAATTGGGTTTGGTGTAGGTTGGGGGAGGTAGTTGAACTTATTTCTGGACAGGATTTAAATCCAAGTCAATATTCCGACCAAAAAACAGATGGCCTACCCTATCTTACTGGCGCAAGTAATTTTAATAACGGCAACGTTATTCTAAATAGATGGACAAAATCTCCTAGATCAGTAGCATATAAGGGAGATTTGTTGGTCACCTGCAAAGGCTCAGGGATTGGGAAAATGGCAACTTTGGAGGCTAAAAAGGTTCATATTGCCAGGCAAATAATGGCGATAAGGAATTTTGCTTCGCTGCCTTCTTATTTTATACAAAAAATTGTTGAATTTAATGTGACTGATTACAAATCAAAATCTAAGAGTTCTATCCCTGGGATTGGTAGAGATATTGTATTAAATACTTTATCCCCTCTTCCACCTCTTGCCGAACAACTTCGCATTGTTGCTAAACTTGAAGAGCTAATGAACTACTGCGACCAACTGGAAGAGCGTATAAAAGCTAGTCAGCAGTACAATGAGCAGTTGCTGCAGCAGGTACTGAGAGAAGCACTGGAGCCGGAGAGGGAGTTGGTGGGAGAAATATAATTACTTATATCTGTGCTGATAGCGTTTGATTTTCCACTCCCCAACTTCAATTTCTGATTCAAATTCAGAAAAGCTTGCTAAATTATCTTGTTCATTATGGTGAATTTGTAATAGAAGCTCAGAAAGTCCTTTATTTTGCGCCTGGATAGAACTAACGCTATCAATAAAAGTTGGCATATCAATCACCATTACATCGCTATCCTCAGGCAGAGGAACTGGTAAAGGTTTGTGTGTTATGATAAGACCAGAAATTTTAAAATTATCAATACAGGTTTTATCTATAAGAGATAAACTGCTCAAGACTTCCTTATACAAAACCACCTTTTTAATGGCTTTACTTAGCTCCTTTATTTTATAATCTACTTCAGAGGCAGTTATAGGGCCCATATAATGCTTGTAGTCTGCTATCAGCATTACTTTTCTTTCTTTATCAATAAGAAGCAAATCAGGGGTAATTATTTTGCCACCTAACCTGATAGATTTCTCTGCAAAAGAGATACACCCTTTAATTTCTCTTACTGAGCCACCAAGCATTCTTAGGTTAGCTTTTTCTATATCATTTATTAATCTGTCATAAATTTCTTTCTTCTTCCCTTTATTTAAGGCTCCGAGAATCATTCTGGAGGGCTCTACTTGTGAGAACAAATTCGGCAGGATATAATATGTGCCTGTAGGTGAAACAACAAATGGTTGAATAGTAACACTTGAGTGAAAATTATCGGGGTTAAAAGTAAGGTCTTCTATTATCGATTTTGATACATCATTAGAAAGTCCTGTAATTATTGAGGCAAGTTTTATAAATTGGACTGTCGCCAAGTATAAAGGATTAGAACCGAATGACAGGCTTTCTCCTGTTGTTCTGGAATCCAACTCTGCTTCAACCCATCTTATAAAATAAAAAGATATAAAAAATAAGGAATAGAACTGTCGCAACTGCTTCAGGTTATAACCATTAAAATCCGTTGTTTCCGGAAGCTCTGGAAATAAAATTTCAGCCATTTTATTCAATAGCAGAGGATAAGATGAAGAGTACCTTCCTCTTTCCCACTTGATATGATTAGCAATAGGAGGCCTGGAAATATCAACATCTTTTATCCAGACAGAGAACTCTTTTTCCATTTCCTCATGCGGATAGCTGAAATAAATCTCCTGCATCTGCTGCGCATATAAAACTTGCTTATTATAAACACCTGCATAATTATAGTCTTTTGGATTCTGAAAAGTTATAGTTTTATTTTCCTCATCTAATATAGCTTTCTTAATTCCCCTTGACCATATAACAAATTCCTGAGCTATAGAATGATATTCTCCACCCCAGTTTAAAAATGTTGCAGCTGATTCTTGTAGCTGATTGACAGGTATACTATCCGCATCTAAATATTTAGGACTCCTTTGCTTGTTCATCCATCGGATACAATGCCCCATCCCATGAAGCATATTATTTAGATATAAAGATAGGTTTTGAGGGTCGTGACCTTTATTAATTAAAGCATCACGGAATCTTTCAGTATCTCCATATACTTGTAACAGATATGGGATAACAATACCCTCAGAGTAGTGATAAAAAGGATAGGTCTCATGATGTTTATCAAGAATATCCGATTCAAAGGCTCTTATTTTTTTATATTGCTCCAAAGACTATTTGTATTCTCTGCTTCCAAGCTATATTTAAAAAGCTAAAATATAAACATCATTGTAATAGTGCTTAAAACATGGTAAAGAAGTGGCGGAATAGAAAGTGTATATATGTCAGTCTTAAGAAAAATGTTTTAAGCACCAACTCAGGTATAAACCTTTTCTTCTCCTTTTAGCTGAGGCAAGTTGGAAAGCTTTTCATATAAGAAATAGTCTGGCGCATTATCAGCCTCTAAATTTAATTTTACATAAACCTCCCATTCAAAACTTTCTGCCTCAGGAAAGAATGCCTTAAGTAAGGTGTTGTTAAACAGCTCACTTTCATATTTTTCACGCCAAATGAAATTTATGTAGCTGTCAAGCAAAGAGGGGTTGGCCGGGGCAATAAATACTCCTTCAACCGAAACTTCCTGTTTTCCAACATTAAACTTTTTTCCGTTTAGGGAATAATATTTTTTCTGAAGGTGCTCTGCTGAAGAAAATTCCATAGTTTTTAAGACTAATTTCTTAATTAACAGGGAAAAGACGAAAATGATTGCTAAATTTCCTGAAATACTGTAGCGTGAGTAAATTTACATCATAATTGCGAAACTATCTAAAGCTTGTTGTTTAAATAGTTTTTTTAAATGATAGACGGTCTTGAAATATTATTTTTAACTTTATTGATTTTTGCTTTAACTGTATATTTTTTTTGCGGTTTATAAGGGATGTATAGGTCAAGACTATCAGAAGAACAATAGTCTGCTTCTGATAACTTTGCCCTTTTGGCGATATGTGCTTTATATTGTTTCTTCATTGTTGGTTTTGTCGGCAGCCGGATTCTTTGCCTGTATTTGCTGACCCGTCAGCGTCCCCGGACCTGACGGCGTACACTTTAACCTGAAACATGCAATAGAAGTTTCTATTACGTAGCAAATTAACTTCAAATCAGTCGCTTCGCTCACATTTGAGTCTTAACCATAGTGCTGCTATGCTTTGCGACCCAAAAGTGCTGATTTATTGTTATTTTGCTCCTCATGACGAAATCTATTGCATAATTCAGGTTTAAAAAGGTAAAAACAGACAAAGGTCCTGCCAGACACTTGAATTTTTCAAGATCCTTCCATCCGCTTAACTTTCATCTTTCAATCCATCTGCAAACTCATCAAAGGAATCTGCTAAATAGTACGTATTACCTTCATCTACACTTGACTGTGGGAAGAAATGCTGGTGATCCCAAAAATAAATTCCTTTATCTTCTCCACTAGTTATATAGGTTAATAAACCACCTCCGGGGTGACAGCCGATTATCAAGGTATTCTCTTGGAGTTCTTCCTTATATTCTTTCAGCCAGAAGTCTAAGTTAAAGGTTCTTGATTCTATGTTTATACCAAAAAAAACGTCTGCAGGAATGTATTGATCTAAATCTTCAACAAAGAACAACTGATCTATTACACTACCTCCATTGTTATTTTTAATGAAATTGCGATAATCTTCAGGAATAGGGAACCCTAATTCTTTTTCATAATTTGAAATGGTTTCATCACCAAGGGTTCCAAAGGACTTTACTCTTATCATTTTTTTCTTCTTACCTTAACTTTCATCTTTCAAACTACCCACAAACTCTTTAAAGGAGTCTGCCAGATAATATGTGTTACCTTCGTCTTCATTGGATTGAGGAAAGAAGTGTTGATGATCCCAAAAGTAAATCCCCTTATCTTCTCCACTAGTGGTATAAGTGATAAAACCGCCAGTGGAATTCACTCCAATAATAAGCGTACTTTCTGGTAATTCATCTTCATACTCATTAAGCCAATAGGTTAAATTTAATACTTCTGCCCTTTTAATATCAATTCCATACAGTACATGCATCATCATTGATTGCTCAAGATCATCTACATAAATTGACTGATTATTCACAAGCCCCCCGTTATGATCTTTCAGGAAGGTTCTATAATCATCCGGAAGAGAAAATCCGATTTCTTCTTCAAAGTTAGAAATTTCATTTTCTTCAAGCTTATTATTACTAGTTAGATTAATCATTTTCTTCTTTTTCTTACCTTGTACCTTGATTTATGGACGTTTAGTTGTTTATTTTTAATTATAGATCGTGCACCATAGTGGGTAAACCTAGCGTGTATTTTTTGTGGCACTTCCTGCATTGTTCTTAGATTCTGGTGGTGATGCCAAGTGTTAACTTCCGAAGCAGGACCTAAAGGAGCCATACTATTTGCTGTTTTTGAATCTAAATAGCAATCTCCTTTCATATCAGGAATGTCCACTTGTTGCCTCACATACCCACTAAAATTTGGAAAGGTTGGATCATATACCACTGAATTTCCTTCCCAGTCAGTATATTTCCAATGTCCATTTTCAATAACTTCAACACTTCCCCCTTTTTTCTGCCACTTATTAATGTCAGGCGCATATGGAGGTTTTTTTTGGGGTCTAATTTGCTTTTTTCTTGATTCTTAGGCCTTTCGATAAACCTGTTAACTTTTGCATCAGCTTTGCGCTTTTGAACTCCTGAGCTAGAATTATGAGCTATCTCTTGTCTTTCATTATAATCATTAAAACTAATATATGCTCCTTTGCCCGTTTTTGCGCGTACAAGATAAACAGCTTCATTCAGCAGCTCTTTTTTGCTACTGCCTACAGAACTGTCACATATTTTGAAATCGGCATTGGTACTATACTCAATAGATTCTGGCGCATGTTTGATTAATAAATTTCCGCAGATGGTTATTGTGCAAGCACTTTGAGAAGTACGGAAAGGCAAGGAGCCAGAATATGTTTCTTCTATCTTTGTTACAACACCAGTAGTTGAAGCCTTTAAATTAGGTAAAGGCAGATCAGAAGAAAAAAAGCTTTTTCTGATATCCTTTAATGAATCAGGCTTCTGAAAACCTCCTGTACTAAAAGGATTTTCTGCTGAACTCCTCTTTACCTTAATATTCTTTGCGTTGGCAAAACCCTTGTTCAGTTTATCATGAAATTTATCAGATAATACATCACAGCGAACCTCAAATTTATAGTTAAGCAGGTTGATGCCTTTTTTTCCCACCTTTTCAAGCAAAGTTACCTTACTGGAAATTTTGAATGGGGCTATTTGCTTATTAAGTACTCCATCCAGAGAAAGGAAGAAAGGAATGTTAGAAGCAAAGTGATAGAGTTTGAAGTCAAAGTGGCTCTGGAAGTCACTTAGTGGACGCTTCAGGCTTTCTTTAGCATTGGGAAGCGATGATTTTACGCAGTCTTCCAGCCAATATTTTAAATTAAAAAAATGAGGATCAAACATCAAAAAATAAGGTAGTTATAGATAGCCCCAAATCTCGGAGATTTTTGTGGAAAAATCTATTATACTTTCTGAAATTTTACACACTGGCTTTTGCAAGAATAAGCGGTTCTGCCATAGGTGTTAGATATCTTCCTTACCACAAAAAACCTGTGTTGCCCCATTTTTATGTTTGGCAACAGTAATTTTGTTATTTTTACTAAAGTTAAATTTTTCAGTTATTTTTAGGAAAAAAATATCACTGTGTCAGAAAAACAGCATAAGGCAGGTTTTATCAGTATTATTGGTAAGCCAAATGTAGGAAAATCTACCTTAATGAATACCTTGGTAGGAGAGCGCTTGTCTATTATTACTTCAAAAGCCCAAACTACCAGAAACCGGATTATGGGCATTCTCAATGGGGATGATTTTCAGATGGTGTATTCCGATACTCCTGGAATTATTCTTCCAAAATACGCCTTGCATGAGTCGATGATGAAGTTCGTGAACGCTTCTTTGGAAGATGCTGATGTTATCCTTTTTGTTACGGATATTTATGAGAAGTTCGACGAACAAGATGTACTCGACAAATTGAAGAAGGCAGAGGCACCTGTATTGCTGCTTATCAATAAAATTGACCAAGCCAAGGAAGGGGCGGTTGAGGAGAAAATAGCCTATTGGCAGGAGAATTTTGACGCTACTGAGGTTATTCCCATATCAGCGCTGGAGCGGTTCAATGTAGAGAAGGTTTTTAACCTTATCATGGATTACCTGCCCGTGCATCCGCCATATTTCCCTAAAGACGAATTGACAGATAAGCCTGAACGGTTTTTTGCGTCCGAAATCATCCGGGAGAAAATATTTTTGAATTATAAAAAAGAAGTGCCCTATAGCTGCGAAGTAGCCGTAACGGAGTTTAAGGAGGATGAAAAGATCATCCGCATGCGGGCGGAAATTTTTGTGGAACGGCAAACGCAGAAAGGCATTATTATCGGCAAAGGTGGGGAAGCGCTGAAGAAAACGGGAATAGCGGCAAGGAAAGACCTAGAAGAGTTTTTCCAAAAACAGGTGCACCTAGAGACTTTTGTTAAAGTCGAGCCTGATTGGAGAACAAGACCGAGCAAATTAAGAATGTTCGGGTACAATGGTTAGGTGGCTATTTTGCCTTGGTAAAACAGGCCATTGCTTATGTGGGATGAGTTAGCTGTGCAACCCTGTAAGGACAGGTTTAGGTTCGCTGTAAAAAAAATATTTTTTTACGTGTAATAAAAATTATAAACAGACTGTTATTTTCCTTATCTTTGAGGCATGGTATTTGTTTAATGAACTTAAGTTTACCTTTACCTTTTACTCATTACCTTATTTATTGAAAGGGGCAATTCAGCAATGGATTGCCCCTTTTTTTATTTAGAACGGCTAAACCAATTTATTCTACGGCAGAACTTTTTTATTGTTTCACCTAAATTATGAAATGGAAAGTCCTATTGCATATTTCAGGTTTGTTAATTCTTAGTATTTTGCAGAAAATTTGATGGGAAAAGGGATATTTTGCTATGATTAAAGCGGTAATTTTTGATATGGATGGCTTGTTGATTGATTCAGAGCCCTTCTGGCGTAAGGCCGAAAAGATAGTTTTTCGTGAAGTGGGAATAGAGCTAACGGATGAACACTGCGAAAGTACCATGGGGCTCAGAATAGATGAAGTAGTTAAACACTGGTACCGCAAGAAGCCTTGGGAGAATAAATCCCTTTTGGAAATAGAAAATGCGGTGGTAGACCATGTAGAGGAACTGATTCGGACTACCGGGCAGCCTATGCCTGGGGTATATGATACCATAAGTATGCTCAAAAGTAAGGGGATTGATCTTGCCATCGCTTCTTCCTCCTCGTTTCGGCTGATTCATGCAGTCACTGAAAAACTGGGCATTAAGGACGATATGAAGCTGGTTCACTCAGCGGAAAAGGAAGAATTCGGCAAACCGCACCCTTCTATTTACATATATACTGGTAGGGAATTAGGCAGGGAGTTTCACGAGTGCCTTGTTTTTGAGGATTCTTTCAATGGCTTAATAGCAGCAAAAGCGGCCAGGATGCATGCGATAGCCATACCCGATTCAAAGTCATTTTCCCAAACAAGGTTTGACATTGCAGATTTTAAATTATCTTCATTAAAGGATTTTAATGAGAGGCACTTGGAATTTTTTACCGCCTCCTGAGGTTGCTCTTTAAGAACCTCTATTGTTCGCCAAGTAATTCTGTTTTAATTTTCAAGCGTATAACATTTCAATTAACTATTTCAGATATGATCAGGAAAGTTTTTTTCTTATGTGTATCTTATTTTATCGTTTTTTCGGTACACGCACAACAAGATTTTGTTCCCCTGGACTTGCCGACACCTAACAGCTGCCGTACAGGGGCGGGTGCACCAGGACCTTCTTATTGGCAACCTCAGGTTGATTATGATATCCAGGTTGAGCTGGATGACGAGAATCAACAAATTATCGGAAGTGAAAAGGTTACCTTTCACAATAATTCCCCCGAAACACTTCACTTTGTATGGGTGCAACTTGACCAAAATTTGTTTGAGCCACACTCTGTAACCAATGAGACAGAACACGGACACCTGTCAGATGACATGAAGCTAGACGCCCTGCGCAAGATGATGGTGCCTTTCGATGGAGGGTATAAAATCTCTAAGATTGCAGACAAGTCTGGTAAAGAGCTTTCGCACATCATCAATAACACCATGATGCGTGTGGATCTGCCAAAGCCATTGGCTCCTGGCAAAAAGGTTGAACTGAATATAGACTGGAGTTATAACATTACAGAGCATGCTGTTTATGGTGGGCGCTCTGGTTATGAGTATTTCAAAGAAGATGATAACTATTTATATGAAATAGCACAGTTTTTCCCAAGGCTAGCAGTCTTTACCGATTACATGGGCTGGCAAAACAAGCAGTTCCTTGGGGAAGCAGAGTGGGCTTTGCCTTTCGGTAACTATAAAGTAGCTATTACTACTCCGGCAGACCACGTAGTGGCGGCTACTGGCGAGTTGAAAAACGAGAAAGCTGTATTGTCCAAAACGCAAAGAGAGAGGCTTGCTCAAGCTCGTAAGTCGGAGGAGCAGGTTTGGATCATAACGGAGGAAGAGGCTAAGGCTAATGAAAAGTCTCGGGCTAAAGATAAGAAAACATGGGTTTTTGAGGCAGAAAATGTACGTGACTTTGCTTTTGCCAGTTCTCGTAAATTTGTTTGGGATGCCGTGAATGTTCCGCTAGGAGGAAAGGGTGTCCTTGCTATGTCTTTATATCCTAAAGAAGGAAATCCAATGTGGGGTAAGTATGCCACAGCTTCTGTAGCACATGCGCTAAAGGTTTATTCTAAATATACACTAGATTATCCTTATCCTGTGGCTATCGCAATCCACGGCCCTATCTTCGGAATGGAATATCCGATGATCAGCTTTAATGGCGCTCGCCCAGACGCTAATGGCAACTATTCTCAAAGGTTAAAAGAAATCATGATTTCGGTAATTATACATGAGACGGGTCATAATTTCTTCCCGATGATTATTAACTCTGATGAGCGTAGGTGGGCATGGATGGATGAAGGGCTTAACTCATTTATTCAGTATCTGGCAGAGCAGGAGTGGAGGGAAGGTTATGATTCTAGAAGAGGGCCTGCGTACAAAATAGCTAACTTTATGGCTAGCGACAAAGATAAGCAGGTGCCAATCATGACCAACCCAGAGTCCATCAACCAAATGGGCAATATTACCTATGGTAAGACCGCGACCGCACTGGCTATATTAAGAGATGTTGTTATGGGACCTGAACTGTTCGATGCGGCATTTAAGGAGTATTCGAGACGCTGGGCTTTCAAGCACCCAACGCCGGCAGACTTCTTTAGGACTATGCAAGATGCTTCAGCAGTTGACCTTGACTGGTTCTTTAGGGGCTGGTTCTATACCACTGACCATGTAGATATAGCAATAGAGAACCCTAAATATAAAGTGCTAAATAAAGATACTGAAGAAAAGAAGAAAACCAGTGATGATTCAGAAGGTATTCCATTGACAAGTACCTATGATTTTGCTAAGCTATACAAAAATATGTCAGAAAGTGACAGGAAGCTGGTAGATGAGGAAATGCATTTTTATGAGCTGACATTCCGTAATGTAGGAGGCTTGATTATGCCTATAATTTTGGAAATGCAATTCGAAGACGGCACGAGCAGCACGCAGAAGGTTCCTGTAGAGGTTTGGCGAAAAAATGACAAGAAAGTGACTAAGGTTTTCATAACAGATAAACCGGTAAAGCAATTTGTACTTGATCCAAAAATGCAAACAGCTGACACAGACCTAGAGAACAATGTGGTAAAAATAGATCAGAAAGCAAAAAAAATGAACTTGCTGACTAAGTAACAATACAAAGGCCTCGGTAATCTGCTGAGGCCTTTTTTTATCCCTGCAAACAATATATATTACACTTCTTAACCTCTAAGTAAAGTGTGTTTTTTTCTTCCTGTCGATTGTTAGCCTTGTCAAGTCCATAGTTTTTTTATTTTAAGGGGTTGAAAAGTTTTGTAAGATTCTATCAATAGAATAAAACGCCCCTTTAAGGAACGTGACCTGTTCTCTGCTTTAGCAGAAAGTAAATGACTACGTTAGTTTGTTTACATTTGACATAATGTGGTATTTGCCAGTTATAAAGAGGGAAGAGGGAATAGAAAATGGACATGTCCTGCTGAGAGAAAGTATGGTGAAAGGTTATAAAGAGGATAATTTCCGTGTTTGTTACAGTAGTTTTACATAAAAAAAATAAGTTTGGTGGTTTATCAAAAGAAATAGCAACTATCAGTAAAAATAGGAGGATGAGTATGAAGTTCAATGAAAAGTATAATGTGTCAAAAGAGTTTGAGGATATCTTTGTATTTAATAGTAAAGAAGAAGAGCTTGAGTTTGATGCCCAGGTATTAATGTTTAAATTTTTAGAGGGCGTTGAGAGATCTTTCGCAAATGGACCCAAGTTTAAGAAGAAGTATTTAGCTGAAGCTTTAGGTAAATCAACTAGTTTTATTTCTCAACTGTATTCTGGTGATAAGTTAATTAATTTACTCTCACTTGCTAAAATTCAAAAGTCATTTAATATAACTTTTGAGGTTAATGCACATGTTAATTCTCAGGATTATAAAGAAGTGACAGAACAGATGAAATTAAAAAGCATTCCTAATGAACCCGAAGGTTTTTGGGTATGGAAAAATCAGAAACCGGATTACTCTGAATCAGACGATTGTTGCGATTTTTTTGATGTTTCGAAAAATATAACGGCAGCCTAACTTTATGAAAGCCTATAAATCTACTCTGGTCTTGTAGAGTTTTTTTCTGTTAAATCATTCGTACCATTTTATTGGGCCTCAGGAAGGTCTAGAACTTAATGTCAGTGAAGTGTTTAACAACTATAACATAGATATTGATTTTGCTTTAAAGAGTATTGACGAGAACTTGTTTCAGTTATTTACTAAAATTAATATTAATGATTTAGAAAAGCCCCTACCCGGCTATGTTTTATTTATTGAAGGTGTTTGTATTTTTGCATTTGATAAACCTGAAGAATTGTCGAATAAAGAAAAGTCTAACCTTCTCCATATTTCAGGGTTAAATATTTGTATAAATAGTTTGCGGAATAATTTAACTATTGCAACTGCCAATGGTCCGTTAGGCAAGTATACTTTGCCATCAATAGATGTAAATAAGCTACTAATAGATAAACAGGCTGAGCAAAATACAAAAAAGGCAAATAAGGAGAATACATAAATTTAAGAAATTCTGTATATAATAGACGCTAATCTATAGGCGGTGTTGAGTATGGCGGCAATTGTATTGCATAAAACCTTACACCTCTATTATCAGAAACCATCTCTCAGATAATTATGTTGCGGATAAACTTTTGATTTGACAGCCTGATATTACTGGTGGATAAAACCGGAAGGCTTCATAGTGTATTTTAAAACCTGTTTAAACCTGGGTTTTCTTTACTAATGAAATCAATGCTTTTTGAATTACCCTCTACAAATTTATTTGAAACCCATTGGTCAGTGAGTATATAAACGGCGTGATCGGGACAATGGGCCTGTTTTCATAATTTCCCGTAAAAGTGGTTTTTAGAGAGAGTCTTTCCGTTACTTTTACCAGCAAATTTGCTTCTCCGCTGTAGCGATGCCTGAATGCCTTAATGCTATTGTCATAGCCTGTTTGGAAGTAAAAGATAGTATTCAGGTCTATATGTTCTTTAATTTTCCACCTTGTCGAAATATTACTGGTAGACTTGATGAGGGTTACTTGCTGAAAATTGTTTGCCTCGTATGGGTGCTGCCACTGCTCATATTCAAGCATAGCTCCTGTGCTTAAGGTAATGTTTATGCTTTTACTTTTTATTAATCGATACCTAATAGCGCCTCCCGTTAATAGCCTTGGGTCAAGTCCACGAAAATTGTCATACTGGTATTGGGTGAAAAATTCGGGGTGAATGGTTTCGTTATGGTTAAAGCTTGTTCGGAAATGTACATATCCCGTGCTTAGGAATACGTTTTCGTTGATTTTCAAATAGTCAAATTTTCCAATAAGCATATAAACGTGATTTTTGCTTATATAGCCAAAGTCAGCGCCACTATTGAAACCTAAAAGATTTACTGGGTCTTTCTCGCCTGCGCTCCTGTTGTACATGCTTAAAGAAGCAGACACATTTCCCACAAAGTAATTGGCGGTATCTTTACGCTCCAGGCGTGTTTTTTCGATATTCAAAATTTGACTGGAGGCGTGGTGGCTAAGAAAGCTTACTATTATTAAAATGAAATATTTTTTAAACATCTTCGTGCTTCGGTGAGGCGCATAGGATAACTATTTTAACCTGAATTATGCGATAGATTTCGTTATGAGAAGCAAAACAAATGATTTGATTGTTTTTTGCTGCGTAATAGAAAGTTTTATCGCATACTTCATGTTTAATGAACGAAATTAACAAAAGCAATCTGATGAAGTGGCATACTTTTATATATTTCTCGCCTTATAGTGAGAACTGCAAGCCGTTTGTCAGCGAAAAAATAAATGGAACAATGGGGACTATAGGTTTGCTTTCATAGCTGCCAATAAAGGTAGTAGTGAGATTCAATTTTTTGCTCACTTTAACCAATAGGTTAGCTTCACCACTTATCCGGTGCCTAAACCCGCTAATGCTTCTGTCGTAACCTGTTTGGAAATAGGCAATGCCGTTGAGGTCAATATGGCTGTTGACTTTCCAGCGGGCATTCAAATAATTCGTTGACTTGATTAGGTTCATTTCTACAAAGACTCCTTCTATATAAGGTTGTGCCCATTTTTCGTATTCGTACATGGCGCCAGGGCTCACAATCAAAGTCAATTTTTCGGTTTGGAAAAAACGGTAACGGAGGCCTGCGCCTGCCAATAACCTTGGGTGCAACCCCCGGATATTATCAAACTGGTACTGGCCGAAAACTTCAGGGTGAAAGGTTTGGTTGTGGTTAAAACTTATCCGAAAATGTGAGTAGCCTGTATTTGTTATAATATCTTCGTTTACATTGAGATAGTCCATTCTGTTGATTAGGCGGTAGAAATGCTTTTTCCCAACATATCCGACACTTGCTCCTATCCCAAAGCCCATAATGTGGATAGGGTCATCTATGCCTGCGCTGACATTGTTTATGGTCATCGTGGCATTGGTGTTTGCCAAAAAATAGTTTGTAGTGTCCTTTTTTTCGATTTTCTTTTTCTCAAGGTTTAATATCTGACAGTTTGCCGAATACGAAGAAAGGGCTAATATGACCAGGATTAAAGTTCTGAGCATTAGTGATTTGTTTTTTTTCTACTTAAGTTTTTGGGCGGCTGTGCTTCCATCGTCTATGGGACCAAAGCCAGGTTTCAGGGTTTTCGATAATGTCTTTTTCGATTCTTCTTATATAAATTTCGCAAAGTTCTTCCTCTGTATGGTTCGTAGGGTTCTTGACCAATAGCTCATTTTCCAGTTGGTAATAACCTCTTGCCTTCCTTTTTACCGATACATAAACCATTGGGTAGTTCATTTTTTTCGCAATGCGGGCTGGGCCTCTAAACACAGGCGTATCTTGGTTAAGAAATGTTGTCCAATAGGCCCCCTGCGGACTTGGAGTTTGATCTGCTATGAAAAATGTAACGTTCAGGTGGTTTTTGTTGCTGATTACCCGACGGTACGTGTCGTTCATTGCTATCAGCTCCACATTAAACCTTCGACGTTGCTTGTGCATCAAGCGGTCAATGACTTTGGTAGACAAGGGCTTATAAATAGCATAGGCTTTATGCTTGATGTGGTTGCCTAAGCAAATGTCTCCCCACTCCCAGTTGCCGATGTGGCCAGTTATACCTATAATATTTTGCTGTTTACTGGCCAGTTCATCCACTACTGTTGAATCCTTGAAGCTGCACCTTTTGTATCCTTCTTCCTTGCTTATCGTAAACTTTTTGATGATCTCAACAATCAAATCGCACAGGTATCGATAAAAGTTTTTCTCAAGATCTAGAAGTTCTTTGCTGCTTTTTTCAGGAAAGGAGTTTCTTAGGTTTTCCCTTACTACTTTTTTTCTATAACCTATGCCACGGTAAGCGACAAGGTATAAGCAGTTAGAAATGCCATACAATGTTGAAAGTGGCAAGAGGGAAAGGGTATAAATAACGCCAATGGCTAGCCTGGCAAACAGCTGTTTCATATAAGACCTATGTTGGCAGAATATCTGATGGCATTGACCAGATAAACGGCAGGGTTATGCTTGATGCTTTGAAATTACAAAATTATCTACTATGGTGAAAGAAACATTCATTTGCTGAGATAATTTATATAACCAATTAAATGCAATAGAGTTTTCCTGCGGGGATTTTGTTTTTGCTATGGTTCTCATGTGTGGGGCAAAAGGGGCCGTAATAGAAAGTTTCTATTACATATTTCAGGTTGAACAAGAAAAGCTTCTAGATGTTTTCCCTATAAAAGCTTTTTATGGGAGCAAAAAGATTATTTGTAGCTATCCCAGTTCCGGATATTGTTAAAGATGAGATCCGGTCAGTGGCTGAAAAGCTTGGAGAGATGGATAAAATTATTCCTGAACAGAACTGGCATATTACTGTTCATTTTCTTGGGGATACACCTGAGAAAGAGATACCGTCGCTGTTAGAAAAGCTGTCTCACGGAGTAGCTGATATACCTGCCTTTACCTTGTCTTTTCAAGATATTATTGTTAAAAAAAGCGGGTTCCGCGCTATGATTTGGGTTAGGGGTGAACCGTCACAGGCTTTTGTTAAGCTGGTGAGAAAAGTTGAAATGCTTACAGATGGGAAAGAACAACGTAAGCCAATTCCGCACATTACCTTAAGCAGGATTAAGAAAAAGCCATTTGAAAGAAAAAACCTTCCGGTAGCTTTTAAAAGCAGCCTTACTTGGAAGGTGGAACATATTGAGCTTTGGGAGTCAAAACTATCAAGAGAGAATTCTTTGTATACCAATTTAGGGTCATTTAAGCTAAAGGATTATGAGCCAAAGTACAGGTAAATTTTTTATTGGCACATCAGGTTGGCATTATAAGCATTGGGTAGGGAGTTTTTATCCCGATAAGACACCCCCACGTAAGTTTATGCAACATTATTTAAAGTACTTTAGCACTACAGAAATCAATGCCAGTTTTTATAGGTTGCCTGCCGAAAAAACTTTTCAAACATGGAAAGATGCTGTGCCGGACGGTTTTGTTTTTTCGGTAAAAGCCAGTAGATACATTACGCACATGAAAAAGTTGAAAGATCCGCACGAACCACTGGCAAACCTTTTTAGCAGGGCGGATGTGCTTGAGGAAAAGCTAGGGCCTATCCTTTTTCAACTTCCTCCTGGGTGGAAGCTTAATTTAGACCGCTTGCATTATTTCCTTGATGCTTTGCCTACAGGTTACCGCTATGCCTTAGAGTGTAGAAACCATACATGGTACTCCGAGGAGGTCTATGACTTGTTAGAGAAAAAGAACATCGCATTTTGTATTTATGAGTTAGAAGGTCATGTATCGCCATTTCAACTGACCGCCGATTGGGTTTATGTTAGGCTGCATGGGCCAGGGGGAAAGTATGAAGGAAGTTATGATGACAAAAGCTTGAATAAGTGGGCTAAGGAGATAAAAAGCTGGAATGGAAAAGGAAAAGATGTTTATCTCTATTTTGATAATGACCAAAATGGCTATGCTGCACAAAATGCCCTAAGGCTTAACCAAATATTAGAAAAATCTGGTGCTACTATTTGACGGTCATAGATTTGAGAAACATAAAATGAACTGTTTTCATATGTTTGTTTGGTGACTTAAAATTTTTTTAAAAAAAGTTTTTTGTGATGTAAGAAAATTAAAAAAAATGTTTAACTTGGTAGTCGAATAAATAATTTGTTTAAACTAATCAACTAAGTGCTATGTCCGTAAACACAGCGCTGCCTTTTTTATTTTTTTTATTTGTGGGGTATCTCACAAGTACTTATTTTTTGTAAGTTTCAGACTTTTACTGCTCGTTTATTTGTGGGATTGCTCCACCGATATTGAGAAGAACTGAGAAAAGCCGGTTTCTGAATAAGGAACCGGCTTTATTTTTTGCCGTATATATTGCTTGTGCTAAGGTTAATGCTGAAGCCGAATATTCTTTATTATAGCAAATAAGGTCTAGCCTGGACTATGCGTTAGAAAGTTCTTATGCATGTTTCAGGTTCAATATGTTTTAAGGTGAAACTACAGTTTTTTCAATGTCCATTTGCTTTGTGGATGCTGGGTATACCATAAGAATTTATGTTACGGCCATTTTATGCCTTGCTATAAAAAGGCGTCTAACTTTTCCTACGGGCTTTTTCAACAGACCATAATAAAAAGTGAATCATATTTATTGCTTTACTGTTGAGATTTGAAAGCAGATAAAATGCATGCAAATTATATTGTATGTATCTAAGAAAAAAAACAGAAAAAACTATCTTTGTAATTCTGTATTCTGCAAAAAAAGACCTAAATTTTTAAAAATCGTTACCTTTGTTGTTTAGTTGAGGAATATGTGGTTTAAAATTTCTAGCATTATCATCAAAAACAGGCTTTGGCTGGTTCTGTTTACCTTCCTGCTTACTGGTTTTATGGCCTACAAAGCCAAAGACATTGAGCTTACTTATGACTTTGTGAAGGTGCTTCCTTCTGACGATAAAGACCTGCTTTATTTTAATGAATTTAAAGAGAAGTATGGCGAAGATGGCAACCTAATGGTTGTCGGTATCAGCGACAGCGCACTGTTTCAATTGGACAACTTTAACAGGTTTTATGACTTGAATGAAAGGCTGTCTAATCTTCATGGAATGCAGGAGGTCGTATCTCTGGCTAAGCTTCCGATGATTGTTAGGGATTCAGAAGCGCGTAAGTTTAAGGTTCAACCAGTATTTTCGAACAAGCCAGAAGCACAGGTGGAGCTTGACAGCTTATTGGCTGTTGCTGTTAGCCAAAGGTTTTATGACGGCATGCTGTATAACGAGCATACAGGGGCTGCACTCATTGCGTTGACTATAGAGCCTGACGTGTTAAACTCCTCCAAGCGTCAAGAGATGATGGATGAGATTCTTGCTGTATGCAAAGAGTTTTCTGCTGACACTGATATTGAGGCGCATTATGCAGGTCTTCCATTTGTGAGGGCAACGATGGTAAATAACGTGTCCAGTGAGTTTAAGCTGTTTCTTGCACTTGCGGTAGTGGTTACCTCTGCCATTTTGTTCTTTTTCTTCCGCTCGTTCTTTGCAGTAGGTTTGACATTTCTGATTATCACCATTACGGTACTTTGGACCATGGGTACGATAGTACTGTTTGGGTATAAAATGACACTGCTCACAGGTATTCTGCCGGCACTAATTATTGTCATAGGCATACCTAACTGTGTCTATATGTACAATAAGTACCACAATGAGTATAGGAAACACGGTAATAAGACCAAAGCGGTCAGTAGGATCATTCAAAAAATTGGTCAGCTTACCCTTATGACCAATACCACTACAGCCATTGGTTTCTTGGTACTTAATTTTACCAATGTTACTATTCTAAAAGAGTTTGGCCTTGTAGCAGGTATTATCAGTATCTGTACCTTCTTTATCACTATAATGGTGGTGCCTTCTTTGTTGTTCTTCCTGCCAGAGCCTAGCTCCAAGCAGTTGAAGCATCTTGATTTTAAATTAATAAGAAGTATAAATTTTGGTTTGGAGCATTTGGTGCTTCGTTATAGGCCTTTTGTATATGTATTTGCAGGACTGGTTTTAGCTGGTGCCTTTGCAGGAATTTCCAAAATTCAGGCAGTGTCTTTTATGGTAGATGACCTGCCGGAAAAGAGTACTGTCAAATCAGACTTAAAGTTTTTTGAGGAAAACTTTAATGGCATTATGCCTTTGGAAATTGTAGTGGACATGGGGAAAGACAATGCTATAAAAAGTCTTTCGAACATGAAAAAGCTGGAGCAGGTAGAGGAGTATCTTAATTCTTTAGAGCAGGTTTCGCCTCCTATCTCCATCTTAAACATTATCAAAGGTTCTACGCAGGCATTTTATGGCGGCATTCCTGAAAAATATGTATTGCCTACTAGTAGGGATATGCCTTTCATAATGCGTTATTTTGGAAACCAGCAAGAGGAAAACACCATGCTTCGTTCCTTAATGGACCCTAATGGTCGGGAAGTGCGCTTTACGACGAAAGTAGCTGACCTTGGAACCAATGAAATGAACAGGCTGGTCCATGAGGAGATTAACCCGGCATTGTCCAAAATGCTTGCCGATAGTGGCTTTGAATTTAGGGTCACCGGCACAACACTGCTGTTTTTGAAAGGTAATGAGTACCTTATCAATGGCCTTACAGGAAGTCTTTTGTTTGCTTTTGCACTGATATCTGTTCTTATGGCCATGCAGTTCAAGAGCATTAAAATGGTCCTTATATCTCTTATCCCAAATGTTATTCCGCTATTGGCGACTATGGGTATCATGGGCTTTTTCAATATTCCGTTAAAACCTAGTACGGCGCTGATATTTAGTATTGCATTTGGTATATCGGTAGATGATACGATACATTATTTAAGTAAATACAAACAAGAACTGATACATTACCGTGGCAACGTGCTTCAGGCCGTAACCAGAAGCCTTGAAGAAGCCGGTACAAGTATGATATATACATCTATAGTTCTTTTCTGTGGATTTGTTATTTTTGCGTGGTCAGATTTTGGTGGCACAGTGGCTTTGGGTATTTTAACCTCTATCACATTGATGTTTGCCATGCTGACCAACTTGACCATTCTTCCTTCTTTATTGCTTACTTTTAGCGCTGGTATCAATAAAAACTTGTTTCCAGTGGTTAGAAAGCAGACCAGGTTTCATATGGAAGAAGATGATGTAGAGCTGGATATCTCCAAGCTTAAAGTCAAGAATCAAAAAGTTTACAATATGGCATCTTCTGATGCAGAAGAAAAGTCGGCTCCTGTTAAAATGGATCCGGTACGTATCGCAAGAAGCGAGATTTAAAAAAACATTTTTTCTGATGAAATACAGGGAATACAAAAACGTGAATTTGCCTTCTGTAGGGGAAGAGGTCCTCAGGCAATGGAAAGAAAAGCAAATTTTTGAAAAATCAGTAAATAGCAGGGAAGGTTCTCCTGCTTTTACTTTTTATGAAGGGCCACCATCTGCCAATGGCACACCGGGCATACACCATGTGATGGCGCGTACGGTCAAAGATATTTTTTGCCGTTACAAAACTTTGAAAGGTTTTCAGGTAAAAAGAAAAGGTGGCTGGGATACCCATGGCCTGCCCGTGGAGCTGCAGGTGGAAAAAGAGCTTGGCATTACCAAAGACGACATTGGAAAGAAAATTTCCATTGAAGAGTACAATCAGAATTGCCGTGAGGCGGTAATGAAATACAAAGGGCAGTGGGACGACCTTACAGAGAAGATGGGGTACTGGGTAGACCTGCAAAACCCCTATATCACTTTTGATAACAACTACATCGAGTCTGTTTGGAGCCTGCTTAAGAAGCTTTATGATAAAGGCTACTTATATAAAGGTTACACCATACAGCCTTATTCTCCTGCGGCCGGAACCGGACTTAGCTCTCATGAACTTAACCAGCCTGGTTGCTATAGGAATGTAAAAGACACTTCTGTAGTAGCACAGTTTAAGACGGGTAATGACAATGAGTATTTTCTCGCTTGGACCACTACCCCTTGGACGCTTCCGTCCAATGCTGCTTTGGCTGTTGGGGAGAAGATTACTTATGTGAAAGTAAAAACTTTTAACCAATACACACACCAGCCTATTTCTGTGATTTTAGCAAAAGATTTGGTTGGAAACTTCTTCTCTGCAAAGGCTGCCAAAGTTCCTTTGGAAAATTATAAGCCAGGAGACAAGCTGATTCCTTATGAAATAATTGCAGAATATAAAGGTGCAGACCTTGTAGGCATGGAGTATGAGCAGTTGTTGCCTTATGTTAAACCTGAAGGTGCTGCTTTTAGGGTAATTCCTGGAGACTTTGTTAGTACTGAAGATGGTACCGGTATTGTGCATATTGCCCCTACTTTTGGTGCAGACGATGCCAGGGTCGCAAAGCAAGCGGGAATTCCTGCTATTCTTGTGAAGGATGAAAACGGTAACGACATGCCTTTAGTAGACAAGCGTGGCCGTTTTGTTAAGGAAGTAACAGACTTTGCGGGAATGTATGTGAAAAACTTTGGGGCTCAAGATGAGTCTGACCCAGAGTTTAAGTCTACAGATGTTCTGATCGCTATTAAATTAAAAGAAGAGAATAAAGCCTTTAAGGTAGAGAAATACGAGCACAGCTACCCGCATTGTTGGAGAACAGACTACCCTGTACTTTACTACCCGCTCGAAAGCTGGTTTGTTAAAACTACTGCGGTAAAAGATAAGTTAACAGAACTTAATAAAACGATCAACTGGAAACCAGCCTCCACTGGTAGTGGGCGTTTTGGTAACTGGTTGGAGAATCTTGTAGACTGGAACCTTTCGCGCTCAAGGTATTGGGGTACCCCTTTGCCTGTATGGAGAACGGAGGATGCCAGTGAGGAGAAGTGCATTGGTTCTATTGCCGAATTGAAAGAAGAAATAAAAAAGGCAAAAGAAGCAGGCTTCGACAACCCAGAGGATATCCCAGACCTGCATAGGCCGTATGTTGACAATATTGTACTTGTCAGCAGCAAAGGAGAACCTATGCACCGTGAAGCTGACCTTATAGATGTTTGGTTCGATTCGGGTGCGATGCCTTACGCTCAGTGGCATTGGCCTTTTGAAAATGATGAAATTTTCCAAAAGAATTTTCCTGCCGATTTTATTGCCGAAGGTGTAGACCAAACCCGTGGCTGGTTTTTTACGCTGCATGCAATAGCTGTAATGCTTTTTGATAGTGTTGCATTTAAAAATGTAATAGCCAATGGCCTGGTTCTTGATAAAAACGGCAACAAAATGTCTAAACGGCTAGGCAATGCAATCGATCCTTTTGACACCATAAGCAAATATGGACCTGATGCGACCAGGTGGTATATGATTTCTAATGCGCCACCTTGGGACAATTTAAAGTTCAACCTTGAAGGTGTAACCGAGGTTCAGAGAAGGTTTTTCGGAACCCTTCAGAATACTTATGCTTTTTTTGCGCTTTATGCCAATCTTGACAACTTTACCTATGCAGAGGCCGATGTGCCTTTGGAAAAAAGGACTGAGAGCGACCGGTGGATCATTTCTAGGCTTAACACCTTGATCAAAAACGTAGATAATGCCTATGCGGAGTTTGAGCCTACGCGCGCTACAAGAGAAATTCAGGACTTTGTTACAGATGACTTGAGTAACTGGTATGTGCGTTTGAACAGGAAACGTTTTTGGAGAGGCGAGTACAATGAAGATAAAATTGCCGCTTATCAAACATTGTATGCTTGCTTGGCTACTGTGGCAAAACTCTCTAGTGCGGTGGCGCCTTTTTATATGGACAAACTATGGCTTGATTTAAATCAGGTCTCAGGAAAAGAAACCGCTGAATCTGTACATTTGAGCGACTTCCCTGTAGCTGATGAGAATGCCATTAATATTGAACTTGAAGAAAGGATGTCTTTGGCACAAACCATTTCATCTTTGGTGCACTCTCTTAGAAAGGGGCAAAACATTAAAGTAAGGCAGCCGCTTTCCAAGATTTTGGTTCCGGTGCTGAATGACCAGTTTAAAAAGCAGGTGCAGGCTGTAGAAGATTTAATTCTTTCAGAAGTTAATGTTAAGACCATTGAGTATGTAGATGATGCCTCTGGTGTGTTGGTTAAGAAAGTGAAGCCTAACTTTAGAAAACTCGGCAAAGAATATGGGCCGAGATTGAAAGAGGTGACCGCCATAATCAATAAGTTTTCACAAGAGGATATTCAACTACTGGAAAGAGAAAATAGCTATAAAGCAAAACTTGGCGATGGCTCAATTATAGAGCTTACCTTGGAAGATGTGGAACTGTCTTTTGAAGATATACCAGGTTGGATGGTTGCCAGCGAAGGCAATGTGACAGTAGCACTTGATATCACCATTTCTGAAGACTTAAAGAAAGAAGGTATTGCGCGTGATGTCGTGAACCGTGTCCAGAACCTTCGGAAGGATATGGGGCTAGAGGTGCAAGATAAAATCCGTATTACAATCCAAAAAACTGATGATCTCATCAACGCTGCGCTAGATTCTAATAAAGAATATATTTGTAGTGAAACTCAAGCCTTGTCTCTTGAGTTAAATGATAGTATCACTGATGGAAAAGTGATAGATATGGATGATCATCAGCTTATCCTAAAAATTGAATTATAATATGGAACATACGCAGGCAGCAGCTTTGTCGCAAAAAGCGCTGCCAATTGACACTATGAAATACACAAAGTATTATCTTCTCAGCCTTGGTATTATACTGGTAGACCAAGTGGTAAAATTATTGGTTCACCATCATATGTTTTTAGGATATGAGATACCGATTTTCGGTGATTGGTTCAAACTTCACTATACCGAAAACCCAGGTATGGCTTTTGGCTTAGAAATAGCCGGTCGGTATGGGAAACTGGTATTAAGTATATTTAGGTTGTTTGCTATGGTAGGTATTGCTTATTACCTGTATACTTTAGCAAAAAAACATGTACATCCAGGGTTGTTATGGTCAATCGCCCTAATTTTAGGTGGTGCTATCGGGAACGTGGTGGATAGTACTTTTTATGGTGTATTACTGGGCAATGCTCCTGCAGATGCCCCGACACCGTGGTTTCATGGCCAAGTCATAGACATGTTCTTTATTGATATTTGTAACTGCTGGATTCCTGAATGGGTACCTTTTTTGGGTGGACAGTACTATCCACTTTGGCCAATATTTAATGTGGCCGATGCCGCTATATTTGTAGGTGTGGTAGTTATTTTGGTAATGCAGAAAAAGTTCTTTGCAGAAGCAGAGCAGTCAAATGAAAATGAGAAAGCAAACGAATAGTTTGCTGTAGAATGTTTTATTAAGACGGATGGGTTTTCCTGTCCGTTTTTTTTATTATAGGTTTTTAGTAGCGGTCTTTGCCCTGAAATTTTAGCTGGAATTTTTTTTGTAATGCAATCCATGCTGAATTATGCGATAGTTTGCTGCATGAGTGGTAAAGCATAAAAAAATAACACATTTATATTGCAAAGCATAAGCACTATGACGAAGACACAAACCGAAGTGGCTGATTTGAGTCGCTCAAACAGAGGGCAGTAGAAATAAATTCCCTTTATTTTTTTCCTGCCATTGCTTTTTCCTCTGCGTATTTTTCTTTTTTCTTTAAATACTTATCTAAAGTATTGACCTGGTAATAATGGCTGGCAATGCCAATACCCCAACCCAATAATGGCCAATAGAACCATAAGTTACCCGGTGTTAATGTTAGATTAACTATTACCAGCAATACATTGATGCATATGTACCAAATCATATGGTAGCGGAAGTCTTTTTTTTCTTCTTTTGCGACTACTTCGCGATATGCCTTTTTATATTCTTCTAAAGAGATATGTTGCGTCATGGGTTTAGCTTTTTTTTAATACCAAAACATTATCACGATGTTTTTTTATTGTTTCTTAAAAACCCCCTTTATTTTTTCTCCTGACAAAGCATATTTTTCAGTGCCTTTGTCGCTCATTAAGAACCCTAATGGCTTTAGGTAGTCGATGTGCTCTAATATTATTCTAACCATGGCCATGTAAGGCACAATAATGAACATTCCTGCTACTCCCCAAATCATGCTGCCGAAGATTAGACTTAAAATGGTGACAAATGGGTTCAATGCCACTTTCCCTCCTGTAATGGCAGGAGTTAGTATATTGTTTTCTACAAATTGTATAATGACAAAAGGCCCTATGTGGAATACTGTGGGTAATTGAATTTCAATTTAGAGGAAATAAAGTAAATCATGTTGATAAAATTTGTAATATTCCGATATCCACGAGCTCTTCTTTTAGCTAGTTGTATTTTGCTGTTAATCCCTTCCATGACACCATTGGCAATCTGGGACTCGACATAATTGGTAATTCCTTGCCAGTGGGACTTTATTGTGTTTACAAACTTCTTGAAGGCATACAAGCCTTCCTCTTCAACAAGGTCACACCAGTAAGCCAAGAAAGCAGAGCCCTCTTCTTTTGTTTTAAACTCCCAAAAGCTCTGAAATAAGGTCTTTAACCGATAAGCCTTCCCAATAGTTGGTAACAGTTCAATAAGTACCTGCCGGTCCTGCTTCTGTTTAGCGCTAAGTTTGTGTGTGGACTTTAATAGCGTGTATTTGTGTCCTTTAAGTATTGAGTGTTCTCGGACTTCTCGCTTACGTACATCGTCCATAGCTTCATTAAGCAGTTTGACTACATGAAATTTATCAAATGTTACCGAGGTGTTAGGAAAATGTTCGAGCATGCCTGCGATAAAACCTGTAGACATATCAATGCATGCGTCGGTAATTGACAGATGTTCAACACCCTTTGCTTTTAAATGGTCTTTAATTCTTCCGATAGTGTGCCGATCCTTGCCTGGAGTAACATGAATCACACGGCGAGTAGCCAAATCTGCTGCTACGGTCACATAATCATGTCCTTTTCTTACAGAAGTCTCATCAATACCCAATTGGGTCACCGAGCTTTGATCATCTGCCCGATAGGCAATTTGTATCCAGTAGTTAAATATATTCCATATGCGCTGTGGGTACTCATTCACTAAATCAGCTGCTTTGTTCACGGGCATCTCTCGCTCAATCAAAGCCATGCTAAAAGCCTCAAACAACAAAGTAAAACCACTTCCTTTTCTAGCCCACGGCACTTCCACGGTTTTTACCTTTCCATCCGTTGTTTTGATTCGAGGGACTTTGCAATGAAGATAACATTCATGTTCAAAAAAATTGAGGTGACGCCAAGTCCTATATTGAGTATCATGAACTTTACTTTCTGGTTCAAATACGAAACCACGCTCAAAGCTAATGGTTATATGAAGTTCTTGTTTACCATTGGATGCTTCCTGAAACCTAACATCGGTTACCGACCAAGGCTTTGTTAACTGCAAAGCCAATTGAAATATTTCGATACTGTTCATTTTGTAAAAATAACTACATTATATCACCTTTCCACAGTAAATCATATAGACCCTGACAAAATATATGGCTATCCAAAGTACAGTTGTTAGCGTATCTGATGTCAGGAATCCGAAAACAAGGGGGAAAATGGCGCCAATGAGCGTACCGAAGTATGGAATGAAATTAAAAATAGCTGCTACCACTCCTATTAATATAGCAAATTCCAAGCCTATGATAGTCAAAGCAACGGAGTGGGTAATGGAAAGGATAAGAACTACTATTAGCAGTCCTGTCATATAATTTGTCGAAACAGCGTTTACCTCATTGATTATTTTTTGTGTCTCACCTTTTTGGTCCTTTTTGGCCATCCATAAAATCACGTCAAATACCTTGTTCCTATAGTACAGCAGAAAAAATACATATACGGGCATGAGGAATATTCTGACCACCGTACTGGTAGTGACTGCAAACACGGAGCGTAGCAGTTCGCCATAATCTTCAATAAAATCAGCTGCCATTGAAATCGTTCTTTGCCTTAACTGCTCCTCTGGTACACCTATTAGTGAGGCAAAACCACCTGCGATACGGTTTATATTGGTAGTTGCCTGTTCCATGTGTCTTGGTAAATCTTCTGTAAGCAAAGAGACTTGAGTAGAAAGGAAAAAGATAAACCCTGCCAAGATTAAGATGGCAGAAAATATAGCTGCAAGGTTTGACAGAATTCGGGGTGTACCTCTTTTCTCTAAAAATTGGGCTATGGGGTAAAGTAGGTATGAAAACAAGATGGCCAGTAAAATTGGCACAAGAAATTCCTTTGATTTTATTAAGGCAAAAATCAGTACAATAAAAAATACGATATATACCGTGAGTTTTTTAAAAAATTGGTAACGCTTGTCCATTTCTTTATCCGTTATTATTTTTTAACCGGAATAAAGGGAAAGGGTTTACTGTTAGCGACGGAATAGCTATTTTCTGCTAGCGCAAAATTAATTCGGCATGAATGGCTTTCCTCTTTCACGCTTAGTTAGGTATTTTTTTTATATTGAGTTCTAATTTGTAATTGAGTTGGTAAGTCGGCAAGGCTTCCAATGGGTATACCCAATATATTTTTTATGCAATACCATATTCCTCAAAATGTTTTTCAAGCTATTGATGCCATAGTAGTTATTCTGGACCGTCAATATAACATACAAAATTTCACATCTTCTTTTGAAGAAATATTTGGAGGAAAAGTCGCTAGCGGGTTAAAAGGTAAGCCTGTAGATCAATTGAGCTATCAAATATATGATTGGCTTTACTCCAATGGTATGGCAAAAGAAAACAGCAAGATCATAATAGCACTCGAAGACAAAGATGGAATCCGAAAGAAGTATAGGGTAAATATAAAAGCTTTGTCTGATGAATTTACAGGTTATGTACTCACTTTTGATGAAATTGATGTTGTATTTGAGAAAGCACGTCCAGTTTATAATGCACAAGCTGTTGGAGGTAAAAGCTTTAGCACCCTTAAGTGCAGCATGAAAACAATACGTAAACTTGCAGAGCGGGATTTGAATGGTCCACTTACAGCAACTCGTGGTATATTAAATTTAATGGGGGATGAAAGTTTTAAATTATCAGAGCTTAAATCTGTTGCTATTTCTTCTGCAAACAAACTGAGATTACTTCACTGGCAAATTTCTCAGGTGTTTAAGCAATGGGAGAATATAGCGAACCCTGATGAAGAAATTTATATGGGGGATGTTTTAAATGAAGTCCTTGTTTACCAAAATAGACTTGTTGAAAAACGTAAGGCTGTCGTGTCTGTTAAAGATATGGTCCTGACTACATTTTACGGTAACAAACAGGCTATTTTTAGAACAGTTGGTAATGTTTTATTTGCCTTGCTGAACCATCGGGAAAGGATTTCGCCTTCCATATTGAACATAATGATGGAAGAGGTGGAAGGCTTTATAAAACTAACGGTTATTGATAATGGAATATATGTTCCTGATGATGCCGATGTTCTGAAATATTTGGGTTGGTGTGATGTATGCATTTCGCTTTCAGAAGCCAAACTTCATTTCTTAGGGGGCAAGATAGAGGCCAAACGCTTACAGAAGGAAAAAGTGGAACTTGTTATGTGGGTAAAGAAGTAAGCTTTTTTTGTCTAATACTTTGGTCATGTTTGGTGTGCAACAAGTTTTTCAGTAAGCTAAAACAGATTTAACGCTTCATCAAGAATGATATAAAAATCTCGGGGATGGTTTTGATAGTGCCCCAGATTCCTTTCGCTCATATTTACCAGAACTAAATTCCTTTCAGGTATCACTATTAAATATTGCCCTTGAATACCTCTGGCGTAATAGACTACATCTACTGGCTCATGTTTGTCGTATATCCACCAGTGGTAGCCATAAAAATCTACCTTCTGACCAGGGTTGTTTCCGTCCTCTATATGGCTTGCAGCTTTTGTAGACGCTTCAATGTAGGAAGTATCAATGAGTTGTTTACCATTCCAATTGCCTTTATTTAAGTACAATTGTCCTAGTCGTGCAAACTGTCGGGTAGTTGCGTTTAGACAACAAAATGTTTTTTCCATAGTTTGGTTTTCGTCCATGCTCCACATAGCAGAGTCTGGTTCACCCATAGGCTTCCAAAGTTTTTCTTGCAAGTAAGTGCTGACGGGGATTCCTGTAGCCTGTTCCAACAAGAATCCCAGCGTTTGGCTATCGCCGCTACTGTACTGAAAATATTTGCCTGAGGGATATTTTATGTTTAAATTTTCTATTACCTCCCATAGGTTGTCTGCATAATAAGCCCTAGCTACATGGCTAAATGGATTAGACGAAGATTCACTCCATTCAAACCCTGAACTCATCGTAAGTAAGTCTTTAATAGACATGTTAGCTTTTTCCCCTTCGTTGAAATGTGGCAAATATTTTCCAACAGGGTCATTTACATCAGTAATGTAGCCTTCTTTAATAGCTACACCTATCAAGGCTCCCATATAACTTTTGGCTACAGATGCTGGGTTTATATAGGTGTGAGCGCCTGCATCTGACCAGTATTCTTCATAAATAATAGAATCATTTCTAACAACAAGAAATGATTTAGAGCCAACATGACTTAACACTGCACGTAAGGTATCGGATAGCTTGATAGTATTGTAAGCTTTTTCCCAGTGTTCGGGGTTATTGCTTTTAGCTATGCTTCTTTGAGGAAAGTATTGGTAGTCAAATAAACTGGGGCCTCTGTGCCTTAACACCCTATATAGGTAAGTGTTCCCTGTTAATACAATGGCAACATTGGCAGCAATAATAATAGCCGATATGGCAAATAGACTTTTGTATATCCATGACGATAACCGCATAGCGTTACTTGAAACGAATAGTATGATTATAGATAAGACAAATTTTTATTTGTGTTTTTGATACTCTTTTTGTTCTATTGCACAAAGTGGTTAAACTTATAATATCTAAACTGGTTAATACTACTTAAATACTTTTATGTTTATAGCTAAGGTATTTTGGTATAATCCGCCAGGTTGATAGTTTTTGTTTATGAAGATTCAAGTAAGTTTCTATATTAGGTTAGTATTAATAATGGTAAAATGACAGGAATAGAGCCTATCCTAGATAAGGTTAGAAGCATAGCCAATGGGGTTATAGCAGAGGAGTCTAAAGAGGTTGATCTAAACTATAAGTGGCCTGAGGAGTCTTTGAAGGCAATTCAGGGAGCGGGGTTAGGTGGACTCGTTGTCTCTAAGGATCTAGGTGGGCATGGCTTAGGCCTCTATAGTATAATTAAGGTGTGTGAGTTAATAGGAGAAAAGTGTGCTTCTGCCAGCATGTGTTTAGGGATGCACTATGTGGCTAGTGCTGTAATTCAAGCAAAGGCCACTAGCTATCATAAAGACAAATTTTTGCGTCCTATAGCTAAAGGAGAGCACCTGACTACGCTAGCGCTTAGTGAACCTGGTTCTGGGGCGCATTTTTATTACCCACAAACTTCTTTGACTTCCCTTTCCGATGAATTTTATAAAGTGAATGGGGAAAAAACCTTTGTTACCAATGGTGGGTATGCGGATTCTTATGTACTGTCCACACTAGCTGTTGATCCCGAGGCGCCCCCAAATGAATTTTCTTGTTTTGTGCTGGAGGCTAGTGCAGATAATTTGCAGTGGGGAAAGGACTGGAGAGGGTTGGGCATGAGAGGGAATTCTTCTAGGTCTTTACAGTTGAAAGATGTTGTCGTGCCTGCAAAGAATCTTTTGGGCGAAAAGGGTGACCAGCTTTGGTATATGTTTAATGTAGTTGCACCTTATTTTCTGATAGCTATGAGCGGTACTTATTTGGGCATAGCGCAAGCAGCTCTTAATGAAGCTGTAAACCATATAACCAAAAGGAGCTATTCTCACAGTGGAACGGGACTGGCAGATGTGCCTGTACTTCAGCATCGGTTGGGTCAGTTATGGTCAAAACTGGAAAGAACGAAACAACTGGTATATCATGCCGCGCATGAGGGAGATAAGGGAGAATTTAGGTCCATTTCATATATTATGAGTGCTAAAGCCGAAGTGGCTCATTGCGCTGTTGATTTGGCTAACGAAGCTATGACATTGCTTGGGGGAATGGCCTATAGGGACAATTCTAGGATTGAAATTTTGTTGAGAGATGCACGTGCTGCTCATATAATGGCACCTACGACAGATATTTTATATACTTGGTTGGGGAGAGCTGTTTTAGGGCTACCTTTTTTAGGAGATTAATTGTATGGCTGAGATATTGCATTTAGGATTAAGTGAACGGTATCTGCAAGGTATTAGAGATCATAGTAAAGACTCTGTGTTTATTAATGTATCTGCTGATAATATTGACGGTTTCTTTTCTCAGGGAAAACAAGATGTTCTGCTAATTGGGGACGAAGTAGGTAACCCGATAAAAATAGCTCAAAAAGCTTACTCCTCTGATAAATGTTTGTCTATCCTTATTATTTCTGAGCCTTCGCATTATCAGGAGGTACAGCAAGCACTTATGCTGACGCCTTTTATCGGGAACTCTGTAAAATGTGTGCCTGACGGAAATGATTTGTTTTTGGCAGAAACCATTGAGGAGCTTGCTTTAAGAACGAAGCAGAGGCGTAACTACGAGGTACTGAAAAATGCTGAACTGTCTATCCAAGCAATGCCTAACCATGAGCAGCTTAAAGAGGAGTACCTCAATAATTTTTTTGACAATGCACCTCTTGGCGCAATTTTGCTCAATGAAAAGGGTATGGTGCTGGCTATGAATAAATTTTCTCTGAGTTTTTTTAACAGTCCTGAACTGGAAATCTTAGGTAAACGATTTGATCAAATTTTCCCTGACAATATTAAAAAGCAGGTTTATAATTTTGTAAATGATGGCTATAGAAAGAGGCTTTCCAAAACTTTTGCTTTGTCCGAAAAATGCTATGTAGATATTAGGGTTTCAGAGGTAAATTTTCAAAATACTTTTTTGTATAAAACAGTTATTTTAAATGACGTTACCGAGGTTACCCAAAGCGAGTTAAAGCTCAAGGAGTTTGTCAAAGAATTAAAGAAAACTAATAATGACCTCGATAGCTTTATATATACCGCCTCGCATGACCTTAAGGCTCCAATATCTAATATTGAAGGTTTGATTTACTCCTTTAAAGATATCCTTCGAGAAAAGGATCCAAATCTAGGGGAGATCTCTCTTTTGTTGAGCCTAATTGAAAAGTCTGTTCTAAAGTTTAAAGAAACCATAGGTTATCTTACTGAAATCGCTAAAGTACAGAAGAATATTACTGAAGACCCTGAAGATATTAAAATTGACGAGTTGCTGAAAGATGTTTTGCTTTCTATAGGAAATATGGTCAAAGAGTCAAATGCTGTAATAAATATTGACGCAGATGACTGTCAGGTAATTAAGTTTTCTCGAGTTAACCTTCATAGTATTTTTTACAATCTAATAACAAACTCAATTAAATACAGGTCCCCCGATCGGCCTCCAGTTATAGATGTTACGTGCAAAAGCAAAAGGAATAGGGTTCAAATTTGTGTTTCCGACAATGGACTTGGGCTTTCTAAAGATAAAGTCAGTAAAATGTTTTCGATGTTCCGCCGCTTTCATGATCATGTAGAGGGATCAGGTGTTGGGCTTTATTTGGTCAAGCGTATTTTGAATAACTCTGGCGGTAATATTCGGGTGGACAGTGAACTGGGCAAAGGAACTACTTTTACCATTCTTTTGCCAGTCTAGATTCAAAAGGGGCTTTAAAAGGAGTTTGGGCACAACCTTTCACAAACACTTTCTTGGGTCAAAAGGTTAGCATATTACTTAATGTATTACTATGCTGTCTTTATGAGAAAACACTTTTTTCTTCTACTATTACTCCCTTTTTCATCTTATGCTCAAGTAAATTCGGTCGGTATTAAAGCAGGAATGGTATTCTCGCTTCCTCAAGACTTTTACCAAACGGATTTTGGGTATGACTATGGGTTGATTTACAGAAGGTTTTTGACAGAAAGGATCAGTCTTATTGCTGAGCCTAGTTTCATGCGTACCGGTAAATCCTACCTTATCGAATTCGAAGATTTGCCTGATGCTGTTCGGGAACATTACCACTATTCATATATCCATGTCCCCGTATTGGTGTCTTATCAATATCCCTTGCCATTGCTCGATAGTTTTATTGGTGTCCAAACAGGTTTTTCTCCTATGTTTTTGACCAATGCCAGGCATCGGCAGCTAGAAATAGACGTTCAGGATGATCTTCAAAATTTTACTCTCAATTATCTTATTGGACTTTCTGGGCACTACATGATGGACCCGTTGGAGTTTGGCTTGACGGTTAGGTACGGGTTTAACCTTGGGGGCACTTATGCAGAAGAAGCCTACAGGATAAATTTGTTGAATTTCCTATTTACAGCGGCTTATAGATTTTAGTGTTACATTTTTTCTATTATCTTTCTGTATCATCATATTATTCCTATGGGCTATCCGTTTTTACTACGGTAATGTGTAGTATCTTGCATTTATGAAGTTTTTCTTTTGGACCGTGTTGGCTTTTGCGTTTGTAAGTAATACGCTATATGCTCAAAACAATGCTTTGGGAATTAAAAACAGCATTGTTTTCTCTTTGCCTCAAGAGCCTGAATCCTCTACACATCTCGGCTTTGGAACATCTCTGACTTACCGGCGGGCTTTGTCTGAAAAAGTAGGGCTTAGTATTGAACCTGGTTTTTTAAATACGGGGGTAAATTTTATTTATAATATTTCAGGAGAACAGATAAACGATGGCTACACCTTCCGGTATCTTGAAATGCCGGTATTGTTTTCTTATTTACTAGCGTCAGAGTCCCATTTTTTTGACTTTCATACAGGCTTCTCGCCCATGCTTCTTTTAAGGGCACATTATGAGCGGTTAGATGTGGATGTAAGCCAGCAAGTGAAAAGACATACTTTAAACTATCTGATAGGTGCTTCCTTTAAGTATAAGCAAGAAAGGGTTGACTGGGGGCTGACAGCTAGGTATGGATGGAATTTAAATCGTACCTATCAGGAAATGGACTACAGGATAAATTTGCTGGTATTCTCTGCTTCCGTGGCTTTCTGGCTTTAGGATACTTTAGGTGTTGATAACTTAATTAAAATATGAAATAAAAAGGGCTTACCTTTGCTTTGTCTGAAGGGATATAATAAAGAATACTTCATAACCCTGTTTAATTTTCAAAATGAGTCTCCTTTTCCCGGGAGACTTTTTTTATATAGAGCTGCCCTATTGCCTGTACATTATATATGTTTGCTTAAGTAATTGTAGATTAGGATTTTATTTGATTTGTGATGTAATTGAAAGCCCTAATATATATTTCTGGTTTTTAAAGGAAAAAAAATAAAAAAAAAGTTAAGTTTACCGGTTACCTATACATGGTTAGCAGTATATATAGGTACATAACACTTATTCATAACCCTGTTTAATTATTGAAAAACCTCCCTTTCCCAGGAGGTTTTTTTTTATGGCTATTCCATTTTTTTAAATTAAACCTTTTTTACACGTTAGTGAGTAAATTTTATTTATATGTAATTGATTTATTATTAATGTTTTATATTTTTTTTCTAATCTATTTCCTTATAAAATAAGTTTTTTTAAAAAAAAGTTAAGTTTGCCGGTTACCTATACATGGTAAGTAGTATATATAGGTACATAACACTTATTCATAACCCTGTTTAATTATTAAAAAAGCCTCCCTTTCCCAGGAGGTTTTTTTATTTTACTAGTTTTTGCTTTTTATTTTATAGGTTCTTATGGTGTAGAAACAAATCAGTCACCAAAGCCTTAGTGGTATGTATGGTGCAGGGTACTACTTTTTCATATGTTTTTAATGTATTATTGCAAATCAGAATAATGCTCGGCAAGCTGGAGTGTTTTTATAAATTAAAAATGAGTGAATATGGCAAACTGTGAGTTTAAATTTGATCATGACAAAGACCCTCAGAAGGTTTTCAATGTCGCAAAATCTGCAATTGTTGAAAACGGGGGTAAATTGGACGGGGATGAAAAAAACGGGCATTTCTCAATATCTAAATTTGGGATGTCTGTTGAGGGCAGGTATGAAATCAATGAAAAACAGGCTATTTTGTATATTGATAAAAAACCATCCTTTATATCTTGTGATCAGATAGAAGGCATGATCGGACAGAGTTTTTCGGACTTGTGATCGGAATTACATTACAAGTACTTTTAGTTTAATAGAAGTAAGAAAAAGACTCTTTTTATTGAATCTAATGGGAAAGCGCCCCGTATATCTGGAAGTACGAAAAAATTACTTCTATAACAGATGAAAAAATTTCTATTTTCTTTTTTTGCTATTGCCTTTTTTTCTGGAAACGCCTTTGCACAGGACTTTTGGGGTTTAGGCCTTCGGGCTGGCGACCCTACAGGTATTACTGCAAAAAGATATATGGGCAACAATGCGCTTGAGATCAACTTTGGAAGGACCAACATGTTTTATGGTAGAGGGTGGTACGACTCTCGGTTCAGAGATTGGTATAGGGACCAAGATTACCATTATTTGTATAGGGATATAGAATATAGAGGGCACAGGGGTACAGCCCCTATTAGTTTGCAGGTGCACTACCTTTTCCATCATGATTTTCTCGACGTGCCTGGCCTGAGATGGTACTACGGGGTAGGGGGACAGTTTAGGTTTCAAAGCTTTCGGTACAACTATAGGTACAGATATCATAACAGTAATCAATGGCATTATGTAGATGGTAGACGGGTTACTAATATTGATTTAGGTGTAGACGGAGTGTTAGGCATGGAGTATACCTTCGCAGATTTTCCAGTGTCTGTTTTTCTTGATGGAAATCTATTTATGGAGTTGTTTGACAATCCTTTTCTCTTCCATATGCAAGTTGGTTTAGGTGGTCGTTATAACTTTTAATATTAAATCTAATTTTAAAGCCTCTTTTTTAAGAGGCTTTTTTTATAGTAAGTATATGGAGAGTATAGCATTAGGTATTTATAAGCATTATAAGGGAAATCTTTATAAAGTTATAGGCGTGGCTAAACATAGTGAAACGGAAGAAAACCTGGTTGTTTATCAGTGTTTATATGGAGATCAAAGTTTGTGGGTTCGACCATTGGAAATGTTTGTTGAAAAAGTTAAAACTGAGAACGGTTTAGTCCCACGTTTTCAATTTGTTAATTAGGTTCTGTGCTAAGCTTATCTTTATGGTACTCAACTTGGTATAATTGTTCATTGGTTTTTATTTTTTCCTGCTTATTTTGTATAAATTTTTTTGGTCTAATCCATTTTAGTAATGCATATTTTATTTCCAGGTAGGCACCACTTGCTGACAGACTTTCAGTTTAAATACCTTTTTCGGCTTATTAATGGTGGCCTGAAGAAAGAAGTGGACGTTTATGGTAAAGCCCTTGATATAGAAGAACCTATTGAATCCATATTTTTTGCTGTTACCTCTTCTAATCACTCCAATACCCGTAGGAACCCCTTGCCATTCTATCTTCGTGCTGTAGCTATTGAATCTTTTGCCTCTGGTTTGGGAGTCCCTTGCTTTACCTTTGGCATTGAAGATGTAGGCTTGGTGGAAGATTTTGCCGGATACACTATTAAGAAGATTCAACACGAAACGGATGGGAAAATATGCCTTACTCCAAAAAATACAGTTGTTATATGCTCCACGCCTGTTTTTAAGATGTACGATGATAAAGGTTTTCGTATGCTTCCAGGAGAGCTTCAAGATATTTCAACATGGACGTGCCATACGGAACAGCCATGGTCGCTTGTTGAAAAAATAGCCGCTTCTACTTCTTGGAAAGAGGAAGTTGCTGTGTTAGATAAGATGCACCCGGCATCATATAATGTTTGGAATAGATATGATTTTGGTGACAAAGTCAAGCTGCTATTCAATGATAAAATAATTGGTGATGATGGCGACATTACTGAAACCCGTGACTATAATAGCTATGTCAGGCAGATGGATGAAATTGCGGAATTGAAATATCGGGAAACTGCGCCCTATGTTAAGCCAGGCAGGGTCGGTGATATTGGCTGTGCTGTTGGTTCGTGGATTAAGCTTGCATGCCAAGACCCCGTTCTTCGAGAATCTGACTTTTATGGAATTGAGGTTTCAAGGCGTTTATTTGATATCTGCCAACAGCGTAAACATAACCATGAATTTGAAAACCCATACGTGTTTTTCTCCCAGAAAAATGCAGTTACAGGCCTTGTTTTTGAGCCTGGTTCCATGAATTCTATTTTTACTTCTTCGCTTACGCATGAAATAGAAAGTTATGGATCCCGGGAAGATCTTATCGCATTCATTAACAATAGGTTTGAAGAGCTTGTTCCTGAAGGGGTTTGGGTAAACAGGGATGTTGTGGGGGCTGAACACAAAGATAAAGAGGTTTTTATGTTACTTAACAAGCAAGATGGACTGAATGATTTGCTGCAAATACCTTCTGAAGATCTAAATGGCTATCTTAAAAACCTTTCCACTTATGGGCGATTTCTACAGTTTGCTAAAGATTTTAGGCAGACTGAAGGTTATGTACTTAGGTATGAAGAGCAGGAAATTGAAGGAAAGGTATTTGTAAAACTGAAGTTACAGGACGCTATGGAGTTTATTACCAAAAAGGACTATATAGATAATTGGCAAAGTGAAATGTATGAAACTTTTTGTTTCTGGTCTTTTTCTGACTGGAAGGAACACTTAGAAAAGGCCGGATTTTCTATAAGTCCTCAATCTAACGCATACACCAATCCATGGCTAGTCGAAAATAGGTTTAAAGGAAAAGCAGAATTGTTTGAGTTGGTAAATAAACAGCTTGTTCCATTAGACTATCCTGTTACCAACATGATTTTAATTGCAGAAAAGAAAGTGTAATCCCTCTTAAGTGTTCTGGGATTAGTTCTGCTTTACGTTTAAGGTGTTTCGGTAAATTATTATTTTTTTGTTTTAAATATAGTTATTCTTTTGTCGTTCTTGTTTAGGTTTCGCTAGCCAGGGTACATCCTGATGTAATTTGCTACATAAGAAATTTCCGTTACGGGGGAGCGTTTCTTCATGTCTGACTAGTTAAACTTGGGGCAACACCAGCTTTATGTATGTATATTTAATGTGTCAACAATTAATATCATAACGTCATTACTCGTTGAACGACAGGCTTTTCTGTTGTAAAAAAAATAGTAACCATTTTCTAGGGCTTACCGTACTAAAGTGTTCAGCAATTTGTAAGCAGATTATGAGAAGACTACTATCAATTCTGGCAGTTGCTGTTTCGCTTTTATTGAATCAGCAGACATATGGTCAATGTCCGGATCCGCAGCTTTTTGATTTGCAACTTTTAGAAGCATCATCTGCTCCGGTTTGGGTAAATAATATAGAAAATCAATCTTCACCTGATGAATTTACTTTGGAGTTATATGCTCCGGAGGATGTACATGACTACACAATAGATTTTGGCGACGGCAGTCCCATTGTAAGCGGCACCTTATGGGAGGCCGGAACTCCTATTGCGCACACTTACCCTTTGGGGCAATATACGGTTACATTAACAGAAACACGCAATGGTTGCACTACAACTATTACTGGTACTTTAATCAATGACCGTAAGCCAGGGGCATCTGCTATTCCTCCAACAGATATGGCCAGCGGATGTGTGCCGCATGAGCTAACTTTTGTTAACCAGACTACCAATGCATCTCCTTTTACCCGCTTTGTCTGGGACTGGGGCGACGGAAATATTGTTCATGCGGATGCCAGCACGGTAGGGGAGTCAATTAGTCATATTTATGAGCGGGGAAGGGCAGGGTGTAATATGACTGTTAAACTTACTGCCATTAGCTTAAGTGATTCTAGCTTTTCTACCTATGGCCCTTATGATATGTGGGACTTGGACAGCACAGCTATTGAGGCTTCTGCACTAGAGCTCTGTAATGGCGATACCATTACTTTTACTGACGTTACATTATATAATTGTAACAACAGTGCGAGAAGAATTCAGTGGGATCTAAGGGAGGTTGGCGGTGAGCTGACCAATTGGTTGCCAAACACGCCTCAAAATAAAGTGCAGCAGGCTTATGTGGATGGCCCTGTTGGCTCTACGTTTACAGTTTTTCTTGCTGATTCCAACATTTGTGGGGTCAGGACATCATCGGTCACTGTTCGAATTGTTGATTCTCCAGACGCTGAAATACAACCTGACAAGGAACAGGTTTGTGTTGATGAACCAATTGTATTTAGAAATACTACTTCGGGCAATGTGGCCAGATACCGGTGGAATTTTGGCGACAATACAGGCTGGCGTAACACCAACAATAGTAATAGCATGACTTATGCTTATGATGAACCAGGTGTGTATGAGGTGACGCTTGTAGCAGAAGTTGCCGGGTCTACCCAATGTTCTGATACTGCCACTGTTCAGATAGAGGTCTTGCAATCTCCTGAAGCAAACTTTACTCCTGATGTTCGCGAAGGGTGCAATCCTTTGGAGGTAAATATAGAAAATGAGTCTACTAATGCTTCTACTTATAGATGGTACCTTGACGACTCCCTGATAAGCGAAAGCGAGGTGCCAGAGAAAATAAACCTGAATCGGCCTGGTGTATATGAACTTAGGCTAGTAACAGCCAATGCCGTGGGGTGCGAAGATAGCAAGTCAACTACCTTATATACCTATCCTCAAATAACTGTAGACGCAGAAGTAGAGGCAGGTTGTCAAAATCATGCCATTGAAGTCAGGGACTTGTCTTCTCTAGGGCCTGGATCTAATAATAACAACGCGAACAATTGTGCGACTGGCAATATCTTGTTTGAGCAGTTTGATGGGATGGGTGGCCCTCATGTAAACATGGCAGATATTGCTAATCAGCCCCCTTTAGCTGAAAATAGTGGACTGCTGCCTGAACTTTCTACTGGGCCACATAACGAGGGCGATTTTGGTGCAAGGGTTCGTGGCTTTATTTGTCCTCCTAGGTCAGGGAGCTATACTTTTTGGATTGCCGCTGACGGTGAAGCAGAGCTTTGGTTAAGCACTGACGAAGATCCCGAAAACAAAAGTAGAATTGCATATTTGAATCAAGGGGTTGCAGATGGTGACTATGATCGGTTTAACAGCCAAAGGTCTCATAATATTCAGCTGACACCAGGGCAGCGGGTATATATAGAGATTTTATACAAAAAAGAAGGTTTTGGAGAAAACCACCTTTCTGTAGCCTGGAGAAGGCCAGGTTCTGGGGATCGTGAAGCGCCTATCAGTGGCGAACATCTTGCTCCTTTTTCTGTAGGCGGGGGCATTACTCAGTGGCACTGGGATTTTGGTGATGGAATAGGCTCCTCTGAGCTTCAAAATCCAGAATATGTTTATGCTGATACCGGAGAATATGAAATTACGCTCACAGCTTCTTCTGGAAGATGCTCGGACACACAGTCTTTTCCAATAACCATACATCCTGCACCTGAGGCTGATTTCAGTGTTACAGACCTTGAAGGTTGTGGGACTTTTCAAACCAATATTCTTAATTTATCTAGAAACGCTGAAGCTTTTAGGGTTTATTGGAGTGATACCAGTAGCTATTTTACGCCTGATGCAGACTGGGACTCCCTTTCTTATGAATATAACAACTTTTCTGATGGGGTAAAGGAATTCAATATCTCTCTGGTTGCTGAGGGAGAGGTTGGTTGTAAAGATTCATTGACCAAAAACGTCATTGTGCACCCTTCGCCTTCCATAGATTTATCGCATAATCCTGTGTTGCCTCAATGTAGTCCTGCGGAAATTGAGTTTGCTGCTATTGGCAGTGGGTTTGATGAATATGTATGGAAGTTCGGAAGAGATGACACTGTTAGTACTGCCCAAAGAAATATAAGTCATACCTTTAGCAATCAATCATTGGTTCTACAATATGACACTGTTCGTGTTAATGGGTTGGCACCTGGAGGATGTGTGGCAACGGCTTATAGGGTTATTGCTACTTATCCTGAAGTTTTACCTGAAATCGTCATAGAGGGAGATGATTGTAGTGGAGCTGAATTGTCTTTATCTGTCAAAGGCCATTTCACATCTTACCAATGGGATCTTGGAGAAGGCAATGAAAGCACTGAGCCTAATCCGACCCAAGTATATTATAGCAACAATCCTGGAGCTCCTGAAGAGTATACCGTCAGGGTACAGGTTCAAAACCCGTTTGGGTGTTCAGGTACCGCAGAAAAGGAAGTTGTTATTAATCCTGTTCCCACGGCTGACTTTGAGTTCTTGGATGCACCAGAAGGCTGTTCGCCACTTACGGTCAACATAGAAAACTTATCTACCAATGTAAATGGTGAAATATATTCATGGAACCTTGGTGAAGGGGTAGAAGATATGACTGAAATGGAATTCTCTTATACTTGGGTGAATGATAAATTGAGGAATGATTCCATACCTGTCAATTTGGTTGTGCAAAATGAATATGGGTGTGCTGACTCAACTTCGGAATCTGTTGTAGTTTACTATAAGCCTAAAGCAGATTATGAGGCCAATTTGACAGAGGGTTGCGCACCATTAGAGGTCGCTTTTACAAACTTGAGTAGTGGTGCAGAGCGTTTTTATTGGGCTGAAGGCATTAGCAACCCTTTAGGAAACAACAAAGATCTTGATTATACCTTTAGAAATAATTCCAACAGTTCTGATACGATAAGTGTCAGGCTAATAGCTGTTTCGGAATATTCATGTAGAGATACTACGGTTCAAGAAATAGTTATTTTTCCTACACCAGAAGCAGCGTTCGAGTTTTTACAGCCCGGCCAAGGCTGTACTCCCCTTGTCCTGGACATTCAAAATATGTCATCTAATAGCAGCGATGAGGTATTTGTCTGGAATCTAGAGGGAGAAGACATGGAAATAGAAACGCTAAGCTTTGAGCATATTTGGGAGAATGCAGAGTTCACTGATAAAGAAGTTAATGTAAGCCTCTACGCAGAAAACCGTTACGGATGTACCGACAGCACTTCCGAATCTGTCACAATATATCCTCGTGCAAAAGCTGGTTTTGATGCAGATGTTGTCGAGGGTTGCTCTCCTTTAGAAGTAAACTTTTCCAATCATAGTGAAGGGGCAAGCGAATATTTGTGGTCAAGTAACCAAAATCCTCTTTTGGGAGAGGACAGTGACTTGAGTTATATTTTTGAAAATAATACTGCTGAAGCACAAGTGATTAAAGTGGAATTACTGGCCACGACTGAACATGCTTGTAGTGATACGACCCATATGAATATAGAGGTAAACCCTACACCACAAGCTTCTTTTGAGTTTGTACAGCCTGCCCAAGGTTGCACCCCTCTTGTGTTGGATATTCGAAACATGTCATCTAATAATAGTGGCGAATCCTTTATGTGGAATTTGGAGGGAGAAGACACGGAGATAGAATCCCTTAACTTTGATCATACATGGGAGAATAATGAATTCAGCGACCAAGAAGTTTCTGTAAGATTGGTAGTAGAAAACCGTTACGGGTGCACCGACAGCACTTCCGAATCTGTCACTATATACCCTCGTGCAAAAGCTGATTTTGATGCAGATGTTGTTGAGGGTTGTTCTCCGCTAGAAGTAAACTTTTCTAATCTTAGTGAAGGTGCAAGCGCATATTTGTGGTCAAGTAACCGAAACCCTCACTTAGGGGACAATCAAGATTTGACCCATGTATTTGAGAATAATTCTTCAGAGGTTAACGAACTGGAGGTGGTGTTAGTAGCTACTACAGAGCATGCTTGTAATGATACCGCTTATATGTCTATAGAAGTAAGTCCAAAGCCGATCGCTTCTTTTACCTTCCTTCAACCGTCTCAGGGGTGCAGTCCTTTAGAACTGGATATTAGAAACAACTCTTCAAGCGACAATGATGAAGAATATCTTTGGGATTTGGGTGCCGGGGAAGAGATACGTGAAGGTGACTTCTCCTTTCTATGGGAAAATATGGGTAGTGTTGAAAAGGAGGTGAGTTCCATTCTTTATGTAACCAACAAGTTTGGATGTTCTGACACCGCTTCTCGGGGTGTAACAATATTTCCAAAACCTGTGGCAGCTTTTGAAGCTGATAAATATGAGGGCTGTGAGCCTTTGGAGGTTAATTTTTCAAATTTAAGTGAAAATGCTTCTTCTTATTTATGGTATGACAATGATAATCTTTTAGACAACAAAGAACACCTGATGCATACTTTCAATAATGCTGAAATGTCTGAGGAGATCCACGGAGTTACATTGATTGCCATATCAGATCATTCCTGCAAGGATACTTTACATCAGGAAGTTACTGTTGTCAAAAGGCCTGTTTCCCGGTTTAATTTGTCTTCTGTAAATGTGTATGCCGGAGATACGGTATTTATTGAGAATCTTTCGGAAGAAGGCAGTAATTATTTATGGGATTTTGACAACGGACATACATCCAATGAAAAAGATCCTGTTCAGTACATCTTTACTGATGATGGTGTATTTGATGTTGGCTTGATTGTGGCAAATGCTTTCTGCGAAGACTCTTCAAGCAATCAGGTAACAGTGACTAAGGTTCCACCAGTGGCTGATTTTACGGGCGGAGGCTCTGGTTGTGGGAGTATAACTGTGACATTTCAGAATAAATCCTCTCATGGCAGCCGGTTTATTTGGGACTTTGGGGATGGCAATGTCATTGAAACTACTTCTCTATCTGCGATCTCGTATACTTTTTATAATTATAGCGTGGAGGAGAAGGTGTTTAATGTCAAGCTTACTGTTGTTGGGCCTGGTGGCGAGGCTGAGAAGATTGAATATGAAGCCATCGTGTTGATGCCATTGCCGGAAGTTGACTTTGAGCCTCGTCCTCGAGAAGTTTACATTCCCAATGAGGTAACCTTTGTTAACGATACACGCAATGCAGTTTCTTATGAATGGGATTTTGGAGATGGAAACGTTTCTAACCAAGCGGAGCCTGTAATAGCTTATGAAGAACCTGGCGAGTATGATGTTACCCTTACCGCTACCAATGAGTATGGATGTTCTGTCACCAGAACATTGCCAGCGGCAGTCAAGGCAAGGGAAGGCGGGCGTTTAGTAATGCCTAATGCTTTTACCCCTCGTGTAGGCGGGTCTGGTGGCAATGCTGTTGGTACTGGTCTGAACGATGTATTCTCTCCTGGTTTTTTCACTGGGGTAGAAGAGTATGAATTGCTGATTTTTAATAAATGGGGTTCTTTAATTTTTGAAAGCAACGATATCAACATCGGCTGGGATGGCTATTATGATAATAGATTGTGTGAGGAAGGGGTCTATGTGTATAAAGTAAAAGTGAGATATATAAATGGAAATGTCCAAGAAATTTTAGGGGATGTTACGCTTCTGCGTGGTAACTAAAAACTTTTTAAGCTTATGAAACAGGTTTACCAAAATATCATCAAGTTTACAGTTGCTCTAGTTTTGCTGGCAAACTTATCTCATGCCCAAGATTTTCAACTGACACAGTTTTATGCATCTCCTTTGTTGCTAAACCCTGGTTTTGCTGGGGCCACTGGCCAAAACCGGGCAACTTTGCATAATAGGGTTCAGTGGACTGGGTTGGCAAAGCCTTATAGAGCACATGTAGCATCATTTGACCATAGTATGCCTCAACAAAGAAGCGGAATTGGTGTAATGGTAGCTTCTGAAGTTAACGGAACGTCCAGGTTTAGGACCCAGACAGCTAATGTTGTTTATAGCCATAGGATAGATGTCAACTCTTCGTGGAGTATTCGTCCAGGGTTACAATTTGGGGTGGGTAACCGTAGGATCGATTATAGTCAACTCGTGTTTGGGGATCAGATTTATGAAAGGGGATTGACGGGCACACAGGAGGACTTTTCTAATATGAACAGTAGGTATTTCTTTGATGTGGCCTCTGGAGTAGTTGTGCACAACAGTCAAGTTTGGATAGGTTTTTCAGCGCATCACCTGAACCGTCCTGATGTTACTTTTGTGCGAAGTGGAGAAGCGCTGCCTATCCGTATGTCTGTGCACGGAGGTGCAAAAATTAACCTCGATAACAATAGGATAAGAAGCTCCTATAAATCACGTCCGGACAATGTGTTGATTCCTTCCTTTAATTATAAGCAGCAAGGTAATTTTAGGCAATTGGATTTGGGGATGTACTGGAATTATGAACCTATTATTGTGGGGGCATGGTACCGCGGTATTCCAGTCTTCTCTTCCGAAGAGGGGTATCCTTTCAGGGATGCGGTAGCTATTTTGGTAGGGACTAAGTTTAATGGGTTCTATTTTGGTTATAGTTACGACTTTACTGTTTCTCGTATGGAGGTTTACAATTCTGGTGGCGCCCATGAGCTTTCTATTTCTTATGTATTTCCCGAACGCCGTAAGAAGAAGCCTAAAAAACGTAGAGATATGATTATCCCATGCCCTGACTTTTAAAGCATATTTCAGGTTAAAATATTTCCAGGACTTTGGCTAGGAACAAGACATAAAATACTAGATAAAGAATGCCTTCAAACCTATTAATTACCTTGTCTCTAATGGTGAAGAAGAAAAGTAGAGAAGAGAAAACAGTGAAAGGAATTCCAATGGTAACGATATTGCCTTCAATGGGAAGTGTTTCAAAAAGAGAGGCAATGCCCATGACAGCAAAAGCATTGAAGATACATGAACCTGCCAGATTGCCAATGGCCAATTCTGCTTTGTTTTTTTTAAAAGCATCTAAACTGACAAATAACTCCGGCAAGGAAGTTCCCGCAGCTATAGCGGTAGCAGCTATCAGCTCTTCCTGTATTTTAAAGATAGCGGCCATGTTAACCACAGACTCTATGGCATAATTGCCGCCTATGACAAGAAATACAAGACTGAGTGCAAAAATAATGTAGTACTTCAAGCCTGCCTTACTCGAAGCGTGGTCTGGCTTCTTGTTTTCAGGGAGAGGGGCTTTGTTTAAATAGGTAAGATAAGCAGCAAAAGCAATTAGCCCAACTATTCCTTCCCAGCGGTTAAAGCTTTGATCATAGCAAGTGATGATTAAAAATACGGCAGAGCCTGTAAGGTATTGAATGTCTATATCACTGAAGTCGAAGTTCAGGTGTATGAATTTGCCGCTTATAACAGAGGCCAGTCCTAAGACAAAGAACACATTGGCGACATTGGATCCCATTACATTGCCCGCGACCATTTCAGGAGCTCCTTTTAAAATTGAAGCAATGGAAGTTACCAGCTCCGGCAAAGAAGTCCCTGCAGCAACTAGCAATACACCTATTACAAAAGGTGATAAATTAAAAGAAAGACCAATTTTCTCAGCGGAGAGATTAAAGTAATCGGCTGCTTTAATCAATATATAGAGAGAAACAATAAAGGTAAATAACCAAACTAGCGTCATATCACTGTTTTAGCACAGACTGCACCATTAAAAATTCATTTACATTGTTTTGGTTTATTACGCCGATGACCCTTTCTCCTTCCAAGACCGGGAAAAACGTACTTTTTGATTTCTGGGCAGCGGCAAATACTTCTGTTAGTTTGTCATCTGCCTGAAAGGTATCAAATTGCCTACGCATGATTTCTGTTACAGGATGTTCCATTTTATTGTCTTTCAGGGCCGCAAGAATATTATTGGTAGAAACCAAGCCTATAGGTTTGCCTTCATCTTCGACCAGGAAATCTTGATCTGAACCAGCTAGAAGCTTATCTACCGCATCTTTTACTGTATTTTCAGGATGAAGAACCATAAAACTGGTCATCATTGCATCCCGAATGGTATAGCCTTTCAATAAATCAAAATGTTGCACATGCAAATTTTCTGCATGGGCGGCATAAAACACAAATATACCTATAAATACTAAAAAGAGGTTGTAAAACAAGCCTATAAAAATAAATGCAATGGCCACTACTTGCCCTGTTTTGGATGCAATGTTTGTAGCCTTTATCCTGTCCATTTTTAGAGCCAGCAATGCCCGGAAAATTCTTCCACCGTCCATAGGAAATGCTGGAATGATGTTAAAAAGGACTAATATGACATTGACAGAAAATAGGCTGAACAAAAAGTTTTCCCTTGAAATGGCCGCTAGTTCCTCTTCCTCTACAGGGATTTGGTCAAACGGTATAAAAAAGAGCAATACAAGTGCTATTGCCACATTTACCGCCGGACCAGCAACGGCAATAGCCAATTCTTGCTTTGGGTCTTCGGGCATTTTTTCAAGGCTTGCCACCCCGCCAATGGGCAACAGCGTAATTTTGCGGGTGCCGATGTTGTATTTTCTGGCAGTCAGTGAGTGTCCTAGCTCATGCAATACAACACAGCCAAAAATAGTAAGAACAAAACCGACAGTTAATAAAATGCCTGTCAAATCGGCTCCTCTGCCAGCTTCGGCAAAGGCGATCCAAGCAATTAGTAGCAGGAAAGTCCAGTGAATTAGAATTCTAATGCCGGCTATCCGGCCAATGTTCCATGACCATTTCATAAAAATCCTATTTTAAAAAGCTAATGATGTTACCTGCCTATACTATCAACCAGTGATTGCTGAATAAGGTTATCATTTAGTTTCAGTGAGTAATTTATAAGAATGCGATTTAATTATTTTATATCTTTACATAAAAAATTTCCCTTACTCTATTCAATGATATAAATCACTAATGCAAAACCGGATAGTCGTCTTTTTTATTTTTTCCTTATACCTCGCACTGCATCTTTATACGCTTAATTTAAACCCTTTGCCTTGGTTTGATGAAACTTTTTTTGCTAGTATATCTCTCAGTTTGGCTGAAACAGGTAAACTAGTACCTGGAGTCACTAAAACCATTCAGGAAGGTCGCGAAATGTTAATTCATGGACCCGTTTATTACTTTTTAGGTGGATTGTCTTTTGAATTTTTTGGGCTGGGCATTTTTCAGTTCAGGATCATTAATTTTCTTTTTGGCATAGGTTTGGTATTTATTACTGCTAGAATTTTCCGTAACAGATACAAGGACGCTGATGTGTCGCTACCGGTATTTCTCATAGCTACATTCTTGCTCGACCCTTTCTTTAATTTGAGTCTTCACGAGGGACGTATGGATTTGGTTGCTGCGTTTTTTGTTTTTACATGTATTTACTTGCTTCTGAAGGGGCTGGAAAATAAGCAGATCATGTACTTTTTGGCATCTGGCCTTTATGGTGCAATGGGTTTACTGACCACTCCTCGGGTGGCTTTTATTTTTGCTGCTGTTTTTATAGTTTTTTTAGTATTGACTTTTAAAAGGGGGGGGGTAAAAGGCTTGCTGCAAATTTTGCTCTGGGGCCTGCCTTTTGTAATTCTTTATGGAATGTGGGTCTGGTACGCTTTTGGCGATTTTGGCGGACTTATTTCCTATTACCAAAGTATTGCCACAGGAAAACATACGGTAGACGTTACCTTTATCGGGGGCAATTTGTATATACCACGACATGAATACTTGCTTATTGGGGTGGCCGGTATTTCACTTATTTATGGACTTATTAGAGAAGGTTTCAAGTTTTTTGATGCGCTAATATGTATCAGCATATTGTCTGTGGTGCTTTTTTATCTTTTAGTAAGGGACATGGGGCCATATTCAGCGTTGATTTTGCCATTTTACTATATAATTATTTTCAAAAGCTTTCACCTCAGTGGGCATTTAACTTTAAAAAACCCGGTAGTTTACTTAATGGTTGTTTTATTCGCATTTAACGCAGGCTTTTTCCTCATCAAAAACATTCAGGTACTTTTTGAAAGGTTAGAACGTAATCCTGAAATAGCTTATAGTTTTATAGAAGACCATATTCCAGAGGGAAGTAAAGTGGTAGGTGATCCATTGTATTATTATGCCGTGAAGCGGTCTGGCTCCGATTATCAATATGCAGATCTTTTTGGAACATTAGAAGAAAGAGAGCAAGCATTAACAGAGGAGTGGGGTTATGAATACTTTATAGTCACCGAACAGCTTCGTATGCGTCGTCCAGAGGTTATTCGACACTTTTTTGAGCAAGAAGATTTCGTTGAAGTTGCCAGATTAATTAGTAGGCAGAATCCTATCAGCCGGGCTATTTCCAGGCTTGGCATCACTTCTGACATGGAAAAAGATGGGTATAGTGCTATTATTTATAGAAGAAAAGTAGCTGAAACTCCTTAAATCACCCAAGTTCCAGCAGTTTAGAAATATATAACAACAGAAACATTACAAAGGCTAATAGGTTAAGCATACTTTTTATTGCCAGCAATTATTTTATATGTACTCTTTTAAGATGAAGCCCTTTTTAACTGTTGCATTATTGGCAATAGCATTTTCTAGCTATGCGCAACAGTACTACTCTTTTAGCCAATATATGTACAATCCATTGGCTATTAACCCTGCATTTGCGGGATATTATCAGGTGCCGGAGGCTACCTTTTCTGCCCGGAGCCAATTAAGCGGAATAGATGGGGCTGGTAGCAGCGTAGCTTTAACCGGACATGGTAAAGGTCCTGGGCAAAATACCGGACTGGGTGCCTTAGCAAGTAATGACAGAATTGGTGTAAGCAATGTGACCTCTTTTCAAGGAGTGTATTCGTATCAGCTGGTTTCGAAAAACAAAAACTCCTATACCTCATGGGGCTATGTGCCTGAAATGCTCTCGTTTGGACTTAGTGCTGGAGTTACTAGATACTATGAGAATCTTACAAGCTTGAACATTGATAATGATCCTAATTTTGCTGCTAATGTGAATAGGTTTCTTCCTACGTTCGGTTTCGGTGTTTTCTATAGTAAAGATCCTTTCTATATAGGTGCTTCTATCCCTCAACTGATGAACAACTTTGGGGCTGACAACATAAATTTGAACAGGCATATTTTTTTGAATAGTGGCGTTCATCTGGAGACCAGTGCCTTTACAAAATTGCACCTCAATACCCTTGTCAAGTATGTATATGGTGCACCAGCCCAAGCAGATTTCAACGCTGTTATGACCTTTCATGATACATTCAAATTTGGGCTAGGCTATCGAACCGTCTCCCTAGTCAATTTTATGACCGGGCTGGATATTTCTAAAAGTTTTCGGATGGCTTATTTTTACGATATCCCTCTCGGAACAAGCCGAAATATTGCCTTTAGCATTCATGAAATCATGATAAACTACAGGTTTTTTTAATCTAATAAGAAATTAGCATTCAATGAATTACCCTAAATATAAATCGGTTGCTGTTTTAGGTGGCATTAATATTAAGCAAGTTTGCTTGCTTCTAATTCTAATATTTAAGGTTGGTCTATCAGACGAGCTTCGCAGTCAATGTCCACAAGTGCTTGTTACAGATGTGCCAGACTCGTCAATGACTATTGTAAATGCCGTAGATGGTGAGTCGTCAATGGGAAGCCAGGTAATCCATATAGGCGACATGAATGGGGATGGCATTAGTGATGTTGCTATATCAGCCCCTACTATGGATGCCGACGAAAGCAACGTAGGCGAAGTTTATGTTTTATTTGGACGAGAAGGTGGGCTTGATACAGAATTTGACCCAGCATCGCTTGATGGGTCTAACGGTTTTACCATTAGAGGCCATTTTGAAGGCAATAGGCTAGGCGTTTCTAGCCCTGCTGGCGACTTTAATGGGGATGGTTTTAGTGACTTGGTCGTAGCTGGGCGAGATACCAACTATGTGATATTTGGTGGCACAAACCTACCTGAAGTATTGTTGGTATCGGACATTGATGGGTCAAACGGTTTTGCTATATATAGAAGCTATTCTAATCCATTTGCTTATACGTATGTCTCCGTGATCGGAAACGGGGATTTTGACGGTGATGGTTATGACGATCTTATTTTAAGAACCAGGAATATCATGTCACAGTCTGAAAGTACCTCTTATATTCTTTTTGGAAATGAAGAAAGAATTGGTGAGGCATTTGACATTTTTGAACGGGAAGACGAGTGCTTTACATTTACCAGCAGTATCTCCACTTTATTGCCTAGGTATATTGGCGATATTAACAATGACGGACTGGACGATATAGCTGTAGGGGCGCCGAATGCTACATCTGGCGAAGGGAATACTGGGAAAGCTTTTGTGGTTTACGGGAGCCAGGATAGGACGTTGGAAGTCGAACTCTCCAACATGAATGAAGACATTGGTTTTGAAATCATAGGCGAGCAGGATGGTGGCCGTTTTGGCAGCACGGTTTCCTCGGCTGGAGACTTCAATAATGACGGCATCGACGATTTTATAATATCTGCACCTGATACAGAAATTGACGGTAATGTTAGGCAAGGGAAGGTTTTTGTAATTTATGGAAGAGAACAACCTTTTCCTGCAAGCCAAAGCATCCTGGAGTATGGTGGTAGTAGTAAGTTTACCATAGAAGGCAACGTTCAATTTGCCTCATTAGGAAATAGGGTGGGTTATGCCGGAGATGTGAACAATGATGGCGTGGACGATATAATATTAAGTTCATCATTTAACTCAGGAAGTTTTTGGGTGATTTACGGTAGTCCTGATTGGCCGGGGACGGTTTTCAATAGTGGAAGTGTGGATGGTGAGAATGGTTTTAGTGTCCGAGGAACCAATATGATTAGAAATTTTGCACACGCTATTAGTGCCGCTGGTGATTTTAATAATAATGGGGTTGATGATATAATTATAGGGTCTACTAGTGACAGAAATGCCGGAAACAGCCAAATATTTTATGGCAGGCCGCAAGGAGACTATATAGATACTATCCCTCCCTCTTTTTCCCGCTGCGACGACAGGGTACAAGCGGCCGGGACTACCTTGCTGGACTATCGGGCCATTGCAGAAAACCATGTTTCTGACAATTGCGACTTGCCGGTAACCTTGGAGCAAAGCCCAGAACGAGGAACGCCTGTTACTGGTGAAATGGAGGTTGTGTTAACTGCTACCGACTTTAGCGGAAACAGTAGCCAGTGTGTGTTCAATGTCAACATCAGAGAAGTTTCAGAACTAGAATGCCCGGGAACATTTACCATACCAGACAATACGGACGCCTCCAATAGCTATACACTTTTCGGCCCATATATTGAGCGCCATTTCAGGACATCGGCTGTTGCAGGACTAGGCGATATCAATAACGACGGTTATGACGATGTTGGAATCGTTGTCAATAAACATAGGGACTTGGATGAAGACATTCCAAGTGAAGTTTATATTGTATATGGTACTGCTGACGAATTACCTCCGGCTGATGATCTGTATATGCTGGACGAATCAAGAGTGTCCCGAATCGTTGCTCCTAATACATCTATTATAATTAATGAAATAAGGCAATTAGGAGACATCAATAATGATGGATATAATGACTTGGCTGTAGTTTCTGAACGCGGTTGCTATATAATTTATGGCTCTGCCAATGGCCTTCCTGAACTTTTTGACCTGGCGGATTTAGATGAAACTACAGGTTTTGAAATTCCCCAAGTTTATAATAATAGCATATTTACAATAGGCAGCGCCGGTGATATAAATGGCGATGGAATTAATGACATTGTAATTGGTGCGGAGGGAGCAAATCCCAATGGTATGTCTAATGCAGGTCAGGTTTATGTAGTGTATGGTACGCAAACTTTCCCACAATCTTTTGATTTAGAAGGCCTGAACGGCAACAATGGTTTTACAATAAATGGTTATGCGGCAAGTGTTAACCTTGGCAGGTCGGTGGATGCGGGAGGAGATATCAATAATGACGGGTTTGATGATTTGATAGTTGGTGTACCAGGAGCACGTCCAAATCCGGAGATTACACGAAGTGGCCAAGTGATCGTCATTTATGGAGCTCCCGCCCCTGAGTCAGCAACTATTGAAACCAGCGACCTTTCTGAAGAAACAGGTTTCTCTATTGATGGTATTACAGATGGAGAATTAGGTGTATCCGTAAGCAGCGGATTTGATATTAATAATGATGGGATCAGCGACTTTGTAATTTCCTCACCACAAGCGACCCCTCCGGTTGGCATTGTAAACAGTGGTGCTGGTATAAGTTATGTGGTATTCGGCCAAACCGACAACTATGGAAACTCTTTTGATCTTAATGAGCTGAATGGAACAAATGGGTTTGCTGTATATGGAAATACTCATATCGGTCAGGCAGGATTTAGATTGAGTAAAGCAGGTGATTTTAATAATGATGGTATAGACGACCTATTACTAATCGCTCCTTATGGAAGATATAACGGAAAAGCTTATGTTCTTTTCGGTACACATGACTGGGAGCCGTTTTTCCACCTGAGAGACATTAACGGAATTAATGGGCTTCATATAAGAAATACTACACCAGGTGTTGAACTCAGAAGTTGTATGTTTGCTGGAGACTTTAATGGTGATGGAATTGACGATATTATACTTGGAGCTCCACCAACATCTTCCTTTAACCCTCTCTGGGGTGCAAGTTTTATACTCTTCGGAACAGACAAAAAAATAGATAATAAAGCACCCGACTTAACCTGTCCTGAGGATCAAATGTTGACCATTGACAGCGAATTGCCTGACTTTGGTTCTCTGGCAGAAGTAAGTGACAACTGCGATCAGAATCCTTTTGTAGAACAGAGTCCCATGCCTGAGGTTGTCTTTACCAAAGATACTACCATAACCCTAACTGCTACTGACTTAAGCGAAAATGCCAGCAGTTGCACGTTCAGGGTAATAAAGGAACAGTCGCCGCCAGAAATTGTGTGCATAGAAGATCTGGAAGTAGATTGTAGTGAAATAGAGCTTCTAGATTATACGGAAGTGGTTGAAGTTACGGGAGAAGGGGTAATGACTGTTTTACAGGAGCCAGCGCCAGGTTCTGAAATTACCGATGGCATGACGGTGACTATTACGGCAGAAAACGAAGGTGGGGTAGAGGAATGTTCGTTTATCATATCTGTGTTAACCTCAACAGAGTTGCCTGAATTTGATTGCCCAGAAGATCAGGAACTGATGGCTGGAGAGGAAGTGCCTGACTTTACCGCACTAGTTGAAGCGATAGATGGCTGTGGGAATGTATTGGAGGTTGCCCAGTCTCCCGAATCCGGCACTGTATTTAGTGAAGAAATTACCGTTACGCTTTCAGCCACCGATGATTATGGCAATGAAGGCTCATGTACCTTTGCCATCACCCAAGACATCGTTGCTCCGACCGTTACTTGTCCCGGCGATCAAGAATTAGACTGCGCAGTTACCGAACTGCCAGACTTTACAGAAATGGCAGAGGCAAATGGCTCAGAAGAAATAACCCTTACGCAACAACCCTCGCCCGGTACACCTGTATCTGCCGGCATGACAGTGACCATTACTGCGGAGAATGACGGAGGTTCGGATGAGTGTACTTTTACCGTTTCCATAGCATCGCCTTCCGAAGGGCCAACAATTACCTGCCCTGGTGACAAAGTTCTGGCAAGCGGTGAAGAAATACCTGATTATACTGCAGATGTTGAGGCGATGGATGCCTGTGGGAATGTATTGGAGGTTGCCCAGTCTCCCGAATCCGGCACTGTATTTAGTGAAGAAATTACCGTTACGCTTTCAGCCACCGATGATTATGGCAATGAAGGCTCATGTACCTTTGCCATCACCCAAGACATCGTTGCTCCGACCGTTACTTGTCCCGGCGATCAAGAATTAGACTGCGCAGTTACCGAACTGCCAGACTTTACAGAAATGGCAGAGGCAAATGGCTCAGAAGAAATAACCCTTACGCAACAACCCTCGCCCGGTATACCTGTATCTGCCGGCATGACAATAACCATTACTGCGGAAAATGATGGAGGTACGGATGAATGTACTTTTACCGTTTCCATAGCAGCGCCTTCCGAAGGGCCAACAATATCCTGCCCTGGTGACAAAGTTCTGGCAAGCGGTGAAGAAATACCTGATTATACTGCAGATGTTGAAGCGATAGATGGCTGTGGGAATGTATTGGAGGTTACACAGTCTCCCGAGGCAGGCACAGTGTTTAGTGAAGATATTACCGTTACGCTTTCAGCCACCGATGATTATGGTAATGAAGGCTCATGTACTTTTGCCATAACCCAAGACATGGTCGCTCCGACCGTTACTTGTCCCGGCGATCAAGAATTAGACTGCGCAGTTACCGAACTGCCAGACTTTACAGAAATGGCAGAGGCAAATGGCTCAGAAGAAATAACCCTTACGCAACAACCCTCGCCCGGTATACCTGTTTCTGACGGCATGACAATAACCATTACTGCGGAAAATGATGGAGGTACGGATGAATGTACTTTTACCGTTTCCATAGCAGCGCCTTCCGAAGGGCCAACAATATCCTGCCCTGGTGACAAAGTTCTGGCAAGCGGTGAAGAAATACCTGATTATACTGCAGATGTTGAGGCGATGGATGCCTGTGGGAATGTATTGGAGGTTGCCCAGTCTCCCGAATCCGGCACTGTATTTAGTGAAGATATTACCGTTACGCTTTCAGCCACCGATGATTATGGCAATGAAGGCTCATGTACCTTTGCCATCACCCAAGACATCGTTGCTCCGACCGTTACTTGTCCCGGCGATCAAGAATTAGACTGCGCAGTTACCGAACTGCCAGACTTTACAGAAATGGCAGAGGCAAATGGCTCAGAAGAAATAACCCTTACGCAACAACCCTCGCCCGGTACACCTGTTTCTGCCGGCATGACAATAACCATTACTGCGGAAAATGATGGAGGTACGGATGAATGTACTTTTACCGTTTCCATAGCAGCGCCTTCCGAAGGGCCAACAATATCCTGCCCTGGTGACAAAGTTCTGGCAAGCGGTGAAGAAATACCTGATTATACTGCAGATGTTGAGGCGATGGATGCCTGTGGGAATGTATTGGAGGTTGCCCAGTCTCCCGAATCCGGCACTGTATTTAGTGAAGAAATTACCGTTACCCTTTCAGCCACCGATGATTATGGCAATGAAGGCTCATGTACCTTTGCCATCATCCAAGACATCGTTGCTCCGACCGTTACTTGTCCCGGCGATCAAGAATTAGACTGCGCAGTTACCGAACTGCCAGACTTTACAGAAATGGCAGAGGCAAATGGCACAGAAGAAATAACCCTTACACAACAACCCTCGCCCGGTATACCTGTTTCTGCCGGCATGGCCGTGACCATTACCGCAGAAAATGAAGCTGGAATTGATGAGTGTACTTTTGCCATACATCAAGGTAAATTACAAGTTACCTGCCCAGAGAGCTTTGAACTAGAAGTCTCAACGGAATGTAAAGCTATGATACCGGACGTGTCTGAACTTATTGAAATTAACTCTTGCGGATCAGGATGGGAGGTCACGCAAGAGCCACTGTCGGAACAATTAGTTTCTTCTGAAGAGCTTATAAACGTCACCGTAACAGACGAAAGTGGAAACAGCAGCAATTGCGCTATTAATACACATATAAAAGAGTTTTCAGTGCCGTCTGTTTCAGCAGGCTCAGATGCAACAATTGTAAGCGGTGAAACCCACACATTGGAAGTAAATGCACCCTCTGATGGCACTTTCTTATGGGAGCCTTCGGTTGGTTTAAACTATGATGACATCAAATACCCTGAGGCTTCTCCAGAGGAAACTACTGTTTACCGTGTTACTTTTACTGATCATAAAGGTTGCTCGGCACATGATGAACTTACCATTAAAGTGGTAGATATCTTAATTCCTAAAGGTTTCTCCCCAGATGATGATGGTATCAATGATGACTGGATTATTCGTGGCATAGAGAACTATCCTTTTAACGAGGTTACTGTGTATAACCGTTGGGGAGATCTGGTCTTTTCAGAAAGCGCTTATAATAATTCCGATAAGGTGTTTGACGGAAGGGCCAACAGGTTAAGAGGCCTTGGGGCATCAACCCTGCCTGAGGGCACGTATTTTTACAGCATTATCCTAGAAGCTGGGGAAGAGCCGCTAAAAGGCTTTTTAGTGCTGAAGCGGTAAATTAAACCTGAAATATGCATTAAAGCTTTCTATTGCGTAGTAAAATAACTTCAAATCAGACGCTTCGCTCGCATTTGGTTTTTAACCATAGAACCACTATGCCCCAAATACGCTGGTTTTTTGTTCTTTTGCCCCTCATAACGAAATTTAATGCATAATCCAGGATAAAAAAAGGCCGCTTCTTAAAAAAGAGGCGACCTTACCATTTGCGATATATGGGTTTGAATTATTCAGGTAGTTAACGGTGGTAATTATCGTGTAAATATACTACACCCAAAAAAATGTTTAAAATTTACGGTACTGACCGTTTTTCTTTGCCATTCGTATCTCCTGTTCCAGATCGTCTTAACATTTCTCCATAATAACGATATTATGCGACCAGCCAAACTCATCCACCATTTGGTGTCGGTTATGTATTTGCCATAATAACTAGGGTAAAACAACGGCAGTGGCAAGGCGATCAGGAGACACGGTCAGGGTGAGGTGCTAAAAATGTCAACACTAACAGTTTTAGCACCTTCTATATAATTTTATAAATTATCTACCGCCTAATGGTATGATATAGCCTGCTGAAACGGTAAAATAGCGGTTTCTTAAGGGGCTTTCTCCTTCTGGCCTTTCTCCATCCCAGTCTGTTATATCCATTAAGCCATAACTGTACCTTCCTTCCACAAAAATATCACCAGGTCCCACTTTAAACATCACACCAGTTCCCAACGTAACTCCAAAATCAAAACGTTTCAAACCATCCTCTTTAAAATCAATTTCTCCTTCATCTCTAATGTTATGCCTAAAGCCAAACCCTTCCAAAGTATGACTTTCACGAAAGCGACCACTTAAAGCATATCCTATATATGGGCCGCCATTAATAAAAAATCCAAATTTTTCACTGCCAAACCTGGCCTTTGCCAGAACTGGAATGCTCAGGTAATTAATTCTTGTGTTAATCACACCACTTTCAGTTAATCCATCCTCTGAACGTATATATCCAATAAGATCTCCTTGTCCGGAATAATTAACCTCTGTTTGCAAAGAAAATTTTTGACTAAAGGAATAGCCAATTATTAAACCTAAGTGCGGCCCTATCTCATCGCTTGACCATTCGCCAGGTCCAATCTTGTACAATTTGGCAATATTAACACCGCCCCTTACGCCTAAAGCAACCTGTGCATCAGCATTAAGCGACGTAAGTGTTGCTACAAAAGCAACAGCAACAAAAGTAAACAGTTTTTTCATGGATTAATTTAGTTAAAAATAACTGCTAAATTAGGTGAAATAAGAACTTAAAAAACCGTTTATCTAAATTTTAGTTTTCGCTAACCTACAAATATGGTCATTACAACTACATAAGATCAATAAGTTGATTACTGCCCTACCGAAGTTTACTTACATATACATCCGATTTAAAGTATGTGCATGAAGCTTGCTGGTGAAAACACCAACAAGTGGGGAGGATGGCCGATAGCAAATCGGCTTTGCTGAGGGTGGTTAAAAGAAGTTAGTTTTGCAATTTGCTCATAACAATGTTGTTATGCTCTTTCGAATTTACTATTTTTCATTTTTAAAACGGTTCATATTTTTTTAATATTTTACGCAAGTTTTTTATGGAAATTAGAGACTACTATTTACATGGGGAAGGAGTTTCGGTAACGGAAACGCCCAATAGGAGCGGTGCCTTTGCGGAAGGATTGCCTGACACTGTGCTGATACACTATACAGCAGGCCCTAATTTGTCTTCTGCGGTCAATACGCTTACCAACCCCTCATCGCGTGCATCGGCGCATATTGTTATTGGCAGGGATGGTGAAATCAGGCAATTAGCTCCTTTCAACATTATTGCTTGGCATGCAGGGCAAAGCCAGTATAAAGAACGGACAGGTTTTAACCAATATTCCATTGGTATTGAACTGGACAATGCCGGTGAGCTGACCCGTCGGAATGGTGGGTATTATAGCTGGTTTGGTAGAAGGTATGCTAAGGAAGAAGTTGTCAAAGCGGTGCATAGGAATGAAACGGTCGAGAAATATTGGCATGCCTTTTCAGAACGGCAAATCGCTTTAGTTTATGACTTGTGCATACTGTTGAAGGAAACGTATAACATTAAGTATATTTTGGGACATGAAGAGGTGTCGCCGAACAGAAAATTAGATCCTGGGCCAGCATTTCCGCTTGATAAGTTAAGAGATAAAATTTTGAACCCGGACAGGAGCCAAAATGAGGCTGAATCTCCAGAAATTCCAGAAGAAGGTGTAGTTTCCGCCAGCAGTTTAAATATACGTTTACAGCCAGATGTCGAATCAGAAAGAGCGGCTCGCCCCTTGCCCAATGGCACAAAAGTAAAAATATTAGAAGCGAAAGATGGCTGGTACAAAGTACAAACCCTTTTGGAGGGTTGGGTAAACGGCAAGTACATTAAATAATTTCATTGCCAATATTTCAGTTTTGCACTATCAATAGCAAAACTGTTTCACATAAAAGAGCTACCTTACAGTTCGATTTTTAACTAAACTTTTTTATCAAGAAAATGGTCAGAATTCTTTCGATAGATGGTGGTGGAATACGGGGCATTATTCCTGCACGCATACTTATCTCGCTGGAAGATAAGCTGAAAAAGCACAGCAATAATCCTGATGCCAGATTAGCCGATTATTTCGATTTCATTGCTGGAACCAGTACCGGAGGTATTTTGGCGTGTATCTACTTGTTTCCCGACAACAACAACCGTCCAAAGTTTTCGGCAAACGATGCATTGAATTTTTACAAATCTTATGGAGAGAAGATTTTCAGGCAAACGCTATGGCGCAAGATCACCACAGTTTGGGGTCTGTTAAGAGGCAAATACGCTCCAGATGTGCTGGAAGAATGCCTTGACAAATATTTTGGAGAATCCACCCTTGACCAGCTACTCAAACCCTGTATCATACCTTCTTTTTCTATAAGGCCAAATGTGTCAGACGGTTTAGAAAAGAATAGGCCTTATTTTTTCACCCAGCATGACGCAAAGCTAAAACCTAAAGAAAATTTTTCTCTAAAAGAAGTCTGCCGTTCCACATCGGCAGCCCCAACGTATTTCCCACCTGCCTTTGCATTGTCTAATTTTGGTGAGGGAATGGGTACTATCGATGGTGGTGTTTTTGCCAATAACCCCACCTTATGTGCTTATGCAGAAGTACGCAAAGCAGTATCACAGCCCAAAGCCAAGGACATGTTCATAGTGTCTCTTAGCACAGGTACCACAGGGGTGCGCATTGATTATAGCAAAGCCAAGAACTGGGGCACAATTCATTGGGTAAAGCCGCTGATAGACACTATGATGAGCGGTGTTTCACAAACAACATCGTATCAGCTAAAAAAAATATTTGAGGCAGCAGAAGTGCCAGACCAATATATAAGGCTTGAGCCTAGGTTAGAATCTGGTGAGGCAAGTATGGATAATGCTTCTCCTGAAAATATACAAAACCTCATCAGGATAGGTGAGCAAAAAGCTAAATCCAAAAACGAGGAACTTGAATATATTGCTAAAAGGTTAGTGGAAACAAAGCCTCAAAAGCTAGAGTATGTCCTACGGTAGAACATAGGTTTTGGTCATCATGAATAATTATAGATGGTAAAATAGTTAATTATATGCTTTGGGTAACTTCATCTTCAAATCCTTTTTTATTCATTGATCAGTTCCCTGGTTTTCTCTAATAACCTTTTTGTTGCCATTATGCCTTCTACCTCGTCTAACCGGTCTCCATCATATTCAATGCCCAAATAGCCTTTGAAACCAGACTGTTTTATCAATGATAGCATTTTGCCATAATCTATAGTGGTCTCGTTTCCTTTTTCGTCAAAGTCAAAGGCTTTGGCACTTACCCCCTTGGCAAAAGGCAACAGCTCTTTTACCCCTTTATATTTATCATAAGTTTCTACGCAGGGAGATTCCCACAAGTCGCCTTTTTCCCGGCGAACGCAAAAGTTGCCAAAATCGGGCAATGTGCCGGCATAAGGGTTATCGACGGCTTTCAGTACTTCCACCACTAAACTTGCTTTGGAAGACCATTGCCCATGGTTTTCGGCCAATACGTGAATATCATGTTCGGCGCCAAAGGCTGCCAACCTTGCCCATCCGTCTATAGCGGCATCTTTCCATATATCTTCGTCATGGTCTCCGTGAAGGTTAATCCTAATGGAGTGACACCCCAAGAATTTGGCAGCTTCAATCCATTTAAAGTGGTTTTCCGCGGCTTTTTCCCGCACTTTCTTATTTCTGTCGGCCAAGTTTCCTTCTCCGTCTACCATAATGAGCAGGTTTTTTACCCCTAGATCTTCTGATTGCCTCTTTAGTTGATTCAAAAAGCCTTTGTCGGTGGCTTTATCGGCAAAAAACTGGTTGACATATTCAACCGCATCAATATCAAATTTTTCCCTGGCCATTTTTATAAAATCAAATGTGTCCATTTCGCCCTTAAAAAGAGATCGGTGGAAAGACCATTGCGCAAGGGATATGTTAAAATCCAGTTTTTCCTTAGATGCAAATAAGGTTGAGGGAGATAATAAAAGGGAAGTTAACAACCCTGCATTTTTTATGAATTGACGTCTGTTTTGGCCCATTTTACAAGTTTATATAAACACTTTCAATGTAACGTGACGATATGGTGTTGTTTGGCTTCTTTTAATGGTGTGTTTTTGTAGATTATTAAAACTAATGTATATATTTGCCATTTATAAAGTCACGTCATTTGGCCAATCATGGCTATAGTGACAATATTTTAAACCAAATTTATAAAATAATCATGAAAAGGTCTTTGCTATTTTTGCTTACAGCGTTATTAACATTATCCCTTTTTTCTTGCTCTAAAGATGAAGATCCAAAGCCAGAAGAGAATGAAGTCGAAGAAATTTTCTTGTCTAGTTTTTATACAAACCTAATGGTGCAACTTGACTGGGATCATTTAGAAGGGGTTGACTATTACAATGTTTACTTTGCTGAAAAAGGAAACGACTTAGAGAAAATTGCTACTATTGATGAGGATGGCGACAGAATCAGGTTTACCATCAACGAGGGTATTCAAGGCGATACTGAGTACCATGTTAAAGTAAAAGGTTATAATGCTGACTCTAAAGTAATCGGCTCTTCCGGTGATGTAGTGTTCACTACACCTGAATAAATTATATAGTGAGCGTAAAGACTGCCAAGCTAGACTTTGCGCTCACCTTACCTCTACATAGGGCCTACAGTTTCCAATTCAGGAAGTGTTATTTTCACCGTGGTAGACGCTTCATTTTTATAATAAATATCAGTGGTTCCGCCGTAATAGTTTACGATGTGTTGCTCGCATTTCCTCGCTTGTTATGTAGCTATTCTTTCTAAAAATATGTGGAATCTTTGTTCTTTTGTCGTCGCATTACGAACCCTAATGCGTATTCCTTAGTTAATTTTTTACATCAGAGGGAATAATAAATCCCAATAACTTCTTATTTCCCTTTAAGAAGTTTAATTTTGTAACTAAGTTATCATTATACCTTACATACTTAACTATGATCAGTACCAGTAATCTTACTGTCCGTTTTGGCAAGAGAACTTTATTTGAAGACGTTACTATAAAATTTACCCCAGGTAACTGTTATGGCCTCATTGGCGCAAATGGTACAGGGAAATCTACCTTTCTTAAAGTATTATCTGGAGAACAAGATGCGCAGTCAGGGCGTGTGGAAATTACTCCAGGTGAGCGGTTGGCTGTTTTAAAGCAGAACCATTTTGAATTTGACGAGCACCCTGTTCTTCAAACTGTCATTATGGGACACAAGCAGCTTTATGCTATTATGCAGGAAAAAGACGCCATTTATGCCAAGCCTGATTTTTCAGAAGAAGATGGTGTAAGAGCTTCTGAGCTTGAAGCCGAATTTGCCGATATGAACGGCTGGAATGCTGAAGCGGAAGCTGCAGAGTTGCTTAGTGGCTTAGGTATTAAAGAAGACATTCATTATTCTTTGATGAAGGACATTGAGCCCAATGAAAAAGTAAGAGTGCTTTTGGCACAGGCACTTTTTGGTAACCCTGACATCCTATTGCTCGATGAGCCTACCAACCACCTTGACATAGAGTCTATCAGATGGCTGGAAAACTTCTTATATAATTTTAAAAATACGGTAATTGTCGTTTCCCACGATAGGCACTTCCTTGACCAGGTGTGTACGCATATCGCAGATATTGACTATGGGAAAATACAGTTGTTTACAGGTAACTACTCTTTCTGGTACCACACAAGTCAGTTGGCCGCCAAGCAAAGGGCAGACCAAAACAAGAAGGCCGAAGAAAAGCGTGCAGAGCTTCAGGAATTTATTGCAAGGTTTAGCGCCAATGCTTCAAAGTCACGTCAGGCAACTTCGAGACAGAAATTTCTGGACAAAATCACAGTTGAAGACATTAAACCTTCGTCTAGAAAATATCCTGCTGTTATCTTTAAACCAGAAAGAGAACCCGGCGATCAAATCCTTACTGTAGAAGGGCTTTCGAAATGCCAGAATGGAGAGACCCTTTTCAATAATGTATCCTTTACTGTCAACAAGGACGATAAAATAGCCTTTGTAAGCCAAGACTCATTAGCTATTTCTGCTTTGTTGGATATTATCAATGACAAGGATAAAGCCGATGCCGGAAGTTTTAAATGGGGAATAACCATCAATAAATCTTATTTCCCAGCAGACAATTCAGAGTATTTCAATACTGACCTAAATTTGGTTGATTGGTTAAGGCAATATTCTGAAGAAAAGGATGAAAGCTTCGTACGTGGTTTTTTAGGAAAGATGTTGTTTTCGGGAGAAGAGTCCTTAAAGAAGGCAAGCGTACTCTCCGGAGGTGAAAAAGTGCGGTGCATGCTTTCAAAAATGATGCTCTCCGAAGCGAACGTTTTGGTATTAGACGAACCTACGAACCACCTGGATCTTGAATCCATTATTGCCCTAAACAATGGTTTGAAAGACTTTTCCGGAAACGTTTTGTTTACCTCTCATGACTTTGAATTTGTCAACTCCATCGCTAACAGGATTATCGAAATCACACCAAATGGCATATTGGATAAGCTTATGAGCTATGAAGACTATGTAAATGATGAATATATCAAGAAACAACGGGAAGAGCTTTACGCCGATGTATAATTTTAAAGACCTGCTTGCAGGTCTTTTTTTATGCTATTTCGTTTATGTTGAACATGCTAGCTCAAGTTAAAGGTGGAGGTAAATATTCTATGTGAATTATCATCCGCAAAAAGGGGTTTATGTAAATAAATATTATTTAACATTCGTTTTAGATCTGTGCGGTTAATAAGATTTATCCTAAACAATTGTTAAATTTGGGCTATCAATTCCAAAAACTATGTCCTCTACACTAAAACTTCTTTATAGTTTAATATTAGCAACGGTATTACTATCATCATGCAATTCAGGAACAGATACTCAATCTTCGGATAATGCAGTAAATGTTTACACGCATCGACATTATGATGTAGATCAGTTGCTTTTTGAAAAGTTTACAGAAACAACTGGCATTAAAGTTAATGTGGTAAGCGCAAGTGCAGACGAGCTTATCAAAAAGCTGGAAATGGAAGGCAGTCGTTCACCTGCCGATATACTTATTACTGTTGATGCAGGACGTTTGCAAAGTGCGGCCTCTAAAGGTTTGCTTCAACCGGTTGATTCTGAAATCTTGAAAAAAAATATTCCTTCTGCTTTTAGGGACATCGACAATAAGTGGTTTGGCTTTACTTATCGAGCGCGGGCACTAGTTTATAATAAGGACAAAGTACAAGCAGAAGAGCTTAGCACTTATGAGGCACTTGCGGAGCAAAAATGGCAAGGTCGGGTACTGACACGTTCTTCTGAAAATGTATACAATCAGTCATTGGTTGCTTCTGTTATTGCAGATAAAGGGTTAGAAGAAACTAGAACATGGGCCGAAGGGCTTACAAGTAACTTTGCCAGAACACCTAAGGGGAATGATAGAGATCAAATAAAAGCCGTGGCTTCAGGCCTTGGCGATGTGGCTATTGTTAACACTTACTATCTTGGTAAGCTTTTAGAATCTAAAAACCCTGAAGAAATAGCCGCTGTAGAAAAAACAGGTGTCTTTTTCCCAAATCAGGAAGGGTACGGGACACACATTAATATAAGTGGAGCAGGAGTTGCTGCCCATGCACCTAATAAAGACAACGCTGTCAAATTTCTGAAATTCCTTTCTAGCGAAACAGCACAACAAATATTTACAGATCAAAATTATGAGTATCCTGTAAACACAAATGTTCAGTGGTCTACTTTGCTTCAGTCGTGGGGAACATTCAAGGCAGATACCACACATCTGAGTGTGTTAGGAGAAAAAAATCGTGAAGCCGTCATTCTCATGGATGAAATCGGGTGGAAATAATATAACTGGTTTGCTAACTATACTAAGTAATAATTTATACAAACTGCGCAGGTCATTCACTATATGGATGGCCTTTGCGCTTTTGATTGTACTGCTTATTGCTACGCCTATCTTGACCATTGCCGTGAGTATCCTTGAAGGGCCTGGCGAAACAATGCAGCATTTAAGCACTACGGTTTTAAAAGACTATATTGTCAACTCTGTTGCTATCATGGTGGGCACAGGGCTGCTTAGCCTGTTGCTGGGAATAAGTACAGCGTGGTTTGTCAGCACATGTCAATTTCCAGGTAAAAAAATATTTGAGTGGGCGTTAATCCTTCCTTTGGCCATCCCGACTTATATCATAGCCATTACCTATGCAGGTATTGCCGATTTTACAGGCTTTTTTCAGACCTCACTGAAGGCAATTACCGGTAGTTATGTTAGCATAGATGTAATGAATATATATGGTGTAATATGGATCATGTCATTTGTCCTATACCCTTATATATATTTAATCGCAAGAGCATCTTTTACCAGTCAGTCCAGGACGATATTAGAATCGGGGCGGATGTTAGGCGCCGGTTCTTATGCCACATTCTTTAAATTAGCGCTTCCTGTAACCCGTCCAGCCATAATAGGTGGATTGACTTTGGTGCTAATGGAGGTCCTCAATGATTACGGAGCTGTTAAGTACTTTGGTGTTTCTACCTTTACAACCGGTATTTTCAGGGCCTGGCTATCGCTGGGTGATTTTAATGCTGCAGTATATCTTTCAGCCATTCTAATGCTTTTTATTTTAACTTTAATTTTACTTGAAAGGTATCAACGTGGACAAGCCAAATATGACGATGGCAATGCAACTCCTAAACCATTGCGTCCATACCAGCTTAAAGGATGGCAAAAAACAGTGGTATTTGTAATATGTTTTACCCCTTTGTTTTTTGGGTTTCTGTTGCCTTTGATACAATTGTTCGTCTGGGCAACAAGCACGTTCTCTTCAGTCATTAACTGGCAGTTCTTGCAACTTATCATAAACAGTTTCTCCTTGGCGGTAGCCGCTTCTGTCATTTGCTTGCTCGCAGCTACCGTATTGATATATTCTGTAAAACTAAATCAATCGCTGGCAATGAAAACCTTGGCCAGGTTTTCGGTGCTGGGTTATTCCATTCCAGGCGCTGTTATTGCTGTGGGGGTTATGGTGCCACTTCTTTTCTTGGACAAGAGTTTGGTGCCTCTTTTGGAAGACCTAACCGGCTCTGCTTATGGCCTTCTGTTAACTGGAACATCTTTTGCTTTGCTTTTCGCTTATTTAGTAAGGTTTTTGGCCGTAGCTTATAACCCTATCGATGCAGGCTTTAAGAAAGTTGGCAACAGTGTCGACGAGGCCTCTAGGTCTTTGGGTGCTGGACCATTTAAAACGTTAACAAAAATACATCTTCCGCTTATTAAGGGAGCATTGCTGAGTGGTGCATTATTGGTTTTTGTTGATGTCTTAAAAGAGCTTCCTTTGACATTGATATTGCGGCCTTTTAACTTCAACACCTTGGCGACGAAGACATTTGAATTGGCCGGTGATGAAATGATAGCCGAATCTGCTATCCCGGCTTTAATTATTATAGCAACAGGGGTTGTTCCTATCATTATATTGAGCAACCTCATTTCCGGAGGAACTAAAAAATGAATATCCTGCAAATAAATACGCTATCTAAAAAGTATTCCAGCAAAGGCCCTTGGGCGCTGAAGAATATTAACCTGGAAGTGGAAAAGGGCGAGCTTCTTGCCCTTATTGGCGAAAGCGGTAGCGGAAAGAGTACCCTTTTGCGGCTGATTGCTGGGTTTGAAGATCCTGATGATGGAGAGATATTTATTAATGACCAATGTGTAGCTGGAAAAAGAAATTTTATTTCTCCCGAAAAAAGACAAGTCGGCATGGTCTTCCAAGATTATGCCTTATTCCCGCATATGGACATTGCTGAAAATGTAGGTTTTGGAATTAAACAGCTTTCTGGCAAGGAAAAGAAAGAACGGGTGGGAAAATGTCTTTCACTTGTGGGCTTGAGTGGCTATGAAAAAAGATACCCCCATCAACTTTCTGGTGGACAACAGCAACGTATAGCCCTTGCAAGGGCCATGGCTCCCAACCCGGGTCTGATCTTACTGGATGAACCTTTTAGCAATCTCGATGGTGTCCTGAAGGACCAGGTAAGGGAAGAGATAAGAAATATCATTAAAACATCTGGCACAACGGCAATATTTGTTACCCACGATACGAAAGACGCACTTTCGACCGCTGATAGAATAGCAATTTTAAAAGACGGTGAAATTCAACAGATTGGTTATCCTGAAGAAGTTTATAACACGCCTGCCAATACTTATGTGGCAAACTTTTTTGGCAAAACAAACCTTCTAAATGCCACGCCTGAGGATGGAGGGTTAAAAACACCTGTAGGCTTTATACCTTGTCCATGCCATACCCCAGGTAAAGTCATTATGGCCATACGCCCGGAAAACATTGATGTTTGCTCCTATTCAGAAAGCCCTTACCGGGGAAGAATCAAGTCGGTAACCTATCTGGGCGATCAAAAACAAATCATTATAGAGGTAGAGCATCCCAAAGAGACATGTTGTTTGATGGTTAGGGTACCAGCCGATACTGCAATTCAGGTGAATGAAAAAATTGGATTCAATATTAAAGAAGAGAAAATAAATATTTTACAGGACCAAAACAGGCTTGCCGATTAAGCCTTGTAGTTTGAAATGCCTGTTTTAAGCAATATTCAGCCCTTGATAGAAAAAGTTGTTAAAAGGCAGCAGCCGTTTGGCTGTGTCAATAAGGGTGGCGTGGAAATTTTCGGAGACAACTTCCTCATCAGAAAACTGTTTGCCAGCAAAAAAGCTCTTGTATTTAAGCAAATCTGCAAAGGGATGGGTATCATGGTAGGCTTTTGGCATCCGCTTCAGTTTTACCGCTTCCAATTCAAAGTCCTTAAATGACTTAGCGTTAATGATGTCCAAGAGTGCTTGTCCGTTTTCATCCAGCGTATTTCTGATTTCTGCGAGCTTTGCTGGTTCAGGGGCATAAACACCTGCTCCAAAATACGTTTTGCCTGGTTGTATATGGACATAGTATCCAGGGCCGGTAGATTTTCGGCCTTCATATGATATAAAAGCCCCAAAATGAAGTTTATATGGTGTTTTGTCCTTCGAAAAGCGGATGTCTCTATTAATCCTAAACACACAGTCTTTCGGGCTTTGCAGTGCCACCATAGGGTCAAAGTCGCCTATGCCTGCAATGAGAGAGGCTATAAACTGCATGAACATATCTCTACAGCCAGTGTACCTTTCTTTTTGCCCATGAAACCATTCTCTATGGTTGTTTTCTTTGAGTTCTTCCAGAAAATGCAATATATCCTTCATTGTATCTATTTAGGCCATAGGTTCTTTCAATCTGATAAATCTATCAAAGTAAAATTAGTATTCTACAAATAGTAAAACAAAATGCAGGACAGGTTAGTTTTTAGCATGTTTCTTTTACTTACTTTTTTACAATGAGAAATTACTTCTTCATCTTGGCACTGCTTTTCATAACAATTACCGGTTGTAAAAAATATGAAGACGGTCCACTGGTAAGCCTTCGTTCACCAGAAACCAGAATTACTGGCAATTGGGCTATAGAGGGATATTACATTGATGGTGAAAATGCTGAAATTATAGAGGTTTTTGAGCAGGTGGTGTGCAATGGCAACCAAGAAAGGGTACTGCGTCGAGCTGATAAGCTCTTAAAATGGGATTTGATTCTTGAGGAGTCTGGAAAGATGCACATGGAACAGCGTTTTGAAATCAAGGAAACGTCTAACTATTGTGAACCGTCTTATAGAAAGAGAGAAAGTCATAGGGCTTATACAGGGTCGTGGGAGTTTATCAATGATAAAACTGAACTCAAACTTTCTTTTGATGCTAACGATCGAACAGAAGTTTATACCATTAGGGAGTTAAGAAAGAAGAGTTTGTTTGTTGTTGGCGATATTCCCGCTTCTTTTGGCGAGGTGAACCGTGTGGGCTTGTCTTTCCGCAAAGAGTAGCTAGGGCCTCAAGTCAATGTTGTGGTACAGGGTCATCCTGTAGATATTTCTGTTAAAGAAGGATTCTCCATCCCTCAACTGTTGGTACCAATGAGAATACCCTAGCTCAAGGTCGAAATGGTCGCTTAGGTTGACAAAAAAAGCAGCCGAAAACCTACTTTGGTCAAATACATTGTATTCTACATTCCTTCCCATGTTAATCATTACTTCTTCTGCAATCCTAAAGTGTACACCCCGTGATTGGTTTAACTTAAACAGTCGTCTTTGCAATTGTAACTGATACCTTACCCTCCAATTGAAATTGTAGCCTGCTAACAACCGCTCATCATCTGCCCTTCGAAAGAACCTTTCCTCCAGCCTGTAGCGGTGCCGAATCTGCCATTCCCCAAGGTCGTTCTTTACCACCACTTCCTGAAATGGCCGTAATTCAGGTACAGCAAGCTCAGATAGATTCATTGGTTCATGAGGGTGCTGCATAGCATATACAAAGCCCTGTGACAAGGAAACATTTTCACTAATATGAAAGAAGGGTTGCGCTCTAAACAAAAAATGGTGCCTCACATTTGGATAGAAATGCCTGCGGTCATCGGCATGAGCTTGCCACTCCCATTTGTCAGACAAGAAAATACGGTTGTGGTACCTTAGCCAGTAAAGATCTTGGTGTATTTGTTGCCTGTTAAAACCGTTGTTTTGACCAAACACTTGGCCACATAACGCTTGCAACAGCAATATGCCTACGGTCAGTAATTTTCCGTTCATTCATTTTACTCCTTTAGAGAATAACTGTTGCATCAGATTCCAGTTATTAATAAACCCGATTTTTTGCATTACACAAAGCTGTCATAGGTATGGGGACACCGCGAAAACAATATCATTTCTTAAGAAAAAGGCTAAAGTAGCATGCTTAGCCCTTTCGGGAAAATTCGTAGCAGGGGGTAACGACCAAGTGAACGGACGCATTTTTAATTTTAGGATTACCCATTTAAGTCTCTAGGAACTATTAAGTTTTTTTGTATTTATATTGCTTTAAACGGTCTTCATTAAATGGCTGTATGTGCCATTGTTAGAAAATAAGGCGGCCATTGATGAAATTGCGTTAAGTGAAGCGGCCAAAAAATTTGCTGTTTAAGCCCGACGCAAGGAGGGTGAGTTTCATCCCGATAGCTATCGGGATAGCGTAATGGTTATAAAGTTTAGCAAATTTCATCACAGGCCTTGACTTTTTTGCTTACTTTTTTTGTCTAAGAAAAAAAGTAAGGCCCTGCCGGCGAGGCAAAAAGTAACTTAGCGAGCCTAAGTAAGCTAATAACACTTTGGATGTCTAAATGGGTAACCCTATTTAATTTAATGCAAGTATTTCATGCCTACGGAAAGTGTCATTCCATAGTGTGTTATTCTATTACCTTGGTGGTGTTTAGGGTTTGCAAAGGAATTGAAACTTGTTTGGTAAGAGAATGACGTAAACAACCAATAATTGTTCATGTATTTATAACCTGCCCCCAGCTCCGCAAAGCCTGCCAAATCAAAATTTGCCAACTCACTGGTGATATTATGTCTATCAGTGCCAGTGGTTCTTACTTGACCCCATTGAGAGGTAAACCTGGGTTCGACTAGGGTTGCAGATACCAGAAAAGAGGGGATTAGCCCTACATTTGTAAAAGCATACAGCTTATTTCCTGTATTAAACCCTACTTTTATCGGTATTGAAGCGTAATCAATGTTGTATCTTATTAAGTCATGAATCAACATGTTGCCGTTCCAATCCGTTAAGATAATGTCTTCAGTATATCCACGTTGGTTATAAATGAGATCAACCCCAAGCGAAAAGCGGTCTGTTAATAAGTATTCATAAGTCATTCCAGCAGAAACCCCAGTCCTGAAGTTTGGTTGAGCATCAAGGTCGCGAAAGTTAACATTTGTATGATTTACACCACCTTTAATCCCAATAAATTGATTCTGTGCGGTCGCTTCTAAAGCAATAGCAACAAGGACACCTAAAAGAAAATATTTCACTTGTTATTCGTAGAAGCTCTATTTGCCTCCGGCTATTAAATTCTAAAGTTAGTTTAATTTCTTTTTATTTTTATGATTTTTTTGGTTGAGATAAAAATATTTTTTGAACTCTGGTTGGTTTTGCTCCTATTTAACATGGATAATGCATTAGATCTGGTTATGAGGGTTAAAAGAATAAAATTCGATAGCTATCGGGTACGGTTATCCCGCCTGTGGCGGGATAAAGTTGTGATGCCGGCAACGGCAGGCTTACCTTCGGTAGGCAGAGGCGCACGCTGCCAGTTTTTTTAGTTGGCAGAGCTGTCTAGATTGATTAGCAGGCGTAATTATCAATTTAGTAGCTTTGAACTGTGGTTTACTGTTAGGATTTCAATCAATTCGGAATTTTTAATCTCGTAAATTATCCTATATCGTCCCGAAATCAATTCCCTTATTTTATTATCATTAATTTCAGGAACCACTCTCCCCATTTCAGGATATTCTTTTAATATTTGGGTTTTATCAAATATCTTTTCAATCGTTAAATCAGCATATCTCGGACTATCTTTCGCTATATATTCAGCAATATCATTTAAATCCTGAATTGCCCTTTTAATCCATATTATTTGGACCATTTTTTTATCATGCTTTTTGCTTGGTCTTCTGAATATTTCAATCCTTCTTGAGATTGTTTTTGTGCCTCTTCCACTTTTTGAATTATGATTAATCTATCCACAAGTTCATCTATAGAAAATTCTTCAGGAAGGTCATCAAGAGTTTTTATCAATTTTGTTTTTCTAATCATGGCGTTAAGCTCTTTACCTAATTAAATAACGAAAAATTTAACTTAAAAGCTACTTTCTTTTTCTTTTTATCTTTGCTAACGTTGAGCGTAACAGATGCTGGAGATTTTTAAGTAATTTCCTATCCACCGCTAAAATGTGAAGGTAAAGAGAAACAGCCTGATTAACAATGCTCACCCCCTCTGATATATATTATACTGCGCGCGCCCGGTATGGGCATCTGATATCGAAGATACCATATTATTCCAGAGGGTGCAATGCCTGTCCCGAATACTTTCGGGATCTCCGCCAACTGGCGGACAAATTAGTGAAGCCTGTTAACAAGTGGTCCTTAATATTGGGATGGTTTACCGTGAGGGGCGGAGCATTAAGAAATTTTCCAGTGGAGATTTTTAGCGATGAGCCGGCTTGTAGGGGAGGTACGAGACGTTCTTATGTCACCTGAGGCGCACTCTGTCAGTTTTTTTAGCTGGCAGAGCCGTCTACACGATTGTGCGTTCGTGCTTTATTTCTTTTTCTTCTTCTTTTTTAATAATTCTTCTGCTTTATCTAGAGACAAACAGCATATATTTCCATAAGACTCGTCTCCTCTTTCATATAATTGATAAACATTAACAAAGTTGTAGTAAGCAATAATTGCTTTTGGATTATTCTTTGCCGCTATCAAGATATTATATGATGAAGTTCGAAGGTCTTCCCGGATGATATCATCTACATAACGCTTTAATTCTTCATCCGAAACAATCGTTTCTTTATCAAGTTTTTCTCTAAACGCTTTCCTTCTTGCTTTGGAATTTTTCGGATCGATCAGATTTCGTACAATCCCTTTTTTAAGTGCTGCATAATCCTCCTGAGATTTGGTAGGAAACGCCATCAATGAATTTCCTTTTTCATCGGTAGGGTATAACCAAAGATTCCCTTTTAAAGATTTTTTGATTTTTCTTGGTAACCGAAATCGTTTCATAATACTTTCCATTTTCCCCTTGTTCCACCAATGCGTTCAATTTTTGCTTCTTCTTTCAGTTTATCCAGATGGTATTTAACTCCATCTTCGGTTATATCACCCAATGCTTCCGCCAGCTTCTTTCTGCTCATAGACGGATGTTGTCTGAGTAGTTCAATAATTTTCTCCGAAATGATTTGGGTAGTCATTTGGGTAGTGTTTTGGGTAGTCAATTGGGTAGTTCTATCTTTGGGTTTCAACGGAATGATCGTCTTGAAAATGTCATCTTCAATAAATTCCGGTTTTGTTCCCGGAGTATAAATGCCACAATATTTGAAGGTATTCCGAACGCCTGAACCCAGTTCGTCTACCCGGCCAGTTTCTTTGAAGAACTTGGCGATCACTGGATTTTTAGGATAAGGTGAAAAGTTGGCCGGATCAATCACTCCACCATCATGGGGACGATTCCAGTTTTCAGCTAATACCCGGTCTTTTTCAATAATGAGTTTGGCCGGAAAAGCATTGGCAAATTCCCGGTGGACTAGCAGATTTCCGACTACTTCACGGAAAATGCGGTCGCGGAGGCTGATGCGTTGTTCACCTTCCTGATAAAATTTGTCCGGTAAATGTTTCCGCACAAAAACCATGAGCCGATCGTAGCTTTCTATAAGGTTGGTACGAATATCATCCCGGTCATCATAGCGATCTACATTTTCTACCCGGAGAATAGCATCCGTTTTATGGTGAGGCAATACGCTCTGTATGACTTCATCTTTTCCGAGCAGCAATACGGCTGCCAGTGTATAACCGTCTTTTCCGGTTTGATGGTCGTGCTTGAACAGTCCGGCTGAACGTAGTAGTTCTTCATCTGTCATGTCCTACCAGGGATGGTCTGACCGTTCGTTTTTGGCCAATGTGCGGACACAACTGAACAATTCCTGTTTAAAATCGGAAAGTTTCAGGTAAGGATAAATCCGGCTTTCAGAATAGGTGGCTTGTTTTCGCAGGTACAGTTGGGTGACTTGTTCGGTTTGCCGAGTAATGTCAAAATCCCCGTCCTCATTCCGGTCGAATATCTTTCCGTTGGTGCTGTATACCTGTGAGCTTTCCGGTACATATACATAAATCACTTTCTTGTCTTCAAAGTCGACCACCTGCGTTGACAGGTAAAACGGGCTCACACGTAAAAGTTGGGGAGTTTTGGTTTGATTTGTTAATTTTAAGGCAAGATGAAAGAAAACATTATTGCCCCTTTTTTGCCGGAAGGCATACTAGATTTTTTTGAAATAGAAGCTGTAATAGAGCTATGTGACCTGAACAGCAAAAGATCCTTTTATAAAATCAACCTCATTGAGCAGAACCGGCTATTAGGAAAACATAATCCTGAAGAGTACGAGTCTAAAGGTTTTTATGAACCTAAAATTGTGCAAGATTTCCCTATAAGGGGAAAAGCCGTTTATCTTGAATTTAAGCGACGAAGGTGGAGGCATAAAACATGCAAGAACAAAATAGTTTACAATGACTATTCATTTGTAGCTGAAGGCTCTAAAATCACTCAAGAGCTTTCAGATTTTTTAAAAGGTACAGGTCGAGACCCGCGAAGATACCATTGGTAACATTGGCAGCTATTATGAGGTCAAAGGGGATTTGTTGAGGAGGCACTATAAGAAGAAAAGCAGTGGGTTTAAGCAGTGGGAACAAAAAGAGCATGCAGAAGACTATTTGGTCTTTCCGGACAATATCGGAGAGCATCTCAGTATAGACGAAGTTGCACTGTCAAAAGGAGAGTTGTACACTTTTATTACCAATAAAAACGGGAGAGGCAAAAGAGGCTCTTTGGTAGCTTCTGTAAAAGGCACATTGTCGGCAAATATCATACAAGTTCTGGAGAAAATCCCTCTGGAACAAAGGAATAAAGTAAAGGAAGTAACCCTTGACATGGCAAAAAACATGGAGTCATCCGCAAGAACATGTTTCCCCATGGCAAATTTGGTTACAGACCGCTTTCATGTAGTAAGGCTGGCCCTGGAGGCTCTACAACATATAAGGGTCAATCAAAGATGGGTTGAACTAGATATGGAAAACAAGGCTATCGAAGCTGCCAAAAAGAATGGCGTTAGGTATAAAGCACCCTTATTGCCCAATGGGGACACCCCAAAGCAACTTTTGGCCCGCTGCAGGTATGTCTTTGCCAAAAAGAAAGCTGATTGGACTCAAAGCCAAGAGCAGAGAGCCAACATAGCTTTTGAAAATTATCCAGACCTCAAAAAAGCTTATGACCATGTTCTTGAGTTTAGGCTAATATATGAAAGCAACACAAAAATTTCCGCTGAAAAAAAGTTTAATGAATGGATCAATAAAACTCATGAGATGGAAATTAAAGAATTTTTAACGGTAGCAAATACAGTAAGCAACCATATGAGCAATATTCTAAACTTCTTTGACAATAGATCTACCAATGCAAATGCGGAATCTTTTAATTCAAAAATAAAGCTCTTCAGGGCAAACTTAAGAGGCGTTGTAGATACCAGGTTTTTCTTGTTCAGGCTCTCTAAGCTTTTTGCTTAAATCCCCAGAAAAATACGGTGACCCGTAAAACGGTGGACTCAGCTTTTGCGGATTGTTGGCATTGGTAATAATGTTATTGACAATGTCCTGAACACAATCTTCTATCACACCCTCAACTGTTCCATCATTCTTCACGCCCAGCAGTAAATACCCGCCTCTGCGATTGAGAAAGGCACAGATAGATTCAAAGGCATCTTTGTTCAGTTCAAATTGAGAGGTTTTGAACTCGATTTCAATGCCCTCGCCTTTTTGCAATATTTCTTTGAACTTTTCGGGGGTCATTTATAATGATGGTTTGTCATTGCCTGAAACAAGAAGATCACAAATATCTACTTCTAAGATTTCAGCAATTTTTTTCAATTCTTTTAAATGAGGTTGAGATTTATTGATACACCAATTAGAAATGGTATGTTCATTTTTGTTTAGCCGGGTAGCCAACTCTTTTTGACTTACACCTTTTCGTACCAAAACCTCTTTGATCTTGTTGATTCGTTCGTTCATACCGATAAAGGTATAAAATGCAATATTTTTTTACACTAATGAAACTCATTTTATCATAAATGGAAGTTAAATATGATAATCAACATTACATTAATGTAATTTTATTTTGCGCTTGTATTGTTCGTTCAAATTTAAATTTTTGAAATTGTGAGCAGAAGATACACGAAAGATGATTTTGAACAAATTGTATACACACAATTAGAAAATCTTAACGCTATGCACGATTTGTTAAGCATCATGAAGCATCAAAATGAGTTACTGAACAGTGCCAATAAAAAGTTGAAGGATGAAATATCGGAATTTAAGGAGAAACAAGTTCGGTATCCGATCAAAAAGAGAACTTCATAGCCATGACAAGCAATTTATTCAGTCCATATTTCACATCCATAATATGGAATGCCCTGAGTGCGAAGCGGAAGTACTATCTGTTGATCTTCTGGTAACTGATTATGATTCTGTTCTATTACCTGGACCATGAAAAATAGTTGTCCAATCATTGTGACAATATAAATTGTTTCGTTTTGAAAGTTACCTTCATAAACAACTTGTCTTAAACGTAGTTGGTTTACATTTAGTAATGGTTGCCACATAATTTACATTTTTAAAGTTAGATTGGTTTTACTAGCATGACGCACAACGTTTGGGCTATGATCTGTGGCCGATTTAAAATAGCTTCAATATCCGCCCGAGATAAAGATAGTGAAAAGCAGAAAAGTTTCCGTTACCTACACACCGGCCATAGATTATAGCCTCGTGTGTGCGCCCGGTATGGGCATCTGGTATCTAAGGTACCATATTATTCCAGAGGGCGTAATGCCTGTCCCGAATACTTTCTGGATCTCCGCCAGCTGGCGGACAAGTTGGTGAAGCCTGTTAGCAAGTGGTCCCGATAGCTATCGGGATGGCTTACCGTTAGAGGACAGAGCGTAAAGAAAATCTCCGGTGGAGATTTTTAGCGATGAGCCGGCTTGTAGGGTGGGCGAGACGCTCTTATATCATCTGAGGCGCACTCTGTCAGTTATTCTGGCTGGCAGAGCCGTCTACACGATTACTCAACGTTCACTTCTTTTACTCCACAAATGTTTCGCTTATAGCTTTTTTACATTTTGCAATTTCTCCGGTAGAAAGCATTCCTAAATTTTTTATAATTCTTAATTTGTCAATTGTCCTGATTTGGTCAATTACAACCCATCCTTCCTGATTATTATGATTCACTTTAATTCTGGTAGGATAACTATGGCTTTTAGTAGTCATAGGAGCTATAACAACTGTTCTTAAATAATCATTTAATTCATCTGGTGAAATTATTACGCAAGGCCTGGTTTTCTGAATTTCGCTGCCGATGGTGGGGTCAAGATTGACCAGAACAATTGAATATTGCTTCATTTCCATTCATCAAAATTTTCATCATCAAATACATCATCTATAATCAATTTGTCCTCACCCCTTTCGGCCATTTTTTTAAAGGCATCCCTCCATCCTTTTCTTGGTTCATCGATAGGCCTTAAAATAATCTGATTTTCTTCAAGGATTAATTCAACATTGTCCTTGATGTTATATCTATCGAGGATTGCCTTACTGAGCCTAAGTCCTTTTGAATTCCCAATTTTGATAATTTGTGTTTTCATAGCCATAGTAATTACAAAGTTATTACTTTAACGCAAATATCAAAGAAAAAGTTTTTATTAGGGAGAATGCTTTTTTTGAATGTTGGGTAACGGTGAGTGTAGCCGATGCTGGGGATTTTAAAGCAGTTTCCTATCCACCGGCAGAAAAGAAGGATAGAGAGAAAACGTTTGACTTACAAGCCTCAGTCCCAGTATTGGCTACACATTGTGTGCGCCCGGTATGGGCATCTGGTATCGAAGATACCAGATGCCCATACCGGGCGTAATGCCTGTCCCGAATACTTTCTGGATCTCCGCCAGCTGGCGGACAAGTTGGTGAAGCCTGTTAGCAAGTGGTCCCGATAGCTATCGGGATGGCTTACCGTTAGAGGACAGAGCGTAAAGAAAATCTCCGGTGGAGATTTTTAGCGACGTGTCGGCTTGTAGGGTGGGCGAGACGCTCTTATATCATCTGAGGCGCACTCTGTCAGTTTTTAGCTGGCAGAGCCGTCTACACGATTGGCAGCTGGTGTTTTTGTTCATCGACCTTGCAACTAATGTCTGCCATATTATTTATGACGCAATTGACGCAATTATGACGCAATTCAATTTAGCGTGTAAAATGCTCCTGCTCCCTTTTGCCCACTTGGTTTTATCAGCTGTTTATCAATCAATTCTTTTAAGTCTCTTGTTGCCGTTTCTCTTGAAATCTCATTCAAAGCCTGATAATCGCTGTTGGTGATTTTCCCTTTTTCTTTCGTGTACAGCACTGCTTTTACTTGTCGCTCGTTTAGGTCAAGCGATTGCAGGTGTTTTTCATTGTAAATATCTTTTCTGAACTCTACCCAAAAACCTGAACTCTTGAAAAAGAATAAGGGTGAAGGAAGTCCATATTTAAAGCACTGTTCTGTCATTTTAGCAATGCCACGTCCCCAGGGTTCAATATATCCACTTCGAAAAAGTGCATTTGCAATGTCAGGATTAAATGGCTTTGAAGAGTGCTTGTCCAAAAGTGTTTCAACTGTCCAATTTTCAGGAAGTTGTCCTTCATTCCAAATCATTATTTTATCTTTGTAAACACTGATTTGAATAGGAGTCCCGCCTGAATAGTCCTTATGAGCAACAGCATTGAGTAATGCTTCTCTGATTGCATCTTTGGGGTATTCAAAGGTTTCCAAACGGTGAATACCTTCATAGCTTATCAATGCTTTGATGTATTTTGTAAAAAGCAATTCAGTTTTCTTCTCAATCTGTTCTAAAAGATTTCCATGAATTTCATCTTGAAACCTCAAATCGCTGTCAGATTCAAAATAGCCAATTTTAATGTATGCCCCGTAAAGAATTTTTCCGGGTTAGAATGAAATAGCAGAACTGCCGCACGTTTAAGAAATTTATCCTCTTTAAGCTGAAGATTATCAATTAGGTGGTCGTTGCTGTCAGATAGAGTTTCTTCATCAATTCTTTGGCTTCTTAAAGCTCGTTTGCGAAAAAAATCAAATGTCTCTTGTTTGAGGTCCTTTGTTGAAATATTCGGCACTGGAACTCCATCCCATCTTTTACCTTTCTTTTGCAACAAAAATTTGTCAAGCGCAGCACCTTTTAATTCCTGTTTAGTGCTTCCGCTTCGGTAATGATTTTGACCGGGAAGATTGGATCCGAAAACGGGAGGGGGAGCTTTTGCCCGTACCATATTTCCATGTGGTGTTCACCTTGCCAGATGCACTGAACGGTTTGGCAATGGGCAAGCCCAAGGAAGTGTATGACACACTGTTTGAGGCCGCCTGGGAAACAGTGGCCACTTTTGCCTCAGACCCTCAACACCTGGGGGCAAAGGCAGGTATGGTTTCGATCCTCCATACATGGGGGCAGACCTTGTCCCTGCACCCCCACCTGCACTGTATCGTCCCGGGGGGCGGGCTTACAAAACAGGGAAAGTGGAAAGCGGCAAAAGGAAAAAAGAAGTCAGGAAAACGCAAGGCCAAATACCTTTTTTCCGGTAAAGGCCATGAGCAAGGTGTTTAGGGCAAAATATGTCGAGAAGCTGAAACAAAAGATTCCGGACTTAAATAAAGCCCTAACAAACTCTCTTTTTGAAAAAGATTGGGTCATATATGCCAAACGTCCATTTGGGCATCCCAAAGCTGTCCTGGAATACCTCGGAAGGTACACCCACAAGATCGCCATAAGCAATCACCGCATCAGGGAAGTAGGAAAGGACACCGTCACGTTCGGGTATAAGGATTACCGGCAAGGCGCCAAAAAGCTTGAGATGGAACTTGATGCCATGGAGTTTATACGAAGGTTCTCTATGCATGTCCTGCCAAGAGGCTTTATGCGCATCAGGCATTATGGCATTTTGAGCAGCTCCTCCAAAAAGACAAGCATTCCGGAGATATTAGGACAACTGGAAAAAGGTATCACCAAAGCCAAGGAGGTACGAACCCTGGAAACCTACAACCCAAAAGTTTGCCCTTGTTGCAAAGAAGAAGCGTTGATCCCGATTGGTGTCATAAACAAAAGAGGCCCTCCTGTCTGGAAAAAGTCCCTGGACTATATAACCAATTAAAAACACAGCCACATTGGTGGCAATGGGAAAGGTATGCCTATACGGCAACAAAAACAGCTTTAAAAGGTCAAAAAATCGAAAATTGAGGCGGTAGATTTAACTTATAAACCCAAAACTGCGAAATCATAATTTGCAAAAAGCTGCATTGGCCCTCAATTCTAACCTACAGAAAACCCCAACCCAGAACAGCAATCCCCATAGCGTTACACCCGGTTTCGTACAACACTGGCTTCATTGTGGGCATTACATACCCAACGAAGCCTTAGTTGTTATACGGCGTTACTATTTTCTAATTCAACTGATTTTAAAATTCTTCCGTCATTAAGCTTCCATTCAGTCAATCCATTTGCGCTTCTACCCATTACTATTGCTGCAGCTGCCGACGGGCTAGTAAATAAATAATCCTTACTAAAAAACAATCTTCCATTGTTTTCTTTTATGATCCCATCATTGATTAAGCTCTCTCTTAAATTCCCCCAGTTCTTAGGGAAAGAGTTAGTGATAGTATTAGCAATTTCAGAATCTTTTAAAACAACAAATCCTTCATTAGTTCTTTGTCCTTTAGCATTTGCACCTCTTGCTGCTTCAATCAAAAATGTATTATTTTTTTGTTCTTCAATTGTTTGATTTACTTTTCTGATTTCTTCAAAAATCTTATACCCTAAAGTATTAACTAACAACCTAATATTTTCAATAAACTCCTCCATTTCAGCTTGATCGGACTCTGAAATATTAGGTCTTGTGGGAACATTGGTATTATCTAAATCATATCTGCTTACATCCAATGCAATTTCATACAATCTGCTTTCCAGATATTTTATATGTGCTTTATTTAAATTCTCATCTTTACTCACAAAAACAATTGCATCATTCCAGAAATCTTTTGAAGATAAATGTTGAATTAGTCTTTTGTAAATACACTCAGCTTCCCCTATATATGCTAAATCTTTGTTTTCAGATTTATCAGACCTTCCAAAAAGTATATATATTCCTGTAAACTCTAATTCTGGCCTATCAATTGAGTCCTTGATTTTTTTTCGAGGTATCCTAAAAGCCTTTCCAGTCCAATTTGACAACTCACATGTCATTCTACCATTGGGCTCTCCATCAATAAGGAATATTTTGATAGTTTTACCGAATTTTTTCATTGAATTTATTTAGATCGTACTAATATATCTAATGCCGTATAACGTTTATATATACCTTCGTAGGGGGATTTTAAAGCAGTTCCATGTCCACCGGCAGAAAAGAAAGATAAAGAGAAAACGCCTGACTTACAAGCTTCAGCCCCAGTATTGGTTACATAGTGTTAGGTGCCCGTACTTTATTTTTTTCTGTATTTAAAGATTTCGTTTTTTATTTCAGCGTTTGCCGAGTCCAATGAAGTAGTCCATTCATAGTATAATTCTTTATTCCTAAAATCTGAATTTAATTCACAGTAATATGGAAATGTTGCTTCACAAAAGATCTTAATTCTAAATTTATCCTTTTCATCATTAATCATATTTTCTATAATAATGGTCGGATTGTCATTCATATTATCTTCATAGTAAGCAACAAGATTATTCTCTAAGTCAAAATTTATAGTGAAAAAATAATTCTTAATTTCTTGATGGTTATTTTTCGGAAATATCCAGTATCCCCAACATGGTGAACCGCAAGAATAGCTAATTCCAATTAAACTGTCATTTTCCCATCGGAATGTTCCTTGTTTCCTAAAATCATCTTCTTGATAAACTATTTTTCGCTCATATTCTTCGCCTTTCCATATTAAAGAATCAACTAGGTCAAGTTCTCCATAAATAGTAATTCGTGTTCCCTTCGGAGTCAAGGTATCAAACAAAATTCTGGTATTTATATCTTGTTGTATTTGCTTCTCAAGTATATTATCCGACTGTTCGGAGTGAGAACAGGCAAAAAGTAAAGTTAAAATTATTATAACGGTTGCGGTTTCTTTCATCTTGTATGGCACCTAACGGTTTGCGTGTATGTGCAGTAGCGGATTAGAAGCACTTTCCTGTCCGTTTAGCACAAAGTTTCTTAAAAGCACAGACCTTCGATTTACCACTTCACCCGCTATTGCCACATACACGCTGTTAGGCAATCGTGCTTCTTTTTCGTCCGCTTGTTTGTCGGTCGTTTTGGTCGTGCGTTTGGAAAGACACACTCTTTGCCAAGCTTGGGTTTGAGCCTTGGCTGGTGCGGCTTGGCAATGTGTGTGGCTGTTGAGCGTTGGATTATACATCATCAAATTCTTGAATTATGTTTTGAGCTTCAACGGGATTTCCAAAACCTATTATGCTTTCAATAATTGTTGAGAGACCCAATCTGTCTTTTGTCTTATATGCCAAGAGATATAGCAATGCTTCAGATGTCAAAAGAATAAATCTTTTAATGTCAGTGTTCCATGTAATTTCATTTATAAAGCTATCAAAGTTGGACTTGAAAGAATTGCTCACGATAATGAACCCAATTTTTTTATATCCTTCCTTTTGAAGCTTTGGGCAATAATGATTGATATATTCTTTTATTGCTCTGTCATCAACACCTAAACTATATCCGTTTGTATAGGCCTTGGCATCAACAATAAATGCAGTATTCTCTTCTCTTAATCTTAAAATTGCATCTGGATTTCTACCACTACCTTGACCTAAGATTTCAACTTCAAAATCTAGTTGTTTAAAAATTTCGGCTACAAGTTTTTCATATTCACTCCCTTTAGATGAGGCTGACTTGTCTGTCTGATTTCCTAATTCAATTAACTTAGATACTTTGGGTATTAAGTAATCTGATAGCTTGTGGATAATTCGGAGATCATTGTGCCACCCATTTCGGGCCATGTTGTGCCACCCATTTCGGACGTCATTGTGCCAGTTTATAGCTAGCCCTTGAGCATTGTTTCGGAGATCATTGTGCCACTTTCCATAATACTTATTAGTCTTGCCATAAAAAGCAATGGCAGGTCAACGATTGGACATTATGGAAATACTTCAAATAATTCAATTAAAGAAAAAAGGAATGAGCAATCGTCAGATTGCCTCTGCCCTTGGAATTAGCCGCAATACGGTCAATTCCTATTTTAAAACCTTCAAAGAGCACCAGCTCAGCATTGAAGACCTTGAAGGGCTTACTGAGACTGATTTGGCCGACCTCTTCCCTAAAGCGGACTATAAAGATAGCACTCGCTACGAGCAGCTAATTAAATGCTTTCCTTATTTCCAAAAAGAGCTTAATAAGCCCGGCTGTACCTTGCAGGTACTTTGGCATGAATATCTCAGTAAACATGCTGATGGTTACCGCTATACACAATTTGTCACTTATTACAACCAGTGGAGCAATGCAAAGAATGGTAGTGGAATATTAATACATAAGGCAGCAGAGAAGCTTTATGTGGATTTTGCAGGTAAAAAACTCAGCTATGTTGACCGAAGCACCGGTGAAGTAAAAGGAGCTGAAGTATTCGTAGCAATCCTTCCCTGCAGTCAATATACCTATGTTCAGGCGGTTGAAAGTCAAAAAAGGGAAGATTTCATCTCCTGTCTCAATGGATGCTTGCAATGGCTTGGAGGAGTACCTAAAGCTATTGTGTCAGACAACTTGAAAGCGGCAGTTAGCAAAGGGCATAAATATGCTCCGGTGATTAATAAAACACTCAAATCACTCGCCTTGCACTATAAATGCGTAATAGACCCCACAAGGCCATATCATCCACAAGATAAAGCCCTGGTAGAAGGAGCTGTAAAGCTCGTTTATCAAAGGATTTATTACCCTTTATCAAAACACACCTTTTTTAGCCTCAAAGAGCTCAATGATGCCATTGCTGAACAATTAATTAGCTACAATGACAAATACTGTTTTCAAACCAGTAGGGTGACCCGAAAGCAGCGTTTTCAGGAAATCGAAAAGGAGTTCTTGGCTCCTTTGCCTTCGTCCCCATACCTGATAAAAAACTATAAAAGAGCTAAGGTTCAGAAGATTGGCCATGTCTTTTTAAGTGAAGACAGAAACTATTACAGTGTTCCTCACCGGTATATAGGTCAACATGTCGAAGTTCAATATGACGCTTGTAATGTTGAGGTATTCTTCAATAAAGAACGCGTTGCCTCCCATAGAAGAAGTTATAAGGCAGGCGGGTATAGCACTGTAAAAGAGCATCTACCTTCTAGCCATCAGGCTTATAACGATTGGAATCCGGAGTACTTTATCCAAAAAGCTGAAAAAGTCGGCAGGTATACCTGTGATTATATTACCAGGTTAATCAGCCAATACAATTATCCTGAGCTAGCCTATAAACAAGCACAAGGCATTTTGTCATTCTTGAAGGCTTACTCTGCAGAAAGACTAGAAAGTGCTTGTAAACGAGCCTTGCAGTACCATAAGGCCAGCTACAAGACTATTGATCGAATACTGAAAAACAACTTGGACCAAGAGGCAAATTTTACCTGCAACCTCCAAAGTAACACGCCTGACCATGATAATATCAGGGGAGCTTCTAACTACATATAAACTATTTAACATCAAAACAATACATAAATGAACCAACACAACACAGTAGAAAAACTTCGGCAGATGCAACTTTCGTCTATGGCAACCCTATATCATCAAGCCATAACCGAGAACCTGTATAAAGACATGAGCACGGATGAATTCATGACCTTGCTTGTTGATAATGAATGGGAAGAACGCCAAAGAAAAAAGATCGCCAGGCTAATCAAACTGGCCGGTTTTAGAACGGATGCTTCTGCAAACAATATTGATTACCAAAGCAATAGAAGCCTTGATAAAACTTTTTTACAGCGGCTCTTTACCTTAAACTTTATAAAGAACAAAGAGAACATCATTGCTACAGGCCCTACAGGTGTAGGAAAGAGTTACATCGCCCAAGCTATTGGAAATCATGCTTGTCAAATGTTATATAAAACCCGCTATTATATAGCCGCAAGGTTCTTTGATCAAGCTAAACTAGCCAAATTAAACGGTACATACATTAAGCTTTTGAATCAGTTGCATAAAACGCCTCTTTTAATCCTTGATGACTTTGGGCTACATGCAATGGATCAGTTTGATAGACAAATACTTTTAGATCTTATAGAAGAAAGGCATCAGAGAGCTTCTACCATATTTTGTTCTCAAATACCAGTAAGTAAATGGCATGAACTAATAGGTGAAGGAACCATTGCTGATGCTATTTTAGACCGTGTTGTCTACTCCTCTCACAGGTTAGACTTGCAAGGTGAATCATTGCGTAAAAAACAAAACTTGAACTAGAGAAATTATATTCGTAATCTTGTACTGGAAAGTGGCACTATATCCTCCGAAATAACTGGCACCATATCACCGAAATAACCAGCTTGAAAGAAGGATTTATTGTAATAATAGTTTCTTCCTCAATATCCGCTATTTTTGGTTCTTTCTTTTTTGCTACTGGTTTGTTGGGATTCCCTTTGAAGTTCCAAAAAGCATGTTCTGCATCCCAATTCGATATTTCCTTTTTGGTGTAATCCTTTAGATGTTTTTTTATCTCTTGGTTAAGTTGATAGAAATAGTAGTATGATTCTTTTTGGCTAGACTTTTCCTCCCATATCTCGAGTTCAATGTATGCGTTAATCAAAGAAGTATAAAGTATCGGCCATGATGAATGATCTTGAATCTGCCAGAAGTAGGATAGAAAGTAACCTACTGATCCAGGATTTGGAGCTTTACGTTTGTCTTTTGCCTTATTAAAGATAGTTAAACAGTAATTCTCAAGAGTGTCAATTTTTTCAAGAGCATTGTTTAAATTGGATGGCTTTAAAATACACTCTTTTAAAATCTTGGTTAGTTTGTCAATTTGTGTTTCACTGTATTTGACTAATTGATTAAAAAACATTTGACCCTTCGTTGCAGTGAAACCCCAAAGATTGTTTCGTTTGTTAAAACTATCAATATTCGTTTTGAATTCGAAAATATTTACAGTCCCAACTTGAAACTGCTCTACAATTGATTTTAATTCTACAATTGCTTTAAGTCTGGATTCATCAATATTGGGTAATTCGTTACCTTTTGTGTCTAAAACACGTTTTTCAGTTTTGATATAATTATCCCATATCGCCTCAATTTTGTTTACTTTATCTTTATCAATCATAATTACTTAATTTATTTGCTTTAGACCGTAGAATTTTACGATATTCTCTTTCAGTTTTTCGGCCAAAAGTTCTGTTTGATCAAAACGGATTTGTTTAATGCTCCTTAGATTAAAACCAACTATTTTATCTTGTTCTTCTTGCACAGATTCATCAAGTATTAAAATGAAATTGTTATTGATCTGACCAATTGCTTTATCTCTACCCATAATGAAACCAATTTCATGATAAACATTAGGACGAGCGTATGTCAAGTTCCCAATGAGCATACCACAATTAGAAATCATATTAAGAATACGTTCGTTAATATCATATGATGTACCATCTTCAAACCAATCTACTCTTTCAGCCTTTATCTTAATTTTCAGTTTATATTCTGTGTTTATTTCTGTGCAAACCCGATCAATAATTCTAAAGTGATTCTCAGTGACAGGTTTTCCGAATGGCATTGATACAAATATCTTTCTGCTTTTTGATTTTATTATCTTGTCAAATACTTTGGTTAAGTCTTTTGGGTTTAAATAATCAATTTCGGTAATGTGATTAGTGAGAACCCATTGATAGAAACTTGGAATTACAACATCATTGTCTTGTCGAAGTTGGAAGAACAAAAAAGCAGCGAGTAGGCCATCATTCTTTGAGTTCTTTAAACTACTAGTCTTGCTATAAAGAGCATTTACGTCTGTTAATGCATGTTTAAATCTTTTGATTGAATTCTCACTATCAGTTAGGATTTTCTCCTCAATCAAAAACTTGAATAACTTTAAAAAAGTACTTGCATATTCATCTTCTTTCCCTGATAATGATTTAAAAGAATTGTGCACGCTATCCAATAAATCAAAGTCTATGTTTCGATACAGTTTTCTTGCGAAATAGTAGTGTTGCCCAAACGAAGCACTTTCCTTTAAAGTATCATCTGGATATGCCTTGGAGTTTTCAAGAATGAGCCTTGTACTATGTTCTAGTCCAACTGGGATTGACTTTGAATTGATGTTGTGAAAAATGACTCGACTATAATCTGATTTCTCTGAGGTTCTTCTAAATAGAATAATGCAAAACGGGGTGTTGATGTCCTTAAAATGTGGTTCTGCATTAGTTGCGCTTATTCTATGGTTCCCATCAATGCGAGTAAATGGTTTGGGATCTTTATTTTTAAACGCTGAATCAGGAACACTAACGGTAACTCTCCTGAAAAAATCGTACACTCGAGTGTCTTCTTTTTTCTTGGTTTTATTGGTACTGCATTGAATAGAGAAGTTTTTGAATTTCAGTTTAAAGTTTTCACCTAAACCAAATTTCTCGTAAAGTTCTTTTACTGAATCATTTTCATCAAGCGAATCAACAAGCTCAGCACCAAGGATAACTTCTGGGAAAAATAAAAACTTGCTATCATTCAAGAAATCAACCACTTCTTGTTTATGTGTCTTGATTAAATTTCTTTGGAAGCTTTCATCAAAATCGGAAACATCATGCAATTCTCCCAACTTTGCAAAACCTCTTATACAAAGAAAATTACCTAATGATGTATCTAATACTCCTCTTAATTCCATAGGCTAAGGTTTTAATATCATTTCCTCAACTTGAAGTCTAACATTTTCAAGAACTGCATTCGCCTCCTGTGCTAAACGTTGTGCTTCATACCTTCTGCGGTTCGCTTCGAGTCCAATTTCTATTTGTTTTTCTATTGGCGGCAGGACAATAGATTGACCTAAATATTCTCCCATAATCAAGTTACGGATACCATTAGTTTGACTCTGCATGATTTCTGTAATCTTAATATTATGTATGGTTTTCAAAAAGCAGAATAAATACTCAGGCGAAACCTTGCTTTCATCTACTCTGATTTTGTGAATGAAATTGCTAAAACAAATAGTGTTGTTACTACAGATATCTTCAGTTAATAATGCGATTCGACCAACAGGCTGATCAGGGCTACCCCCTGATTTTTCTATGAGTAGGTCATTTGACTGAATGTCCAGTTTCTTAAGTTTGTCATTTTTGATTAGTCTGAATTTCACTCTGTCATTCTCTAGTTTGAGGTTATAGAGGTTGTCAAATTCAGTTGCTCTGATAACTAAGCATTTTGAATAATCATCTTCTTTTACCGTAGAATTTTCATCAAGTCCCCAATCGCCAGCAATTGATTGAATAAGTAATTGCTTTAAAGGGCTTTTTGGAAATTTTGACTTTTCGATTGATTTGAAAAGATTTTGGGAATGTGTGTCAAATAGTTTTGGGTCAAAGCGTTTTCCTGACACTTTTTGAAACGAAGTAGTAAACATTCTGGCCTCAATGCTGACATCCTTCTCAGGTAAAACAATTCCAAGTTCTTTTAAGAGATATTTGTCAATTCCATCAATCAAAGATTTAGCTTCTAAGAGCTTCTTTGATTTTAATGCTCGAGCATCATTAATAATATTTACAACATCATATATTATATTTTCAGATGGCACAGGGATTAAAAGTTTAGCAAAAACATCGGGGTCTAACCTTCTTCTTCCTGTTGATCCAGTGGTTTTGCCTTTGACTTGATTATAAACATAATCCGTTAAAAACATGAAGAACAAGTATTGTGGATCAATAGAAGGGGTTTCTACAACGTAAAACTCTGTTGATGTAAATGCAAATGAATGGCCATGTAGGTCTTTCGCTTCAATATATTTCTTATTGAACACGCTGGGTTCAATTCTCGCAAAAAGAATATCATTAGGATAGATAACACTTCTTCCCGCGACTTCTTTGTATGGCCGCATTACAACTTCAACAATTTCATGTGAGTGCTCATCAGTTTGAGGTAAACCCACATATGGCACAAGCTTATCAGGATCAAACTTTGGTCTAGGTCTTGTTGGATTAACTACTGCAATATCCAATGTCGTTTAGTTAAGCTTTTCTTGTTGTATTGGTAAGATATTTTTTTGTAAATTGTGAGGGTATATAGGGACTAATAAAAACTCTGACTATAGAGAAGAACTAACCAAACATATCAGCCATGAGATTAACTGTAAAGAGTTCATTAGCCGTGTTAAAGACGGCTGTGAAAGGGTATTCTCTAGACAAAGAAAGCTGGATATCAGGAAGTTAATTGTTTTTATCATGTCTTTTAAGTCAGCATTGCAACGTGATCTTGACAGATTTTACAAAGCAATGTCCAATAGCGATTTTAATATTCGCGAGGTTACTAAAAGCGCCCTTTCTCAGTCCAGATCCAAGCTAAATCCATGGGCATTTGTTAGGTTGAACGAAATAAGTGTGGATTTTTTCTACAAAAAGGCCTCCTATTACACATGGCATGGCATGCGTACTCTTGCTGTTGATGGCACCCGTCTTCAACTTCCAAATCATCCCACAGTAAAAGAAGAATTTGGGGAATATATGTTTGGGCCTAAAGCAAGCACTCCTCGCTCTATGGCAATGGGTTCTATGCTTTATGATGTACTTAATCACATAACTCTCGATGCAGAAATAGCACCTTATGCTTCAAGCGAAAGAGATTTGCTTGTACAGCACCTTAAAAAAGTTGAAAAGGGCGATTTGCTCCTTCTGGACAGGGGATATCCTTGTTTTTGGTTGTTTTTTCTGCTTAAAGCCAAGGGGGTAGAGTTTTGCATAAGGCTTGAGAATGAATGGTGGAAAGAAGTTGAAAGTCTGATGGCCAGCCCTGAACAGGAACGCATAGTGAAGTTTCGGCTCCCTAAAAAAGACCATGGTAAACTGAGTGAATACCCGGAAATTATCAGTCAAGAAATAGACTGCAGGCTTATAAAAGTAAAGCTTGAAACAGGTGAGACAGAAATACTTTGTACTTCCCTGACAGATTTAAAAAAATACGATATTGAGGAGTTTAAGCGGCTTTATCATTATCGGTGGAATGAGGAAGAGTGCTATAAATTACTGAAAAGTCGTCTTGATCTGGAATCTTTTTCTGGAAAAACGGCAAAGGCTGTACGTCAGGATTTTCATGCCAAAGTTTTCCTTTTAACACTATGTGCAGCATATTGCCATCCTATTGAAGCTAAAGTCCTGGCTGAATATGAGGAGGAGCAAAAGGAACAGGAACAAAAGGAAGAGGAACAGAAAGAAGAGAAAGGAAAAAAGAAGCGAAAATACCGGCAAAAACCTAATAAGACAAATGCTTTAGCAAACTTAATGGACATGCTTATCCCAATTTTCCTTAAAAGAAAATACCGAAAAGCCGTTAAAGCATTTGATGATATTGTCTCCAGAACCAAAGAAGTTGTAAGGCCAGACAGAAAAGTAGATCGACCTAAAAAAATAAAAAAACCACACTCGATGAACTATAAAAAACTGTGACCATTATCACTAACTAAACGACATTGCCTTTGTTATACCTTCTCCTTATAACTTGCTCAGGAATATTATGTCCTCCCTCTCTAACCCGTTCTTTTACTCTTTCTATTGCAAGTTCCTGAGAGTTGAGCCAAAAGTACAACAAGGTCACCTCATATCCACTTTCTTTTGCCCGTTTTACAGTATTAACGTAACTTCTGGTAGATAAAGTTGTCTCAAAGGCAAAATCAGCTTTAATTCTCATCAAATCATCAATCCTCTCCAACATAATCCTTCCGGCTTCTAAAGAAACTTTTTCTGGCTGAAATGGAGAAAGTCCTTTTGCAATTTCATCTGCATTTACAAATTCCTTACAATTAAGTATTTCAGGAAGTATATTATAGGAAGCAGTTGTTTTTCCTGCTCCGTTACATCCAGAAATTATATAAAGATTTGGCATTCAGCTGTTATTTTTGACTAAAGTACGATTTTTTCTGCATAGGGCATAACGTCAGGCTATGAGAGGCCGCAGTTTATGTACGCCAACCTCGAAGCCTTGTAAAGCTTAAATATAACGATTAACAGGGAAAAGTCAACGATCCCTGCGGTCTCTTATAGCTATTGTTGTACTAAACCTACGGTAGTTTTTGAAAGCAGCGAATAAAGGTTAACTTTTTATCAAAGTAAATTTTCACTTTAAATTAATTACCATGAAAAAAAAAGCCAACCATTATTCAAACCGCATGTTCTAAGGTAGCAGGTTTTCAGGAATTTTATGACAAGTTTCGCAAAAAAATAACTGTCGCCGGGAAGAGTCAAAGTACCGTCAACAATTACACCCGGCACCTTGCCAAAATTGCCCTCCACTTTGACCAAGTTCCCACAGAAGTAGACCCCGACCAGATCAACGACTACCTCTTCCTGGTTAAAGAGCAGCACGAAAGCCCATCGGAAACCTATTTTAAATTTACCGTTTATGCCCTCCGCTATGCTTACCGGATAGAAGGGCTCAAAGACAAACGCATCGAGCTACCGTCTATCAAAAAGGACAAAAGGCTACCTGTCGTACTGAGCCGTGAAGAAGTAAAACGGCTACTGTGCACTCCAAAGCTGCTCAAGCACCGGGTCCTTATCGGACTGCTGTATGGCTGTGGGCTGAGATGTTTTGAAGCACGGGGCATCAAACTGCCAGACCTGGACTTTGACCGAAAAGCGCTCCTTGTACATGGCAAAGGCAACAAAGACCGATATGTCCCCCTCAGCGATATGCTCATCAGAGGCCTAAAAACTTATATTGATGCCGAGCGGCCCGAAGAATGGCTTTTTAACGGAAAACCCGAAGGCTGTGCAGGTGGAGACTTTGACGGCAGGTATTCACAGCGCGGTGTCCAGTGGGCCATAAGACAGGCTGCCAAAGATGCAGGCATTGAAAAAGCGGTAAACGTACACACCCTGCGGCATACTTACGCTACGCACCTTTTGGAGGAAGGGCTCAACATCATGACCATTAAAGACCTCCTCGGCCATGCATGTGTCCAGACAACCATGGTCTACCTCCATGTCGCCCAGTCCGGCAGGCAAAAACCGTTCAGCCCGCTTGACTCTTTATACCCCTCTAAGCAATGAGGGCGCAACATGAAGTGGCCCATGTCCTGAAAAAAACATTGGCCAAAAGTGGAAAGCCACCCCAACATAAACAGGTGGCAGCTCCGCACTTTAGGTGCCCTTATGCGCTGCCGTACCAATGCCATGGGCGGGCATATATATGCCTGTAAAGCATGTGGCGTGGAACGGATCAGCTATAACAGTTGCAGGAACCGTCATTGCCCAAAGTGCCAGGGCAAGAACCGGGAAGATTGGATCCGGAAACGGGAGGCGGAGCTTTTGCCCGTACCATATTTCCATATGGTGTTCACCTTGCCAGATACACTGAACGGTTTGGCAATGGGCAAGCCTAAGGAAGTGTATGACACACTGTTTGAGGCCGCCTGGGAAACAGTGGCCACTTTTGCCTCAGACCCTCAACACCTGGGGGCAAAGGCAGGTATGGTTTCGATCCTCCATACATGGGGGCAGACCTTGTCCCTGCACCCCCACCTGCACTGTATCGTCCCGGGGGGCGGGCTTACAAAACAGGGAAAGTGGAAAGCGGCAAAAGGAAAAAAGAAGTCAGGAAAACGCAAGGCCAAATACCTTTTTTCCGGTAAAGGCCATGAGCAAGGTGTTTAGGGCAAAATATGTTGAAAAGCTGAAATATAAGATCCCGGATTTAGACAAAGCTTTGGCAAACTCCCTTTTTGAAAAAGATTGGGTCATATATGCCAAACGTCCATTTGGGCATCCCAAAGCTGTCCTGGAATACCTCGGAAGGTACACCCACAAGATCGCCATAAGCAATCACCGCATCAGGGAAGTAGGAAAGGACACCGTCACGTTCGGGTATAAGGATTACCGGCAAGGCGCCAAAAAGCTTGAGATGGAACTTGGTGCCATGGAGTTTATACGAAGGTTCTCTATGCATGTCCTGCCAAGAGGCTTTATGCGCATCAGGCATTATGGCATTTTGAGCAGCTCCTCCAAAAAGACAAGCATTCCGGAAATATTAGGGCAACTGGAAAAAGATATCAACAAAGCCCAGGAGGTACGAACCCTGGAAACCTACAACCCAAAAGTTTGCCCTTGTTGCAAAGAAGAAGCGTTGATCCCGATTGGTGTCATAAACAAAAGAGGCCCTCCTGACTGGAAAAAGTCCCTGGACTATATAACCAATTAAAAAAACAGCCACATAGGTGGCAATGGGAAAGGTATGCCTATACGTCAATAAAAACAGCTTTAAAAGGTCCAAAAAAAGCAAATTGAGGCAGTAAATTTAACTTATAGACCCAAAACTGCGAAATCTTAATTTGCAAAAAGCTGCATTGGCCCTCAATTCTAACCTACAGAAAACCCCAACCCAGAACAGCAATCCCCATAGCGTTACCCCCGGTTTCGTACAACACTGGCTTCATTGTGGGCATTACATACCCAACGAAGCCTTAGTTGTTGTGAGCTGTATTATTAATGATTTTTTAGTCTATCAATTTCATTACTAAGAGAAGGTTTAATATTTGGCCTTTTCTTCAGTTTATCTTTTATTACATTGAAACAATCATCAAAGTTAGATAAATCATTATCTGTAAAAGTAATTGTAGTAATTCCAAAATTTTCAAAATACTTGTTTCTTTTAGACATTTTCTTTCCCCACTTCTCTTTTAATTCTTTATTGACCAATACTTGCTTTTCTTTTAACTTCTCCACTGCCATATGACTTGATGCTGGGCTTATTTCAAATCCAATAAATTCTTCAGTATGGGGATTTAATATTGTAAAATCTAATCTATGTTCATGATGACGCTCTAGCCCAGCATATCGGAACTCTGGAATTAAGAAAGGTTCGTTACTTATATCATTTGAAGATTTTAAATATTCAATATATTTTTCACAGATTTGTTGTTCATACTGTGATTTAGATAATCTTTTGAGAACGCTAAGATAAAATGTATAGAAATCACTTAGTTCTTTGAATACAGTAGGACTATTAGATGAAGGGTCAATTAAGCCTGTACTCATCACATGACCTATAGTCCAGTAATTATATTTAACTCTTCTAATTTCACTTTTGTCATTAGTCCAATCATCTAGCCTTCTCACCGGAGCAATAATTAAACCATAGGTTAATTGATAACCAAACCAAATTGACCACAGATTTTCATCTGGTTTTAATCTTACCCTTTGGTCTAAATGTTTATAGAAATTTCGCTCTAGAAATTTACTAGCATAAGTAAAAACAGTTTCATCCTGAAGTAACCTGACATTCCTAAAAGAAGCCTTTGCATTATAATCCATAGTTGGATTATATTTTAAATGATTTTTTTTATCCTCATCAAATGCATCATTTAAGCCTTTAATCCATTGTGCAAAAAAATCATCACTACTTGCAAACTGGGTTCGAACACTATCCACATATGTATTGTTCTTACCACCTACAATCCCGTTAAGCTTATGCATTTCTACATTTTCATTAAGAATAATACTTGCCCTTCTTAATGCATGTGGTAAAATTTCTTTTATTTCTTTTGTTAGGTCATCTTGAAGGTCTTTAAGCAACCTTTCTTTTTCATTCAATTTTTTTGGCATATTTTTACTGATATAGCTCACAACGTTGATATATGCCTCGGTGGGGGATTTCAAAGCAGTTAATTATCCACCGATACCAAAGTAAGATAATGAGAAACAGCCTGACTTACAATACCCGCCCCCACTGAGGTATATATACTGTTATGCGGACGGCTTTATTTTCTGTTCGTTATTCATCTTCTCATGATTTGGAATAAAAATATCTACACTTCCAAATGAGAGTTTGTTGAAATAATTTGGGTTTTCAATATTATGCGTATTTGTCAAAAGTAATGGCAAAATAGCTACAAGTCCAATTATTACCGTTACACTATGTTTCGGATATTTTGCGATTACAAAAAGCAGCAATGCTGCACCAACTGCAAGCCCTATCTTTTCCCCATCAGAAAGTTTTATTGAGGAAATAAGTTCTGCGGTTTTTTGAAAATTTTCATGTTGAACTTCCTTTTTACTGTTCTCAAATTCTGCTGGCGCAATAAATCCACTGTAAACCCCAAAAAAAATGTCACTACTTGAAATATCGTTGCCAACAATAAGTGCACGAGGCATTAATAATTTTTTATTTCCGATAATATGAGGCAAAGAACTTTCTCGTTTGTCCTGCTTAGATGTTTCAGTTTTTAGGCTGGGGTATGTCAAGGAGTTCAAAAAATTTTTTCCCTTAACTGGGTGTGTATGAAATTTTACAGGAAGATAACCTTGTGAAAAAAGTTCGTTTAAGGCTTGATTTAATTGTATTCTGTCAGACAAATAGGCGTTTGATTTATTTCGGCCATCATTTCTCGGATTATCTTCAATAGCATTTCTAATGTAGCTTACTTTGTCAATAATGAGAATAAATTCTTCATTTTTTCTAGTTGGCTTCGCCCATAGAACACCACCTATTTCTTCGTCTGTTTTATAGTTTCTTTTTAAGTCAGACACAATTTCTTCATTTACTCGAAATCTGCATGGCGTACTCAAATGAAATAGTTCATCGTCATCAACAGTCCTTGTTTCTAGGAAACCTGCGTTTTTATATTCTATTAGTTTTTGTTCCATTCTAATTCAGGTATATATTGGGTAGTGTCTTTATTCTAGCTGCCGCCTAACGGTTTGCAGCTACAAGAAGTTGGCGATTTCGAAGCACTTCACTGTCAAACAAGCACAAACTTTGATAGAATCACAAAGCTTGATTTGAACACTGAATCGCCACTTTTGGGTAGCTGCTGTTAGCGTGTCGTTTTATTCTTTTCTCTTTATAAATTTCAATAAGTCATTTTTATCTTCTGTAAAATTGATTGTCGAAACAAGCTTTTTATCTTCAGTTAAGATTGCGAAATGTGGTTGATGCCCGGTTTTAGTTAATTCTATCTGTAACTGACTATTCAATTTTCCGATAGTTCTTAACGTGTCTTTGGAAAATTCGCTTTGTTTCCAGAGCTCTTGTTCTGCTGGTGTCCGGTCATCAACCATTAAAGTAATGAAAATATATTCTTCAAGTATTGCATCCTTAATTTTTGAATTTTCATTTATCATTTCTTCCATTTTTCGACAATTGACGCAAGCTATACTGGAAAAATAAAGCAATACGGTCTTGTTTTCCTGTTTTGCTTTTTCAAGTGTTTTATTTAAATCGAAATTTTCATAGCCTATAAATGAAATGTTCTTTTCAACACTAGTTTTACAACTTGATAATTACACTGCTAAAGTCAGTATAAATATTGTTTGCTTCATTGTCTTTTTAAATGCACGCTAACGTTAAGTATAAAAAACGGGCAGCGGTTTTAAAAGCAGTAACTATCCATGAAACCGCAGCCAGAGAAAAGAACTAAAGGCTCCGCTACCACCAAACCCGCTGCTCTTTTTTATATATTGTTGTCGGTAGCTATTTTAACCTTAATCTTTTATTGTTATCTAAATAATGGGTAAACTTGGATTTAAATTCATCATCTTTATTAAAAATCCCAGGGTATCCATACACAATTTCTTCATAAGGCATACCGTCTTTAGCATATTCCACAAAAAGAGTTGGAATTGCATTATAAGGATCAGGTTCCATATCGTAGTCTACAATATAGTCATATGGAATTCTAAGGAATGGGTTAATAATAATTTTTTTGTAATTAGCATTATTTATTCTGTCATCTCCGTTCCTATCTAACAAGTCCCAATTCCCATCTTTGTCTATTATTGCTTCCTGACCCATTGATATTAATTCTAATCCATTGTCATAAAAATCCCAACATTCTCCTTTAAACGTAAGCCTTCGGGCAAGTGCATGTTGATTTTATAATTTTACCCACTTCCCGGGTAGCAGTTCTTCCAGCCTGTTTACCGGGTGATTGTCTATTCTTTCCAGAACATCTTTCATCCATTCCAATGGGTTTACACCGTTGATTTTGCAGCTTGCCACAAGCGAGTATATTTGGGCGGCTCTCTGGGCAGCATCATGTGAACCGGCAAACAGATAATTTTTCCTTCCTATGGCTACTGGCCTTATTGAGTTTTCCACCAGATTGTTATCTATCTCCAGCTTGCCATCCTCAAGATATATGGAGAGCCTTTCCCATCTGCTCAAGGAGTATTCGAGCGCCTTTCCAATAGGACTCCTAGGGGCAATATTAGGGTACAGGTTTTTCATCCATTCTTCCAGGTCGTCCAATGTTGTTTTTGCATCAAGCCTTGATTCCTTTCTTTCTTCAAAAGACATCCCGGCCTCCCTTGCTTTACGCTCAATATCATATAACTTCTGAAATTCTTTCAAGGCATGTTCTGCATTTTCTTTGTCATTGTCCAATGCTTTCTCAAACATCCTTCTGGCATGTGCCATACAATGGAACAATGTTATGCCCTTGATGTTGGCAAACATATCATATACGTTATACCCGTCACATTGCAGGTATCCCTGAAAACCCTTCAGTATATCTGATGGCCCTTCGCTCCCGCGCCCGGGACGATAGTCGAACAGCACCTGTTTCCCGACAGGGTCATAATATACCCAGTAATACCCCCGGTGGATTTTACTTTTTTTATCCTTGTCGAGAACTTTTATGGGTGTCTCGTCTGCCATCAGGTAACCGGCTTGCAGTGTCCTCTTTTTATGCAGTTCGTATAAGATTTTAAGCTTGTTTACCCCTTGTTTTACCCAGTCTGACATTGTGGAAGAAGGAAAATTAAGGCCTTCTCTCTTAAATATCTGTATCTGGCGGTATAAAGGAAGGTGGTCAACATACTTGCTGACAACAAGGAAAGCGACAAGGCTTGCTCCGGCTATCCCTTTCTCTATCGCCCTGTATGGCAATTCTCCAATGGCAACACCCTCCCCTTCAGGTTTTGCGTATTTCGGGCGTACAATTTTGCGCACATGAAACTTTCCGGTGGTATATTCAAGAACCTCTGTCACCTCTTCCCCAATTTTTTTCATGCCTGAGGTATCTTCTTCAGGCTCAACAATCTCTTCCACCCTTGGTACATGTGCCGGTATAGGGAGGCGGCCCGGGTGCTTGCGGGCTGTTTCTTTTTTGACACGCTTAAACCTGACGACCTCCTCTTTTTCAGGGGCAGTTGCCTGCTCTTCACCAAGTCCCAGGTTTAACTGTTCCGGTGCGGACGAAGGCACAAAACGCTCGCTTTTGGTGCCATATATGAGGCGCTTCAGCTCTTTGAGCTCAAACTTCAAAAGTGCGATCTCGGACATCGCCTCCTCATATTTTTCTTTATAGTCTATACCTTCGGCAAGCATGTTGCAAAGATAAATAATATACCTATGTAGGTGGTATTAGGAAAAAAAGAATAAGTTTAAAGATTTCCAGGACTTTTATATCTTTTGCGGTGCCTGACCGACTCAAGGGAAATCCCTTGTAAGACCAGTTGCAATACCGAGGCGGATATTTCAGATTTGGTCACATTTTTGCAATGGACAGGTATTTCATAAGTCCCTCTTTCAAGGCGTTTGTGATACATACTGAAACCGTCGCCTTCCCATAAAAGGAGCTTGACATGGTTTCGGTTTCGGTTCAGGAAAATAAAAATGTCCCCGTTCATGGGGTTTTCGTTAAGTTTGCTCCTTACAATACCTGATAGGCTGTCAAACCCTTTCCGCATGTCGGTTTTGCCCGAATAGAGAAAGTACCTGCACTGGTGAGACAATGAAAGCATGGCTAGCTGACTAATTGTTTAACAAATGATGGATCTGCCATGCCGTGGAATATGACCTTGGCACCGGAAGGAAAGACAACTTCCATGTTGCCGGCCGCAGGGTTAATTTCATCAGGGCTGCTTACTTTCAGAGGGACAAATCCGGTACCGGGCTCCTCTGTTCTATATTTGCCGCACCAATAGATGAATTTTTGATAATTGATGTTCTGCCGAAGGCTAAATTCTTTTTTACTGATACCGCTTTGTTGCCAGAGCTGATAAAGCTCACGCATCTGGTCAGATACTTTTGTGTTTGTTGCCATTATTTTGCTGTTATAGTTTGTAATGCAAACTTATGGCGTTATTTTTTGGGAATAAAGATGTACTTGGCCGTAGGTATACCTTTAAACCAAGTACTCATTTCTCCATATTTCGATTCCTTAGCATCTGGCCATGTATTATCATCTACTGACCTTATTATAATATTGTGATATTTAAATCTTATATATGGCTCATAGATGGCTCGTCTCCATAACGGTTTATCTAATTCTTCTAGTAAATCTTTTTTTAATCTTTTCTTTAAGGTAAGATTGCGTTTAACTCTTACTGCATTTGATTTGGACTTTAATATTGTTTTGGAGAGATGTTGTTGCTCTAATACAACCCTTATCTGTTCTATTTTCTTTGTTGGAAGTTTATTAATGAACATTAATAAATCTTTAAAGTCTATAATATGCTTGCCTTCATCAAAAATAAAATCTTCTTTACTTATAAATTTTTTATATCTTTTTTGTTTATTCCCCAAGATTAACAAAAATAGTTCATCATATTTTGCTTCTAACTTGTTTTCAAAAAACTTATTGAGTGTTTCTTGTATTTTAACAGAACTATTAGTAGAGGTAACTTGAACAGCTATTTTATTATAATCATCTGCTAAATCTATTGCTGGGTAGTTCTTAAAAGAAGAATTAATATTTGCAAGTTGATAATCAAAAATTGAATTTAAAATCTCACATATAGAAGATTCAGAAAACAAATTAGCATCATATAAACTCAGTGAATTTAAATTTTGGATTTGAACTTGCCACCTTGCAAATTCATTAGATATAGCTTTTAACTCAAATTCCCGTTTATTCATATTTTTAGTTACCGACAACGTTCCGTGTAACCGATGCTGGGGATTTTAAAAGCAGTTCCTTATCCACCGGCAGAAAGAAAGATAGAGAGAAAACGCCTGACTTACAAGCTTCAGCCCCCAGTATTGGTTACACATTGTTCTCGGCTGGTTTTATTATTCTTCCAGTTCAGGCAATGTCCATTTTTTGATTTAACAATTCCACGTTAAAGCTGATTTTAGCATTTAGAGCTTTAAATACCTTTATTATTGTTTCAAATCGGGCATCGGTCAAGCTATTTTCTAATTTTGAAATTTGAGCTTTTTTAACTCCTACAAGTTCTCCTAATTGTTCCTGAGTCAAATTTCTTTCTTTTCTTGCTTTTTTAATCGCTTCCCCAATTAAATCAAGTTGTAATTCATACTCAAATGCCTCACGTTTAGGAGTCCCTCTTTCCCCAATATGTTTATCTGTTATCTCTTCAAGGGTATATTTTTTTATTTTTTTCATTTTAAATTATCTTTTTGTTCAAAGTATAATTTTCTAATCCGTTCAGCTTTATCAAGGTCTCCCGAGGGAGTTTTGCCTGTTTTTTTTATAAGTCCATGCGTTGAAATCACAACAGTGCTGGACTTATCTGACTTATCCCAGAAAGCAAAAAGTCTGTAATATGTCTTCTTATACAATGTTCTGAATTCCCAGATTTCGCCCGAAAGTTTCTTAAAAAGCTCATTATCATTTATTATTTGAGCTTTCCGGATGTTAAAGATTATCTTTTCCCTTGCTTTATCATCCAAACTATCAAGAAATTCCGCAGCCTCTTCCAGAAACTCTACTTTAAATTTCTGTTCCAATTATTTAACGTTTGTACGAAGGTAAAAGTTTCTTAATAAGGAAACAATTGTTTGGGTGGGATTTTTTTATTCTAACTTGCCGAGAACGTGGAGTATAACCGAGGCTGGGCACTTTTGAAGCAGTTCCTATCCGCCGGCAGAAAGAAAGATAGAGAAAAAAACGTTGAACTACAACGACCGCGCCCAGTCTTGGTTATACAATGTGTGCGCCCAGTATGGGCATCAGGTATCGAAGATACCATATTATTCCAGAGGGTGCAAGTCCCTTACAGGCGAGTTGGTGAAGCCTGTTAGCAAGTGGCAAGGTGGTTTACCGTGAGGTATGCACTGAAGAAAGCCAAACGGCAAAATCCGGTACTGACGAACAGGTTCGGTATACAGAGGCCAGTCGAGAAGGGTAAGCAAGCACATCTTTGCAAAGCCCCTGACCAACAATTCTCAACTGGTAGATACCGCAGGAATCGGAGGAAGGAATATGCCCTTACCTGGGGAGGTCTCTCAGATTACGTGTTAATCAGGGAGAAGTCAGTCCCGATAGCTATCGGGATCGTAGTAGTTGTTTAGAAACGAGCCGTAAGAGCTACGGAGGTCTCACAGGATGATGAAGGACGAACGCTGAATCGTATCTGAATTCGGTCAGGAATGCGCCATGGCGGATAGCCTGTCCTTAAACAGACAAAGGAAAACTATGATAGAAAAAGTATTACAGCCTAAAAACCTGACCAGAGCATTGCAAAGAGTAATCAGCAATAAAGGGGCAGCAGGTATAGACAACATGACGGTAAAGGACCTGAAAGCTTTCGCTGACGAGAACCGCACCGCCATTGCCAGCTCTATACTGAACAGGACGTATATACCCAAACCTGTCAAAGGGGTAGAAATACCCAAAGGTAAAGGGAAAACCAGAATGCTTGGAGTCCCGACAGTAACAGACCGGTGGCTGCAACAAGCCGTAGGACGTCAGCTGGCTGCAAAATTCGAGCTGGATTTTGAAGAGTCCAGCTATGGTTTCCGGCCAAAGAAGAACCTTCATCAGGCAGTCCGCAAAGCACTGAAATACATCAATGATGGATATCAGGACATTGTGGACATAGACCTGAAAAGCTTTTTCGATGAGGTAAGCCACTGTAAACTGTTACAGCTTATTTACAACAAGATGAAATGCCCTGACACCCTGTGGTTGATCCGAAAGTGGTTACGTGTGCCGATCCTGATAGACGGGAAACTCCATAAACGGAGAAAAGGAGTGCCACAGGGCAGCCCGCTGAGTCCGCTTCTGTCCAATATTTTTCTGGATGAACTGGATAAAGAACTCAAGAAAATGGGCGTCCGGTATGTGCGCTATGCAGATGATTTCAGTATCTATACAAAATCAAAAGCAGAAGCAAAAAGGATTGGTAACAAGGTTTACCTTTTCCTGAAAGACAAACTGGAACTCCCAATCAACAGAGAGAAAAGCGGGATACGCAGGCCTTCAACCTTCACCCTGCTGGGTCATGGTTTTGTACCAACCTATCAGAGAGGAGAAAAAGGCAAATATCAGCTTGTAGTAAAGAAAGAAAGTTGGGGAAACCTGAAACGCGAACTCAAATGGCTCACCAAAAAGACCAGCCCGTGCAGTCTGGAAAACCGGTTACGAAAGCTTAAAGAAGTGTGGAAAGGATGGGTGAACAACTACCGTCTGGCAAGTATTCACGGAAAACTGAAAGCACTTGATGAATGGTTGAGAAACCGGTTGAGATACTGCATATGGCATGACTGGAAGAAGCCGGAGAGGAAACGAAAGAACCTTATCAGACTGGGAGTTGAACAAGGGATGGCATATGCCTGGAGCAGGACGAGAATGGGAGGCTGGGCTGTAGCTCAAAGTCCTATTCTTAAAACTACTATTACCTTGTCAAGGCTCAGAAGAAGAGGCTACGAGTCAATGTTGGATTATTACCTGAAATACCGTCCCCAGATTCAGTGAACCGCCGTATACGAGACCCGTACGTACGGTGGTGTGAGAGGCGCACTCTGCCAGTTTTCTAGCTGGCAGAGCCGTCTACTCGATGTGCGCCCAGTATGGGCATCAGGTATCGAAGATACCATATTATTCCAGAGGGTGCAAGTCCCTTACAGGCGAGTTGGTGAAGCCTGTTAGCAAGTGGCAAGGTGGTTTACCGTGAGGTATGCACTGAAGAAAGCCAAACGGCAAAATCCGGTACTGACGAACAGGTTCGGTATACAGAGGCCAGTCGAGAAGGGTAAGCAAGCACATCTTTGCAAAGCCCCTGACCAACAATTCTCAACTGGTAGATACCGCAGGAATCGGAGGAAGGAATATGCCCTTACCTGGGGAGGTCTCTCAGATTACGTGTTAATCAGGGAGAAGTCAGTCCCGATAGCTATCGGGATCGTAGTAGTTGTTTAGAAACGAGCCGTAAGAGCTACGGAGGTCTCACAGGATGATGAAGGACGAACGCTGAATCGTATCTGAATTCGGTCAGGAATGCGCCATGGCGGATAGCCTGTCCTTAAACAGACAAAGGAAAACTATGATAGAAAAAGTATTACAGCCTAAAAACCTGACCAGAGCATTGCAAAGAGTAATCAGCAATAAAGGGGCAGCAGGTATAGACAACATGACGGTAAAGGACCTGAAAGCTTTCGCTGACGAGAACCGCACCGCCATTGCCAGCTCTATACTGAACAGGACGTATATACCCAAACCTGTCAAAGGGGTAGAAATACCCAAAGGTAAAGGGAAAACCAGAATGCTTGGAGTCCCGACAGTAACAGACCGGTGGCTGCAACAAGCCGTAGGACGTCAGCTGGCTGCAAAATTCGAGCTGGATTTTGAAGAGTCCAGCTATGGTTTCCGGCCAAAGAAGAACCTTCATCAGGCAGTCCGCAAAGCACTGAAATACATCAATGATGGATATCAGGACATTGTGGACATAGACCTGAAAAGCTTTTTCGATGAGGTAAGCCACTGTAAACTGTTACAGCTTATTTACAACAAGATGAAATGCCCTGACACCCTGTGGTTGATCCGAAAGTGGTTACGTGTGCCGATCCTGATAGACGGGAAACTCCATAAACGGAGAAAAGGGGTGCCACAGGGCAGCCCGCTGAGTCCGCTTCTGTCCAATATTTTTCTGGATGAACTGGATAAAGAACTCAAGAAAATGGGCGTCCGGTATGTGCGCTATGCAGATGATTTCAGTATTTACACAAAATCAAAAGCAGAAGCAAAAAGGATTGGTAACAAGGTTTACCTTTTCCTGAAAGACAAACTGGAACTCCCAATCAACAGAGAGAAAAGCGGGATACGCAGGCCTTCAACCTTCACCCTGCTGGGTCATGGTTTTGTACCAACCTATCAGAGAGGAGAAAAAGGCAAATATCAGCTTGTAGTAAAGAAAGAAAGTTGGGGAAACCTGAAACGCGAACTCAAATGGCTCACCAAAAAGACCAAACCGTGCAGTCTGGAAAACCGGTTACGAAAGCTTAAAGAAGTGTGGAAAGGATGGGTGAACAACTACCGTCTGGCAAGTATTCACGGAAAACTGAAAGCACTTGATGAATGGTTGAGAAACCGGTTGAGATACTGCATATGGTATGACTGGAAGAAGCCGGAGAGGAAACGAAAGAACCTTATCAGACTGGGAGTTGAACAAGGGATGGCATATGCCTGGAAGGGCGGAACGTGAAGAAAATCTCCTGTGGAGATTTTTAGTGACGAGCCAGCCTGCAGGGAGGGTAGAATGGGAGGCTGGGCTGTAGCTCAAAGTCCTATTCTTAAAACTACTATTACCTTGTCAAGGCTCAGAAGAAGAGGCTACGAGTCAATGTTGGATTATTACCTGAAATACCGTCCCCAGATTCAGTGAACCGCCGTATACGAGACCCGTACGTACGGTGGTGTGAGAGGCGCACTCTGCCAGTTTTCTAGCTGGCAGAGCCATCTACTCGATTATGCACTGGCTTTCTTGTCTTTACAGCCATTTTCCGATAATTATTTTAACGCCAAAATGGTTTCCCCACGTTGTTTGTCCATTGTCATAAGCGAAATAAGTTCCGCCTAATTGAAGTCCAAATGTCATAGCAAAATTATTGTCAAACAGCAAGTTGTATCCAGGTTCTATCCAAAGTCCTAGGTTATTATGTTCTTCAATTCTATTTCTAGTCACACTCAAAATTGGCGCAACAAAAAATCCCTTGGAGATTTCGTTTTGAGTTTCCTTCTGTTTAAAAAATATGGGCAAACCTGTCTCAAACCCAAAGTGACTGATTTCGTTTCCACTGTTTCTTATTCCAAGATTTACTATTGAAGAAAATCTGATGTCAAGTCTCTTTGTCAGAGTTCTTTGATAAACAAGTGGAAAAATATTTATGTCCAATTCTCCTTTGTCATAGAATGGTTCAACTGTCACGCTTGGGTTTAAGCCGATGAAGTTAAGTTTTTTGTCTTCTTGGGCAAAAAGTGGGGTCTTACAAACTATTAAGAATGTCGTTAGAATTATTATTTGCTTTGTTACTCTTTTCATTGTCACGTCTTTTTGTCTCTTAAGCTGGTGCATAACGTTATTATAAGAAAAGTGCCGGGATTTAAAGAGCGTTCCTATCCTCCGGTAGCACGCCAGCACGCCTTATAAAAATAATAAAATTGTGCGGGTTTTATAGATCTGCTCTCAACTCTTATTCTGAAGCCAGGCATTTTTTTTATAAATTGAGTGCGCCCAGTATGGGCATCTGGTATCGAAGATACCAGATTATTCCAGAGGGTGCAATGCCTGTCCCGAATCTTCTTCGGGATCCCTTACAGGCGAGTTGGTGAAGGCTGTTAGCAAGTGGCAAAGCCTGTCCCGAAAGCCTTCGGGAGTGGTTTACCGTGAGGTATGCACTGAAGAACTGCGAAGCATCTCATGAACACCTTATAAAATAAACACCCGTGAATAAAGCCAAACGGCAAAATCCGGTACTGCGGCCATACACGGGAGTGTATGGAGCGAGACATGCGGGCTGGGATTCGGTATACAGAGGCCGGTTGAGGAGGGTAAGCAAGCACGACCTGTCCCGAACGCTTTCGGGATCTTTGTAACGCCCCTGACCAACAATTCTCAACTGGTAGATACCGCAGGGGGCCGAATACGGGAGTATGAGGAGCCAGCAGGCGGGGAGCTACCTGTAGGGCTGAGCGTTAAGAAAACTTCCAGTGGAAGTTTTTAGCGAAGAGCCAGCTTGCAGGGCAGGGCAGGCTACGTGATAGCCAGTGAGAAGTCAGTCCCGATAGCTATCGGGATCGTAGTAGTCACCGGAACACGAGCCGGCACCGGAAGGATAAAGCCGGAGGTCTCATAAAAGTGATGAAGGACGAACGCTGAATCGTATCTGAATTCGGTCAGGAATGCGCCATGGCGGATAGCCTGTCCTTAAACAGACAAAGGAAATTATGATAGAAAAAGTATTACATCCTAAAAACCTGACCAGAGCATTGCAGAGAGTAATCAGCAATAAAGGGGCAGCAGGTATAGACAACATGACGGTAAAGGACCTGAAAGCTTTCGCTGACGAGAACCGCACCGCCATTGCCAGCTCTATACTGAACAGGACGTATATACCCAAACCTGTCAAAGGGAGGGTTGAGCGTTAAGAAACTTTCCTGAGGAAAGTTTTAGCGAAGAGCCAGCCTGCAGGGAAGGATACCCAAAGGTAAAGGGAAAACCAGAATGCTTGGAGTCCCGACAGTAACAGACCGGTGGCTGCAACAAGCCGTAGGACGTCAGCTGGCTGCAAAATTCGAACTGGATTTTGAAGAGTCCAGCTATGGTTTCCGGCCAAAGAAGAACCTGCATCAGGCAGTCTGCAAAGCACTGAAATATAGGGCTGAGCGTGAAGAAAACTTCCTGTGGAAGTTTTTAGCGAGGAGCCAGCCTGCAGGGGGAGGAGCTTGTAGTAAAGAAAGAAAGTTGGGGAAACCTGAAACGCGAACTCAAATGGCTCACCAAAAAGACCAGCCCGTGCAGTCTGGGAAACCGGTTACGAAAGCTTAAAGAAGTGTGGAAAGGTTGGGTGAACAACTACCGGTTGGCAAGTATTCACGGAAAACTGAAAGCTCTTGATGAATGGTTGAGAAACCGGCTGAGATACTGCATATGGTCCCGATAACTATCGGGAGAAAAAGCCGGAGAGAAAACGAAAGAACCTTATCAGACTGGGAGTTGAACAAGGGATGGCATATGCCTGGAAGGGCGGAACGTGAAGAAAATCTCCTGTGGAGATTTTTAGTGACGAGCCAGCCTGCAGGGAGGGTAGAATGGGAGGCTGGGCTGTAGCTCAAAGTCCTATTCTTAAAACCACTATTACCTTGTCAAAGCTCAGAAGAAGAGGCTACGAGTCAATGTTAGATTATTACCTGAAATACCGTCCCCAGATTCAGTGAACCGCCGTATACGAGACCCGTACGTACGGTGGTGTGAGAGGCGCACTCTGCCAGTTTTCTAGCTGGCAGAGCCGTCTACTCGATTCCATGCTGGCTATTTTATTTCCGATAACCTTGTTACTTTGTTATTTACAAGAACTTCAGGATTTACTATTCTTGATTTAGTCTTAATATCGTTATTACCTAATCCTTTAAGAGTTAATTCCCCGATATGCTTCTTCAAGTTCATGATCTTTTCAATTTTTTCAATCAAATAAAAATCATCTTCATAAAAATCGCTTATCTCAATTGTTCCCTCTCTTAGGCAGTTTTTAATAATTTGCTTCATTACTGTATTGATCAGCTTACTCTCTTCTCCTCCAAAATATGCGGTATTTAGATAATTATACTTTGACTGAAACCATTTTCCATATTCTTCAGATTTAAGCACAACTCTATTTTCATGAGTTATCAGTCCATCCAAAAACCAATCAATTTCATTTGTTGATATTTTACCAATCTGAAATAAGTCTCTCAAGGTATAATCGATCCTATCTGCGGATAAATATGGCAATGGATACTCTAAGATATGGTATTGCTCAATTTTTGAGAATTGATTCATTGTAAATCCATACTTTTCAAGAATTAAAAACAGTTCCCGATTTTGTAAAACCTCTTCATACCTTCTCTCATGAAAATCTTCTTCTTCAATTTCTAAAACATAGTCAATCAGATGAGAAAAAGCTGTATGTGAAATATCATGAAGTAATCCTGCAATTTGTTCTTCGATATTCCCTCCTAACCTTTTAATTAGAAGCATTACTCCTACGGAATGCTCAAATCTTGTGTGATTTATTTTATTATTAACTAAAAATAGAGCCCCTCCTTGATGAATTTTCCTGAGTCTCTGGAAAACACCCGTTGAAATAAGTTCTTCAATAACTCCTGAAAGTTCACATTTTCCATATAGTTTATCGGTATACTTCATTTTCTTTAGCTTGCATGGAACGTTTTGGCGCTTGGCGAAGAAGCGGATTTCGAAGCACTAAACTGTCTGCCAGCACTGAACTTGATACGAAGTACAAAGCTTCATTTAAACACTGAACCCGCTTTTTTGCCAAACGCCTGTTGGTGGCTGGTTTTATGTCCGCAATATAGTCTCAATGATTTTCAAGAATCTTGTCAGCTTTTATTGTGCCAAATATTTTGTCATCAATTTTCATCTGAAAGAATTCAATGTCTTTTTCTTCTCTAATCTCTTCCGTTTTTTCACCTGTCCATTGGTGTTTATAAGTTATGCATTTTCTGTCTTTCAGTATGCTTTTTATTGTTTGCTTGTCTTTGTCAGAACATTTTACGCTAAAATAGACGGCTTCGATGCAATTTGATATTGGCAAAGAAATGTGAGAATCACGGTTTGTCGGATTGTAATATAAAAGTCGCAGTTCATTTTCATACTTCCAAGCTTCTCCTTTTACAAAAAACGCATCCTTCGTGTTTATAGAATTTTGTTGGGAATATTTTTTCAAATCTGAAGTGTACTCGACATCTTTGAAGTAAGCCACATAGTTTTTATTATCATTGCCTGTGGTTGTTACATGACTAGGAAAATTATATTTTATACAAATCCCATTATGTGAATCGGCATAATGAGACCACATTAATTCATTAAGATATTCCTCTTCATCTCTTTCATTCTTTTTGTCATCTCTTATCAAATCGTCTCCATTTTCATTGGGATATGGTAGTTTTTCGTTTTTTACAAAACACGCCACCTTTACACCACTTAAATATGCTTCTCTTATAAATTTTGAAACCTCATCCTCGTTATTCATTAATTCGATTATAGGACAATCAAAAATATCGTTGAAAGTTGTGGGTGAAGAAAGATTTAATGTATCATTAATTAATGATTGGAAAAGAAATTTAGAACAATTACGAAATGAATAGCAAGTCAAACTGCTGTAACTTGTATGATTAGAAAGGGTTAATTGATAGTATATGTATTTTTTGAATGCATCGATAGCCATATTATTGTACAACTGCCCCAATTTGTGCCAACATAATCCAAGATTACCATAAAGAGCTAATTTTATCTCGAACATATACTGCACTTTGCTTACATATTCTTCTATCTCTTTAATTAAAGTGTCAATAGTACCTTCTGTGATAGGATTTATATCGGCAAGAGCAGCTGAAAAAATGACAAGAACATTTCCATATTCTCTTTCTCCATCTTTACCACCTACCATATAACCAACGACATTCTTCCAAGTAGAATAATTATTCAAAAAATCATCTACAGCTTGTTGAGCATTAGAGTCTGTTATCTTTTCGTTGTAATTATTAAAGTATGTTTGAATATTATTCATTTCTGTTTGCATTAGCAGTCATTTTTATAGTTTGTTTTGTCGGTGTGGGTCGTCCGTAAACTTGCCACCAACGTGAGCATATGGCATGGCCAGCAGATTTTAAAGCAGTAAACTATCCACCGCAACAGAAGATAGATTAAAACCCTGAAGTATCGGCTTCTACTGAACCTGCTGGTCTGCTATATGCATTGTTGGTGGCTGTTTACTTTATTATATTTCTCTTGTATACCTACGGCCAAGTACATCTTTATTCCCAAAAAATAACGCCATAAGTTTGCATTACAAACTATAACAGCAAAATAATGGCAACAAACACAAAAGTATCTGACCAGATGCGTGAGCTTTATCAGCTCTGGCAACAAAGCGGTATCAGTAAAAAAGAATTTAGCCTTCGGCAGAACATCAATTATCAAAAATTCATCTATTGGTGCGGCAAATATAGAACAGAGGAGCCCGGTACCGGATTTGTCCCTCTGAAAGTAAGCAGCCCTGATGAAATTAACCCTGCGGCCGGCAACATGGAAGTTGTCTTTCCTTCCGGTGCCAAGGTCATATTCCACGGCATGGCAGATCCATCATTTGTTAAACAATTAGTCAGCTAGCCATGCTTTCATTGTCTCACCAGTGCAGGTACTTTCTCTATTCGGGCAAAACCGACATGCGGAAAGGGTTTGACAGCCTATCAGGTATTGTAAGGAGCAAACTTAACGAAAACCCCATGAACGGGGACATTTTTATTTTCCTGAACCGAAACCGAAACCATGTCAAGCTCCTTTTATGGGAAGGCGACGGTTTCAGTATGTATCACAAACGCCTTGAAAGAGGGACTTATGAAATACCTGTCCATTGCAAAAATGTGACCAAATCTGAAATATCCGCCTCGGTATTGCAACTGGTCTTACAAGGGATTTCCCTTGAGTCGGTCAGGCACCGCAAAAGATATAAAAGTCCTGGAAATCTTTAAACTTATTCTTTTTTTCCTAATACCACCTACATAGGTATATTATTTATCTTTGCAACATGCTTGCCGAAGGTATAGACTATAAAGAAAAATATGAGGAGGCGATGTCCGAGATCGCACTTTTGAAGTTTGAGCTCAAAGAGCTGAAGCGCCTCATATATGGCACCAAAAGCGAGCGTTTTGTGCCTTCGTCCGCACCGGAACAGTTAAACCTGGGACTTGGTGAAGAGCAGGCAACTGCCCCTGAAAAAGAGGAGGTCGTCAGGTTTAAGCGTGTCAAAAAAGAAACAGCCCGCAAGCACCCGGGCCGCCTCCCTATACCGGCACATGTACCAAGGGTGGAAGAGGTTGTTGAGCCTGAAGAAGATACCTCAGGCATGAAAAAAATTGGGGAAGAGGTGACAGAGGTTCTTGAATATACCACCGGAAAGTTTCATGTGCGCAAAATTGTACGCCCGAAATACGCAAAACCTGAAGGGGAGGGTGTTGCCATTGGAGAATTGCCATACAGGGCGATAGAGAAAGGGATAGCCGGAGCAAGCCTTGTCGCTTTCCTTGTTGTCAGCAAGTATGTTGACCACCTTCCTTTATACCGCCAGATACAGATATTTAAGAGAGAAGGCCTTAATTTTCCTTCTTCCACAATGTCAGACTGGGTAAAACAAGGGGTAAACAAGCTTAAAATCTTATACGAACTGCATAAAAAGAGGACACTGCAAGCCGGTTACCTGATGGCAGACGAGACACCCATAAAAGTTCTCGACAAGGATAAAAAAAGTAAAATCCACCGGGGGTATTACTGGGTATATTATGACCCTGTCGGGAAACAGGTGCTGTTCGACTATCGTCCCGGGCGCGGGAGCGAAGGGCCATCAGATATACTGAAGGGTTTTCAGGGATACCTGCAATGTGACGGGTATAACGTATATGATATGTTTGCCAACATCAAGGGCATAACATTGTTCCATTGTATGGCACATGCCAGAAGGATGTTTGAGAAAGCATTGGACAATGACAAAGAAAATGCAGAACATGCCTTGAAAGAATTTCAGAAGTTATATGATATTGAGCGTAAAGCAAGGGAGGCCGGGATGTCTTTTGAAGAAAGAAAGGAATCAAGGCTTGATGCAAAAACAACATTGGACGACCTGGAAGAATGGATGAAAAACCTGTACCCTAATATTGCCCCTAGGAGTCCTATTGGAAAGGCGCTCGAATACTCCTTGAGCAGATGGGAAAGGCTCTCCATATATCTTGAGGATGGCAAGCTGGAGATAGATAACAATCTGGTGGAAAACTCAATAAGGCCAGTAGCCATAGGAAGGAAAAATTATCTGTTTGCCGGTTCACATGATGCTGCCCAGAGAGCCGCCCAAATATACTCGCTTGTGGCAAGCTGCAAAATCAACGGTGTAAACCCATTGGAATGGATGAAAGATGTTCTGGAAAGAATAGACAATCACCCGGTAAACAGGCTGGAAGAACTGCTACCCGGGAAGTGGGTAAAATTATAAAATCAACATGCACTTGCCCGAAGGCTTACTTTCTCTTAATGTGTGATAGCCGATAAAACTGTAGCACATAATGTCACCCGTTAGTGCTCCGAATTTATCAACCAAACGTTCTAATGCCTTCCATTCACAATGGTGACCATTTACTAATGGAAAATCCCTATCTGCGAATTCAAACCACCTTTCTGTTCCTCCTGGCATATTCAGGCAAAACGTATAAGAAACACAATAATCTGTTTCATCAATTGCTATTTCATTGTAATTTGGAATCTGCTTTTGATAATTTCTCCATTTATTTTGCCATAACTCACTATTTATTAAATTATGCTTAAAAAGAACCTCTAACCCACATTTTCTTATCATAAAATCAAAAATCCAATCAGGACTGAACTTGTAAACACGTCCACCTAATGGAGTACTTTCATATACTTCTCGTTCATACAAGCCTTTTTCCTTTAATTTTTTAATTTGCAAATCACTTAATTCATCATATGGAACTGTCCTAACAAGATTTTCTGTCAGTTGATAGTCCATTTGAAACAGCATCATAGTAAGGTCTTCCTTTTGTTTATCATTCTCGCCGTCAGACTCTTCTGAAATAATATCTTTAATAGGAATATTATAAGCACAGGAAATCCTCTTAACAATTTCAATAGTCATCTGTGTTTTACCTTGTTCTAACTTAGTGTAAGTTGAACGAGCCATATGAAGACGTTCAGCTATAGCTTTTTGCGTAAAACCATTTTCTTTTCTTAGCTGTTTTAATTTGGATAGAATCATAATTATTAATTTTCAGCTAATTTGTAAAAAAGCCTTATCTCATTCCAAATATGTTCTTTTTTTTCACTTTTTTGAAGAGTTGGAGTTTCAAATAGCCACCAACGTGAGCATATGGCATGGCCAGCAGGTTTTAAAGCACTAAACTATCCACCGAAACTGAAGATAGATAAAGCTGTAAAGTTTCGGAAACCACAGAACCTGCTGGTCTGCTATATGCATTGTTAGCAGCAGGTTTTATTATTTTTCTAAATTAAATACTCCTTTTATTTCAAAACCAGTTAATTTATTATCAAAAATGGCCTGTCCAAGTTTATTCGTAATGTAAGGGTTGCAGTCACTATTTGAAATTTTAAATATGTCCGGAAAACGTGCTTCACCCTTCCATATCCCCCATTTTAATCCTACACTCCACCATTTTTTAGTATTCGGGTACTCTCCATTTTTTACTAAATTCTGCTTTATTTCAAAATCCTCTTTATTTGCAATGTCAATATCAAATTCAAAACCGCCTAATATATTAGAAACATAGAAACTAGAATGTGCAAAGTCTAAGTTGTCTTGTAAATCTGTTACAAAATGTAGAACACCATATTCATGTGGAATATCTTTATGATAAACTGTAGCTGGATAGATTTTATGTTGTCCTAAATCAAATTTTTGAAAAACATTTACCGCATTTTTACTTAAAATGTACGCATGTGCGGAAAAAGCAGCCGTACTGATTAAATCTGTTAATTTTGATGTTTTATAAATTTCAATCCTTTCAAAAATTAAAGAATTAGAGGGTAGAAAATGAAATTCTAATTGGTGCGCAAAATCTAAATTAATGTAACTCGTTTGAGGAAAATTCCTACCAATGTTTTTTGTATTTGTTGAGTGATTTAATTGAAAAAAAGCTTCGGAAAGTGGATTACCTAAGAAAGCTTTTTGTTGGTTTTCCTTCATTAAATCAGCAACATGCTCATATATGTTCTTACCTTCTTTCATTTTATTAACTTGCTGCTAACGTCAGGCTATGAGAGGCCGCAGTTTATGTGCGCCAACCCTTGAAGCCTTGTAAAGCTTAAATATAACGAATAACAGAGAAATATCAACGATTACCTGCGGTCTCTTATAGCTATTGTTGGGGGCTGTAGTATATTGATAAAGCTCTTCAGCTGGTGGCTACCGGTGTTTTAACAGCTTTCTTTCCGGTTGGTTAATACCTGACGGCATGAGCATCTTCGAATCACAGCTTTTGCGGTTCTGTTTAGTTACTCTTGTTCAACCTCTTATCTTTACAAACAAGAACCCGTTCGGGGCAGGCAGTTAAACGAAGAAAAGGTATTAGGTTTAAGCCATTCGCCTGTTAAAAAGATATCTCTTTATTTTTTAACTTTTAACAGCTTTCCTATTGGCGGTGCAGTATCATATTAATGAGCAGCTGCGTTTTGCCGCGACGGAAGAAAATCCGTTCCGGCGCCGTAACTATAAGTTAGTAAAGGAATCGTATTTTATCCTGCGACAGCTTACCAACTTGCCCCCGTTATTGGAACATGGTTTTATAGCAGATATGGTTGAGATTCGTAATCTATAGCCCCCAACGTCAGGCTATGAGAGGCCGCAGTTTATGTGCGCCAACCCTTGAAGCCTTGTAAAGCTTAAATATAACGAATAACAGAGAAATATCAACGATTACCTGCGGTCTCTTATAGCTATTGTTGGGGGCTGTAGTATATTGATAAAGCTCTTCAGCTGGTGGCTACCGGTGTTTTAACAGCTTTCTTTCCGGTTGGTTAATACCTGACGGCATGAGCATCTTCGAATCACAGCTTTTGCGGTTCTGTTTAGTTACTCTTGTTCAACCTCTTATCTTTACAAACAAGAACCCGTTCGGGGCAGGCAGTTAAACGAAGAAAAGGTATTAGGTTTAAGCCATTCGCCTGTTAAAAAGATATCTCTTTATTTTTTAACTTTTAACAGCTTTCCTATTGGCGGTGCAGTATCATATTAATGAGCAGCTGCGTTTTGCCGCGACGGAAGAAAATCCGTTCCGGCGCCGTAACTATAAGTTAGTAAAGGAATCGTATTTTATCCTGCGACAGCTTACCAACTTGCCCCCGTTATTGGAACATGGTTTTATAGCAGATATGGTTGAGATTCGTAATCTATAGCCCCCAACGTTTAGTATAAAAAACGGGCAGCGGTTTTAAGAGCAGTAAAGTATCCCCCGAAACCGCAGGAAGCGAAAAGAACTGAAGGCTCCGCTACCGCTGAACCCGCTGCTCTTTTTTATATAATGTTAGCGGCTGGGGTATATTTTTTTTTAGTTTATTGTTCTTGGAGGAGTCAAAGTCAATGCTTGATTTAAGTTTTCTATTATACTAGTCTTTTGTGTAGGCTGAAATAATACCGTAAATCGAGTGGCTTCTTGACTAGTAAATACACCATGAATACGCAAAAGAAACTCTCTCCAATAACGTTTGTAATCGCTGGTAAATAACTCGTTTGTATGATTAAGTTGAGCTTTTAAAAAAAAACAAAAATTCGTCAAATTTTCTTTGGGCTTCATCATCAAAAAGTCCTAATGCTAGAATTTCGAAGTAATTGCAAAATGAGTTGAAACAAAATTGATGTGCTAAATTTAGAGAAACAGAATATTTTCTCGGTAAGTTTTCTTCAGCCAGAGTTTGAAATCTTTCACTCCAAATATTGAATTGCTGTCCTCTTATTTCAATTGTTGGTGTAAATGTTTCAATGCGAATTAAATTTTCATTTGGTTCAGGGTACTGCTCAGTAAATTCTATAACTAACCAGTCATTTAAATGATTCTGAAATGTTAATCCCAATGAAGGAATAATGTCATTTGATACTGAAAGAAGTTGGCCTCTAATACTCATATTATATGTGGTAAAAATTTGATGTTTTCAATTGGTTAAAGTCCAGTTTACTCATGCCTTGCCGCTAACGGTTATGGTTGTAGACGGTGCAGGACTTGAATGAGCATTACTATCCTCCTACACAAAAGCCAGCACGCCTTATAAAAACAATAAAAAAGTGCGAGTTTTAAAGCTTCACACTCGACTATTCCACTACACCCTGCACTGGCTACAACCTATTGTTAGGCGTTCGGCTCTTATAATTTCACCATTTTACTTATGGAAGTAACCAAAATCGCCATCCATTCCAATATTGCTTGTAGTAATAATTAAATTCTTTATACTCAACATTTGGTTCAAGTCCGATTTTAATTAGTTCGTTTTTATAATCATCTATTAGCTCAAATGTTCTCACTTTATTTTTATCCAAGTCATAGAGGAAGTATCCACCATTATAATTTTCATAATGGCTTCCAGTAATTCCGTAAACAAAGTCGTCCGTAATATAAAATTTATTAATATCCAAAGCATAAACTCCGTTCTCTACATCTTGAATATAAGCTTGAATCCCATCTATTTCTTGAATGCTCCTAAAGTGGCCTATTGGAATTCTTGCACTGTCCCCAAATCCGTGCTTTCCAAAGTGCGAAAACATGAACCAAAAAAGTCCTCCAGAAATAATGAAACCACTTATAAACCAAAATTTAAATTTCTTCCTTGTAATTCTATCGAACCAGCTGTTTGGTTGAAATTTGGCAATCAATTTAAATATCAAAAGAGTTAAGGTTGCATATATAATTGCAAGGATGGTAATCTTGAAAAGTGTAATTATTAAATGAATTAATGATACCATATTTGTTGTACCTTTTATAAGCTGACGCCTAACTTGCGGATAGGCGCATGTTATTGCGCCTATTTCCCTTTTGGTTTCCTTTTAGTCTTCAATATATGCTTTAAGTTCGATAAATTCAAATCATCTGCCGGGCTTTTTATACCTTTAATGTACCTTATACTTACGTGGGTGTATATCTCACTTTACTACTGTTGTGGCCCAATAATTCCTGAATGTACCTTATATCTGTTCCATTTTCTAACAGATGGGTGGCAAATGAGTGTCTCAACCAATGCAAGGTAGCATCTTGAGGAAGTCCTGCGTCCAGGCAGGCGTTTTTAAAGACCGATTGTAGGCTCTTTTTTGAATATTGCCCTCCGAACTGCCCTTCAAAAAGATAGTGTGATGGTTTGTAGGCTTTATAGTAAGCTCTAAGCAGGTCCAGGTTTTGTTTAGAAAGTAAAGTAATACGATCTTTTGCCCCTTTGCCCTTTTCTATCATCAGATACCCTTGTTCTTTATTTATGTCACAGATTTTTAAGTTTAGCAACTCACCTGCCCGCAAACCGGAAGCATATACCAGTGTAAGCATACAAAGATGTTTTATATTCTTACACTTAGAAAAAATCCTCTGTATCTCTTCTTTAGAAAATGTTTTCGGTAATCTTTTTTCTTTTTGTGGACTTGTTACGGCCAAACATACATCTGTTCTTTTCAGAACTTCTCTATAATAAAAATTGATGGCGTTAATCATCACATGAATACTAGATGTTCCATACTTCCTAGCTGTACTACAAGCTAATACATAGCTGTTTATTTCTTCAAAGTGTAGATCGTCGACTTTTTTGCTTTTATTTTGCCAGTAAAAACAAAACCTGTAAAAGTTATTATAGTAAGAACTAATGGTTTTATCGCTATAATTATTGGCCTTCAATGTTTTAAGATAATCCTCAGGAATATGTATTCGATCTTTGTACGATTGAGTCCAAAGTTGCTCTTTAAGTATTAGACTTTGTATGGACATATTTTGGTGTATGAAAAAATAAACCGTTCCTTGCACACACCTTAGCAGGCGGTAAAGTAGTTTTTCGTCCGCAAGCATATATTATGCACTCATCTTCCGATGATACTTAACAAAATCAATGTTTTTTAAGTACTTCTTTAACTCCATAATTCTGTCTGAGGTTAACATATACATAAGCTGCCCCTCAATTTCAGCTTTTCTTACAGTCGCTTTAAAAAAAGGTCGAATGGTGGGAATCTCAAAGTATTCGTCTCTGATACAAGAGCCATCATGTTGATTTGCTTTGCTAACAGCCTCTTTTTTCAAATACACCCTATCTAAAACTATTCTATTTCCAAAATTAAGTTCTATAGAGTCCGGGTAAAGCTCATCTGCAGGAGAAATAAGGCACTTTAAATCATGATTATAGGCTATGCCGTCTAAAGAAAGGATTTCTTTAAAAAGTTTAGCATCTCTTTTAAAGTGGTAAGTATAGTACGGATGCCCATTTAGAATAACCTTGTTTTGTTTAATCGTAGTCCTGGTAAACATAATCTTCTTATTATTTGATTAAAACATGAATATCAGGACTTTTACTTGATTATCCGTGTTATTATCCGTATATATACGTTTGTATTCGTATCTATACGTATAATAATATGGAAGATAAAGTTTGTCTGCAGTGTAATCAAAAATTTACAGGGAGACTTGATAAAAAGTTTTGTACAGATCAGTGCAGGGCATCATACCACAACAGCGAAAGACGCAACCACGAAAAAACCATAGTTGAGACCAACCAAGTACTGAGAAGAAACAGAACGATCCTCAAAAAATTAAACCCTATTGGAAAAACTACTGTACGAATCCAGCATTTGAAAGAATATGACTTTGACTTCGGCTTTTTTACTAATATTTACAAAACCTCTTCAGGAAACATCTACTACTGCTGCTATGAATATGCTTATATGCTCCTTGAGGGCAAAGAAAAGGCTGTAATCATCAACCGCCAAAACTACATGAACAACTGGACACCGGTATAAAAAATGGCTAGGCAAAAAAGCTTTACAAAGGTTTCTAAGGGAACCTTGTATTGTCTGAATCGGGACTTTCTTCCTGGCACCCTGGTGTAGCGAAGGTACTGCCAGACAACACCTCTTACCTTTAGATAGGGCTCAGACTGACCGCATTCGCCCATAAGCAAACAGATGCTTCGTGCCTCAGCATGACAACTATTCTCCTGTTATTCCTTTAGGAATCTTTTCATGTCATGGGAGGAGGAAAAAGCTCTTTTACTACTGAGGTAAAAAGTAGCAGAAAAATTAACTTCAGCCTTTACCGAGGCCAACCAGCTTAATCCTTCTTTACTGCTAGAGTCAAACAAGTTCCTCAGGAGGGCGATGTTGTTTAGAATCCCGAAAAGGGAAATGGTATCACTTTTTCACCTATTAAAGTGTTTCCTATTGCGCCCCTTCGGTGCTTTAGGTAGGTTGTTGTCTAGCACAATGGGCTGTTACCCATTGTTTTATATTTCGCACCGTTGGTGCTAATTGCCTATAAATACAAGATGCGTTTTTTTGCTGTAGACCCTAGATGTTGCCCGTCATTTATTAACGGAAATGCTGGGTATACTCCTATGTCGGAAGCTTGTTGGTGAAAACACCAACAAGTGGGGGGGTGAGGTTGGTTAGAAGCCCGAAAAGGGAAATAGTATCAATTTTTCACCTATTAAAGTGTTTCCTATTGCGCCCCTTTGGGGCTTTAGGCAGGTTGTGGTCTAGCACAATGGGTTGTTACCCATTGTTTTATATTTCGCACCGTTGGTGCTAATTTCCTATAAATACAAGATGCGTTTTTTTGCTGTAGACCCTAGATGTTGCCCGTCATTTATAAATTGAAATGCTGGGGGTACTCCTATGTCGGAAGCATGTTGGTGAAAACACCAACAAGTGGGGAGGGTGATGTTATTTAGAATTCCGAAAAGGGAAATAGTATCACTTTTTCACCTATTAAAGTGTTTCCTATTGCGCCCCTTCGGTGCTTTAGGTAGGTTGTTGTCTAGCACAATGGGCTGTTACCCATTGTTTTATATTTCGCACCGTTGGTGCTAATTGCCTATAAATACAAGATGCGTTTTTTTGCTGTAGACCCTAGATGTTGCCCGTCATTTATTAACGGAAATGCTGGGTATACTCCTATGTCGGAAGCATGTTGGTGAAAACACCAACAAGTGGGGAGGGTGATGTTATTTAGAAGCCCGAAAAGGGAAATAGTATCAATTTTTCACCTATTAAAGTGTTTCCTATTGCGCCCCTTTGGGGCTTTAGGCAGGTTGTGGTCTAGCACAATGGGTTGTTACCCATTGTTTTATATTTCGCACCGTTGGTGCTAATTTCCTATAAATACAAGATGCGTTTTTTTGCTGTAGACCCTAGATGTTGCCCGTCATTTATTAACTGAAATGTTTGAAGTAGCCTTATGCCGGAAGCTGGTTGGTGAAAACACCAACAAGTGGGGAAAACCAGAAGTAATGCCCGAAAATTTAATACAAGCTATAAGATTTCAATATCTTAGGTCGAAGATACGCTATAATCGTTGACCAGGTTGTAATCAACTTGCTGATTTCATTCTTAATAAAAAAGCTACTTCTTTTTCTTTTTGCTATTCATCTCAATTAATTTGGGAAGTGTTTTTTCGAGAAAATTGTTGAAGCTATTTATCCCAACAACTTCAATAATAGCTTCTGCTAAAAGATATACCTTTGATTGCATTGTGCCGGGGAAATAATGGTTCTGATTAAAATCAATTTTTCTTGCATTGCTTATCGCATCTAAGACAAAAGGAATAAACCTTAACGGGTGATATCCCCCTGGATACATTGAAGAAATTCTTTCTTCAAAGTGGCACATGAAGCAGTATTATGGTTCGGGAAGTTAGCTTTTTTGTGTAAATATAGCCATACCTCAAAGCATGGGTTGCTTAAAACTACGTGCCAATTAGGAAATTGCTCACAATAGTTCGATATTTCTCTGATTTGTTGATTACTCCATCGGTCAACATCCATTACGAAATATAGGTCGTCTTCATCAGTAAGCCCCTCTTTCTCTATATACTTAATCGCTCTGTCCAGAACCCATTTAGGGGCTGATTTATGTGAGAAATCATCTATTTTGTTATCTTCAATTATATCTACAGCAATCCTTCGTGATAAATATGGAAAAACTTTGAAGTACTCAGGTTCTCTTTTGTAGCCCTCACATGCAATAGCAAAAAGCTTATAATCCCTCATTAATTCTTGGGGGATATCTCTTTTATAGCCTCTCTTCTTCCGCTTCATAAGATTTCCAATTTAGGTGTTCTAATGGAGTAAGAAAGGGAATTGCTCCAAACCTACCTTTTAAATAGCCTTTTTTAATATCCAAGTCGTATCTTGGTTTAAAGTCACTTAGGGAGTAGAGTTGGCTGGCACCAGTGTTGGTGTCTTTTTCTGCAAACCATATTTCATCTTGTCTGAAAATATTTAAATCGAGCAGGTTAGATTCATGCGTAGTGAAAATGAGCTGTCCCTTAGTCCTTTCATCTGACATAATTTTTGTCAAAAGAGCTTTTAATAGAGCAGGGTGTAAGCTTTGGTCAATCTCATCTATAACGTATGTAGCTTGAGTATTTAAAATACCATCAAAAGCAGGAATGAAGTCAAGTAACCTTTGTGTGCCATCTGATTCTTCTGATAAATCAAAATTAAATACTTCGCCTAGAGTATTTGTGTGTTGGGCAATTGTTTTTTTAATTAGATATTTCCCGTTCTCTTTAACAGCCAAAACACCACCTTCCTGTGTATTGAGCAGTAAGTCTTTTCCACTTTCTAAGACGTTTATTATCTCTTTTTTTAAATCATCATCTTTATCTCCAAAAAATTTGTCTAAAGATATTCCCTCTACACTTAATTCCGTTACGCCTGTATCAAAGGCTTTTAATAGATCATTAGTAAAAAGCTTAAATCTTTTTGAGGAGTTCAATTTAGGGACTAGCCCTTGAAATCTACTGCCAGGATGAATTACGATTAACGAATGCTCTATTGCTTCCTTAAATGTGGTGATTTCGGGTATTTTTAACTCTTCGGACTTGCCTAAAAGCAATTCGCTTGGCTTTAAAAGGCTTTCTTCCATTAACTCTATTAAAAGTTTTTGCTTTTGGGTTTTTTTGTACTTTGCAGCCACCCGAATGATCACTTTGCCTGAGTCTGATACTTCACGCTCGAATATCATTTTGTCATCTGCTGTAACTCTTGCCTCGTAAAGCCACTCCTGAAAGACTATGTTGTTATTAAAACTGACTCCGTAGGAAAGGATTGTATCATCAATAACAAATTCAGCCTCAAAAGAAACATTGCTTTTAAGGTTGCTTTTGTTGAGCTTAAACTTTTTGTCATTTATTGATTTAAAGATTCCACCTTCTTTTATTGCTTCTTGTAAAAACTCTATTGCTTTGACAAGATTTGACTTTCCTGCACCATTAGCTCCATATATAGCTGCCGCTTTAAGCAAGTTGACCTTCCCAACATTGTAAACGTGGTGTTTATGGGTCTTATAAGAACCTGCGAGCATGTTAAACTCTGTTTCTTCCCCAAATGACAGAAAATTATTGGTTACGAACCTTAAAAGCATTTGCTATAGATTTTTTAAAAACGATTGTTTCTCTTTTATAAAGCTCAATATGTTAAATTTTGTTAAAATAATATAGCTTTAAGTGGTTTTTTCACATGGTGTTTAAGTTCTGGTGTTGAATCTTGCTGAAAATACCAATAAGTGGGGAGCAAAATTCATGTTATTTAGAATCCCGAAAGGAAAATGATATCACATTTTTCACTTAAAGTGTTTTCTATTGCGCACCGGTGGTGCTAATTGCCTATAAATACAAAATAGTGTTTTTTTGCTGCAGGACCTAGGTGTTGTCCAACATTTATTAACTGAAATGTTTTAGGGAATCCTATACCGGAAGCTTGTTGGTGAAAACACCAACAAGTGGTGGATTGGAAATATACCCTAGTGCTATGGGGTATCATAAGTATGGGAAAAGAAAAAAGCAGGGCCTCTGAAAGACCCTGCTTTGAAACAAGAAAACCTTTGTCTCAAAATTTAATTAATGAGGTATAATCTAAAAAGTTTAGAAGCAATAGTTGCCCGCATCGGTAAGTTTGGCAGCGATTCTTCTTCTAGCTTCTTTGGTATTAAATGGCGCAATTTTGGTAAAGCGTTTAAGCCCCATCAGCATCATGCGCTGTTCGTCTCCTTCTGCCATGGCGTTAATTACATTTTTACCGGCAAAGTTTACTTTATCAGCTACATCGTTAATATATACTTTGGTAATATCTATTTGTCCTTGAGCGGCTTCTTGGCCTTTTTGAAGAATGATCTTTTCTGTTCTTAATAGCGCTGACTCTGCCATATAAATTAAGATGGAAATATCTGCCAAGTTCAAAAGTATCTCTTGTTCATGTGCCAATTTGTCCATATACTTTTGCGCAGCGGCACCGGCAGTCATTAGCAACGCTTTTTTGAAGTTTTCAATGGCTTTGGTTTGTACAGAAAACAATGTTTCTTCTTCACTGCCAAACTCAGGGATACCTGTCAGTTCTTTTTGAACAGCCATGGCTGGTGACATGAGGTCAAGCTCTCCTTTCATGGCTTTTTTCAAGAGCATGTCTAAAATCAACATTCTGTTAATCTCATTGGTGCCTTCAAAGATCCTGTTGATACGGGAGTCTCTGTAAGCCCTGTCCATTGGATAATCAGCCGAAAAGCCATAACCCCCATAGATTTGGACGCCTTCGTCTGACACATAGTCAAGCACCTCAGAACCGGCCACTTTTAGTATGGCACATTCTATTGCATAATCTTGGGCAGCTCCTAACAATGCTTGTTCATAAGACTTGCCTTCTGCCTGAAGCTCTTCTTCTTTTTTTTGAATATCTGCACCTGCCCTGTATAAAGCAGACTCACAAGCATAAATCTGGATGGCTTGTTCGGCAAGCTTATGCTTAATGGCACCAAAGTTTGCAATTGGTTGCTTAAATTGGTTCCTTTCAAGGGCATACTGAACCGAAAGACTTGCAGCCCTTTTGGCGCCCCCAAGTGCTGCGGCACACAGTTTTATCCTTCCTATGTTCAATATGTTAAAGGCAATCAAGTGACCTTTGCCAATTTCTCCAAGCACATTTTCCACAGGTACTTTACAGTCGTTAAAGAATACTTGGCGGGTAGACGATCCTTTGATACCCATTTTGTGTTCCTCATTTCCTAAAGTAACACCTTCTCCCTTGTCTACAATGAAGCCTGTAAACTTGTCTCCATCGATTTGGGCAAACACTATAAAGACATCAGCGAAACCACCATTGGTGATCCACATTTTTTGGCCGTTAAGAACATAGTGTTTGCCGTCCTCTGTAAGTTCAGCTTTGGTTTTGGCAGCTAATGCATCAGATCCGGAACCTGGCTCTGTAAGACAGTATGCAGCTTTCAGTTCACCTGATGCTAATTTTGGAAGGTATTTTTTCTTTTGCTCTTCATTGCCGAAATATACAATTGGAAGTGTACCAATACCGGTATGGGCTGCTTGAGCAACTGCAAATGAGTGTCCGCCACCTACAATTTCGGTAAGCAGTAGTGAGGTATTAAAGTCCTTTCCAAAGCCTTCGTACTGCTCAGGGATAGAAGTTGCCAAAAGTCCCAGTTCACCAGCTTTTTCCAAAAGCTTTTCCATGAGCCCTTCTTCTTGGGCGTCGATCCGGTCAAGATTAGGCAGGACTTCGGTAGCCAGAAAGTCTTTGGCCATATCGCCCATCATTTTTTGTTCTTCATCAAATTCTTCAGGAATAAAAATATCTGCAGCCGAAGTCTGCTGGATGATATATGCGCCGCCTTTATTAATCTTTGTAGTAGCCATAATTTTTAACAGTTAATAAATTGGTAAATACTTTATAAGCCTTTCAGCCTTAATAATATGTGAAAAAAAATTAAAGTAAAAGATAAAATGCAATATATGCCTCAAATCAGTTACAACATTTCAAAAATTCCGGCAGCCCCTTGGCCTGTACCTACACACATAGTTACCATACCGTATTTTTTATTCTGCCTTTTCAGTTCATTGAAAATCTGTACAGACAACTTAGCGCCAGTACATCCTAATGGGTGTCCAAGTGCAATGGCTCCACCATTGACATTCACTTTTTCGATATCCAAGCCAAGTTCACGAACAATAGCTACGGACTGAGAAGCAAAGGCTTCGTTCAGTTCGATCAGGTCTATCTGGTCTTGCTTCATGTTTGCCATTTTTAATGCCTTAGGGATAGCGTCAACAGGGCCTATGCCCATTATGCGAGGTTCTACCCCAGCTACTGCATAGCTTACCATTCTGGCAATAGGTTTCAGGTTGAGTTCCTTCACCATTTTCTCGGACATGATCATGACAAAAGCGGCCCCATCAGACGTTTGTGAGGAATTTCCAGCAGTTACAGAACCGCCGGCTGCGAAAACTGGTCTTAATCTTGCCAATGCTTCTGTGTTGGTGTCTGGTCTTGGCCCTTCATCGGTATCTACGACATACTCTCTGGTTTTACGTTTTTCATTGTCGTCCAGGTAAACCTCTTTGACAGTTACGGGTGCTATATCGTCTTTGAATTTGCCATCTTTTATGGCTGCTATAGCCCTCATGTGCGAACGGTAGGCAAAAGCATCTTGATCTTCGCGGCTAACTTTAAATTCGTTGGCTACTGCTTCGGCAGTAAGTCCCATTCCCCAGTAGTAGTCAGGGTTCTGTTTGGCCACTTCATAATTCGGTACAATTTTCCAGCCTCCAAAAGGAATAGGGCTCATTGTTTCGACACCTCCTGCAATAATGCAATCGGCAAAACCAGCCTTGATTTTGGCATCGGCAATAGCTATCGTTTCAAGGCCAGACGCACAGTAACGGTTAACCGTCATTCCTGGCACCTTTACGGTATCAAGCCCCATCAATGAAACCAGTCGTGCAATGTTTAGCCCTTGTTCGGCCTCTGGTGTAGCGTTCCCGACTATTACATCATTTATCCTTTCTTTGTCTAAGCCTGGAACTGAAGCGACCAAATGTCTTACCACCTCTGCCGCTAAATCGTCAGGACGGGTAAATTTAAAAGCTCCTCTTGGTGCTTTGCCTACCGCTGATCTATATGCTGCTACTATATATGAATCCATTGTATTAAATTTTTAGGTTGTGGTATTGATTTAAAAAATACTGTGTCTCTCCGGCACTTAATTTCTCAAAGGTTTTCCTGTATTCAATATGCTTTGAATCCTTTCTAGGGTCTTTCGCTCTCCTGTTAGGGAAAGGAAAGCCTCTCTTTCCAGGTCAAGAAGATAGTTTTCAGAAACTAAGGTTGGTTGAGACAAATCTCCTCCACACATTATGTAAGCAAGTTTCTCGGAAATAAGCTGGTCGTGTTTGGATATGTATCTACCAGATACCATAGAGTTAGCCCCCGCAAGAAACATTCCCAGTCCGGTACGGCCTAACACTTTTATGTCTTTTCGCTCTACAGGTTGTGTATAACCTTTTTCCGCCAGTTCGATGACACTGGTTTTAGCATCTTTAATTAACCTGCTACGGTTCACTGTAATTCCGTCTCCGGGACGTAAATAGTGCATGGCTTTGGCCTCATGTGCAGAAGTAGCGACTTTGGCCATACCAATATTTAAATAAGCATTTTTCAGGGTATTTAATTGCAGGTCACCTTCTTCATAAGCATCAGATACCCTCAGAGTCATTTCTTTGGTACCCCCACCAGCAGGGATGAGCCCGACACCAAATTCTACCAGTCCTATATAAGTTTCAGCATGTGCTTGGACGCGGTCCGCATGTAGTGTCAGCTCACAGCCACCTCCTAAGGCCATTCCATGAGGTGCCACCACCACAGGTACAGAAGAATAGCGCGCCCTCATCATGGTTTTTTGGAAGGTCCGGATCATAAAGTCTATTTCGTCATACTCCTGCTCTATGGCATACATAAATACCAGTGCCAGGTTAGCCCCAGCAGAGAAGTTAGGCCCTTCATTTCCTATGACCAGTCCTCGGAAGTCTTTCTCAGCTATGCTTATGGCTTTATTGATGCCTTCGATAACTTCACCTCCAAGGGTGTTCATTTTGGTATGGAACTCTAGGTTCAATACCCCGTCTCCAATGTCAAATAGCGTGACTCCAGAGTTCTTCCAAACGATCTTATCTTCAGACGGTCTAAGGTTTTCCAGGATAATCAGGGATTCGCCACCTGGAATTAACTTATATTGTTTTTCTGCTATGTCATAATACTTTTTCTTGCCGTTTTCTATTTTGTAGAAAGACTTATGGCCAGCGGCTAGCATATCGTATACCCACTGCGCAGGCTTTTTGCCGAGGTCTTCCAACATTTTAACCGTTCTTTCTACACCAGCATAATCCCAAGACTGGAAAGGGCCATGGTCCCAGCCAAATCCAGCTTTCATGGCATCGTCTATACGATAGAGCTCATCAGAAATCTCTGGTATGCGATGGGAAATGTAGTGGAAGATGGCTCCATAGGTTTTTCTGTAAAACTCTCCGGCCTTATCTTTCCCGCTAAGGAAAACCTTGTACCTGTCTTTTACCTGTTCTATAGGCTTGGTTTGTTCCAGCGTAGCAAATTTCACCTTTTTCTGTTCCCCATATTCCATCGTTTTAAGGTCCAGTGAAAGGATTTTTGTTTTACCCTCAGGTGTTTTAGTTTTTTTGTAAAAGCCGCTTCCGGTTTTGTCGCCAAGCCAGTTGTTTTCAACCATCTTATCTAGGTACTCAGGAATTGCGTAAGAATCCCTCGATTCGTCATGTGTAAGGGCTTGGTTCAGGTTTCTGGAAACATTTACCAGTGTGTCCAGTCCAACAACATCTGTCGTTCTAAGTGTCGCAGACTTTGGCCTTCCTGTCACAGGGCCAGAGAGCTTGTCTACTTCTTCTACCGTCAAATCCAGCTCTTGCATGGCTTTAAGCACTTCCATGATGGCAAATATGCCTATTCTGTTGGCAATAAAGGCTGGAGTGTCTTTACATAAAACCGCAGTTTTACCCAGGTACAAGTCTCCATAATTCATGAAAAACTCGATAACCTTTGGGTCTGTATGTGGTGTAGGGATAATTTCCAGCAACTTTAAATACCTTGGCGGGTTAAAAAAGTGGGTGCCGCAGAAGTGCTTTTTAAAATCATCGCTTCGCCCTTCAGCCATTAAATGGATGGGGATTCCAGAAGTGTTTGAAGTAATAAGTGTGCCAGGCGTACGATATTTCTCTACATTGTCATAGACTTGTTTTTTGATGTCCAAATTTTCGACAACAGCTTCAATGATCCAATCACAAGAAGCAATATCCTTCATGTTGTCCTCGAAATTTCCGGTCGAAATTCTGGAAGCAAAAGATTTATCGTAAATCGGTGAGGGGTTAGACTTAAGTGCTGCTGCCAGAGCATCATTCACAATCCTGTTCTTAACTGCTGGGTGATCAGCAGAAAGCCCTTTAGCTTTTTCTGCTTCATTTGGCTCTTTAGGGGAAATGTCCAATAAAAGGACTTCTAATCCAATGTTGGCAAAATGGCAGGCAATCCGCGAACCCATTACCCCGGACCCTAATACAGCAGCTTTTTTTATCCTTCTGTCCATATTAAAAATATTATATTTTTTTCGGTTAAGTAATTAGTATATACCTTTTTGAGCTATGATGTTATCTATTTTTTTCATTACCTCAAAAAAAATTTCAAGTTTTTCTGGTTCTATTTCTTTTCTCAAGTGATTATTAAACTTTTTTACTACGTTTCTGGCAACTTCTCGCTTCTCTTTCCCTTTTTCGGTTAAAAAAACATTGACCATTCTCTTGTCTTTTTCATCACTTTCGCGGTAAACCAAACCTTCTTCTTCAAGGTTTTTTAACATACGGGTAAGGCTTCTTGGCTCCATGCCAATCATGGGCGCGATTTTGGTTGCCGGTGTGCCTTTTTTTACATTTATATTTAACAAAACATAGCCTGTAGCGGTAGTTAATCCTTTAGCTTGTCCCTGCTCATTGTACATTCTGGAAATGGCATGCCAGCAGGCTTTTATATTAAAACAAACAGTTTGATCCTTCTTCATACCAATTCTTTTACCTGCTTAAACGCAAATGATATCAAAATTGTTATGCATGCAGATAATTTATGATGCTTGCATAACAATTTTTTTGTGGGATAAAGTTCTCTGATTTTTTATTGTTCGTTAGGTGCCTTCTTTGGAAATATTATATATATGCTGTTTAAGAAAAATGCATATCGCATGGGTGTTGCTATGTAAAACAGAGATTTAACAAAAAAGCAGGCAAAAGGTTAATTATAGTGCTTAATTTAAACCTTTTTGTATTTGAGTCCAGTTAAACGCTTTTTCTTAGGCTTGATTTTTTTAACAGCCCCTTTTGTGAATAGTGCGCAAAATGATGTGGTAGACAGGGAGTATATACCTCACTACCAGTTTTGGGGGACTTTAGAGCTAAGCCAACAAATTAGTCAGCGGTTTTCTTTGGATATGGACTATCATTATAGGCGGCAGAACTCTGAAAGAAATAGGCTTAATATTTTTGAAATGCCTAGGTGGCAAGGACTTCGCTTATGGGTTAATTTTTATTTGTCGGATCGGGTTCGGATTATATTAAGCCCATTTCTTCTTTCAAACCAGGTGCCAACATCTTATGAAGAAGATATCAGAGAACAGTGGATCAATGAGTATAGGTTGACTGCACGGGTAGACTACTTTTCACGGTTGGGTACTGTTGACATTATGCACAGGTACGGTTTCGAGAGAAGGCAACGCTGGGACTATCTGGAAAGAAGGTGGCATGAGTATCGGGTGAGATATATGTTGAGGTTCAGGTTTCCTTTGAAATTTTTGAGTGATAACACCAAGTTTACCGTTCAGAATGAAACGATGATCAACCTAGGCAGGTTTATTGCCAACTACAATTTATTTGACCAGAACCGTTTTTATGCAGGTATTGAACAAAAAGTAGCAGACCGGATTTTTATCACAAGCGCATACCTCTTTTCAGTAGAGCAAATACCTTTTGTGGATGATTTTGCTGTCATCCATGCCATTTCAGTGACCATTACTGCACAAAACCTATTTGGGAAAGCCCTTTTATCATCTGATTGAAACTGGTGTAAGGGAGCTTTGTTTTTTAACATTAGGAGAAGTTATGTGCATGTAGAATCTAAACATTATAGGGTTTCATTAGTTAATTCTGTAATAGTTTTTTTGATATAAACTTTTACTTTATGGAAAATAACAAAGAAATAATACAAGCTCTTCAGAAAGCTTATTGGAAAGAAATAGAAACTATTATGAACTATCAAGCCCATTCGATCAATCTTGATGGGATTAGGGCTGAGGAAATTAAAGAAATTCTTTCCGAAGAAGTATCTGACGAGTTAGGCCATAGCCGTAAACTTGCTGAGCGCATCAAGGAATTGGACGGTACTGTTGAAGGTTCTGCGTCTTTTAAAGCCGAACAGCATACTAGTCAACCTCCCCAAGATACTACTGATTTGAAGAAGGTTATACAAGGAGTTATAGATGCTGAATCAGATGCCATTAAAACTTATCAGAACATTATTAAATTGACTGACGGTACAGACTACGTTACCCAGGATCTTTGCATTGAGCTCTTGGCAGATGAAGAAAAGCATTTGCGGGTATTTAAAGGCTTTATGAAAGGTATTGAGAAACAATCAGGTGCTTTAGCTTAAAAGGATTGTTATAAACTTATATGATCAGTTCTGCTATAATTGATATTTTTTTGCTAGAAAATAATTTTTTAATGTTGGTTGATAAAGGGTTTTGATAAGAAGCAAAACCCTTTTTTTTAACTATAGAGGAACTTTTTATTTATTATTTAACCCCTCCAAGGGTTGTTAACCACTTGGAGGGGAAGGGTAAACCTCTGCTATAATTGATATTTTTTTAGCTTCGCTCACTGTAGCTTGCAGCTACAGAAACGTAATACCAGACAAAGCTGTATTGCCACATTCCACTGTGGCTACTTCGCTCTCTGTAGCTTGCAGCTACAGCACCGTACTATAAAATAAACGCACTGCCAGGGGTAGCCTGCGGCTACCAAAACGTACTTCCTGACATCAGAAAGGTTAATAAATTAACTTTGCTAATGCCCTGCTATTTTTAAGTAAGGAATTTCCGGTTGGGTTCATTTCTATTGCGCCCCGTTGGGGCTTTAAGAAGGGGGATGTCGGTTGCTATGGGCTGTTGTTGCCCATAGCTATATTATTGCGCACCGTTGGTGCTATATCTGGCTTTAACAAGAAGCGTTTTGAACAAGGAATATTGATTTCACCATGACAGTTCTTTTAACCGGAATTAAATTCTACGTTACCGTTAGATATCCTTAACGTGGTATCCAGTCCCGTTAGGGACGAAATATCGGTAGGGAGAGTTGTGCACTATTACATAGCCCTGTAGGGGCGAAACCTAAAATATATCCAAGGCTCACTGTAGCTTGCAGCTACAGAAACGTACTAATATGGATGTTCCGTAGCTAGAAGCTACGGTTAGCAGTGGGGGGGGGTATTTTTTAGATGAAGTAGAAATTGCTTGCCATTTTCCTTTCCTCTCCTTTACGCTCCCTGTAACTTGCAGCTACAGCACCGTACTACCAAATGAAACGCACTGCCAGAGGTAGCCTGCGTCTACCAAAACGTATCATTATTAGCGCCCTCGTTAGATATGTGCTTGCAAGTCTGCAAAAACTACTTTCAGAAGAACGGTAGCAGAGACGAAATATCGGGGCGATATGATTATAGGTTAAATTATATTGATCTAGAAAGTCCTGAAGGGGCGTGATTTTTTACGTGTCCGATACAGGAAGGGCTTGTTGGTGAAAACACCAACAAGAGGAGGTTTTAAATTCGTGGTCATATGACCTTCTTTCTCTTTTACTTATCGTTCCAAATTTAAGAAAAAGAGCTTAACTTACTGTCCTATCAAATATATACATTCCAACAGCACCGTACTCCGATACAGGAAGGGCTTGTTGGTGAAAACACCAACAAGAGGAGGGGTTAGCAGTGGGTAGCTTGCAGCTACCCACTGCTAACCCATTTTCCTTTCCTCCCCCTTTACGCTTACTGTAGCTTGCAGCTACAGCATCGTACTACTAAATAAAACGCACTGCCAGGGGTAGCCTGCGGCTTACCAAAACCTACCATTGCACAAAGGTGAGATGAACGTCAAACTTGTAACTGACCGCCTAGAGATGGCTCAACATAACGAAAAAAGCCGATCCTTGTGGGATCGGCTTCTTATAAGTGTTCTTGAAAAGCTTATAATGGCTTACTTCTGAACTTTTACATTTATAGTAATAGATCTGTTGCTTGCTTCAGTACCAGCAGTTTCTTTTACGTGAACCACGCCTTTTTTGCCAGCCTCAGTGATAAATGCAAAAACCTGACCTTTAGATAACTGGTTCTTTCTTGTTTCGTTTGCACCCTCAGCCGCTTCAACAATTTTTAAATCATCATCAATTGCAGCAAATTGTTCTGCAGTAAGTGAAGTTGCTTTAAATTTAGTAGCGTTTTTAGAACTCCATCCATCTACGTTGCTATGTGCAGCAGAAATTCTGTCATCATTTGGAGCAGCAATTAAGTGGCCATTTTCACCACTATAAGTATAGATAAAGTCTACTTTAGTGTAATTTTCGTTTGCTTCAGCCATTTTCATAACTGTTCCAGTAGAAGTAGCGAAGAAACTACCTGCATTAGGGTTGCTTGCGCCACCTAATAGTTTTGCTGAGTAGCTGCTTATTTCTCCACCTTTTTCAGCTTTAACCTTAACAGTTAAGCTTTTCGCTGCGCTAACACCATCTCTGTCTTCTACTTGGAACCTATAGGTAACTGTTTCGCCAGCTACACCTTCTAGCTCATAGTGTTCTGTGTGCTTAGTTGATTCATGGAATCCGCTGGTTTTAGCCTCTCCATATTGGGTTTCGTTAGCACCTTGTTTTTTAAATACAGTTATTCTGTTAAGCCTTTGTTCTGCAGAAAAAACCACAGCTACTTTATGCTTTTCCCCTGCTTCAAGTGTTACTTCTGTGTCACCTGGGGTAAAAGAAATTGTTGGGCCTGGTTTTGGATCTTCATCTTTGCTACATGAAGTAAAAAGCGCAACAGATGCTATTGCGAGCATTGAAAAAAAGAACGAGAACTTTTTCATTGTTTGAACTTAAGTTTAATTGGTTTATTTATTGGTTTAATGTTATTCTATATCGGTTCAGAAACTGAATTTTCTACGGCACAATATTATCTAAAATTTTCCTTAAAGTTATTAAAATGTCATTAAAAAAATCACTCATTTTTTTATACGTTAACTATAGGGCTAAAATATTTACATTCAATTTTTTACTTGCAGTTTACTAACAATCAGCAAGCGCCTAAATTTATTGCTACCCCCTTAGCCAAAGACAATTTTTTCTGTTCGCAAAAGGTTAACTATATATTGTAGTGTGATGAGGGTAATTTACGTTAAGTTAATATTTCGGTTTCGTGTTTACAGAAAAAAATTAATTTTGGAAATTAATAAATCACAGGATAAAAAGATAAAGGTTTCATAGAGGGAAATCATCAGTTTCTTTGTTGTTATAAGGCGACTTAGGTCGGACATTATTTTACTATATATAAATGGTTGCATCAGTCTTAAAAAGGGCGCTTTTCGTTTTACTCCTTCATGTTATTGTTTGGTCTCAAGCATTGGCACAAGGCTCTAAAAATATTTCTTTAGAAGAATTATGGATGACGGGAAATTTCCATTACCAAAGCCTCTCAGGCCTTCGGTGGATGGCGGAAGATCCCTACTATACAGCTTTCTCATCGGCAGGACCTAACCAACCTAAAGATATTGTGCAGTATGACATACGTTCGGGAAAAGCTGTGAAAACACTTGTCAAAGGAGCGCAGTTGGTTGCTGAAAACAAGCAAATTTCTTTAGAAGAGTATGCTTTTAACCCTACAGACCTTACACAGGTATTGATTACTACCAACACTAAAAGCATCTACAGGCACTCCACCACCGCCGATTATTATTTGTTTAATACTGAGAGTCAGCAATTGAAAAAGCTCAACCCTGCCGGTCAGGGTTCCTATGCCACGTGGTCTCCGGACGGTAAACACATAGCTTATGTAAGGGAAAATAATCTTTACCTAGTTAATGCAAAAACATTAGAAGAAACGGCCATTACGGATGATGGTAAGTATAACCATATCATCAATGGGGCATCTGATTGGGTCTATGAAGAAGAGTTTGAACTGGTAAAAGGTTTCGAATGGTCTCCGGATGGCAAAAAAATAGCATTTTACAGGTTTGACGAAAGCAATGTCCGAGAGTATGTCATGCAATTATGGCAAACTTTATATCCTGAACACCAAGCTCTGAAATACCCCAAAGCAGGAGAGAAAAACTCAGATGTTCAGATATTTGTGTATGATATAGCAGGTGCAGAAAAGAAAAAGCTATTTGGCGAGGATGAAGATATTTATGTGCCTAGGATAAAGTGGCAGCCAAACAGCGAGGACTTGTTTGTGTACCGGATGAACAGGTACCAAAACCACCTGCACATATATGCTGTTTCTGTAAATAATGGAGAAAAAGCACTGGTTTACGAAGAGCAGAACGATGCCTATATAGAAATAAATAACGACCTCACTTTTGTAGGTGATAACAAGTCATTTATAATCAGCAGTGAAAAAGATGGGTACAAGCACCTGTACCAATATAGCCTGAAAGGTAAAGAGCTAAAGCAAATTACCAAGGGGAAGTGGGAAGTAGACGATTTTTATGGAATGGATCAACAAAATACCTTGTATTTTACTTCTACAGAGGTTTCTTCTATGGAACGTCATTTGTATAGCATACGTCTAGATGGCAAAAAGAAAAAGCAGTTAACCAAGGATGCCGGTACCTATTCAGCAAACTTCAGTAATTCTTATAAATACTACATTCTCACCCAAACGAGCATCTCAAAGGCTCCGTCTTCCACTGTATATGCAACAAACGAGAAGTTTTCCAGAAAAATAATGGACAACCAGTCTTTGGAGCAACGTTTGAAGGCTTACGATATGGGAAATTTTGAGTTTAAAACCTTTCCAGCCGCTGATGGTACGGAGCTGAACGGGTTTATGATTACCCCATCGGATTTTGATGCTGACAAAGAATACCCTGTGTTAATGACCGTCTACGGAGGACCAGGCCATCAGCAGGTCATGAACCGCTGGGGTGGACACAACCACTTTTGGTATCATATGCTTGCGCAGAAAGGTTACATTGTTGTATGTATAGACGGCCGTGGTACTGGTGGCCGTGGTGAGGCTTTCAAAAAATCTACGCAACATAACCTTGGGAAATATGAGACTGAAGATGTGATTGCCACGGCCAAGCATTTAGCCGCTCTTTCTTATATAGATAGTGATAGAATAGGTATTTTTGGATGGAGTTTTGGTGGGTACTTGTCGTCGCTGGCCATTACCTTAGGGGCTGAGCATTTTAAAATGGCTATTGCCGTGGCACCGGTTACCAGTTGGCGTTTTTATGACACCATATACACCGAACGCTTCTTAGGTCTGCCGAGCGAAAACGCTGCGGGGTACGACCAAAACTCGCCCATAACCCATGCAGGCTTGCTAAAAGGAAAATACCTGCTCATACATGGTACAGCCGATGACAACGTGCACATACAAAACGCACTGGAGATGCAAAATGCCCTTATTGCAGCTGGAAAGCAGTTTGATACCTTCTACTATCCGAACAGGAATCATGGTATCTATGGAGGCAATACCAGGTTGCACTTGTACGAAATGATGACCAATTATATTATTAATAATCTTTAATTTGACGGGAGTAGTAAGAACATGCTACTCTTTTTTTCACCTTGAACCTTACTAAAAAGCCAGCACGATTTTTTCTCGTACAAAAGCTTTCTGTTTCTAATAAAGAAGCAGCGCATTTGATCGTGCAGCAAAGGTTACTGGTAAACGGACAGCCTGCACAGGTAAACCAACCGATTTATGAAACTGATGAGGTGACATTTGACGGGCAATTGTTGCAGGAGGCAAAAAAGTGCATTTATCTGGCTTGCTACAAGCCATGCGGTATAGAAACTACGTTGAACAGGGAAATACCCGACAACCTGTACTGTTCTTTTGATATCCCAGAAGGTGTTTTTCCCGCCGGGCGCTTGGACAAAGCCTCGGAAGGCCTGCTTTTATTTACCAATGATGGAGCGTTGTACCAAGATATTGTCCACTGTAAAACCCTTCAGGAAAAACAATACCTAGTCACGGTAAACAAGCCACTCACAGAAGAAGTCCTTAAACGTTTGTCTACAGGTGTCAAAATTATGGATAAAATGACCCGCCCTTGTTTGGTTAAAAAGATGGGCGACAGTGAATTCCAAATAACCCTCACCGAAGGGCGCAACCGGCAAATCAGAAGGATGTGTTATAAGCTTGGCTATGAAGTTGTCAAACTTGTCCGCACCCGCATCATCAATCTTCAGCTTGGCAACCTCAAGCCAGGGGAGTGGCGGTCAGTAAAGAAAGAAGACATATACGGGTAGGTATATGTTTTCTTTTAAGAAAATTGTTGTACCCTTCAAAATAAGGGCATATCAGCAATATCCCTAAAAATTTCAATAGACTCCAATTTACAATATATACATTTTTATCTTAAAACATTTCCTTTCAAACGGCAGTTTGGGCTACTAATGGCCAGAGGGAAACGGTGGTTAAAAAGGCAAATGTGGGTATAATAGTAGCCAATAGGGAGAACATGGCTTAGCTGCATTTTTGCTTATGATGCTATCTCTAAAAAAATCCTTTGGGATAATGTATAAGTTAGGCTAATTTTACATCTTGATTCATACCTTAATCTATCATAAATGGAAACAAAAAGCAGACAGATCGCAAGGGATACCGCAATTTTTGACCTGATCAACAAAGAAGCTGACAGGCAGGAACATGGTATAGAACTGATCGCTTCTGAAAATTTCACCTCTAAGCAGGTAATGGAAGCCATGGGCAGTGTTTTAACCAACAAATATGCAGAAGGGCTTCCTGGAAAAAGATATTATGGTGGTTGCGAAGTCGTAGACCAAGCTGAGCAATTGGCTATAGATCGCGCAAAGCAACTTTTTGATGCAGAATGGGCCAATGTGCAGCCTCACTCAGGTGCACAGGCCAATGCTGCGGTTATGCTGGGTTGCCTTAACCCTGGCGACGCTATTTTAGGCTTTGACTTGTCGCACGGTGGCCACTTGTCACATGGTTCTCCTGTGAACCTTTCAGGAAAGTATTACAGACCTTTCTTTTATGGTGTAGAAAAAGAAACAGGTTTGATTAGCTGGGATAAAGTAGAGGAAATAGCGCAGAAAGAAAAACCTAAACTTATTATATGTGGTGCTTCTGCTTATTCCAGAGACTGGGATTATGAACGTTTGAGAGACATTGCCGATAGTGTTGGGGCATTGCTTTTGGCTGATATTTCGCACCCGGCAGGATTAATTGCCAAGGGACTGCTTAATGATCCAATCGAACACTGCCATATCGTGACCACTACTACCCATAAGACCTTAAGGGGGCCTAGAGGCGGTCTGATTGTGATGGGCGAGGATTTTGAAAACCCTTTCGGATTGAAAACACCAAAAGGCGATATCAGGATGATGTCGAATGTACTGGATATGGCTGTTTTCCCTGGTACACAAGGAGGACCTTTGGAGCACGTCATTGCAGCAAAAGCAGTTGCATTCCACGAAGCTCTTTCTGACGAATACATGGAGTATGCACTTCAGGTACAGAAAAATGCCAAAGTAATGTGCAAAGCATTTATAGATAAAGGTTATCAGGTTATCTCAGGCGGAACAGACAACCACCTGATGTTGATTGACCTTAGATCAAAGGGGCTGACTGGTAAAGTGGCGGAAAATACCCTTATTAAAGCCGACATCACCATCAATAAAAACATGGTTCCTTTCGACGATAAATCACCTTTTGTTACTTCTGGTATGCGTATTGGTACTGCGGCTATAACTACACGGGGCATGAAAGAAGGCGATATGGAGCGTATTGTTGATATGATTGATACAGTTCTTATGAATAATGAGAACGAAGCGAAGCTTTCTGCTGTTAGGGGAGAAGTAAATGAGTGGATGAAAGAATTTCCGCTTTATAAATAAAATCAATTACGATATTTTCGTTGATCAGGCATGGCCATAAAAGAAATAACACCCCGTAAATTTGACGAAGAACCAGAAGAAATGCCTTTTCTGGACCACCTGGAAGTATTCAGGTGGCACCTTATCCGATCTGTTATAGCTGTTTTCGTATGTATGCTCGTTGGCTTTGCCTCTATGAATTGGGTATTTCAGGAAGTGATTCTAGGGCCTGCAAGTTCAGACTTCTGGACTTACCGGATGATGTGCAAGATCAGCGACTTGTTATGTGTGAGTGAAGTTAACTTTACCTTGCAGAGCAGGCAGTTGTCGGGGCAGTTTTCCATGCACATTCTTGCGTCATTGGTGTTTGGTATAATCGTAGCGTTCCCTTATGTTTTTTGGGAATTGTGGCGGTTTGTGAGGCCAGGTCTTTATCAAAAAGAAGCCAAGGCAGCCAATAGCACGATCTTTTTTGTTACGGTGTTATTTGTTATCGGTATTTTGTTTGGGTATTATGTGATCTCACCACTTTCTATTCAATTTCTTGCTAACTATAAGCTGGATGATTCTATCATGAATCAGTTCGATATCACGTCTTACGTTTCCACTTTGTGCATGATTGTTTTAGGTGGAGGGATGATTTTTCAGCTACCGGTTATTGTACATTTCCTTACATCTATTGGAATGTTGACACCAGAGTTTATGAAAAAATACCGGAAGCATGCCATTGTGCTGATTTTCGTAATTGCGGCTATTCTTACGCCATCGCCTGATGTACTGAGCCAGTTGCTCGTAGCGGCTCCTATGTACCTGCTCTTTGAGTTGAGTATTTTCATCTCAAGGTCGGCATTCAAGAAATATCAAAGTAAGGAAATAATCTCAAATGTTAACTAATGTCTAAGAAAATAGCCATCGGCGGTGATCATGCCGGTTTTCAGTATAAAAGCCAACTAATAAAATTTCTTCAAGAAAAAGGGATGGAAGTTAAGGATTTTGGCCCTTCAAGCGAAGCTTCTGTAGATTATCCTGATTTTGCCCATCCATTAGCTTCTGCTGTAGAAAAAGGAGAAGTTGATTTTGGTATTCTGATTTGTGGAAGCGGAAACGGTGTGGCAATGTCTGCCAATAAACATAAAGACATCAGGGCGGCCCTTTGTTGGAACAGGGAATTGGCCGGCCTGGCAAGGCAACATAACAATAGCAATGTACTTTGCCTGCCAGCTCGCTTTATGGAGCTTGACGAAGCTAAAGCCTCTGCTGAAACTTTTATAAATACAGATTTTGAAGGTGGAAGACACGCAAACAGGGTTGATAAAATCAGCCAGTGCTGAGTCAAAAGCTAAGCATAATTAATAAAAAAGGCGGACTTTAACAGTTCGCCTTTTTTTATGTCCTGGAGCTGAGGGGTGTTATTTATGTGATAATTTTGTTGGAGGGTTTGGCGGGTGAGTTTTTTTTCTTGTTGGTGAAAACACCAACAAGGGGGGGCTCCAGTCTCGTTAGATATATGTTCGCACGTCCTGTCAAGATCCACTTTCAGAAGAACGGTCGCAGATTTCTACATAGCCCTGAAGGGGCGATATGATTATAGGTTGAATGTTGGTGAAAACACCAACAAGGGGGGAGCCCTGAAGGGGCGTAATTTATTTTGTTGCCTGTTTTATCTTCAAAGGATCTTTGATTCTGCTTTTCTTGAACAAATGGAAAATTGTTATGTCATGCTCGAGCCTGAAAGAATGGTTGTTGTTGAGGTTAATTTTGTTGGTGGAATAGGGCGGGTGAGTTTTTTTTCTTGTTGGTGAAAACACCAACAAGGGGGAGGGCGTAATTATTTTGTTGTCTATTTTATTTTCAAAGGATCTTTGATTCTGCTTTTCTTGAACAAATGGATAATTGTTATGTCATGCTCGAGCCTGAAAGAATGGTTGTTATTGAGGTTAATTTTGTTGGTGGAGTAGGGCGTTTCTGTTCTTGTTGGTGAAAACACCAAAAAGGGAGACAAACCAATAAATCGAAAAAAGGCCATTTACCGGCTGCGTTTGTTTAATCAATTTCCAAATCGGTTCTAATATAAACCCTTTCGTCTTCTGCCCATTGCTTGTATTCGTTTTCAAGCACAGGTATGCGCATAAAGATATCCGGCATTAACCCTCCTTGATCATCTATGACTTCCGGTCTGTGTCTTATAAAGTTTTCATACACTTCTGAAAGCACTTGAAAACTGTGCAACCTGTTAAAATGACGCTCAGCCAGTACCATGTTCAAATAAGGCATGCCCAATGTGTTGTCCAAATAGATATCCCTATCATCTCCGGTGGTCCATACATTTTTCCCAGTAAAATGCTCGTGTAAGGCTTCTCTATCAGCAATTAAATGGTCATTGTCTGCCAAATCGCTTCTGACAGCAAAATCATACAATGAGCCATAGCTTACTAATACTACTAAAAATACGGTAAACCAAAAGGAAAATTCTTGAAGCCTGCGGTTCCTTAATTGCTGCATTGCAAAAGCAGTGTAAATTACAATTCCAGGCAAGAAAATATATAATTGGTTAGTAGTAATGGTTCTGGTAAAGAATACAAAAGCCACTGCTGCTAATATCAGGTATAAGAAAGTGACTTTAATAACATTGGTTTGGTAATTGGTTTTTCCTCCTGCACCGGTAGACACAAAGAAAGAAAGCACCGTCACAAGCAGTGGCACGGCAAATACTAAGATCAGGGTTTCATTTTCCACGTATCTGAAACGCTGCAAAGAAAAGGGGGTAATAATGAAATTGTGGTAAAAGTCCCTCAGGCCATCAAACCAAAAGAAGTAAACGGCGGCTATTGCCATAGGAAGCAGGAAACCGCTCAACAGCAGTAGTACTTTTGCAAGATTTGCTGGAGTATATATGACCAGTGTTAGAAATATAAAAATGAAAAATACGGCTGCCGGATAATAGAACATCATAGCCATGCCCGCTGACAAGCCCAAATATAGCACCTTCTCATAGTCTTCGGGAGAGCGCATCAAATAGAAAACATAATACAGCATGACCAGAATAAAGGTCAGGCCCATAAGCATGGGCGAAAGGGTAAGGAAGTCGAAATAAAGGAAAGAAAATATAATATAAAACAGAGCAGGCAAAGTAGTTTTTTCCCTTGCTTGTTGCATATTATATATTTCATTTAAAAAATATGCCTGAACAAAGACTAAAAACAGCGCTATGATCCGGTAAGCAGTCTCCGATTTGCCAAACAAAAGGTGAATGGTATGGTAGACTGCCACAGAAAGCGGTTCAAGGTTTTCCCAGACATCGCGGTACATGACAAAGCCATTGGCGACTTTTTCGCCAACGGTCAGCCAGGTCAGCTCGGGAATTGTTAATGGTATGCCTGCAAAAAACATAGGCAGGCGCAGCAAGAGCAGTATGATGAACAATACTGGTAGCCTGGAAAATCCGTAGTTCCTAAAATATGAGATCAAAACAAAAGTGCCGTTAGATTCTTAATAGAATTATATGTAAACCTAAAATTTTTACGCTAAGTTTGGGTAAATTTAATAAAGATAAAAAATATTCCTCTGTTATATGGACAGTAAAAGACAACAAAGATTTTCAAAGCTTATCCAGAAAGAGCTGAGCGAGATTTTCCAGAAAGATGCCAAAAGCATGTTTAAAGGTGCTTTTATAACAGTTACAGGGGTGAAAATTTCTCCAGATCTAGGTTTGGCATCCGTATATTTAAGTTTTTTGATGGAAAAAGACCGTCAAGCACTGCTCGATCATATCACCTCACAAACTAAACAGATCAGACTTTTGTTGGGAAATAGGATAGGTAAACAGGCACGTATTATACCTGAACTACGTTTCCACTACGACGACTCTGCAGAGTATGCGGCAAGGATGGATGAGCTTTTCTCAAAAATCGATATTCCGCCGGCAACTGAAGATGACGACGATGAAAAACAAAAAGAATAGCAATACATTAACAATCTCGGAGGAATAATAGGTTGAGAACAATCTTTCTGATAGCAAGAAGGTACTTCCTTTCTAAAAAGAAAAAAAGCTTCATAAACGTCATATCTATGATGTCTATGGCAGGCGTGGCTTTTGGCACAATGGCCCTTGTTATTGTGCTGTCCGTTTTTAATGGAATGGAAGACCTTATCCGAACACTTTACAATACTTTTGATCCTGAGATCAAAGTGTCCGCTGCTCAAAGTAAGTCCTTGACCTATGACGATGCCTTAAAAGATAAGGTATATGCTGTTTCAGGTATAGAAATGGTGACCGAAGCCATTGAAGACAATGCTTTAGTAGAGTACCGCGACGATAGAAGGGTGGTTAAAATCAAAGGCGTTTCTGAAAATTTCCTTGACCAGCAGCGGCTTAACTCAGCCATTGTGGCAGGTGAGTATGCTTTCCACAGGAACAATATGGACTATGCCATTATTGGTAGAGGTGTGCAATATAGTTTGAACATTAGCATCAACAACGACCTTAGCCCATTGAAGATCAGTTATCCTAATCATAGGAAACTGCTTCAGGTTACTTCGCCTAATATCTTGAACAGAAATATTATACCAGCAGGCGCTGTGTTTGCCATCGAAAAGCAGTATGATGACAATTACATTTTTGTGCCTTTGCATTTTGCCCAGGAGCTAATGAACTATGGAGACCGCCGGACTTCATTGGAGATCAAAACAAAAGAAGGATATAAGATCAATAAAGTGCGGGATGAGCTTAGAAAAGTGTTGGGAGGCGAGTTTCTTGTTCAAAACAGCGACGAGCAACATGCTAGTCTGCTCAGGGCTATCAAGATAGAGAAGTTGTTTGTGTTCATAACATTCTCAGTTATTCTGGCCATTGCTTCTCTTAATATCTTTTTCTCCCTGACCATGTTGGCCATAGACAAGAAAAAAGATGTGGCAATGATGTTCTCTATGGGGGCAACACCTGGCTTTATCAGGAAGATATTTATGACAGAGGGTATCATCATCGCTTTCTCAGGCGCAATTATAGGTTTGATGCTTGGCTTTTTGATTTGTCTCGCACAACAAGAATTGGGCTTGATCTCAATGGGTATGGAAACCTCTCTTATTGACGCATATCCTGTAAAAATGGAGGCTGGCGATTTTGTTTTCTCAGGTCTGGTAATATTCGCTATCACTATTCTTATTTCTTATAGGCCAGCAGTAAAAGCCTCAAGGGTAACAATTCAGGATAACCTGTAAGTATAGTTTATCTTTAAAGGTTAAAGGCAGGAGAAGTATAAAGTTTTCATACTTTGTAAGTAACTTATATTCTATTTATTTTTGTCAGTTGTTGTTTTGATCAGGAGGTGTTCTTAAACCTGGATTATGCAATAGAAAGTTCTAATGCATATTTCAGGTTAAACTTCACACATAAACCCATACCCAAAATATAAAAACTTGTGCTGCGTTAAGCATAAAGGATATCATGCAAAAAGCTAGTTATAAAGAATTTGTTGTTAAGAACAAGGCCGTTCTGTATTTGGCTCTGATGGCCTTTGTGTTGATGTTTGGTAATCAATGGGTGAGTTATTGGGATCAAGACGAGGCCGCTTATGCTGGTTTTGCCAAAGGTATGGTAGAGTCTGGCAATTGGCTAATGCCAGATTTTATATGGTCTGATGTTCACCGCAAGCCACCACTTCATTTCTGGAATATTGCTATAAGCTATAAGATCTTCGGGATAAATGAATTTGCCACCCGTTTGCCTGCTGCCTTATCTATTTTGCTCACTTTAGCCGTTACCTATTTTATGGGGAGGAGGCTGTTTGGAGAGAAAGAGAGTTTTTTGGGCATGGTAGTATTAAGTACTTCTTTTTTGGTTGTGGCTTTGGCAAAAGTATCTGTTACGGATGCAACGCTGCTGTTTTTTACTACCCTGTGCGCTTTTTCCATGCTTTATGTATTGGTATATAAAGAAATGAAATGGGTGTTCTTGTTTTGGGCATCTTTTGCGTTGGCGCTTTTGGTAAAAGGCCCTCCAGTCATATTGTTTTCAGGTGTTTTTGCTGCGATACTTTTTTTGTTTCACCCGCAAAGAACCAACCTTTTTCGGTTACATCCTTGGTTTTTCTTACCATTGGCTGCCTTGCCGCTTTATTTTTGGGGATATTTATGTTATCAAAGTCAAGAGGGGAAAGAGTTCATTACATGGATGGTTGACTGGTATATTTTAAAACGTGTAGGTGGCAGTGTTTTTGGCCAAACAGGCCCTCCTGGCACTCACCTTTTAGGGATCATGCTTTTCTTTTTGCCCTATTTCATGTTTTTCCCAGCTGCGGTAATCAATAGCGTCAAAAACCTTTTTGGCAAGGTAAAAGACAGTAATTTCCTTTTAGGGGTTTGGTTTATTGCTGGTTGGTTTATTTTTGAGCTTACCCCTAGTAAACTGCCAGCATATGTGGTAGCAGCCCACGTACCTATGGCTTTGACCATTGGAACTTTGCTGGTGAGACGGCCATTGGCTTCTAACAATGGCTTGTCCTGGGCGCATTTGATACTAAACAGCATTATTTTTGTCGCATTATTGACGGCTCCATTTGTTCTTGACTTGCCTTGGCTTACAAAGATCGTATTTGGCATAAGTGGACTGGGTTTTATTATGTTGTTTGTATATAACTTTGCCAGAAGGAACAAGGAAGGGTTTGTTCGTAGGCTATTGGTCGGGAATGTGACTTTTATAGGAGTATTGTCTTTGGTTTTGTTGCCTGTAGCAGATAAGCTTAAAAATAGCTCATTGAGAATCGCACAACATATTGAATCGGTAGCTCCCGAAAATAGCCGTATTATTATAGCCAATAATTATTCTAACCCACCTAGCTTACCATTTTATTTATTACAGAGGTTTCAGCATGTAGAAGAAGAATATGATGCTTCTGTATTATTAAAGGAATATGAAAGCGCTGGAGAAAATGTATTTATACTTACCAGGGATCTTAAAGATGTTTTCTTGAAGCATCATCCAGAACTTCAATTCGTAGAGTTCAAGCCGTTTTTCACTGACCGTGTTCCTCAGGAAAGCTATTTTATATTAGCAAGTAAGAGATAAAAAATAAAAATAACCCGGGAGGTGCTATACCATTGCCGGGTTTAGTTTCTAAACATCTTTTGCGCTTCTTTTTCTTCTTTAAAAAAATAATTCCCCCACCATCCAAACCAAAAAATGGCAGGAAAGATGGCCCACCAATTTAGAAAATTTATTACCCAGACAACTGGGACAAGGAAAAAAAGCATGTTCCAAGATGGACCGAACAGATAAAACAGACCCAAAACGGCAACTAAACCTATACTTAACACTAAAACTTCTCCTATGCTATCCATAATGTAAGCTTAACTGGAAATGTGTAGTATGTGTTTAATTTTTTTATAGCAATATGTTTTAAGCATAATCCGGGTTTAAAGCTTTAAAGCCTTAGATTAATGGATTGGTTAATAGGTGACTTTATAATTAAGATTGCTGGTAAACCCCTAGGCCGGTTAAACTTTTTTTAGCTTTTTCTATTACTTTTTAATAGGTAAATATTTTTCAACATAAATGCGTTCTCATGAATATACGATTACACTATTCAGTAGCAGTGGCATTTTTTATGGCCATTAGCATAAGTTATTCTTATGCACAAAACGGTGAAGAGCCAAAGATTATTAATGTTGGCTTTCCAGGAATTGATGAAGTCATTTGTCTGTCAGAGGAAAAACCCGAAGAGTTTCAGTTTGAGACCGAAGGTGACTTTCCTGAAGATGTAGTTTTTACGCTTCGGGCAGTTTTTTTAGGGTTGGACGGTTTTGTGGAACTTGGGCAAGTTGCAGGAAAAGAGGCAACCTCTATTCCTGTTTCATGGACAGAGCAGTCAATTAGGAGCGAAAACGCACTTTTTTACGTTGTTGCACAAGTGTTGGATCCTGAGCAAACAATTGCCGCTGGGGAATATCTATACTTTGATTTGGTAACGGAGGTAGACCCTTCCATTACGCTTAACCGTGACGGAGAAGTGGTGGTACGCAAAGGTCAGACTATCCCTGTAAGCGTTAGTCGTCAACCTGGCGTTGATGGTAATTATTTCAATCTGGTTCATGAAGAAACCGGAAATAGTGTTTCGGGTTGGCAATTGGCAGAAGGTACTGCGACATTTCGTTTAGAAGATCCAGAGCCGGGAACTTACAACCTGTATGGTCGTGGTGTAGGAGAAAATACAGGTCAGGTATGTCAAGACAGCGTCGAAACCGATGGTAGCTTTATGATTAGCAGAGCCCCTGCGGAAATTACCAACCTGCATATTCCGGGCTTGGAAGACAACACCATTTGCTTTGACCCTGAAAAGGATTATGAAGTACAGTTTGACGTAGAAGGAGAGCTTCCGGAAGACGCCCAACTACGGGTTGATTTTAGTGGTGTTACCTATGGAGGAACTGCAATAGTAGGAAACGCTGAGGCTGAAGAAGGGATCAGCTCTATAGATATTTCTTTCCCTGAAAATATGGTTGGAGCTGCGGAGTATGCTGTGAATGTAAGGTATACCTTTAGTAATGAGCATGGTGACCATACAGTGGTTAGTGATGGCCTATTGTTTGACCTAATTACACCGATAGATCTTGACGATATTGGAATGTCGCCAGAAGGGCTGACGGAAATAGAAAGTGACGAAGTAGTGGAAGGGGTTATCTTTCTAAACAGTAACGATGGATATTTTTTCAATTTGGTTCATGAAGAAACAGAGGAAAGTGCCACAGATGGATGGGTGCGTATGTTTGATACACCTTTACAGTTTAGGTTAGAAGGGCCGGCAGAAGGAACTTATCGACTTTATGTGATGGGTGCATCAGGTGATACAAGTGTGGTTTGCGAAGACAGTGTCCGTTCTGATGCTTATTTCATTATTGAGCATGCCATTGAAGAAGAACCACAAATTATCAATGTGAACATACCGGGTGTGGAAGATATATTATGTCGGGATGACGCACCGGACTATATAGAGTTTGAGACTTTAGGGGACTTTCCCGAAGGGACAACCTTTAGGGCTTTTATGGTTACAGAAGAAAGAACAATTCCACTTGGGCATCCTGCTGAACTGAATGCCAATAGGATAAATGTTCCTTTTTGGCCTACCAGGCCAAACGAGGATGTAGAAATATTTATATCAGCTACTAACGGTGATTTAGAAGTAGAAAGTGAAAGGTTAATGATTACATATTTTTCCGCTACTGAGGAAACAGTCGACTACCAAGTAAGGAACAGAGGGGGAGATGTGATTGAACCTGTAAATGGACAATACTTTTTATGTGAGGGAGAACGCTTTACGCTATATCTGCACAGTATAAAGGGGGCAACTTACCGTTGGTATAGGAACGGGGAGCATTTAAGGGACATTGGCGAACGGGTACATGCCATCAGCGTTGACCAGTCTGGTGTGTATACCTTAAAGATCATTCTCGAGCATTGTCCTGATATAGTTAAAGAACGCAATCTTGTGTTTGTAGAGCCTCTTGATAATGTAGAAATCACAGCCGTAGGAAATGTGCTTAAAGCTCCTGAAGCTTTAAATTACCAATGGTTTAGAGATGGTGAGCCATTGGAAGGTGAAACAGAAAGAACTCATACCGCCGAAGTAGAAGGCTCTTATACTGTAGAGCTGATCACACAAGGTGGATGTGAAGCTACCTCAGAGCCTTACCGATACACGGTAACTAGTGTGGGCAATGCCTTGGCCGGTGGAAAGGTAAGCGCATACCCTAACCCGGTAAGTGATCGCCTGCATATAGAAGCTGACATTTCGGAAGAAGCATTGATTACAGTAACAGGCATGGAAGGTCAGGTGGTTCACTCAGAGACCATTATTGGCAGTACTAATATTGAACTGGATGTAAGTCTGTTGAGTGCTGGGGTTTATCTGGTGAATATTACCAGTTCCGGCGAGTCATATACTTTTAAAATTATTAAACAGTAAACAATAACAATTATATTTATTGCAAACGCACAGTCTCTAACGGCTGTGCGTTTTTTTTGAAGCAAAATATTAACCTTGCTCTATCAAAAACTGCCACATCTGTATTTCTTAAGGGATGTACCCCTCCTTTTTTTCTACTTTTTAATAGCTGTACTTGGTTTTACGAATTGATTATTAATGTATTAATATAAATAACAAAGTTGTTGTTTTTCAGTTGGAGTTTTAGTTAGGCTAGCTCACGTCTAACTTTCGCTGATATAAGAATCACGTAGCATGCTTCCCAGGCAACTGGTCTTTTCTATTTACTTTCTAAGACTTACAACATTTAAAAATTTACTCTTATGAAGAAACTTATACAAGTGCCCAGTAAAATCTTGAAGGCTGTATTGCTTTCGTGTATGCTTTTGCTGCCATTTTTTGTTACGGCTCAATCAATCGTGAATGTCAGGATTCCTGATGTAGACAAAGTTATTTGCCTCATAGATCATGATGATCTTCATATTGAGTTCGATTTGGAGGGAGACTTTCCAGAAGATGTAGAATTTACAGTAGAGCTGTTTCCCGTTCAGATGCAGTCTGTAACTTTGGGCGAAAGCCAAGGAACAGAAAACCTTTCTATCCCACTAACATTTCCGGAGGATATAGTTTACAACAATGCGCGAATCAGGGTGTCAACACAAATTGATGGTAGTCTTGTTGCCAGTGATTTCATACATCATGATATTATCCCTGAAATTAATACAAATACAGGGTTAAACCCAGATGCAAAAACCATTGCTCCTGGAGAAACGCTTACCGGTACTATACCTACTTATAGAGATAATATGAACCCCTCACAGCGGTTTATGCAGTATAAGATCGTTCATATCGAAACAGAGACCAGTGTGTCGGATTGGATGACTATAGATAATGTCCGTTTACCTTTTGAAATACCCGATGCCCAAGAAGGGACTTATCAGTTATTTGCCCGTGCCCGTGCCTCAGATGGAACTTTATGTCAGGACAGTATGCAGGTAGATGGTCAATTTGTACTTGACCACGCTGATATTGACCCAAGGTTAAAAATCATAAACGTGAATATAGAAGGAGCTGAAGATAATGTACTATGCCTGTCAGATCACCCAGATCCTGTCATGACATTTGATATAGAAGGAGATTTTCCGGATAGTACAATATTTGTGGCATATATTGGTACGCTAAGTATGCCATATGAAATAGGAAGGGTAGAAGGGACTGACAACCTCACTACCCCAGTATCTTTTTTGGACAATTACGTGTTTAGAAATGAAGCTATTTATATAGAAGCGCATGTAGGAAACGAACGGATACAAAGCTTCCCTAAACGCATGCACATTTTTCCTGAAATAAATACATCAACAGGTTTAAGTGGCCCTTCAGAAATTTTGCCGGGTGAGAGACTTACCGCTCTTATACCTGAGTATACAGCTTCTCAAAATCCTTCTCAGATTTTCATGGAATATCTGGTGGTGCATTTAGAGACAGAAACTAGTGCCACTGAATGGTTGCGTATGCATGACACACCTAGGTTTATATATATCGATGACCCTGAAGAAGGTACTTATCAGCTTTTCGCAAGGGCTAGAACTTATGACGGGACTACCACTTGCCAAGATAGCGTGAAGCTAGACGGTAGTTTTACGGTATCATATTCAGAGCCTGCAAATATTTATAACCTTAACTTATCAGGGCTAGATGATGGTGTGTTGTGCTATACCCCAGGGGAGGAGTTAGAATTAAGTTTTGATTATCAAGGGGTATTAGATGATGAAACCATTTTAACCATTGAGTTTCTAGGACAAACATTTGGGGGCCATGAGGTTTTGGCCACAATCCCTGTAGAAGAAGCTGGTATGGGAACGGTTGTGCCTGTCACTTTACCTGAAAACCTACCAACTGCGGCAAGTTATTCTATAGTTATTACCTATCCTGACCCTGAAAGCGCTGGGCTAGTTACGGGCGCTTCTTTACCTTTAGATGTTGTAACTCCTGTGGCGGCTGATAAAGAAATTTTTCCGGATGGAGAAATTAATATTGAGCCAGGAGAAACGATTGAGTTTATGATTCCTCAGAATTACAGCTATGGAACTTTTTACAAAATTGTACATATCGAAAATGAGGAAAGTGTAACAGATTGGATGTTTATGTCTGATACACCTATGCAGTTTACTCTCAGCGATCTTGACGAAGGAACCTATAGGCTTTATGCCAGAGGTTCAAATAGAGACATGGATGTTATTTGTGAGGATAGCGTACAGACAAATGGGTTATTCATTATTAAACACACTATTGAAGAAGAACCGCAAATAGTTAACGTAAATATCCCTGGTGTAGAAGATATATTATGCCGGGATGACGCACCGGACTATATAGAGTTTGAGACTTTAGGGGACTTCCCTGAAGGGACAACCTTTAGGGCTTTTATGGTTACAGAAGAAAGAACAATTCCACTTGGGCATCCTGCTGAACTGAATGATAATAGGATAAATGTTCCTTTTTGGCCTACCAGGCCAAACGAGGATGTAGAAATATTTATATCAGCTACTAACGGTGATTTAGAAGTAGAAAGTGAAAGGTTAATGATTACATATTTTTCCGCTACTGAGGAAACAGTTGACTATCAAGTAAGGAACAGAGAGGGAGATATGATTGAACCTGTAAATGGACAATACTTTTTATGTGAGGGAGAACGCTTTACGCTATATCTGCACAGTATTAAAGGAGCAACCTACCGTTGGTATAGAAATGGGGAGCATTTAAGGGACATTGGCGAACGAGTACATGCAATTAGTGCTGCTCAGACAGGGGTTTACACATTAGAGATCATTCTCGAGCATTGTCCGGATATTGTAAAAGTACGCGATCTTGTGTTTGTAGCGCCTTTGGATAATGTAGAGATAACGGCTGTAGGGAATGTGCTTAAAGCCCCTGAGGCATTGGATTATCAATGGTTTAGAGACGGAGAGCTGCTTGAAGGTGAGACAAACAGAAAGTTGACAGTAGAAGTGGAAGGCGAGTATACTGTTCAGCTAATTTCTCAAGGAAATTGTGAGGCTACTTCTAACCCTTACCAATATACTATAACCAATGTAGCCAATGCTTTGACCAATGGGGAAGTAAAAGCATTTCCTAATCCTGTAGTAGACCGTTTAAGTATAGAGGCAGATGTTACCGGAGAGGCTTTGGTTACCATTACAGGTATTGAAGGGCGTGTAGTATATACCGAAACAATTTATTCTGGCAAAAGCGACCTCCACGTAAGCCAATTGCCTCCTGGGGTTTATATCGTCAATATTGCAAACGAGGAGAAAAGCTATACCACAAAAATAATTAAAAAGTAAAAAAATGATCTTTTTGAAGCAGCCTCTTTTGTAGGCTGCTTTTTTTAGTTTTCAGGTTTAGCCTGGGTGATTTTTGTCACTATTTTTATGGCTAATACCTTAACATTCTTTAAAAATGGTAGGTTATATTGTTAGAGCAACAGACTAACAAGCCTATGTGGAAGATTGACAGAAGATGGATCATGGCTGTTCTGCTGCCAATGCTTTTTGTTACTGTTTCGTGTGAAAGAAACGTAGAGATACATGGTCAAAGACTTATGCCAAAAGCTAAGACTGCACCAGTTGAAAAAGAGGAGGCCTTAGAAAGCGGAACATTGGAAATAGAAGAGGAGTCGGAAGAAAATAATACACTTTTTGACTTGGTTTATGAAATAAAAGAAGAAAGCACAATAGATCTTGCTGATATTAAGGAAAGGGGGGAAATAATAGCACTTACAGGATATTCCCATACGGGATATTTTTTATACAAAGGAACTCCTATGGGATATGAGTATGACCTTCTAAAAAACCTTGCTGATCATTTAGGTGTAAAACTGAATATAAAAGTAGTAGACAGCAAAGATAAGATGTTTGAGATGCTACGAAAGGGTGAGGGGGATATAATTGCTTCAAACCTTCTCGTAACCAAAAACAAACGACCTTATATAGAATTTACCCACCACCATAATACTTCTCGTCAGGTGTTGGTGCAGAAGAAGCCTAAAAATTGGAGGCAGATGACAGCTTCCGAGGTCAACAAGGTGCTGATCAAAGATCTTTTGGATTTGGGAAATAAGGATGTACATGTCATTAAAAGCTCTCCATACGTAATGAGGCTTAGAAACCTGTCCAATGAAATAGGCAGTAATATCAATATTATAGAAGAAGATACCAACACAGGGGTCGAGGACCTGATTCAGGCTGTAGCCGAGGGGGAGATTGAATATACCATAGCAGACGAAAACATCGCTATGCTCAACCAGTCATATTATGCAGACTTGGATATTTCTACGCCTATAAGCTTCTCGCAAAAGCAAGCTTGGGCCGTCAGGAAAAATTCTCCTGAGCTATTGGAAGCAGTTAATGATTGGGTGTTAAGAATGAAGAATAAGCCTTTTTATTATGTGATTTATAACAAATATTTTAAACTTAAGAAGGGCTTAGACCAACAAATAAAATGTAGTAGGGAAATGACCTGTGGCAAGAACTTGTCTCCTTACGACACTATTATCCAAAAACATGCGACTGAAATTGGTTGGGACTGGCGGCTGCTGGCCTCATTAATTTATCAAGAGTCCCGGTTTGATCCTAAGGCCAGGTCTTGGGCAGGTGCTTCTGGTCTGATGCAGCTTATGCCTGCGACTGCCAAAGAGTTTGGGGCACACGATCCCTTTGATCCAGAACAAGCCATTGCAGCCGGTGCTAAGTATTTAAAGTGGCTTGACAACTATTGGAGCAATAAAGTAGAAGACCCTGACGAAAGGTTGAAGTTTATCTTGGCCTCTTATAATGTAGGTCAGGCCCATGTGGCTGATGCAGTCCGTCTAGCTAAAAAATACAAGAAACAACCAGACGTTTGGGATGACAATGTCGCATACTTTGTATTGAACAAGTCCAAACCAAAATATTCTAATGATCCTGTTGTAAAATATGGATATTGTAGAGGGTCAGAGCCTTTTAATTATGTAAAGTCTATATTGAATAGGTATAACCATTATCAGAATTTATTGCAGGAAGAGGTTGCTCTACCAAACAGCTAAGCGGTGGGATTGCTAGTAATGCATGTTAATGAAGGTGTTAGCTCCCGTTGTGTTTAGCTGGATGGTCGTTATGCAGCGATGACTTTGCTTTTGTTGCATAGCATTTTGCCAAACATTAAGTGAAGAAGCGTCTGTAAACAACTGTGCCGGTTATAGGTTAATATGTTTTTATCACAAAAGGCTATTAAATGGAAACTTACGGATATTCGCAAGAAAAAACGGATAGGCTAATCGCCAATGGTTATGACGTAACGCCCTCTGATTACATAAAGCAAGGTTGGGGGATTTTTAAGCAAAACTTTGGTGGGTTTGTAGGGTATATGGTGATAGTGCTCTTGGTCAATATTGTTTTGGACAGTATACCGGGGATAGGGTTTTTACTTAGCGCTATTCTTCAGGGACCATTACTTGCCGGCTTCTATATTGTTTCTAGAAAAATACAGTATAATGAGACTTATACTTTTTCAGATTTTTTTAATGGATTTAAAAACTTCGTACCATTGGCTATGGTAAATCTGATAGGTGGCTTGCTGATATTGATAGGACTTGTTTTACTTGTTCTGCCAGGAGTTTACTTGCTGATTGCCTATTTATTGGGTACGCCATTCGTGGTTTTTGGCAAAATGGACTTTTGGCCTGCTTTAGAGAATTCTCGCAAGTTAATTACCAAGCAATGGTTTAGCTTCTTTGCTTTTGCCCTATTGTTGGTTTTGATAAATATATTAGGTGCCATTGCCTTTGGTATCGGGTTGTTGATTTCCATACCTGTAACTTTATGTGCTACTTATGCCGCTTATGAGCATATTATTGGCACTGGCCATGACCCTAATACAATAGATGAGGAAGCTGTAATTGTAGAAGATTAAACCTTGAAATATGCAATAGGGCTTTAAATAACGTAGCAATTGTTGCTTTTGGGGATGGCCCTTAATAGTTTTGCATGAGGTAAAATAAAGTACAAAATAAAACCTTTTAGCTCTCTCCCCGCACTTGTTGCGGGGGCTGTTTGTAAGTAGCAGTATCCGTAAAAAGGTCTATTTAAAAAACTACTTTTCTTCTGTTGTTTATGCATATCGCTAAGAGGAATATGGAACCCTTGAAATGGTTTCGCCCCGAGTGGGGCTCATTGGTATAAGGTTATGATTTCTACCGATATTCCTCGGGGTGACAGGTTTAAGATACTTAAAGCCCCAGAAAGGGGCGATATGATTATAGGATCAAATTACATTACTAAAGAAGCCCCGAAGGTGGCGATATGAAATATACCACTCTTCTGCCAAACCTCAACAGATACCGGAACGGGTCCGGCAAGGGTTGTTATTCTAAAAAACCGCTGTATTGGTCATCGCTCTGGCGCTAGAAATAGTAATTGTAGAAGGTTTAGGTATTACCTGCAAGGGGTTTCCCCCTTGCAGGTGTCTATCAATCTATAATTATGGTTGCTTTATTAACTCTTCCTTTTTGAAGCGTGTCAGTTTGGACTCCTCTTTCTATGTTGTTCATCTCACCTTTTTCTGCATAAATAAAATAAGGAGCGGGCTCTAAGTTCTTAAAACTTGCAATTCCTTTCTGGTTGGTAAGCTCTGCACTGCCCACAGGGTTTTCTTTATTGATATAGTCTTCTTCTGTTTTATATAAGGTAACTGTTGCTCCTTCTGTGAGATTCCCCAATTCATCCCTAATGGTAATTTTTAAGGAGATTGGAAAGATTTGAAAGCTCATCATTAAAACAGCCAAAACAGATACTAAAAGTAATTTTTTCATAAGCTATTGAATTTTATTCACCTGTAATCGTAATAGTTATCGTTCTTCCTGAAGCATGATCTCGGTGCTCGCACAGATATACTCCCTGCCAAGTGCCCATGTTGAAGCTTCCATTGGTAACAGGTACTGATACCGAACTGCCCAACAAAGAAGATTTGATATGGGCGGGCATATCGTCAGGGCCTTCTAAAGTATGTTTATAGTAAGGCGCATTTTCAGGAACCATTTTGTTAAAATGGCTTTCAAAATCCGATCGGACTGTGGGGTCTGCATTCTCATTGATGGTCAGCCCCGCGGAGGTGTGATGAATGAAAATATGGGCCACGCCTTTTTTTATGGTACTTAATTCTGGTATAGCCCTAGTGATTTTTTCAGTAACCAGATGAAAGCCTCTCTGAAAAGCTGGAAGTGTAAATGTTTCTTGAATTACCCTCATAATCTTTAAAGATACTATTTCATATTTACATTCAAAACCGCTCAGTCTTCTGCCGGATAATACTCAAATGCGCCCATGTCCGGTGTAGGTTTTCTAGAGTTTCCTACAAGGTCAGTAGTAATGCCTGTGTTTTTGCCAGCACCTTTGGCAGGAGAGCCTTCCTGTAGTTTAAAGTTTCTGTCTTTAGGGTTTTTAAATTCAGGCTCTTCATTGATTATGTTACCGTCACCTTCAGACATGCTTTCACTTTTTATAAGCGAGTGGCGTATGTCCACATTAAACGGATAATCAGCGGATTGGTTTTTGACCAATTCTTCACTTCTGTCTCCCCAGATAATTGAATTGATAATTTCGGCCTCTATAGGGTTTTTCAGCCTACCCCCGTCAGGTTTTAGACGTGTATTGTAAAATCCGACGGTGCTGTTGTTTCTGAAGAAATTATAAGAATAATTAGCTAGCGTGCTATGGACAATCTTGCTTTTCCCTCCACCTGAAGCCACAAAAGCGTAGTTGGCACAGTTATTAATGAGGGTATTTTCCATATAAACGTTAGAGTTGACAGCTTCTACGCCAGATCGGGACATGTTTTCTACTACCGACTGTTTAATTGAAACTACCGGTGTAGAAGGGGCCATAGAGTTCTCTAACAGCAAACCAGTTTGGGCATTTCGCACCTCGGTAGCTTCAAGCCTATTTCCAGAACTGCTAGAGGTGAAAGTAATTCCTTTCCACAGCCCCGGCTGGTTGCGCATCCGATATTCTAGGCGGTCGGAAGAGAAAATGACCCTATCGTCAACTTTGCCTTCAGATTTGAGCGATCCTTTTACCTTTAAATATGCGCCATCGCCAAATAGAACTTGTACTCCGGGTTTTAAAGTTAAATTACAGCCTTGTGGCACAGTAGCATGTCCAGAAATTACATAAGGTTTTTGGCTGTCCCATACGGTATTGCAGGATAAAGTTTTATTATGGATAAAGTTGGCATCTTGTCCGTATGCTACCAGCATTACCCTTTGTTGGTTATTGTTTGTCGTAAACATAACCGAATCTTTGACTAGGTAGGGCAAATCTTTGTCCTGCGGGTTGATGTTTACCTTTACCAGTACAAAGAGGCTGTCTTTGCCCCTTAGTTCCAAATTATTCTCATGCACACTTTCCTTTCCATTAATAATCAACTGATATTCCGAAGAAGCTAAGCCGCCTAAGCGCACACTGCCAATAACTACAGCATTGTCATTGGGGTTATAGACAACCAATCTTCTGGTAGTACTGCCTATGGAAGTGAAAATGGTATCAAAAAGAATGGTATCGCCGGAGAACTCCAGGCGCGCACTTTGATCTGTAGTAATCCTGTCTTCGCGGGATTTACAAGCATAGCACAAATAAGCGGCCAGTAATATAACAAAAACTCTAAATGCAATTCTCGGCATAGTAATATGTTACAAGAAAGGAGGCTTATTGCCCCCCTTCTTTTAGTTTTTCTGCATTCTCAGCTATTCTCAGTTGATCGACAAAATCGCCGACATCTCCATCCATAACGTTAGGAAGGTTGTATACAGTATATCCAATGCGGTGATCTGTAACCCTTCCTTGAGGATAATTATAGGTTCTTATTTTGTCTGAGCGGTCTCCCGAACCAACCATTAGCTTACGCTGGGCTCCAACTTGGTCATTGTGCTTTTGGAGTTCAATTTCATACAGTCTGGAACGAAGCACCTTTAAGGCTTTGTCAAAGTTCTTTATCTGAGACTTCTCGTCCTGGCACTGTACTACCATTCCTGATGGGATGTGTGTAAGGCGGATGGCTGAATAAGTAGTATTTACAGACTGTCCTCCGGGGCCTGAAGAGCAGAAGGTGTCTTTACGTATATCATTCATGTTGATCTCTACATCCACATCTTCCATTTCTGGCAGCACTGCCACAGAAGCGGCAGATGTATGCACCCTTCCTTGGGTTTCTGTAGCAGGAACACGCTGAACCCTGTGTACGCCTGATTCAAACTTCATTTTGCCATAAACATCTTCCCCAGATACATTGGCAATTATTTCCTTATATCCGCCAGAAGTTCCTTCTGTAAAATCGATCAACTCCAAGCGCCAGCCCTGCTTTTCAGCAAACCTTTGGTACATTCTGAAAAGATCTCCGGCAAATATGGCTGCTTCATCGCCACCAGCACCTCCTCGAATTTCCAGAATAACATTTTTGCTGTCATTCGGATCCTTAGGTATAAGCATTTCTTTGAGCTTTGTCTCAAGTTCTTCTTTTTCTTCCGAAAAATTATCAAGCTCTTCTTTGGCAAGCTCCCGGAACTCTGGGTCTTTTTCAGTAGATAGGATTTTTTTTGCATTTTCAATATTCCCCAGAATATTTTTATACCGGTTGTACTCATTGACGATTTTGTCGAGATCTTTATACTCTTTGTTCAAAGCTGAGTACCGTTTCATGTCTGAAACAGCATCAGGTGAAACAATAAGTTCTGAGACTTCTTTAAACCGTTTTTCTATTTCTTTTAATTTATCAAGCATAATCCTCTGTAAAACACAAGTACAAAGATAGTAATTCCCTAAATAGTTTTTTTTTCAGACTGACAATAAATCTTATAAATTTGTGGTTCTGATACAAATGAAGGTTATGAAAAAATTGACTTTTTCTGCTATGGCTATTGCCATGCTCTTTTCGCTATTTAGTTGTGAAGACGGTCAAGATATTGATAAGTCCTCTGTAAAACAGGCAGTAAACGAAAGGAAAATTGTTCGACTTACAGATGCTGAATTCCAAGATTTGGCAAATACTTTAGGAAGGTCTATCGCTGACACTTTGTTTAAGTTTCAAACTTCGGAAGATTCCTTGACGTTTATTACTGACCTTACCAGTTCGGGAGGAATCAAATTAAAAACCATAACCCCTTTTGATCATGCAGACCAAACGCTTTCTGAGGTCGAAACGCAGGTGATGGATGCTTACGAATATAATATAGAAAATAACCTTGAGTTAAGTGCTAATTTGCAAAAAAATAAAGATGTAGGATATCTTTACTCTGCCCCAGTGAGCAATGACAGCACTGCCAAGGTACTTTTTATAGAAATGGATAAGCCAAGTATTATCAAAAAAGGGTATTTAAAACACTAAATTAAGTTTTTGCTTAGCTTTTGCGGTGAGTTGCCATCTGTGGCAATTCGTTTTTTGACTTAGCCATTTTAGGATAAAATCGTATTGCCCCTGATTTTTATTGCCTTTTCCCTATAGTGTGGAAAGCTTTTATATTTAAATAGTAGCTTTTGGGAAAAAGGAGAGGCAATGAAATTATTTTGCTCTATTTCATGTACTATACAAAGGATACATCAAAATTGTATCAAAATCCTTTTGTCCTGAAAAGTCAAGCACATTAAATATAGATTAAATTTACATTCTGTGGTACTTTTGTCTGTTTTTCTTTGCTTAACCTGGGTTATGCGATAGATTTTGTCATGAGGAGCAAAATAACAATAAATCAGCACTTTTGGGTCGCAAAGCATAGCAGCGCTATGGTTAAGACACAAATGTGAGCGAAGCGATTGATTTGAAGTTATTTTGCTACGCAATAGTAAGATCTATTGCATATTTCAGGTTTAAAGTTCAGGATTTTTTGTTTTATTGCAAATATGGATTTCTTAAGTCATCAATGTCTTTTATTAAGAATTTAACTATTTCCCAGAGACTGTTTATCTCCTACCTGTTGATAGGTTTGGTTACAGTGGTCATTATTGGCTCTTTATTCTATATTGCTTTTCGTAATGCTGTGGTAGAAAAGACTTTGAACCAGCTTTCGTCTATCAATATGTTGAAAAAGTCCAGAATTGATGATTTCTTCTTCACCAGGCGTAATCAGCTCTCGCTAATGATGAATGACTCCTCTATGAAAGAAGCATTTTTTTATTTTATAGAAGGCGATCATCTGTCAGAAACTAATGCTTTAAGCACAGATAAACAGCAAAGGAACATCAAGAAACTTCTCAAATCCTTTGATTATGATGATATTAGAATTGTTTCTAAAGAAGGAAAGGCCGTTAATCCACTAGGAGAGAAGGAGTCTGTTCTTGATACGCTTTTAAATTCAGAGGATAAGGCCGTGAAACATTTCTTTGAAGAAGCACACTTGAAAACTACCCGATTTGATGCCAGTATGTATGGCAATCAAAGTGAGACAGAACTGGCCATTGCTTTTCCTTTCAAGTCTGAAACAGGCGCTTATTTAGGAACGGTACTTTTACATAAGAGCTTTGATAAAGTTTCTGAGATATTATTCGAGCGTACCGGAATGGGTACATCGGGAGAATCTTATATAGTGGGTAGGGATATGCGCATGCGGTCGGCGTCTCGGTTTTCTCCATCTAAACCGCCCCTGCACATTACAGTTAACACCCATGCTGTAAAAAGTGCCTTTAGCGGTGTGGAGGGGGAGCACATTTTAGATGACTACAGAGGCGTGGAAGTGTTGAGTGTTTGGCGACGGCTTGATTTGAATGGACTTGACTGGGTCATTATTTCTGAAATCGACATGGAAGAGGCTATGCAGCCTGTACTAAGCATACGTAAATATTTTATTTATGTAAGTGTAGCCATTATTGTGCTTATTATCTGGTTTACTTTAATGATAGCCAATAACCTGACTCATCCTATTCTGGTTTTGAGAGGGGTTATTGAAAAGCTGGCAAAAGGTATACTTCCCAATGACATGCCTGACTCTGTTTATAATGATGAAATCGGTGAAATGACCAAAGCCGTCAACAAGCTTTCTGAGGGAATTAAAAGAACATCAGATTTTGCTAGCCGTATAGGTAACAACGACCTAGATGCTGAGTATGTACCTTTAAGCGATGAAGATGTTTTAGGCCAATCGCTTCTTACCATGAGGGACAGCCTGAAAAAGCTAAAGGAACAGGAAAAGAAACTTAGCCGTCAGAGGTCAGCAGCTCTAATAGAAGGGCAGGAGAATGAAAGGCGCCGCTTTGCCAGAGAGATACATGATGGGTTGGGGCAGATGTTGGTTGCCATCAAGTTTCGTATTGCAGCATTAGAAGAAAGCGGAGAGGCTAAAGATGAGCTAAAGAAACTGCTGAATGATACCATTGAGGAAGTTAGGAGGATTTCTAATAATGTAATGCCTGGGGTATTGTTGGATTTTGGCCTTGAAGCCGGCTTGAACCAGTTGTGCAGCAATATTAAAAGGCTTACCAATATGAACTTACAGTTTAATTATTTGGTAGACGAAACCAGCGGCAATCTTGATTTTGATGTAAAAGTAGGTCTCTATCGAATAGCTCAGGAAGCATTGAACAATTCGATTAAGTATGCCGAAGCAAAGAATGCCGAACTTGAAGTGGTCAATGGCTCAGATTTTGTTATGATGATTATCAAGGACGACGGAAAGGGTTTTGACATGAAAGAATATGCCGATAATAAAGCAAAAATCAGTAATGGCATTAAAAATATGAAAGAAAGAGCCCGTTTAATGAACGGATCTTTTTATATTCAATCCGAAATTAATAAAGGTACCGTTGTAAAGGTTGAAGTTCCTCTTCAAGTAGTTGAAAATGAGGAGAGCCAGTTGATACACGAATAGTTATGGGTAAAATTAAAATTGTATTGGCAGATGACCATCGGTTGGTCAGAGATGGAATTAAGGCTTTATTGGCCAAAAGTTCAGATTTTGTTATAGCCGGAGAGGCTGATGATGGTAAAGAATTATTGGAGCTGCTCAAAAAAGCGAAACCCGATGTGGCGCTTATTGACATTAGTATGCCAAACTTGACAGGTTTGGAAGCAATTCCGCTTATCAAAAAAGATTTTCCAGGGACAAGGATCATACTGCTCACTATGCATGCAGATCCAGACTATATTATCAAAGCCATTCAGTCTGGAACCCATGGATATCTGCTTAAAGATGTGGAACCTGAAGAGCTGCATCTCGCAGTGAAAACTGTCGCTAAGGGTGAGAAATATTTTAATGCTACTATTTCCAATATAATGATTGATAACCTTTCAAGAATTGAGGAAAGTAAGGAAGAGCAAAACTTAAGTCCTCGCGAAATGGAAGTTTTGACTTTGGTGGCTGATGGGCTTAGCACGAAGCTTATTGCAGACAAGCTGAGCATAAGCATAAGAACTGTGGAAACACACAGATTGAATATAATGAAGAAGTTGCAGGTAAATAATACTGCCGAACTGGTGAGAAAAGCACTTGAGAAAAACTTGATTCAATAAATCCATAAGTTTTAGTCTTGAAGGGCACTCTAGCACGGGTGCCTTTTTTCGTTTTGCCCTATGGACTTTTCTGCTGCGTTCCCTCTTGTTGGTGTTTTCACTCCCTCTTGTTGGTGTTTTCACCAACAAGCTTTCAGCAAAGGGCTACACCCAACACTACAGCTACGACAAGGTGGGGTCTGCAGCACACGGCCACGGGCGGGAACTTCACCAGGAACTTCCAATATTTAAGAAACAAGGATATCTTAGGGGATATTATACTACAGAACGATACCGCCAAACCGACCTTGAAGAGTTGAAAGAGAAGATTGGGAAATATCATCCATTACAGTAACTTGAAGGGCGAAAAAAACGTTATCTTGTAACAAATACACTCCCTCTTGTTGGTGTTTTCACCAACAAGCTTCCAGCTACACCCAACACTACAGCTATGACAAGATGGGCAACATTCAGGGCCTGCAGCACATAGCCACGGGCGGAAACTTTACCAGAAACTTTCAATACTCGCCGGAAAAGAATATATTAGAAGACATTACCACAGGGCAGACGGCCTATGGCTTTATACATGATGTAAACGGCAATATCATAAGAGAAGGAGAGTCCCGGCACTTTGCATGGGACTACGCAGACCGGCTGAAGTCCTTTCATGTGCAGGCAGGGGGGGATGACCCAAGCCAGCATGCGCAGTATCTGTATGACAGCGGTGGCAACAGGGTAAAGAAGCTTGTCCGTAAACAGGACGGTTCTTTTAAGAGTACCACATACATAGACGGCATATTTGAGCATACCTCCCTCTTGTTGGTGTTTTCACCAACAAACTTCCAGCTACACCCAACACTACAGCTATGACAAGATGGGCAACATTCAGGGCCTGCAGCACATAGACACGGGCGGAAACTTTACCAGAAACTTTCAATACTCGCCGGAAAAGAATATATTAGAAGACATTACCATAGGGCAGACGGCCTATGGGTTTAACCTGAATTTTGTAATTGTTTTTAATTGTAATATTAGTAGGAAGTATAAATTTCGGGATCAGGAAAGCTTTACTTCGTTTCTTTCGCTGTTGTTGTAAAGGTATGGGTGCGTGATGTCGCCGGTGAGCCGTTTACCCTCTGGCAGAAAACTATTTTCCCACTTGTTGGTGTTTTCACCAACAAGCTTCCTGCACAGGCCTACACTCAGCACTACAGCTTCGTTTCTTTCGCTGTTGTCTTAAAGGTATGGGCGCGTGATACTGCCGGTGAGCCGTTTACCCTCTGGCAGAAAACTATTTATGGCGACAGTGCTGGCCTCAGTCAGCCAGAAACGGACAGCCTGAAGGGCAAACCTTACAAGGTATATGACGAAGCCGGTTATTTTGCTACATAATAGAAACTCTATCGCATGTTTTCAAGTTGAATCATATAAAAGATTTTCGTAGCTTTTGATCTGGTAACAGAACAATTTTCTGTTATATTTATTAATCATTTTTGGGGTCATATTTTTCTAGCAAGCTTGAGAGATGTTATAATTATTGGTGGGGGTGTATCCGGTTTAGTTAATGCATCAATATTGTCTTCCAGTGGGATAGATGTATTGCTCATTGAGAAAAAGTCATATCCTTTTCACAGGGTCTGTGGCGAATATGTTTCTAACGAGGCTGTTCCGTTTTTACGCACTTTAGGGCTTTACCCTGAAGAATTAAATCCCCCAAAAATAGGCCGCCTACTGTTAAGTTCTGCATCAGGGGCTATTATTCAGGAAAAATTGGAGTCAGGTGGTTTTGGGATTACCAGATATAGCTTAGATTTTTTTCTATATCAAAAAGCAAAAGAAAGAGGGGCTGAAATCAGAGAAGGCGTGTCTGTGTTAGATGTTAGTTACAATGATGATCATTTTACAGCTCAGCTTTCTGATGGAACGGTAAAAAAAGCCAAGATTGTCATAGGGTGCTATGGTAAAAGAGCTAACTTGGACAGGACTTTAAGTAGGGATTTTTTTCAAAAGCAATCACCTTATATGGGGGTGAAGTACCATATAAAATTGCCCAACTACCCCAAAGACCTTATTTCTCTTCATAATTTCAGTAAAGGATACTGTGGCATATCTGCTGTAGAGGATGACAAACTTTGCTTCTGTTATCTGACAGATAAAGAAAACATGAAGGGCTTACGCTCCATTAAAGATATGGAAAAAGAAGTACTCAGCCAGAACCCTTTCTTAAGGAAGGTTTTTGCTGATGCTGAGTTCCTTCATAAAAGGCCATATACTATTAATGCCATTTCATTTTCAGATAAAAAAGTAATAGAAAACCATGTTTTAATGTGTGGTGATACCGCAGGTATGATTACGCCTTTATGTGGCAACGGTATGGCAATGGCCATTCATTCTGCCAAAATTCTATCGGAGTTGGTTGTTAAGTTTTTTAATAACGAGATTGACCGGTCTGTTTTAGAAGAAGCCTATGAGCTGGCATGGACGAAACTGTTTTCATCTAGAGTTAAAGCGGGGCGCTTGCTGCAAAAGCTTATGAGCCAGCCGATGCTTTCCAATATATCTGTTGCTCTTCTGAAAAACCTTCCTTACCTACCTTCCTTTGTTATAAAACAAACTCACGGGAAGCCTTTCTAGGCAAAAGAAACTATAGGGGCAAACAAACAAGGACAGAAACTCCACTTTTCTATACTCTTATATTTGTTCAAATACTTCTAAATTAAAATTTTAGTGTTTTCAGCCTTCCGTTGTTATAGTTCAAAATCAGAGTAATACTTGATCAAAATACTTTTGACTCGTTCATCATGATAATAAGCTTCATCAAACAAAATTTCTGGTAAATCCGGCATGGTAAAGTTTCGTGGTAAATCCCATGTATGGTACACGATGTGGTTTTGCAGAAGGGGTTCCAGATGTTCTTTGACAAATGGAAATAGGCCAGCGTCAAAAGAAACAGCAGAAACATTTTGTTTGTGAACCTGGTTTGCTATCATTTTGGCTTCCTTAATCATAGCAGGTTTGTCATAATCCATGACATGTGTCGGCAGGTAAAAAGAGGTATGAAACCCTTCGTCTGCCAGTAATGAAAAATCTTCTGAACCGATACTCGATTCCACGATCGCTTTACTTTTAATATTGAATTGTTCATCCAACAAATTCAACTGCTTCACTACAGCTTGGAGGTTATCGCTGTTCAGGTTCTTCAAGTCAAGCCATATTTTTTTAAGGTTATCTACATTGCAATGTTCGAGGAAATACTTTAGGCTTATACCTGACAAAGAGTTGTCGTCATGGCCAATTTCAAAGTAAGTGCTATCGTTGTTTTGTCTAAAGATTATGTCTATTTCAAAACTGTTATGTCCATTGTACAGTATGTTGTTTAATTTACCGATCGTGTTTACCCTGTGCGGATAAACCCGCGAAAGCTGTCCTAAAGAATCTAAAAACCTTGTGTTCTTATGTTGATAATAGTAATAATTGTCTTCCTTGTTATATGGCAGGTGGCCATGTAAGGTAAAGCATTGATCAATAGGAAGTCGATAGTCTGGGCTAAATACATCATGTTTGCTGGTGTATCGATCTGATGCGACCCCTGTCATGCCTATTAGCCCATCATAAAGAAGGTCATTGGTAAATAGCTTTTGGCGATTATTAATAAAAGCTTCATATTTCTCTTTATAGGTATTTTTGTAACCGTCGGAAAACCAGCCCAGCATGGGGATTTGTACCATAGACCATGTAAACACATCTGCATTATGCCCTTTGTTTTGTAACACATCTTCCGAGTGGTCAGAAAAATATAACAATGCTGACGTTTTGTCGTATTCCTTTACTGCTTTTATGGCTTCTGACACCACAAAATCATTGTACAATACACTATTGTCGTAAGCGTTAACTGCTTTTTTCTTATAAGGCTCTGGGCCAAACATGTGCCTTTCCAATGGCCCAGAAAATTTTTCATAATCACTGCTGTAGCGTTTTTCGTAACTTCCGTGGTTGCCCATTAGGTGAAGAAACACCACAGTGTTTTTGTTGATGCCATTCTTTATAATTTCCTTTAACTTTACGACTAGTTCATTGTCTAGTACCATCGCGTCAGCGACCATTCCTATGTTAAGGTTGAAGTTATATCTGTGGTCTGCGGCCTCTGCAAGCGCAGAAATAGGGTTGTCCCATGCTCCATAAGCTAATTGATTGGTGAGCCAGTAGGTTTCAAAACCTGCTACATTCAATACTTCAAGAGCAGACAGAGATGTATAAAAGTCGTTTTTGTTTATTTGGTTGGTCTCAGTAAGTGACTGCGTAAGGACTTGAACTGTGTGCGTATGGCTCGAGACGGCTTGGTCGTATTTGATTATAGCGTTATCTTTATAAAGGCTATCCAAGCTTGGGGTAGTATTGCGATGATAGCCATATAAACTCATGTGGTTCTTGTTTAAAGATTCGCCTATCACTATTACATAAAGTTCCTTATCGTCATTTTTTGATGCAGTAAAATCAATCTCTCCTGATTTCCTATTTGCCATTTCAGCTTTAAAAATTTCTACCTCTTTTTGGTAATCGTTGATAGAAGATGTTAGAAGGGTTGGGATTTCCAGGTGTTTAAATACATTTAAGTTAATGGCTAGAAACAGCCCTATGACAATTTTGAAAAACATGCCATTGTCAATGGCTTTTCTTTTCTGAAACTCCAACCTTATTAAAAGAACCAATAGGGCAACCAGTATGGCCCCAACTAAAAATAAGTATCCCAAGTATCCATACATAGCGATATACTCGATGGCTTCTTGCAAATTTGTTTGATAGATAGCATAAAGTGGTCCAGACTTTAGCGGTACCGAATATGTTGTTTGGTAGGCAATAAAAATTGAAGCAATTAATGCTGTTGTAATAATTACTACCCAAGTTAAGAGCGAAGGTACAAGCTTCAAGTATTTGCCTGTAGTGTCATAAATTAATATGAACATGAAGGCCAAAGACCAGGAAATTAGTGTATAGTACCAAAGTTCAGTATGAGCAACAGGGGTAAAATTCGTATAAGTAGCATGTACAAACAGCCAACATAAAACAGCAGAAATCCATGCCAAAAGGCTGTATTTTAAATATTTTAGTAAAGCATGAAAGGCTCCCCAGACAATGGCATTGAAAAGAACAAGGGCTATAATAAGGTCTGTAATATACATGCCCGCTAAAATTGTCCCTAAGGTAAAAACAGCAGTTTCGATGAGAGACTTTAATGAAAGCCGTGGCTTTTCTCTAAATATTGTTAAATATAGCTGGCTTTGAAAAAATTTGATAAGGACCAGCGCTACAACGATTATGAGCAATACACCTTCAAAAGTCATCTTATGGGATTTCGATCTAAACTGATATTTTATAAACAAAGATAAGCCAATTTGTAATTATAAAAGAATATTTATGCAGTTTGTCGAATTGGAGCTTTTGATAGCGGTTCGTTACTTGTTGCGATCTGCTTTGTTTTTTTAAAGGAATCGTCCCTTCCTGTTTTATAAAAACTAAATAAAAGGAAATCTATTAATCTTTCATTGGGTACGTTAATTAATGGTGTTTAATTGCAAGTTGTTGGTTGATAGATTTATTGTTTAATTTTATAATTATGAAAGTCAAAGTAAAGCAGCCTTCAACTATGGAAAGTATACGTATACTTGTATTAATAATATATTTTATCCCTCTATTTGTTGCTTTTTATGTATGTGAATGGCAAGTAGTGGTAGCTTTTATTATTGGTGTTTGGGTTGTTCCTCCTGTACTCTTTGCTTTGTCTGAAGGTGCGTCATACTTGATTCATGGGGAATTTACTGTTGGCTTAAATGATATTTTCAGTTTAGGTATGATATTTTCCTTAGTTGGGATGTTTATATATTTTGTAGCAATACTGCCGCTCTATTATGTATTGCAGACGTTAGATTATTCAATTTACCTTACTTTTCCGAGTGCCATATTCTTAGTAATGCTGATTTTGTTTACTCTGTTGGCTACGCAGTCACTGGGTGTTTTAGGGCTAGCAGTAGTGCTATTCTGTAGTATTGTGCATTCTTTGATGATTTTATGGATAATAGATATGTTAAAAGCATTGACTTAAAACAATAAACTCTGTGATTAAAACTGCTTTCGGGCAGTTTAATACCCAAAGCGATCTGGTCTATCATTGCTTCTCAATCAATAAACTCGTAAATTAGTGATTGTCCGAAAGTTTTTCGGTAAAAGTATTTGAGAATGATAAATAAAACAAATCGTGTATGGTAAAGTCATGTTTTGCGACAGTAATAATCTTATTCTTATTTACCGGCTTTTTACAGGCACAGAGCACCACCCTCTCCAGTGGAGGAGAAGCCTCGGGAGATCATGGGAGTCTTAGTTATTCAGTAGGGCAGCCTGTTTTTAGTTATACCTCCAATAGTTCTGGGTCACTATCGGAAGGGGTGCAGCAAGCATATGAGATTGACATTGTTTCAGGAGTAGACTTGCCCATTGAGCTAGAAGCAACCATTTACCCTAATCCTACCACTGACTATATCAACCTGAGGGTTGAGGACGAGTCTTTTGAGAATTTGAGTTTTACTCTAACGGATGTTCAAGGGAAAACTTTGTTAAATGATGAAGTTACAGATAAAGAGTCCAGCATTCCCATGGCTAACCATAATAGTGGAATATATTTTCTCCGGGTGATAAGGGATAATGAGGAAATAAAGCTTTTTAAAATAATAAAAAATTAACGTATGGTAAGAGTTTTTACACTCGTAGCTTTTACAGTTGTTACTTGTTTTAATTTGTTTGCGCAAGCACCGAAGCAGTTTAGTTACCAAGCAGTAATAAGAAATGAAGCCAATGAGCCTCTAAAAGAAAAGGAAGTTGGTATAAGATTAAGTATACTAGCAGGAAGCCCTGAAGGTGATGCTGTATTTGAAGAAACGCATCAAATATACACAAACGAAGCGGGTCTCATCAGTCTGCATATTGGTGCAGGTGATATTGTTTCCGGTGAATTGGCATCTATTGAATGGCATGATGGGACATATTTTATCAAGACAGAAGCAGACCCTGATGGGGGATCGGACTATGACATAGTGGGCGTTAGCCAATTGCTCAGTGTTCCTTATGCGATTTACTCTGATAAATCGGATCATGCAAACAATGCCAAGAAATCAGAAGAGGCAGAGCATGCCGCGCACGCTGACCATGCTGCAGAGTCTGATGTGGCGACTAGGGCAGACACTGCAAGGTATGCGGCAAATGCAGATACATCGGCTCTGGCTGACACGGCTAATTATGCAGGTACAGCCGGAAAGTTAGTTATGAGGAGCCCGTCCGGTGAGGAGTTTCAGATTTCTATCAATGAAGAAGGGAATCTGCTTGTGCATTCTGAAGTTGAGGATATCGAAGGTAATAAATACAAAGCGATAAAGATTGGCAGTCAGATTTGGATGGCAGAGAATCTTAGGACTTCTACTTATAATAACGGTGATGAAATTTCAGAAATACGCGACCAGGAAATATGGGGCAGTTTGACCGCAGGGGCTTGGTGCTACTATGACAATGATGAAGAATACAACGAACCTTATGGAAAGCTTTATAATTGGTATGCAGTCGACAGCGACCGGGGATTGTGCCCAGATGGTTGGCGTATGCCTTCAGAAGAAGACTGGGAACAGTTGTTTAAAGCTACCGGGGGAATGGAAACAGCGGATGAAAGAACGGAAACTTTTTATATGCTTGCAAGCAAAAAAGATTGGGAATTTAGCAATGGCAGGAATACCTCGGGATTCAATGGTTATCCTGCAGGTTTAAGAAATGCCAATAGGTTTTTTAATTTTGGAATTAACAGTTCTTATTGGACTTCCACAGAAGTAGACGAAGAAGAAGCTAGAAGTAGTGACTTGATTAGTGAACAAATGATTCTTCCCGCTCCAGGTGGAGCTATCATTATTACAGAAGTCTCATTGGACGATCGGTTGAAAGTGTTAGGCCGTTCTGTTCGGTGCATTAAAGAGCAGTAAAATTTGTTTTTAAAGAGGGGCTTTTTTTACCCCTCTTTTTTTTCTTTTTGAACCCAAAGAACCCTTAATTTGTATCTCATATAAAAGAAAAATGAGACACAAATCCCCTTTTTATATCTGCATATCTTTTCGCTAGAGCTATATTTGATTTCAAATATGATTTAGGGCGTTTTTGCCCTCATGGAACATCTTCATTTTTAACTTGTATTATGCATTAGATTTCGTTATGAGGGCCAAAGAACAAAGAGTCAGCGCATTTGGTTATCAAAGCGTAGTGGTTCTATGGTTAAAAACCAAATGCGAGCGAAGCGTTTGATTTGAAGTTGTTTTGCCACGCAATAGAAAGTTCTAATGCATATTTTCAGGTTTAATTCATGTAATAAAAACAAAACAGGAGCCTTATTTCTTTTTTATTTAAGAAAAGAACCATAAAAACCAAAGGACATAAAAACGATAAAAAACATATTTCGTAGGGCAGGCAAGGTGCTGATGTTTATTATACTTGCAATGATTACCCTTTTGTTGGGGGTATATATTGCCATTAGGATCCCTCAGGTTCAGCAGTATGCATTAGGGCATATTAACAGCTTTTTACAGAAGGAGCTGGAAACAAATATTAACATCGGGGAAATGAAGTTGGATCCGCTCCGTCAGCTAGTTTTACAAAATGTGTATATAGAAGACCAGGCCGGCGATACACTATTTTACAGTAGAAGACTTCGTGTGGATTTTGATATACTTCCTCTTTTAGATAAAAAGGTCAATTTAGAGATTGCTGAACTCAATGGAGCTGTAACTAATATTTACCGGCATCAGGAAGAGGAAGGGTTTAATTATCAGTTTATTGTAGACTATTTTGCATCGGATGAGCCAGCAGAGCCATCGGATTGGGTGTTTCAGGCTGAAGCATTGTTGCTGAAAAACCTCAAACTCGATTATTTAGATCAGCCAAGCGGAGTAGAGGTAAACGGGCATACCCAAAGAGTTTTGGTTAATATAGACGACCTAGGGTTGGAGAACAACCACCTTGTTGTAAGCTATGCCGCTCTCCATAGGTTTGATGTAACTTTAAACCAGCTAGAGGGAGAAAGGTCTCCAAAAACTACCCAGGTGCCAGACACTTCAGGTACAGACGATTTTTTTATTACGATAGATGTTATTGACCTGACCCAATCTGCTTTTGCCTATAATGACTTTAATGAAGATCCTGTGGCAGAAGGCATGGACTTTAATAGATTGTCTGTGATGGATATCTCAGGAGCCTTTAAAAATATTGCCTTACATGGCGATTCCATTAAGGGCGAGCTTAAGAAACTTTCATTGCAGGAGAAGAGTGGGTTTGTGCTTAATGATCTTTCTCTTTTACTAACAATGGATGCGCCAGGTTTGGATGTTAAAGTGACTCAATTATCTACGCCTCATTCGCACTTAGATAGCTTGGTTCATGTGCAAATTCCGGAGTTGTCTACTATAGGAGAGCAAATTTCAGAGCTAAAAACTTATGCAGATTTTGGGCAGACAACTATTTCCCTAAAGGATATATGGTATTTTGCCCCAGATTTAGAAATCCCGGACGAACTACAAGGGACGGATATTCAATTGACTGGTAGGCTGCGAGGGAATGTGGGTGACTTGACTTTTAATGATTTTAGCATTGGCCTTGACCAGGCACGGTTGGCAGGGAATCTTAAAGTTTCGGGTCTTCCTGAATATGAAACAGCGCATATTGACCTTCATGTCAAAGAAGGACTCGTGCGGCAAAAGTTCCTTGGTGGTTTTCTCCCGCCTGACGAGGAGTTGCCTGTAAACATTCGTGCCCTCGGAACTATTACCACAAGTGGGCGTATTGCTGGTCAACTTCATGATGTATCGGCAAAACTGCAAACTCATACAGCTCTTGGTTTTATAGGTACAGATATTAAGGCTAAAACAGATAAGGATTTTAATTTAAAATCACATTCAGGAACTGTACAGGTAAAACGGTTCCAAACTGGCAGGTTGCTTCAAACAGAAGAAGTAGGGACTGTTACGGCATCGTTGGCATTTATAGGTTTTGGCAATGACATTAGAAGCTTTGATGCTGAGGTTAAGTCTGCGTTTTTTAACAATTACACCTATCAGAACGTGAAAGCAGCCGGTAGTTTTGTAAACCAACAGTTAACAGCAGACATAGTTACAGCGGACCCTAACCTTCAAACAGATTTTTCCGCAAAAGTAGATATGCGTTCCCCTCAGATGCATTATGTCATAAATGGTGATTTTCAACATGTCAATTTACACGAGTTAAAGCTAAGTGAAGATACCTTTTGTTTAAGCGCTGGTATATATGCGGATTTGAAGGGGACTGATATTGATGATATTGTCGGCGAGGCACATGTAAAAAACTTTCGTGTTGAGAACCCCAAACTGCAGTATACCCTTGAATCTGTTGTTGTATTATCTGAGCTGAACAATGGCAGGAGGAACTTAACGCTTGCTTCGCCTATTTTAGATGCTTCTTTACGTGGAGACTTTAGCTATTCTGACATACCTGCCGCGGCAGCGTATTTTGTTAGTAGCTATACGTCTGCCATTAGTGCGCCAGAAGCAAAAGTACACTCCTTAAACTTTGATATATCTGTAAGAAATATTTCTGATTTGCTAGAGGTTTTTGCGCCAGATGTTGAGCAATTTGATACGTTGCATGTTGCAGGTACTTTACGTGGGGATGCCCATGCTTTGACAATGAAAGCTTTCGTAGGAGAGTTTGTTTATAATGGTCAGCAGGTCAATAAGCTATTGTTAGATGTCGACGGAGGTAGGGACAGCCTGCATTTTCACGTGCGCAGCGATGTCTACAATACAGGTTCATTTGCCATTAGCGACCCTAGTGTTAATGGCAGCTTATTTAATGATAGTTTATTTGTTAATGTTAAAGCCAATCACCAAGGTGAAGACAATAGCATTGATATAGATGCGCTTCTTACGCATAGGTTAGATACTTTTAAAGCAACCATGCCTCGTGCCATTATTACTTTGGGTGGGAATAACTGGAAATTGGAGCCAAACAATACAATATTGTATGCAGAGGAATATCTCGCCATCAATGACTTAGTAATGTCTCATGCAGATCAAAAGCTGGCAATTAATACCCGGAGGAAAAAGAATATGTCCGATCTGGTCAGCGTGCAGATGGAAAAAATAAAAATTGAAGGCCTGGCAGAGCTTTTAGATATTCAGGAATATGACCTTCGAGGGCAAATCAATGGGGATGTAAGTATTATAAACCCTTTAGCAGGACTAGGTGCCAATGCAAATTTAACCATGGACAGTGTGTTTGTGGGTAGTGAACCTGTCGGCACTATTACGCTTCATGCAGATAAACTGGAAAATAAAGGTAGAGTCGATACGGATCTTACGGTTAAAGGCCATGGAAACGATGCCAGGGTTTCTGGATATCTTGATGGTGGAACGGCGCCTGCATCTATTGATTTTGCCGTCAGTATTAGAGAGTTTGCTATTGCGCGCTTGCAACCATTTTTAAAAGATATATTCTTTGCCATGGAGGGGAACATGGAGGCAAATCTAAAGATTAAAGGTACTGTCGATCATCCTGGTATCACAGGAAACGTCCTGTTTAAAGATCGGAATATGCTTGGTTTGACCATGACGCAAACCAATTACAAAGTCACAGACCAAGAAATCATATTTAACAAAGAATCTATAGAATTTAAGGACTTTACGCTAAAAGATATGCGTGACAGGTCTGCCTTGGTCAATGGACTTATACGCCATAAAAACTTTGAAGATATTTTTATGGATGTCAAATTTACGGCAGACCAGTTTGAATTAATAGATAGCCCCCGGAGATCTGATGCATTGTTTTTTGGCAAATTGATCGCTACCGTTAAAATGGGAGTTAAAGGCCCAATAGATGACATGGACATAGACTTGGGGCTAACTACAGAAAAGGGGACGGATTTACATCTTCAACTTTTAGCAGATCAAAATGTAATACGGCCTCAGTATATAGTTTTTAAAGGTGAAACGGATGCCGAAGGGGTCCAGCGTTCTCTTTTACCTGGCTCAGATCAGCGCGAAGACCGGCAAGCGCCTGCTCTGGATATCGCGAGGTATAATTTCCGTAGCCGGATTACCTTAACACCAGAGGCTTCTTTTACTATTGTTGTAGACCCAGCTAATGGAGATAAGGTCACCGCTAGGGGAGAAGGGGACTTGCAGCTAAGTATGGATGAAGACCAAAACATTAACCTTTTTGGTTCTATGGCCATCAAAGAGGGTATTTACTCCATGTCTTTTCTTAATGTTATAAACCGGGAGTTTCGTGTGAGGTCGGGCAGTACTATTAGTTGGGCGGGAGACCCTGAGGATCCTAATCTTAATATTACCGCATTGTATGAGACCAGGGCTGCGCGAATAGACCTAGTTCCTGATATGATAGATATGATGTCGCCAGAAGAAGTAAGGGCTGCAAGACGGAACTTGCCCGTTAGGGTAGCCATGACCATGACTGGTGACCTTAGTGAACCTCGTATAGGTTTTGATATAGAGATCCCCGAAGCTACAGCGGCAGCAGATGCGGCTGTTGTCAATCAGCGGGTAGAGCAGATCCGAAACGACGAAACTGAGCTTAATAAGCAAGTATTTGGCTTGGTAGTCCTCAATAGATTTATTTATGATGGAGCTGGCTCTACTGATACCGGAGAGGAAAGTGTGCTCCTTGGACAAGCAGGTCAAAGTGTCAGCAGGATATTGAACAAGCAGCTAGAGAACCTCAGTGACCAGTTTTTGGGAGGCGTAGAACTCGAAGTGAATGTGCAGTCGCTTGACCAAAGAGAAGGGCCTTTTGCACAGAATATCGAATTACAGGCTTCCCGTCAGATTTCCCAAAGGGTAACAGTGACCGCGGGTGGAACTGTAAATGTAGGAACTCCCGAACGGTCAGGGCAATTTGCAGGGGATTATGCTGTCTTATATAGAATTAATGAATCAGGCAATGTCAATATACGGTTTTTTAGAACCAGTCAACACAATTTATATACAGACAATCTCAATACCCGCACAGGTGTTTCTATAAACCACCATAAGGATTTTGATTCAATTAGGGATTTATGGCCTTGGTAGTTTAAGAAGAATGCAAAGCTAGTAAGGGTAAATGGGTGTGAAATGCCATTTTTTTGGTCAAGCTGCCCTTGAACAGTTTGTCAAGTAAGCTTTTTTTGCGTGTTGCCATAACCAATAAGTCAGGATGGTTTTCTTCCACATATTTGTTAATGCCATGCAAAACATCTTTGTCACTGACTATTTCTACTTTTATACTGGCATAGTTTACCTGTTCAGCAACTTTCGACTTCAATTCTTCTTTTATTTTATCGTTTTGAATATCTCCATCTTCTAAAACACTCACTAGTTTGGCTTCTGCATCAAAGCTCAAAGCAAGTTTTACAAGATAAGACAGCGGTTCACAGTCTGGGTTATTATGGTCTACAGCATAAGCCATGTTTTTAAAAGGCCTATACTTAGCATCTTCAGGAATGGCCAATACAGGACATTCTGCTTTCGCAATCACATCACCGGTTATACTTCCCAATACGATTTCTTTGATCCCTGAAGCCCCTTTGGTTCCCATTACTATCATGTCTATATACTGTTCATCTAGCAGGTTTATGATATTTTCAACGGTAAACCCTCTACGAACCACTATCATAGAACTTAAATCAGGAAACTTTTTTTGAATTGACTGCTGCATCTGCTGAAGCTTCTTTTTAGCCTCTTTCTCGGCAAGGTCTACCTGTTTCTCCATTTCTTCCAGCGGTACATCGGTTCTGATGACAGGCATATGAAAAGAGTGAAACAACAGAAGAGAAGCTTTGTATCTGTCTGCCAATTGTACAGCATATTCCATCGCATTTTCAGCATTAACAGAAAAATCTGTAGGGAAAAGGATAGTCCTGATCTTCATAACCTAGTTTTTAAAAAATGACTCTATTACTAAACTGTAATTGCAAAGATAAGTTAAGAATAATATTGTTATAATTTATCAGTTATTCTAAGTAAAAAGTTAAAAAAAGCTGTGCGTAGCATGGTCTAATTTTTACTTTCTTACTACTTGGGAAGTAGTGGACGGAAAAACCTGTTTGCAGTATATCTTTTAGTCGAGAGTTATACTTATATTTGTGATTCATTTAAACGTCTTTAAGTAACCGGAGTCATGTAATTCTTTTTTTGACATAATTTTTATAGTGGCTTTGCAGCCTTGAATTACACTATACACTTCGGGAAACTACTGCCTTTCTGAGCGGAATTTCCTGTTTTTAATCATTGAATTTTATGAGTCTTTCACAGAAATACGGGAGGACTTATCATTATTCCTTTTCGCCTGGCACGACCAGTGATGACCGGATCAGGTTTGACTATTGGGAAGATATGTCCTCTATAAAAGAAGTAATACATACAGAAAAATTAGATGGTGAAAATACCTGCCTAAATAAGTATGGCGTATTTGCCAGATCGCATGTTGCTCCGACTGCTCACCCATGGGCGGGCTACTTAAAGCAAAAATGGGAGATAATTAAATATGACCTTGGTGATTTAGAGTTTTTTGGCGAAAACCTATATGCTATTCATTCAATACGATACATAGAATTGCCGGAACATTTTTTTGTATTTGGAATACGGGAAAAAGACCGTTGGCTCTCATGGGAAGAGACTTGCTTTTATTCCTCTTTGCTTGACTTCCCGGTGGTGCCTGTGTTAAAAAAGGTTTGCCCTTTAGATCGAAAAGCGTTTGAAAACGAAATACTTGCATTGGTTAAAAAGCCTGGGGTTTTCGGTACAGAAGATGTTGTGACTGAGTCTCCATGTACAATGGAAGGAATTGTAACTAGAAATATGGGTGGTTACAGCACCAGTAGCTTTATGCATAATGTTTTCAAGTACGTTAGAAAAGGGCATGTTAAAACTACGGAGCATTGGGCAAGAAATTGGAAACGAGCTCCATTAAACTGGGAAAAAAGTAGGTAGCTATGTGGAAAATATTTGAAAACTATGAATGGGAGCAGCTAAAGAATGAGTTTAGCTGGATTCGAGATATGGAAGGAGTGCCTCAAGACCCTGTTTTTCATGCAGAGGGGGATGTTGAAGTTCATACACAAATGGTTGTTAAATCACTTTTGGAGCTGGATGAATACAGACAGCTCAATGAACAAGATAAGCATATTTTGTGCGCCGCAGCCCTTTTGCATGATGTTGAAAAAAGGTCTGTAACCGTTGTGGAACCGGATAACCGGGTAACCTCCAAGGGGCATGCAAAAAAAGGGGCATTTACAACAAGGGCTATTCTTTATGCAGAAATGGGCGCACCTTTTTATATAAGGGAGGCGGTTGTTAAACTGGTAAGGTATCATGGACTTCCGTTGTGGGTGTTTGAAAAAGAAGATGCCGCAAAGGCCGTAATTGCTACCAGTCTGGAAGTAAATACTTGGCACTTGTATATATTGGCTAAAGCGGATGTATTGGGAAGGATTTGTCCCGATAAAAAGGATTTGCTATACAGGCTTGACTTGTTCAAAGAGCTATGCCATGAGCAAGATTGCTTGGGAAAACCAAAGCAGTTTCCTGATGGGCTTTCTAGGTTTTACTATTTTACCCGAAAAGAAAGTGTTCCGGATTTTGTTCCGTATGATGAGACAAAATTTGAAGTTACCATGCTTTCAGCCCTTCCAGGTTCGGGGAAAGATACTTATGTTAGCCAAAACTTCACCGCAGACTTTCCAGTAGTTTCTTTGGACAACATCAGGAGAAGACTAAACATAGCCCCTGATGATACCAAGGGCAATGGCCGAGTGGTACAGGAAGCTAAAGAGCAGGCCAGGGGGCTTATGAGAAAAAGGCAATCTTTTATTTGGAACGCCACCAATATCACTAGAGCTATGCGTGAACAACTTATTGGCCTGTTCACTTCTTATGGTGGAAAGGTAAAAATTGTGTACCTGGAGGTGCCATACCAAACCCTTTTGAAGCAGAATTCAAACAGGGAGTACAATGTACCCTCTGAAATATTGCATAAAATGATCAGAAAGCTTGAGGTTCCGTCGCTTTCTGAGGCACATGAAGTTGATTATGTTATCAGGGAGTGATTTAACATGTAGCAAAATGACCTCAAACCAGGTGCTTCGGTCATATTCGGGTCGTCGCAATCCATAGCGCTGCTATATTTTGCGACCTTAAAATGCTGATTTGATGTTATTTTGCTCTTTATGATGAAGTTTATCGCATAATTCAGGTTTAAGCTCAGGAGGATTTCCAGCTTTTACTACGTGTCTTTTGCTATTATCACTTATATAAGCTTGTAGAACTATATGTACATTGTCCATATAAAAAATTCATTCTATAATCTCCACCGCTGGGCCTTTTCTGATCATCTTAATTTTCTCTCTGGAAGTAATGAGCGGAAAAGTGCCCGATATATATCAGTTCTCGGTTCAGACCTCCGAAGCTGGTGGTTATTTCGGTGATATGGTGCCAGTTATTTCGGAGGATATAGTGCCACTTTCCAGTACAAGATTACGAATATAATTTCTCTAGTTCAAGTTTTGTTTTTTACGCAATGATTCACCTTGCAAGTCTAACCTGTGAGAGGAGTAGACAACACGGTCTAAAATAGCATCAGCAATGGTTCCTTCACCTATTAGTTCATGCCATTTACTTACTGGTATTTGAGAACAAAATATGGTAGAAGCTCTCTGATGCCTTTCTTCTATAAGATCTAAAAGTATTTGTCTATCAAACTGATCCATTGCATGTAGCCCAAAGTCATCAAGGATTAAAAGAGGCGTTTTATGCAACTGATTCAAAAGCTTAATGTATGTACCGTTTAATTTGGCTAGTTTAGCTTGATCAAAGAACCTTGCGGCTATATAATAGCGGGTTTTATATAACATTTGACAAGCATGATTTCCAATAGCTTGGGCGATGTAACTCTTTCCTACACCTGTAGGGCCTGTAGCAATGATGTTCTCTTTGTTCTTTATAAAGTTTAAGGTAAAGAGCCGCTGTAAAAAAGTTTTATCAAGGCTTCTATTGCTTTGGTAATCAATATTGTTTGCAGAAGCATCCGTTCTAAAACCGGCCAGTTTGATTAGCCTGGCGATCTTTTTTCTTTGGCGTTCTTCCCATTCATTATCAACAAGCAAGGTCATGAATTCATCCGTGCTCATGTCTTTATACAGGTTCTCGGTTATGGCTTGATGATATAGGGTTGCCATAGACGAAAGTTGCATCTGCCGAAGTTTTTCTACTGTGTTGTGTTGGTTCATTTATGTATTGTTTTGATGTTAAATAGTTTATATGTAGTTAGAAGCTCCCCTGATATTATCATGGTCAGGCGTGTTACTTTGGAGGTTGCAGGTAAAATTTGCCTCTTGGTCCAAGTTGTTTTTCAGTATTCGATCAATAGTCTTGTAGCTGGCCTTATGGTACTGCAAGGCTCGTTTACAAGCACTTTCTAGTCTTTCTGCAGAGTAAGCCTTCAAGAATGACAAAATGCCTTGTGCTTGTTTATAGGCTAGCTCAGGATAATTGTATTGGCTGATTAACCTGGTAATATAATCACAGGTATACCTGCCGACTTTTTCAGCTTTTTGGATAAAGTACTCCGGATTCCAATCGTTATAAGCCTGATGGCTAGAAGGTAGATGCTCTTTTACAGTGCTATACCCGCCTGCCTTATAACTTCTTCTATGGGAGGCAACGCGTTCTTTATTGAAGAATACCTCAACATTACAAGCGTCATATTGAACTTCGACATGTTGACCTATATACCGGTGAGGAACACTGTAATAGTTTCTGTCTTCACTTAAAAAGACATGGCCAATCTTCTGAACCTTAGCTCTTTTATAGTTTTTTATCAGGTATGGGGACGAAGGCAAAGGAGCCAAGAACTCCTTTTCGATTTCCTGAAAACGCTGCTTTCGGGTCACCCTACTGGTTTGAAAACAGTATTTGTCATTGTAGCTAATTAATTGTTCAGCAATGGCATCATTGAGCTCTTTGAGGCTAAAAAAGGTGTGTTTTGATAAAGGGTAATAAATCCTTTGATAAACGAGCTTTACAGCTCCTTCTACCAGGGCTTTATCTTGTGGATGATATGGCCTTGTGGGGTCTATTACGCATTTATAGTGCAAGGCGAGTGATTTGAGTGTTTTATTAATCACCGGAGCATATTTATGCCCTTTGCTAACTGCCGCTTTCAAGTTGTCTGACACAATAGCTTTAGGTACTCCTCCAAGCCATTGCAAGCATCCATTGAGACAGGAGATGAAATCTTCCCTTTTTTGACTTTCAACCGCCTGAACATAGGTATATTGACTGCAGGGAAGGATTGCTACGAATACTTCAGCTCCTTTTACTTCACCGGTGCTTCGGTCAACATAGCTGAGTTTTTTACCTGCAAAATCCACATAAAGCTTCTCTGCTGCCTTATGTATTAATATTCCACTACCATTCTTTGCATTGCTCCACTGGTTGTAATAAGTGACAAATTGTGTATAGCGGTAACCATCAGCATGTTTACTGAGATATTCATGCCAAAGTACCTGCAAGGTACAGCCGGGCTTATTAAGCTCTTTTTGGAAATAAGGAAAGCATTTAATTAGCTGCTCGTAGCGAGTGCTATCTTTATAGTCCGCTTTAGGGAAGAGGTCGGCCAAATCAGTCTCAGTAAGCCCTTCAAGGTCTTCAATGCTGAGCTGGTGCTCTTTGAAGGTTTTAAAATAGGAATTGACCGTATTGCGGCTAATTCCAAGGGCAGAGGCAATCTGACGATTGCTCATTCCTTTTTTCTTTAATTGAATTATTTGAAGTATTTCCATAATGTCCAATCGTTGACCTGCCATTGCTTTTTATGGCAAGACTAATAAGTATTATGGAAAGTGGCACAATGATCTCCGAAACAATGCTCAAGGGCTAGCTATAAACTGGCACAATGACGTCCGAAATGGGTGGCACAACATGGCCCGAAATGGGTGGCACAATGATCTCCGAATTATCCAAAGCTGGAAAGGAAAGGGTAAAAAATAAACTGGACGGGTTGCGGGATTGTTAGAATAGAAATCTTTTGAAAGAGAATATCAAAAAGTAAAAAAGAAAATAGGAGATCATCAACTTAAACACGCTGATGATCTCCTATTTATGATATTAAAAGACTCTGGTTTTGTGCAGTGTACTAGTCTCCATAAATTTCATAATCAATTACTTCTACACCATCTTTTTGCAAAAGTGCAGATTTAATTAATTCAGCTTTCCGTTGCTTGTCTTCAAAGGTATTTCCTTTTACTACATTACAACTAACAATTATAGGATATCCCTCCTTTAATCCTTTTCTTGGATATGCCGAATAACCATGATCTATAAGACTACTTATAGATAAGCCACACATATCACCAAAATAAGTAAAATCTCCTTCTTCATCATCATAAGGCTCTATACCCCTGTTATCTTCTAGTTTAATATTGAGACTTTTCTCAAGGTGATTGGCTATATATTCAATATTATTATTGATATACCCAAATTTCATATTTATAAATTTATTCACCTACTTTGGACAACTAAGTTTATAGCTTTTCCCTTTACTCCTAACAGCATCCTCATTTTCAAATATTCTAAAATTAACATCTCTGCCAAAACGGTTGGATAATGATTCTGCCAGGTCGCCAAATCCTAGCTTTTTCATATCTTCTACACCCAATGGCATGGAGTAACCTCTACCAGCTTTTCCTAAATCTAATGACTGACCCTTTTTAAGCAACTCAGGATTACTTATTGCAACATCAAAATCACTAACTCTTCCAACATCAAATGGAACTCCTGATCTAAAACTTTTACCTGTAACGGAGCTTCCTTGCATAAAAATATCAGAATTTTTAAAACCTCTTCGTGCTAAAGTCGCCTTAATTTGCGATCCAAATTGATTTAGTTGTCCAAAACTTTTAAAACCATGTATTGGAGATGGTGATAATCCTGAGGTATCTAGAACAAAATTACTATCCTTCACATACCCATAAATAGTCGGATTTCCTCCCTCCAACCTAATCGGATCCTGGCTCACATACATCGCCTCGTCAGGGGCGTAGTAGCGGAAGCGGTTGTAATACAACCCCGTCTCCACATCGTGGTACTGCCTCCCGAATGCTACGCTTCGGGACAGACTTGAAACCAGAAAGTTATAAACCCGACCTCCCCTTCACAATTTTTGACATTTCCGGCCACCTACGTTCTTTTCAAACTTACCCCTCTGGAAGTAATGAGCGGAAAAATGCGCGATAAACATCAGTTCTCGGTTCAGATCGCCGAAGCTGGCAAGGAAAGGATAAAAAATAAACCGGAAAGGGTTGCGGGATTTGTTAAGAAACTTAGAACAGAAATCTTTTGAAAGAGAATATCAAAAAGTAAAGAAGAAAATAACAGATTATCAACTTAAACATGCTGATGATATGCTATTTAGAATATTTGAAAGACTCAATATGGTTTAGTCTGGCGTTGTGCAGGGCATGGTACAATACTTAGTTCACCCTCACAACTTTTGATCTTTTCAAAACTACCTATGATGCTTTATTCAAACTTACTCCTCAGTGAAAGTAAGATCATCCTATAAACACCATTTTTTCGTTCAAATCACCGAGATAACAAAGATACAAATAGATACTATTTTTAGCATTAATCCCACCTTCCTGAAGCAGTATTTTCATAAAATAAATCAACAAGTTTTTGATTTAAAATACTTTCCTTTTCAAGAATATCTAGTATTTTTTCTGAAATCTCTAAATCTTCAACACAGCCACTTGATTGTGCTAAGTGAAGTATACTTTTTTCCACTAGCTCATCTTTCTCAATTTCTTTTAGATTTTGGTCTTTTTTAATATCAAAAATCAGATCTTTGATTTTGTTTTTTTCTGTTTCATTTGCTTTCCTTTCCTCACTTTCATCAGAAAAAGAAGAATCTGTAAACGTTCTCCATTCTTTTGAAATTTGATTTAACCTATTAAGATATCTTTTCATGACTCATTTAGTTGCAATCTTTTACTATTTTATATGCAGATGAAGGAATTTCGCCTTCTATTAAAACTTCTAAATCTTTAGTTGCATATCTTAAAGCAGGGTTTTTTAAAAGCTTTCCACTTTTAGGATCTTTTCCTGATGATACATCTAAAACCTTTGATGAATCAATTTTATCAGTATCTATGACAATTATTGTACTTTTATTACGCTTTCCTCTTCTGGGGTTAGGTTTTACGTAAAACTCAGCTGTACCTCTTTTTTTGGTTGTAGAAATATATTGTGTTTCTAACTTTCCATTATCAATATGCTCTTGGACAGAAAAGTTTGCTAAGGAACTCTTAGGCTTTATTGGTTCATTGGCAAGAGCGCTTGCTTCTTGCATTCCATTTAAAGCACGATATACTAAAATGAGACCAAGAGGGTCATAGCTACAATTCGTATCAAAGCTAAAAGAGTAAAACCTATCTCCACCCTCCAACCCAATCGGATCCTGGCTCACATACATGGCCTCGTCAGGGGTGTAGTAGCGGAAGCGGTTGTAGTAAAGCCCCGTCTCTACATCGTGGTACTGGCCTTGGAACCTGAAAGGTATAAAATCTACCTCCCCTTCGCAACTCTTTACCTTTCCGTATGCCTCGTGTTCGCACTTCCAGACGCAGTCGCTGTATTTGTCATAGGCTTCCTTCGGGGTGCCAAGATAATCATTGATGATGGAATAATACTCTCCGTCTACAATTTTTGCCGCAGGCTTAAATGAGCCATCATCAAAGACCCATGTGACGAGGTTCTCTACGGGCTCTTCTCTGTCCTTAGAAATGAACCCGAACTCGTCCACCACGTCTTTGGGCCTGTCTTCGAGGTCGTATTTCCACTCGTTCAGCGGTACGTTGCCGTCCCACAGCCATCTTGTAATCTTTCCGTCAAATAACTTGGCGGTCCTGCGCCCTAAAGCATCATACTCGAAACTGACGGTTTTGTTATCGGGGCGGGTCACTTGTTTCAGGCTGCCGTTGCCGTTCCACTCGTAAATCCAGTTGCCCTCTTGGGTCGCCTTCTGGATTAAATTGCCTTCCTCGTCGTAACTGTACTTGTCCCCTTTGTTTTCCAGCAGCTTTCCGCCCGCGCCGTATTTCCGGTCTTTCTTTTCCTCTTCACGGAATATGTTGCAGCCCTGCAAGCTGGCTCGTCGCTAAAATGATTTACCAAATCATTTTTTAACGCTCCGCCCTCACTAAAATAGTTTTCCTTTCCCCGTATACGATATTCCTGAACGGTCAGGCTTTCGATCAGGTTGCCGAAGCTGTCGTGCCGGAACCTAGTGGCAGTGTCTGTCAGCACGTCGTGGATGCGCTGCAGGCGGTCGTTGGGGTGCCAGTAATATTGCTTGTGGCGGTGCAGGCGACGGGCACCGGTGCCGTTCCAGGTCTTCTGTTCCCTCGGGCGTCCCGACAGGTCGTAGGCGAATTGGTTCTTTACGTTGCCGATGCCGAGTACCCTGTCCAGTTCCTGTCCAAGGCTGTTGTAGGTGATCTCTGCCTGCCACGGGAGCTTCATGCCCTGCTGGCCGGCCTGCATACTGGTGACAAAACCGGACTCGTTGCGCCCCAGCTGTATGTCCGCCCCGAGGCTGCTGCCAATGTGCTGCCTCAGCCCCAGTTTGTCGTAGCTGCTCTCTACCGTGTAGCCGTCCTGGTCTTCTTTGATTACCCTGCCGTTCTTGTCGCGGGTGAGGATCACCTTGCTGTGCTGGTTTACCGCCTCTATCAGCTGGCCGTCCTTGTCGTAGGCATAGGTCTCCCAGGTGCCGTCGCTGTGCTCGGCGCGCCAGATCTGGCCTTTCATGTTGTACTCATAGGTGGTGTGCCTGCCGCCCGGCCTTTCCACTTTTATTACCTTGCCCGCTTTGTCGCGGACGTATTTGTCTGAACCATGTTTTTAATGATTCATATGATGAACATGATAAACTTTCTGGTCACGGTTCCCTTTGCATACTTGCTCATAAGGAACTAAATGAGCATAAAAATACCGGACAAACACTTATAGCCCTTTCAAACTCCCGAGGCTGACAGGGGAAAAGTAAGGATATTAGATTGGGTTGGGGAATCTCTTTAAAATCACCAAGCCGAAAATGGTTCTTTAAAAAACTTTCAATAAAAACAACAATAGAAAACAGACCATTAGACTGCAAACATCTGATGATCCGACAATTCGGATATTTGAAGGGTTAAATATGGTTTTGTCTGGCGTTGTGCAGGGAAAAGTATTGTCCAAATACCACGTTGTTTTAAATACGGTAGTTAAATTCTATAGTTAAATTCTATACCACCACCAATCTTTTTTCCAATCCTCCCATCTGTCTTCTACAACCATTTTTGCTCTTGTAAATTCCTTTTGAAGAAAAATTTTTAATTTTTGCTCATAAATGTGGCACAAAAAGTCTGTTTTTAAGCCTAATTTTTTTAATGCGAAGATCTCATCCACTAAAGAAAAAACTTTATGTACCTCCTCATACTCTAGTTTAGAATTATGATCCATAAGCTGAACAGCATATTCAATTTGGATATCTAAAAGATTCTCCTGATTATTTCTAGTTACATAATCAAGGAATTTATTTTTAATAAGTTCGTCATCTACATCTTCATAATTTGAGATCAAGTAAAAAATATCATATGCTAAAGAAGAAACAATATGGGGTAAACAATTATTCTTCTTTAGTCTAGTGTTCACTGAATGTAACAATTTGTTTTTATTTTTCATAGATATCTACCCTGCTGAGAACCCTGGTAACTTTCTTAGGTTATCCCAACTTTCTGCAAAATGAGTATGAATTATGGCATTATTTCCTCTTTGGGTAGTTGCTGTAAAAAGTCCTGTTTCAGAATCGTAATATCCAATTCGTCTTTTACCAGTGGACCTATCCCTATAGTTAAACCTACGCCCATTCCTAATTGTTTCTCTTGCACTCTTATCATAGGCTTTTCTTGAAAACGCACCTACCTGTGATCCATGTTTTGCAAAATGGTCACTTATGCCTGGCCCATCAATTCCTTGTACAGCTTTCTGCCATTTTGCGACTTTTGAAACTTTTGCATTGCACATTTCCAGCCCAAAAGGATCGATTTCATTATTAGCATCAAAAACATATCCATAAATAGTCGGATTTCCCCCTTCCAACCCAATCGGATCCTGACTCACATACATCGCCTCATCGGGAGCATAATATCTAAACCGGTTATAGTAAAGCCCCGTCTCCACATCATGGTACTGGCCTTGGAAACGGAACGGAATTAAGCCGACCTCACCCTCACAGGATTTTACCTTTCCATAGGCCTCATGCTCGCATTTCCAGACGCAGTCGCCGTATTTGTCATAGGCTTCTTTCGGGGTGCCAAGATAGTCATTTATGATGGAATAATACTCTCCGTCTACAATTTTTGCGGCAGGTTTGAATGAGCCATCATCGAAAACCCATGTGACGAGGTTCTCTACGGGCTCTTCTCTGTCCTTAGAAATGAACCCGAACTCGTCCACCACGTCTTTGGGCCTGTCTTCGAGGTCGTATTTCCACTCGTTCAGCGGTACGTTGCCGTCCCATACCCATCTTGTGATCTTTCCGTCATATAGCTTCTCTTTTTTTACTTATTCCTCTGGAAGTAGCGGAAAAATGCCGCACAAACACTATTATTTTCTTTACAAATAACCGAAACTGGTAAAGAAAGCATAAAATAAACCAGATGGATTGCGGAATCAGTTAAATATCGCCAATCCGAAAATGGTTCTTTAAGGAACTTTCAACATAAAATAAGAATAGAAAACAGGCCATCAGATTTCAAACATCTGATGGTCCGGCAATTTGAATATTCGAAGGGGTAAATATGGTTTTGTCTGGCGTTGTGCCTTGCAGCGCACCGGCAGGGTTTATTGTTAAAAAATTACCCCATTCTCATCAAAGCTTCTTTCAGTCGCTGCAATAATTTTTGAGATTTCAAACACTCAAGAGGTGTTAAGTACTCCAGCCCAGGCACCTTTTTTTCTAACCAATCTAAGCTATGTTCTCCTAATCTGTCATAAATAACAATAGCTAAATCTTTTCTACCTTTTAGTTTATCAACAAGCTCTTTTTGGTAATCTGATTCTTTCCATACCGACATGGAAGTCTTAATCACATTTTCCCAGTCTCTATCACCCTCTAGCCCATAATATTGTTCAATTCCTTCGCTCATAACATATGTCTTCTAAAGTCCTGTAAAGCCAATTAAATTAGTGCCAGTAGCATTTCTGGCAGACGGAGCTAGAATGCCATCGTAACCATTTTTTATAGCCCAATCACCTATTTTTTGTGTAGAGGTATAATCATTGCCAGTAATCTCTTTTAAATTAATGCCTAAACTGTTTCTCACTTTTGCATCAGTTAAGTCAAGAACATTATTAAGTTCAACCTTTTTACTTGTTAAAATTTTCCCTTCTCCGGCTTCCCAATGATTAACCTCTGCTAAAGCAGTTTTTTTTGAATTAGCACCATAAACTCCACCTACCCCTGGCTTAGTATACCTATGTCTCGCTGAAACATTTCCTGGATGAGTTGTCCAAGTTGTAGAAATTCTATCTGGCCGTTCGAACCTGTATACGGTTCTATTAATTTTTTTCCCCTTCGGTTTACACTCACTCAACCCTAATACATCCACCCAAGCATTACAATCCTTCACATACCCATAAAACCTGTCACCCCCTGCCAACCCAATCGGATCCTGACTCACATACATCGCCTCGTCAGGGGCGTAGTAGCGGAAGCGGTTATAGTAAAGACCCGTCTCCACATCATGATACTGCCTCCCGAATGCTGCGCTTCGGGACAGGCCCGGAATCTAAAAGGTATGAAACCCTCTGCTCCTTCGCAAGATTTTACCTTTCCGTACGCCTCATGCTCGCATTTCCAGACGCAGTCGCCGTATTTGTCATAGGCCTCTTTCGGGGTGCCAAGATAATCATTTGTGATGGAATGAGCCTAAGGTTCCCGTAAACGTCCTATCTGACGGTAATTTCCCCAATAAATATCGGTATTCAAAACAAATTGACAATGTAGAAAGGCTAGAGATGTGTTGCTTAAAAAAAATACAACCCAAGAGTACAATTATAAATGAAAGATCAAAAGAAATGTCAGGCCAGCAATTTAACAAAACTGATGGTCTGACATTTACAGTAACTGAAAGACTACATTTTAAGGTTTATCTTGCGTTGTAAATTGCAGTAATTAATACAAAGCCACTATGCATACTTTAACAAAACTCAGCCTATTGGGCAATTTATATAAAGCCCTTTACTAAAACAAATACTAAAAATGTTCATTAATTATAAGTAATAAATTGCTCTTGAAAAGCTTTATTATTATGCAATCTTGACATTAAAATACCTAAATTAAGATCTGACTCATCTTCAGCATAAAATAAATCTGATGAAGACTCCATATCTTTTTCAGTAATTAATTTTATAGATTCACCATTTTCAAGATTTATAATTAATTCTGATATTGATTCTTCTTTTTCTTTGAAAGATATTTCTTGAATACTTTTAAATGAAATGATGTTTTTATTAACAAAAAAGAAAGCTTCATTTTGCCAACTATAAATACCAAATACAATATTACCCCAAATGTCATAAAAGCCTTTGGTATTAACATTCGTGCCTAATTTTACATTTTCAGACATTCCACTTTTAACATCAAAAGATAGCAAAGAATTTTTGTCGTAATAATTTTTTAAAATAATCTCCATAAATCTAAATAAATCCCATTGCACTTAACGATTTCTTTCCTGTTGCTGGCAGATCTTTTTGAAGTGTTTCAAAAAGCGTGCTTGCATTTTTACCCGCAGTCTTTGATGCCATCTTTATTATTGAACTAAATTCTAAATCTTTAGCAAGACTTTCAAAAGATGGCCCCAGTCTATCATTATATTTAAGAACATTTCGGTAGGAAATTAACTCTAATAAATTAGCTGGGGTCGCGTCTTTATATAAAACTCCCAAAGCCCTCCTTTTTTGATGCAAATATTTAGCTACAGCTTTTTCACTAAAGCCTTTTGCAAGTAGTCTATCCCCTAAACTTTCTAATAGATTTACATTTGCATTGTAATCTAATCTAATTTCAGCATTGCTACACCTAAGCCCCAAAACATCCACCCAAGCATTAGAGTCATGCACATACTCATAAAACCTATCTCCCCCTTCCAACCCAATCGGATCCTGACTCACGTACATCGCCTCGTCCGGGGCGTAATAGCGGAAGCGGTTGTAGTAAAGCCCCGTCTCCACATCGTGGTACTGGCCTTGAAAGCGGAAAGGTATAAAATCCACCTCCCCTTCACAACTTTTTACCTTCCCGTACGCTTCATGCTCGCACTTCCAGACGCTGTCTCCGTATTTGTCATAGGCTTCCTTCGGGGTGCCAAGATAATCATTTATGATGGGAAGGATCCGGTCTGCAAAAAACAAAAAAGGTCCGAACAGACGTTCGAACCAGTTTTTTGTTTTTTATCCGGCTATACCAGAATCTTCGCGCGGGAGGACATCAAATCAAAGTTTATACCTTATGCCGGAATAAAAAAAAGCAGACCATCAGCCACAGCATGCTGATGGCCTGATAATTTGAATATCCAAAGGTTTTAAATGGTTTTGTCTTTTCAAAATTAAAAACAAACTAGTATGCAAATTTTCGCACCTCTTCTTGTATTTGATCATAGTGTTCAGTTAGAAATATCGAAAACCTCTCAAAAGAACTGGTTTTGATAGTCGAATTACAAAAAACTTCTATTTTATCTGAAAAATCATCCTCTTGGTTTTGGTCTTCTAAATACTTTATTCCAATTGCTGGATACTCACCCATATAATCTACTTTAATTAAATGAATCTGTATTGGAAGTTGAGCACAAACAAGATCTTGTTTACAAGAATCAATTAGCCACAATATAATTGAGACCTGGAACTCTAAACTAACCTTACGTTTAATTAAATCATCAACATATTCTAATTCGATTATCTGATACCCTTGCATAATTTACGGTTTATATTTTGGTTTAATTCCATTCTTATTTAAGTGAGCCAGTTCTCTAGCTGTAAAATATCCATTGGGTTGACCTGGAACATATCCATTTTTAACAGAAGGCAGAGTGTTGGGATCTGTAGCAATCCAAAACTTATCACCACGATCAATTCTATCTTGAAGCCATTTTTCATTTTCTTTCCAGGTAACAGGGGGCTCTCCTGGTTTAGGCTTTCGCCCTGATTTATGCCAAGTGTCAAAAATAGGATCATTATCATATTTTCGCAGGTCATCCATTCTTCCTATGACAGTAATTCTTTTTTTATTGCTAGTTCCATGATTTACGAAAGCTGAAAGCTTTAATGATTATTGGTCGAAGTTATGCTTCGTTAAACTTCGACCAGAAGGGGGTAAATTTATAAAATCAACGTGTTCTTGCCCGAACGCTTACCTTAAAAAAGCTTTTTTTGACTTATAAATTAATAGTTCGGTTCAAAAATAAGAATTTTGTTTCCTGATGGATCTTTAATAATGAAACTTGATTCAACAGGGTATTCAAGTAAATTATTAGAAGACAATTGGCCTCCACTTTTAAACTTAAAACTTTTAAATATTTCAAATTGATCTTTACAGTTTTTGACTTCCAATGCAAAAACAATATCAGGTGAAGGTTGAAGATTATGCTCTTTTAGTCTTAAACATATATCCGAGTTTTCATTATGTGAAATTAGAACATTACCCATACCAAAATCATATTTGATATTAAAGAACCCTAATTCATTTACATAAAACTCTAAAGCAGGATCAATTGATATTACATTTACAAAACAATCCAATCTCATATTTATTTACATTTTAACCGGCTTCTTAATTGCTCAACTGTTTCTCCATTTGGAAAAATCTTAACTTTAATTCGCTTCCCTCTGACTTCTTTAACTGCCTCAAGTTCAGCTTTGTAAAATTTACTTGGTTTACTTCTTCCATCAGACCCAATATCAACAACGGTATAACCGTTCTTAATTTTATCCATTAACCATTCTTTATTCCATTGCACTGCTTTATCAAAATCCGCTTTTGGCATACCGTCATATAAAACCCCTCCTTTCCATTGAACTTTTGGATACATCATGCTTTCTGCATTATAACCTGCCGCTTTTAATAATTTAGCTGCTTCATTTACAGCTTTTTGCCCTTCACCAATAACAACTATTGGGTTTAAGCCTAATCGATCAACTCCTGCCAAAGCATCCCCCACATACCCATAAAACCTATCTCCCCCTTCCAACCCAATTGGATCCTGGCTCACATACATGGCCTCGTCAGGGGCGTAGTAGCGGAAGCGGTTGTAGTAAAGCCCCGTCTCCACATCGTGGTACTGTCCCTGGAATCTAAATGGAATAAATCCCACTTCTCCTTCGCAACTCCTTACTTTTCCGTACGCTTCATGTTCACACTTCCAGACGCAGTCGCTGTATTTGTCATAGGCTTCCTTCGGGGTGCCAAGATAATCATTGATGATGGAATAATACTCTCCGTCTACAATTTTTGCAGCCGGTTTGAATGAGCCATCATCGAAAACCCAAGTAATGAGGTTTTCTACAGGTTCCTCTCTGTCCTTAGAAATAAACCCGAACTCGTCCACCACGTCTATTGGACGGTCTTCTGTTTTGTAATGCCATTCGTGAATTGGCGTATTCCCGTCCCAGACCCATCTTGTAATCTTTCCGTCAAATAACTTGGCGGTCCTGCGCCCTAAAGCATCATACTCGAAACTGACGGTTTTGTTATCGGGGCGGGTCACTTGTTTCAGGCTGCCGTTGCCGTTCCACTCGTAAATCCAGTTGCCCTCTTTGGTCGTCTTTTGTATTAAATTGCCTTCCTCGTCGTAACTGTACTTGTCCCCTTTGTTTTCCAGCAGCTTTCCGCCCGCGCCGTATTTCCGGTCTTTCTTTTCCTCTTCACGGAATATGTTCCCGACTTCGTCACGGAAGTAGTTTTCCTTTCCCTGTATACGATATTCCTGAACGGTCAGGCTTTCGATCAGGTTGCCGAAGCTGTCGTGCCGGAACCTGGTGGCAGTGTCTGTCAGCACGTCGTGGATGCGCTGGAGGCGGTCGTTGGGGTGCCAGTAATATTGCTTGTGGCGGTGCAGGCGACGGGCACCGGTACCGTTCCAGGTCTTCTGTTCCCTCGGGCGCCCCGACAGGTCGTAGGCGAACTGGTTCTTTACGTTGCCGATGCCGAGTACCCTGTCCAGTTCCTGTCCAAGGCTGTTGTAGGTGATCTCTGCCTGCCACGGGAGTTTCATGCCCTGCTGGCTGGCCTGCATACTGGTGACAAAACCGGACTCGTTGCGCCCCAGCTGTATGTCCGCCCCGAGGCTGCTGCCAATGTGCTGCCTCAGCCCCAGTTTGTCGTAGCTGCTCTCTACCGTGTAGCCGTCCTGGTCTTCTTTGATTACCCTGCCGTTCTTGTCGCGGGTGAGGATCACCTTGCTGTGCTGGTTTACCGCCTCTATCAGCTGGCCGTCCTTGTCGTAGGCATAGGTCTCCCAAGTGCCGTCGCTGTGTTCGGCGCGCCAGATCTGGCCCTTGCGGTTATATTCATAGGTGGTGTGCCTGCCGCCCGGCCTTTCCACTTTTATTACCTTGCCCGCTTTGTCGCGGACGTATTTTCTGGTAAGGCCGTCAAAGCCCGCCTCCTCCACGATATCGCCCCTGCCGTTCCTTTTGAAGCGGTATACCTCCCCGTGCTCGTTGATTATGGCCTTGAGCTGCTCTTCGGTATCGTACCTGAAGTGTACCTTGGCACCGTCCTCCTCCCGCAGCTTGATGCTGCCGAGGGGCGTGTACTCAAAGCGCACCTTGTGCTGCATGTCCTCGGCACGGACCACCTCGTCATAGGCATTGTAGGACAGCTTTATGATGTTGCCGTCGGCCAGGCACACGCGCACGGGCCGCCCGAGGTCGTCATAGTAGAAGTTCTGCTCGCGCTTTTCGGGGTCTTTGGAGTAGAAGCACCGCCCGAAGGCGTCATAGCACCACTCCTGTTCTGCACCGTCGGGGAAGGTGACCTGTGCCAGGTTGTGGTCCCCGTCGTACTTGAATGTTGTGTGCCGCCCTTTGTTGTCCCGTATGCTTTCCACCAGCCCCTGTCCGTTGTACTGGAAGCTGCTGACGCTGCCGTCGGGGTCTTCCACCGACCACAGAAGTCCCTGTTCGTTGTAGACCTTTACCGTGCTCCTCCCTTCGGGGCTGACCGACAGTATCTGGCGGTCTTGGTCGTCATAGACAAACACGGAAGAGGTCATGTCGGGGTACACCACCGATTTGAGGTTGCCCCGGTCATCGTAGGTATAGCCCGTCAGGTTGCCTTCTTCGTCAATGTCCCGGTAGGGTTCAAAATAGTCGGTGTACTCGTGGAAGATATGGTTGCCCTCCGGGTCTGTTATCTGTGTACAGAGGTTGTCTGCATTGTAGTAACACACGGTCTTGCGGCCCAGGGAGTCCGTCATCACGTTTTTGCCCTGTCCGTAATCCAGCCTGACTTCCAACAAGCCCCCGTCGCCCCAAGTATGGATGCACCTGGCACCGGTGGAGTGGCCGTCGTACTCCCAGTAAAATGTCTGTCCGTTGCGGTCGGTCTTGGCCACCATCAGGTGGTTGCGGTACTGCATCCTTGTTTCCTGTCCGAGGGCGTCGGCAACCACCTCCATGTCGCCGGCCTCGTTATATCGGTATTCCACCAGGGTCTTTTCTTTCTTTTTGTGCCTGGCGGTAATTTTCTTGATCCTGTCCTCATGGTCCAGGTGCAGCCTGATCTCACGGCCTGCCGTGTCGGTGATCCAGGTCAGGCAGCTGCGCTGGTTATAGGTAAAATACAAGGCCTGTCCGGCCGTGTTTTCAAGTTTTACGGGGCTGAAAAACTCCCTGCCTTCTTTCCGGAAGGTATAGGTTAGGTTTTTTTCATGGTCTTTCAGGCGGTATTCCCTAAAGTTGACACAGGTAAGGGTGAGCTTTTCCATGCGGTTGTAGAAGGATTCGCCCTCTGCCACCAAAAACGGGAAGGAGGCTGTCCTGCCGTCGGGCAGCACCAGCATGATGGCCTCTTCTTCTTTGAAAAAGTGCAGGGAAAGGTCGTAGCAATGGTGCATACCGTGTCCCAGCGGCCCTTCATAGGAGGAGTCCGAGTACCAGTTCCTTTCCCAGGTGACCGGCAGTGGCCCGGGGAGCTCAAAGTCCGTGCCCCCGTAAATAACGCGCCCTGTGACCATATCCACAGGGTCACCGATGCATTTTGTAAGGCTGTCTTTTTGCCCTTTGGTATGTTTTCCTGCGGCCTTTGTCTTTTTTTTGCATGCCGAAAGGCCAGCTTTTCCGGCTTTTCCCCCTACTTTGAGCAGCCCGCCGAAACCATAGGACATGGCCAGCCTTTTGGCGGCACCGGCCAGGTCGGGCGCATAAGGGCCGCCTACCATGACAGGCTTTCCGCCCGGCAATGGGACGGTCTGCGAACTTGGCAGGAAGAGGCTCGGCCTGGGCTTCATCTTTTTGCCGGGGGTGGCGGTGAGCGGCATGCCGATGTCGTTGCAGCTCATGACCATATATCCTGCGGGGCTGAGGGACATCCCCTGCGCCTTGACGGTAAGGCTGCCGAAGAAGTTGACGGACTCGTGCCCGATCATGGGCATCATGGTGAAGGGGCCGCCCATGGGGATGTGCTTGGCGATGCCCAGCATGCCGTTGGTGTCGCTGGTGCCACGGGGCACGCCGTTGATAAACACCGTGGACCCGATAAAGGGCACATAGTCCATAGGGTCCATGACAAAGCCTATGAAAGGGTGCGGTATGGGCGAAGGTACTCCGGGCGGTATGGTCACCATGTGGATGTCCATACCCATGACCATGGTATAGTGCTTGTTGGCTAAAAGCATACGAAAAGTCTTAACAGGCCTAGGCCTAACTGGTTTTATAAAAAATTTTACACTGTCGGGTTTTTAACACTTTGGTTCGAATGTGCAATAGGGCGCTTTAGCGTTACAAAGGAGTTTATAACCAGTCGCTTTTTAACAAAAGTGCGCTGGCAGTTTATCTTTTGTCGCTTTGGGTAAGTCCTATTAAACAATTCGGCCTACAAGATGCTCTTCAAAAAGTAAGTTCTAAAAATAGTCACCTTGGAAAAATTGGGAATCCCTACTATCGTGCAATTTAGGCGAAAAAACCTAAAAAACAACTAGTATAAAGAATCTTTGAGTGTTTGTCTTATGGATGCCATTGGTGTTACAATGTATAAGATAAGAAAAAAGCTATTTATAGCATTTTAAGACATAGGCGAAAGAGCCTTTATTTCTTATTTTAATTGTAAAAGATACCCTTCTCACTCCAACTTATCAGCTAAGCGCATTAATATTTCGGAGAAGTATGCGCCGTTTTCGGGGCCAAACCAGTTCATTTCAAAAGTTTCCATTTTTTCGAGGCCGTAATATTCATCAGGAGTAATGTATCCTATATACCCGCCGTTGAATGAAGTGATGATCAGGTCATAGCCTTTTTCTTTATAATAGGCCTCTATAGGTAATGCAAGTTCGCCCGAAAAGTCGCAAGGGGTGCCTACCAAAATAGTGTTCCCGATTTTGGCCACTTTAAAACCTGGGTCATAATCACCAAACATCCAGTTGAATACCCAAGGCCTTAGACGAGTATTTTTCCCTATTTTCAGGTGGGGCTCCCTAAGCTCAACTGGCATATAAAAAGTATGCAAGTCGGCAGAGTCGTGCATTGCAATATTCTGATGGCCTTTAGATATGTGCCTGAACAAGCCTGTAGCCAAACTATCCATTTTGTCGAAGTTTTCAGCTCCATCTGCTTTGGGGCCGTGGCTTCCTACAGCTCCTGCACAAAAAACAGCGAAGTCCATACTGCCCTCTTCTTCCAAAAGTTTGACGAGCTTACCTGGATAATCTCCGGATAAAGAATGTTCTTCATAGTCTAGACAAACCGCATGTGCAGAAAAAGTTACCATGGCTGCTTGTTTGCCCGAATTGGTCTCTATTTTGAGCAAGCGAATCCACGGATCTGTTTTGCCTTTTTCTCCCACCAAGCGGTTAAAGACAAGTTCTGGTGCGGCATATCTGCCATAACCTACTTGGGCTGCTTCCGCAGCTTTCTCTGCTTCTTTTACCGCTTCTACAACAGCATTTACAAGCTGATACACATACTTCTCTTGGTATTTTCCTGCTATTATTCTTCCCGCCGGACCTTTGATCCAGCCGCCGGCAGCATTGTGCGTATGTGTTGCTGAAAAATATAGGTTTTGGCTGGAATATCCCTTTTGTTTTAGCTCATTGATGACTTTATCCGCTACTATAGGCGGAAAAATTAGCAGGTCTAATGAAATAATGGCCACTTTTTCAAAGCCATTGTTGATGACCAGTGCCCGTGCAAAGGTAGAATCATGAACTTGCTCATAAGGCTTGCGTATGCCTATGCCGGCCATTCTCATTGGTTCGTCAGGAACTATATTTTTTTTCCCCCATCCTGCATTGAGCTGTCCCTCCGGCAAGTCCATGATAGGAGGAAGGCTATCGATCCGCTCGGACATGATGTTATAATATCGTGTTTCTTTATAGCTGGTATAGTCTATATTTTCTACAGAAAGAAAATAAACTATTGCTAATAAAGAGCAAATAGATAATATAATGTATATGAGCTTTTTAATATTAAAGGTGTTTTTAGGTATGAGGACTTGTTTATTATACGCAAAAATAACATTTATATTTTCAATACTATTCCACTAATGAGGTAAAACTAATACCAAGTGATACCATGTTAAACCTAAACTATGTGATAGATTTCCTCATAAGACGGCCATGTGCCATTGTTCTTTTGCATATTCTAGGTCTAACCTCTTTATTTAAAAGCAAATTATCACTATCTTTAAAGTTAAATTAATTTACCAATCTTATATAGAATCCACAGAATGCCCAAACCTTTAAGATTTAAGCCTAAGGAAAATCAAGATTTTTCTAAAGTTTTGCGTAAACGTGTCAGAGATTATTTCAAAGAAAACAACACATCTGTCCATGCCAATGGAAGTATGGCACTTAAAACGGCTTTCCATCTATCACTATGGGCTGGTTCGTATTGTTTGTTGATCTTTGGCAATTTCTCAACCCCAGTTAACTATTTATTATTTGCTATACTTGGGGTGTCTTTAGCTTTGGTTACAGTAAACATTGGACATGATGCGATTCACGGTGCTTACTCTAAGAAAAAGTGGGTCAATAATTTGCTGTCTCATACATTTAATTTTAATGGGGCCAGCGCTTATATGTGGAAGAACATGCACAATGTAGCGCATCATACCTACACTAATATCCATGGTTATGACGAAGATATTTCTCCTGTGAGCATAATACGCCTTTCGCCAGGTGCGGAACTTAAAAAAGTACACCGTTACCAGCACTTCTATGCTTTCTTCTTATACTGTTTGGCGACAATTTCGTGGTGGTTCAAAAAAGATTACGAAAAGTTCTTTAAAAATGAAGTAGGAAATTTTCACAATAAGAAGCATCCGGCAAAAGAATATTTTTATCTGTTTTTCTATAAGGCCATTGCCTACACCCTTTTTATTGTGGTTCCTTTTGTTATGCTTGAGCAGTTTTGGTTGCATACCTTGCTGGGCTTTCTCGTCATGCACATGTTTGCGGGTTTTTATCTTGCAATAGTTTTTATGTTAGCCCATGGCATTGAGGAAGTGCATTTTCCTCAACCGCAACCGAGTGGCGTACTGGAAAATGATTGGTTTGTACACCAAATGTACACTACGGCCAATTTTTGCAGCAACAGCAAACTTGCAGCATTTTTGACGGGAGGGTTGAATCAACAAATAGAACACCATTTGTTCCCTAATATTTGCAGCATTCATTATCCTAAACTGGGGGCTATAGTTAGACAAACAGCCAAGGAGCATAATATGCCATATTATGACAAGCCTACCTTTTTTGATGCTCTTAAATCACATTATAGTTTTTTGAGAAAAGTTGGTAGAGAGAAAGACTATAAACCTGAACCTAGTAAAAGTTCTTTTTCAGTGGTGGGAGTCGCTTGATATATACATAGGGCCTGCTGAAAAAGTCACAAGTGTGCAAGATACGCATGGCCTTGCATGAAGACGTATTGGAATACTTCGAATGTAAGGCCATAAAGTAGATTGTGCGCTTGTGGCTAGCCCAAAAAAGTATTGGGTTAAAAGCTTCTCAATTTACTGTGCACGGAAAAATAAGAAGTAACCGAAAAACCCTTGCACCTATACCTCCTAACTTTTATACAAATATAAACAGGTAAACATTCTGGACGTTTTTCAGTGCGCCCTACATAAAAAGGGTAGAGGATTACAGTCTTCTACCCTTTTATATTTGCTTTCGATATACTACTTTTCTGTTAGGAGCTTTGTGCGTTTAATAAAAGCCTATTGCATATAAGGCTTTATTTGAAAATCCGAAAGTGCTACCTCAAAATTTTCTTTGCCCAGCAAAGCAACAGCAGCGGAAAAGCTTTCGGTAACTTTTACATTTTTTACATAAAAAGAATCCTTGCAGTTTCCTGGGACAAAAGATTTAAATAAAGTTCCCGGTTTTCCGGTGTCCAGTTCTGATATTTTAAACCTTAATCCTCCTCCATTGGCTTTGGCACAAGCTTCTTTTCTAGTCCAGGTGTCAAAAAAGGCAAGCTCCTGCTCGTCTCCTTGTAAGGATTGGTAGTTGGCAATTTCGGCTTTAGAATAAAAACGAGCAGAAAGTGTACTATGATCCAGCGGACGGATTTTTTCAATGTCTACCCCTATTTCATGTAAATGGCTAATTCCAATTAGACACATATTTGAGGAGTGCGAAATACTGAATTTTAAATCTTTATGCGAATCTAGTACTAAATACGGCTTGCCTTGTTCTGTGTAAAGGATCTCTAATTTTTCTGGAGAAACCCCTGTAACACTGTACAATACTTTTCTCAAAAGTATTCTACAGGCAATAAACTCTTCGGCATAGCGCCTTTTATGGAACAAGGCGGCACGTTCATTTTCAGCTTTAGACAAAACTACCGAACACTCATGGATGGTAGGTAATATCTGATGCCAATCAGCCAAGAATAACTGCACTGAAAGATCTTTCTGCGACATAAATGTTAAATAATATAGTCGGAAACCACACGTGATTCAGTGATTTCTTTTATGAGTTTCCCAACTTCTACATGTTCAGGGTGCTTTTGGTAGGTAGCTAAGGCTTCTTGGTCTTTGAAAGAAGAATATAAACTTATATCGTATGCCGCATCAGAAGGGTCGATGTTGATGCCTACTTCAAATTCTACAATTTCGGATATTTTTTCAGGCAAAGCCTCTAGTTTCTCCTTCATTTTTTCAATATTTTCCTTTTTATCTGCCTGGTCTTTGATTTTCCAGCAAACGATATGTTTTAACATGGTAGAGATATTTTTAATATGCGCAAAAATAAAAAATCTATAACGAAATTTTTATACTTATTCTGAAAATCAAGCAAAAAAACTGGATTATTCATTAGATTTCTTTACGAGGGCAAAAGAACCAATAGAAAGTTCTAATGCATATTTCAGGTTAAACCTTCCCCTGTTTATGATGTTTTTATACAAAAGGATTGTTATGAACCTGATGAAAATTTTTGGATCGATTTTGACCTTGCTTGGTGCAGCAGGATTGATTTATACTGCATAAGTTTTTATACAACATGGTTTGGATAACTGGATAACAGGCTTGGTAGTGTTTATCGTAATCATTATTTTCTTTAGTGTCGGTACGGGGATGATTAAAACGGATCAAAAGAAAGAGTAACTGCTAGAGAGTCTTTGTTGCTATAGCTTCTTCAGTAGGTTTGTCTTTTCCAACGGGAAGCTAATGTTATTTCATAAACAAAATATTGTATAAAACTTTTTGTTATGCATTAATGCCACTAATTTTGTTTAAAAACATTCTATGAAGAAATACATAAAGATTGCTGTAGTGGCATTGTTTGCTTCATGCTCCGGGGCTTCATTAGAAAAAGAGCAGGAAATAGATGGTTTTGCGCTACCAGAAGGTGTGGTTCAGCATGAAAAGTATCTATATGTTTCCAACGTAGGAAAGAAGTTTGAGCCTTTAGAAAAGGATGGAGATGGTTTTATCAGTAAAATGAATGAAGACGGTGATGTGATAGATATGCATTACCTGCCACTAAACGATACCTTACATTCACCTAAAGGAATGGGAGTGGTTAATAATGTTTTGTACGTAACTGATATCGATCGTTTAAAAGGTTTTGACCTGACTACTAGAGAAAAGGTTTTCGATCTTGATTTTTCGCGTGAGAAAACATTGTTGTTGAATGATATAGCTGTTAAAAATGATTCTGCGCTGTTTGTTTCTGCCATGGATATAGGAAAAATTTATGAAGTTGACCTAACTTCTAAGAGCTATAGGGTAATACAAGAAGTGCAAAAGCCTAATGGGCTGTCATGGGATGCAGAAGAACATATTTTATATGTAGGTATGTTTGGAAGGGAGGATAATGCCAACGGTAATAATGGGGACTTAGGAATGATAACTTTTGCAGGAGACGCCGTGCTTTATGAAGAAATTAGCAGCTATCAAGGCAATATAGATGGTGTGGCTATTGATAATGGGCATGTACTTTTTTCTGATTGGCTGGCTTATGGCGATAAAGGTGGTATAAAAATGCTTGATTTGGCAACTGGAGAAATCAAAGCTATCTCGGACCATAAGATTGATGGACCTGGAGACTTTTTTTACAACCCGATCAGCAAAAAACTTTGGATCCCTAAAATGAAGGAAAACAAAATATTGGTTATAGACTTGGATTAGCGCTTTTTTTAGAAGCATACTACTTTTATAAAAAGGAGGCAGAAATGTTCTCCTTTTTTTATAACCTTGACCCTTGCAGGCTTGTTTCTATAAAAAGAGAAATGTGATGGCAGGAATAAGGAAGCGAATTAATAAAATTATCCCTTGGGTCAAGAAAAAGGAAAAGACGTTTGTTAACTGGTCGGGGAGTGTGAAATTTACACCCGAAACTATAGCAGAGCCAAGATCAACGGAAGAAGTTTCTGATTTGGTACGTCGGGCATTGTACAAAGACAAAACTATACGCGTGGCGGGCGCCGGTCACTCATCTTCTCCTTTGTTGCAGACAAGCGACACCTTGCTTTCATTTAATCAAATGAAAGGAGTTCACTCTTATGACATAGAAAAGCAGCAAGCTACCATTTATCCCGGAATGACTGTAGGTGAAATAGGCCAAGAGTTGCTAAAACTAGGTTTTTCGCTGCATAACACAGGTGATGTGGACATGCAGAACTTGTCGGGTGCCATAGGCACTGGGACGCATGGTACAGGAATTGGACTTCCCAATCTTTCGGCAATGCTGCATGGAGTGGAGATGGTAAACGGGAAAGGTGATGTTTTAAGTTTCGATTATGATAAGGATCCAGAAATGATGGATGCGCTAAGGGTATCTATGGGGGCTTTAGGTGTATTTACAAAAATGATCCTTAATACCACACCTGCTTTACAACTAGACCGTAAGGAGTATTGTACCCATGTAGATGTGGCTATGCAACATCTTAATGATCTTGTCCAAAATAACCGGAATTTTGATTTTTACTGGTACCCGCGTAACGACTTGGTCAAACTTCGTACGCATAACCTGCAAGGGCAGAAAGAGCAACTCTTGCCTTATGCAAAACTCGCTAAGGAAAAAACAGGATGGTTAAATGAAATTCTACCAAAATTTCGACACTTAAAGTATGAGGAAATGGAATATGCCTTGCCTGCCGAAGCTGGCCCTGATTGCTTTGCTGAGGTAAGAAAAAGGGTGAAGCAAAAGCATAGGGATTATGTTGGTTGGCGTGTACTGTACAGGACTGTACAAGGGGACAATTCTTGGCTAAGCCCATTTTACCAAAGGGATTCTGTAACTATAGCAATTTTGCAGAATCTGGGACTTCCATATTGGCCATATTTTAAGGATATCGAACCTATATTCCGGGCTTATGGAGGCCGTCCACACTGGGGTAAGAAACATACCCTTACCGCTGACACTTTGAGAGACCTGTACCCTCGGTGGGATGATTTTATGAAGGTTCGCAGGATGATGGATCCTAAAGGGATTTTTTTAAATAGTTATTTGAAAAAACTATTACACGTATAAAACATGGAAGCACTAGGGAAAAACATGTGGATTGTGCCTGGGGGGCATATCCCAGCAAAAAGTAATGGCCATGAGCCTGAAATGGTCAGCAATGACAAAATGTCGGTACTCAATGTGTCTCAAGAGGAAGCTGATCTCAATATTACCATTTACTATGGAGATGATGCTCCTTTGGGGCCATATAATCTGAAAGTTGAGGCACGCAGGGTAAGAAAAGTAAGGTTTAATGATTTAATAGATCCTCGGGCAATTCCATTAGGTAAGGATTACTCAGCTGTAATTTCCTCCAATGTGCCTGTGGTAATACAGTTTAGTAGATTAGATAGTAGCCATAGTCATAAAGCCATTACTGGCACTATGGCTTACTCAGAAAGTTCATAATTCATTAATTTTTATGGGAGACCTTTCCGTAGTGATTACCATATTGTCGGCGATGATTACGCCGGCGATCCTTATTGTGGCAACAGGTTCATTATTACTGACTACCTCACAAAGGTTGGCAAGAAGTATAGAACGTACACGAAAACTCAGCGACCAATTTGAAAAGCTGACAGAGGAGCCTAGTGATAAAGCCAACACAAAGTTTGAATTTCTGTATCACCAACTACAGTTTGCTTCTAACAGGGCACGGTTGTTACAAAAAGCGATGACATCACTTTACTTGGCAATAAGTATCTTTATCCTCACAAGCTTTTTAATTGGTATTTTTGAGATCACCAATGCAGAATTTGCTTATTTCCCGTTAATGTCTGGGATGCTCGGTGCTATGTTGTTGTTTTTAGCAAGTATGCTGTTGATATTGGAGTCAAGAATAGCTTTGAAATCCGTAAACCAGGAAATGGCCAATGTGCTTCAAGTAAACAACCCAAACCAGTTAAAAAACAAAGGTCGGCCCTAAAGCCGACTCTCTTTATCTCAAAACCTGTCCATCAAACTTCTTCAGCGTGTCTTAGGCGTGCATTTATCTTAAATTTCACGCCTTGTAAAGCTTTCGCCACAGGACAGTTTTTGCTTGCATTTTCCGCAAAGTCTTGGAAAGTCTCATCGTCAATGTTTAATATTTCTGCATCACAGAAAATTTCAATTAATGTTATTTGAAAACCATCACCGCCTTTTTCTAAATGGACTTTGTCTTCTGTATGAATAGCCTTGACAACAAAGCCAGCAATAGATAGCTCGTGAGCAAGCGACATGGAAAAACAAGAAGCATGCGCCGCACCAATCAACTCCTCAGGGTTTGCACCTTTCGAGTCCTCAAAACGTTGACTGAACGAATAAGGAACTTTTTCAAATGTACCACTTTCAACACTAATATGCCCTTTGCCTTCTCTTAGGCTTCCGCTCCAAAAAGCACTTCCTTTTTTTTCTTTCATACCTTTCACATTTATCCCTTTTATGGGAAACTTTTGAAGCATAGAATTGTTGGAGGAAAGCGAACGGCATGGCGTCGTTCTTTGTTTTGCATTCACTGAATAAATGTTATAACTTCATTTTTTAATTTAAAAAGAAATGAAAAAGCTTTTCAAGCTCCTTGTTTGGGCGGCCGCTATATCAATAGTGGTTTATTTAGCAGCCTTGCCCAAATTACGGTCTTCGCAGGGAAAAAGCACCAAAAGGGCTCAAGCAGGTACTTCAGCTATGGCTGTAAATATCCATCAAGTAAGTGGTGCAACATTAGATAATAAAATAACCTCTACCGGGACGGTATTGGCCAATGAAGAAGTAACATTACAACCTGAAGTATCAGGTCGGGTAACGGGTATACATTTTAATGAAGGTACGCTGGTCAGAAAGGGAACGCTGCTTGTAAAATTAGATGACCGTGACTTGCAGGCTGAGCTATCTAAAGTTATTCACCAAATAAAGCTTGCCGAAGAACAGGAAAAAAGGCAGAATACGCTATTAAAAAAAGGAGGCGCTAGCCAGGCGGAGTATGATATAGCGCTCAATGAACTAAACGTACTTAAAGCGGAAGAAGCATTGCTACGGGCTCGTATATCCAGGACTGAGGTCAGGGCGCCATTTTCTGGCATAATTGGTCTGAGAAACATAAGCACAGGAACCTTTGTGTCATCTGCCACCAATATTGCGGGTCTGCAAGATGTAAGCAAGCTGAAAATCGAGTTTAGTATCCCTGGAAAATACGCTATGTATGTTAGGAAAGGGCAGAAAGTAAGATATACCATTCCAGGAGTAAAAGAGGATTTCCCTGCTGAGATATATGCCATCGACCCTAAAATTGATCCAGACAGTCGTACCATTATGGTTCGGGCTTTATCTACGCAACATCAAAAAACTGTGTTCCCCGGAGCTTTTGCAGAAGTAGAACTTGTGCTTGATCAGATCGAAAATGGCATATTAGTTCCTTCAGAAGCAATTGTGCCTGATATTCGCGGACATAAAGTATACCTTTACAAAAGCGGTAAAGTGGAAGTGGCTCCTGTCGAAATTGGCTTTAGAAAAGAACAGATGACGTATTTGGCCAAAGGGGTAAACCCTGGAGATACTGTCATTACCTCTGGCATGATACAGTTGCGTCCGGGCATGGATGTATTAGTTAAATAATAACAGCATAACCTATTTATGAACATATCAGCTCTAAGCATTCAAAGACCTGTTTTGGCCATAGTAATGACTGTGGTTTTATTGGTTTTTGGTATAGTAGGTTTTATGTACTTAGGCATAAGGGAGTACCCTGTGGTAGAGCCAGCGGTCATTACAGTAACCACCACTTACCCGGGTGCGAATGCTGATGTTATAGAAAGCCAGGTGACAGAGCCGCTTGAGCAAACGATCAACTCTATTGACGGGATTAAGCAAATTACCTCTACTAGCCGGGAACAAGCAAGTATAATCAGGATTGAGTTTGAGGTAGAAGTGGATTTAGAAGCTGCCGCAAACGATGTGCGGGACCAAGTTTCTAGGGCGAGGAGGCAGCTTCCTCAAGATATTGATAATCCCATAGTTGATAAATCAGATGCATCTGGACAGTCTATTATATATATGACTGTCTCAAGTAATACCAGAAGTATCTTAGAGGTAAGCGAGTACGCAAATAATGTACTGAAAGAAAAAATACAAACCATCAAAGGGGTAAGTATGGTGCAGGTGTTTGGCGAAAAAAAACCTGCTATGCGCTTATGGATGGATCCTCAAAAAATGTCAGCGGCTAATGTCAGCCCCCAAGATGTACAAGTTGCCCTTGCTAGAGAGAATATTGAATTGCCTTCTGGAAGAATAGAAGGGGACAATACAGAGCTAAGTGTACGAACCTCCGGATTGTTGTCTACTGCAGAAGATTTTGACAACCTCCTTATCCGAAACGAGAACGGTCGCTCTATACGCTTCAAGGACATTGGTTATGCAGGTTTAGGGCCTGAAAACCCCAGAAATATTCTGAAAAGAAATGGAGCGCCTATGGTTGGTGTGTCGGTGCAACCTCAGCCTAATGCCAACTCTATCGATATTGCTGATGAGTTTTATGTGAGACTTGAGCAGCTTAAAAAAGAAGTGCCCGAAGATATTGATATTGAAATAGGGTATGACTTTACCACTTATGTTAGAAAAGCTATTGTAGAGGTTCAGGAAACTATATATGTAGCCTTTGGTTTGGTGGTAGTTGTTATTTTCCTTTTCCTGCGTGACTGGCGTACAACCATTATTCCTGTAGTAGCCATTCCGGTTTCCATTATTTCAGCCTTCTTTATCATGTATATTGCTGGCTTCTCCATCAATATTTTGACCCTTATGGCTATTGTACTGGCCATTGGCCTGGTATGTGACGATGCCATTGTTGTCATGGAGAACATATATAGCAAGATAGAGCAAAAGATGCATCCGGTACAGGCAGCATTTGCTGGCATCAAAGAAATATATTTTGCTGTAATAGCTACCACCATAGCCATTGTAGCTGTTTTCCTTCCGGTGCTTTTTATGGATGGGTTGACAGGGCAACTGTTCAAAGAGTTTGGAGTGGTATTATCAGGGGCAGTCATTGTTTCCTCTTTCGTGGCATTGACACTCAGTCCTATGATGTCTTCTAAGGTGCTAAAGTATAGGGAGAAGCCTAACAAACTGTACTTGGCTACAGAGCCTTTTTTTAATAAGTTGAGCAATGCGTACCAAAAAGCTCTTGATAGTTTTTTGGAAAGGCGATGGCTGGCATGGCCTGCGCTGGGCGCATGCTTTGCTCTTGTCATATTCTTGTTCACAGATATTCACAGTGAACTTGCTCCGGTAGAGGACAGATCAAACCTGAGGATTATGGCCACTGCGCCGGAAGGGATCAGCTATGACTATATGGAAAAGCATATGGACATGCTCAATGACTTGCTGATGGAAGCTATACCAGAGGTAAAGACACCTTTAACCATTGTAGCCCCTAGCTTTGGCGCCCCAGGTTTGGTCAATTCAGGTATTCAAAGCATCTATTTGGTAGATGCAGAAGATAGGCAAAGAAGCCAACAGGACATTTATAATGAACTTACCTTTGAATTAAAGAAGGTGACTTCTTTGAGGACAACCGTGGTGCAGCCTCCCACTATTGGTAGCCGTTTTGGTGGCCCTCCTTTGCAGTATGTTATTCTTGCCTCTTCTTTTGACTCTTTGAGAACCGTTCTTCCAAGGTTTCTTGAAGAAGCTAGAAAAAGACCCGAGCTTACTTTTGTGGATGCTGATGTTAAATTTAACAAGCCTGAAATTACCTTAGACATAAACCGTGAAAAAGCTTCTTTATTGGGAGTGTCTGTCGAAGATGTAGCCCGTACCTTACAACTAGCCCTTAGTGAACAACGATATGGCTACTATATCATGGATGGCCGGCAATATCAGGTAATTGGACAGGTGACCCGTCAATATAGGGACAAACCTACAGATATCCTGAACCTACAAGTCAGGACTAAAAGTGGAAAGATGGTTCAGTTGGATAACATTGTAACACTTAAAGAAGAAGTAAATCCTCCGGCGAGGTACCGTTTTAACCGTTATGCATCCGCAACCATATCAGGGGGCATGAGCCCTGGGTATACCTTGGGTGACGGTATTGCTGCTTTGGATGAGGTAAAAGAAAAAGTCTTGGATGAACACTACAGTACAGCGCTGGCAGGGCAGTCTAAAGACTTTTCAGACAGTTCAAAAAGTTTATATTTTGCCTTTGGTCTCGCTTTGTTGCTTGTGTACCTTGTGCTTTCCGCTCAGTTCAATAGTTTCAGGGATCCTTTTATTATTTTATTGACCGTACCTATGGCTGTCGCAGGTGCTTTGTTGAGTTTATGGTATTTTGATCAAACTTTTAATGTGTTTAGCCAGATTGGGATCATCATGCTGGTTGGACTTGTGACCAAAAACGGTATTTTGATTGTTGAGTTTGCCAATCAGAAAAAAGAGGCGGGAATGTCGGTGTTAAAAGCTGCCTTGGAAGCTTCTACTCAACGTTTAAGACCTATTCTCATGACCAGCATGGCCACCATTTTAGGTATTTTGCCACTTGCCATGTCCTTAGGTTCATCTTCTGGTAGCCGTCAGTCCTTAGGAATTGCGGTTGTAGGTGGACTATTGTTTTCTGGATTTTTAACTTTGTTTATTATACCTGCCGTTTATACATGGCTGACCAGCCCGGCAAAAAAGAAGGAAGTAACATCAAATGTGGAAGTATTGGAAGCTTAGTTTCTGTTTATTGTTTTTGAGTACCTGCCCAATCGCTGCACAGGAAACGCTTACACCAGAAGCCGCTGTGGAAGAGGCATTGCGCAATAACCATGATATTATTATTGCCCGGGTTGACAAGGAGACGGTGAAACAAAATGTGTATATTGGTAATGCTGGCATGCTGCCAACAATAGATGTTACAGCCACAGAGCAACACGCTATAGAAGATACCAGGTTACAGTTTATTGATGGCGATGTGGTAGATCGTGACAATGCAGCATCTAGGACCAGAAGTGTGGGGGCTTTGCTAAACTGGACACTTTTTGACGGTATGAGTATGTTTTGGCAGTATGACCGGCTCAAAGAGTTGGACGTGCTTGAAGAGTATAGGATGAAAGAAACTATCGAGAACACGGTTCAGCAGGTGCTTAATGCCTATAACAACCTTGTTTTACAGCAACAATTGCTTAATGCCTACTCAGAAGCAGCAGATATTGCGCTGCAAAAATTAAGGCTTAGTGAAGATCGCTTAGAGGCAGGGGTAGCGCCACGGGCGGAAGTTCTCCAGGCCAGGGTGGATTATAACCTCCAACGCTCTAACATGCTGCGCCAGAAAACTGAAATGCGCAGTGGGAAAATTGAACTTAACAGACTGATGGGGGTAGAAGACGCAGAATATGGCATAGAACACGACTATAGGTTTGAAGACCGCCTAACCTTGGAAAATCTTGTTGATGAAATGACCGGAAGGAATAAGTCGCTCCTTCAGGCAGCCGTGAACAGAAATTTGGCCACCATTGACAAGAAAATTTCAAATTCATTGTTTTTCCCCACCATAGGGTTATATGCAGGGTATAGCCTAACCACTGCTGACAGTGAGGCTAATATTATTACCTTTCGGCAAGCCGGTGGTTGGAACTATGGCATAACAGCCGCTTGGCGGATATTTGACGGTTTTAACCAGTCCAGGCAAAACCAAATAGCACGTATCAGAGAAACTCAGAGTCAAAATTTGTTCAATATGACCAGGCACAATTTGAACTCTGAGGTAACAAATGGGTACACGGTGTATGAAAATAACCTGCTGATTCTTGAGCTTGAAGAGGAAAATATACTTATAGCCCAAGAAAACCTGGAGCTGGCTATGGAAAGGTTTGAAGCTGGTGCTATTAGTGCATTTGAACTTAGGGAAGCAGAACTTTCATATAACGAAGTCAATAACAGGCTGGCGTCGGCACGGTTTGAGGTGAAAACGGCAGAACTGGAACTAAAGAGGCTGTCGGGGAGAATTCTTGAAGATAAAGAATAAATATTCAGTAAAAAAAATCGTTTATTTATTTGTCGTATATTTTCTACTTTTAGAGAATGGATTTTAACCCGAAATATTTATTAGGGCTTCGCTTGTACGTTTAGTTAAACTCAAAACAGCCAATGGTAGACATTTGTGTCGAAACCATAGTGAGACTATGAACTTTAATATACCTTGGCTTTTGATTTTTGCTTGTCATGGTGAACCCTATCTTAATATTTAGGTTTTAACCTAGATTATGCAATAGAAAGTTCTAATGCATATTTCAGGTTTTAAACATCCTGGAACAAATTACGTTTCTCTTTTTTATCGTACTTATCATTCTAAATGAAAATGAACAAGATCGTAAAAAATACAGTAAAAAGTTTAGCTATAATCTTTGCTGTAGTTTTGCTGGTAGTCGTCTCAGCCGTAGGTGCTGCCTGGTATAATCAGGATAGGATTGCCAATATTGTCCTTAAGCAGCTTAACGATGCCCAAGAGGGACAAATGGAGGTAAGCCGGGTGCGTGTCGCTCCTTTCAGAAACTTCCCTTATATATCTATTGAACTTGATAGTCTTACCTTGTACCCAGATAAAAGTGGTAAAAGCGTTCCTGTTTACCAAATAGGAGAAGCTTATGTAGGCTTTGATGTGTATGATTTGATGAGAGGGGAGTATACCATGAAAAAAATCTTGCTTAAAGATGGTTTTCTGGATTATGTTAAGTATGAGGATGGAAAGATAAACCTGTTCATGGCCAAGTCTATTGGTGAAGAGAGTGATGACGAAGGTGGTGAAGCATCAGAAATTAACCTAGACCTTCAAGAACTGGTTATCCAAAACCTTCTGATAAAGAAGACGGACTACTCCTCTGACCAATATACAGAGGTGCAGTTGCAAGATGCTAAGGCAAAGTTTGCCTACAGGAACAACACTATAGATATACATATTGATGCAGACGCAGACCTGAATGACTTTTCTTCAGGGGGGACTTCTTTCTTTCATAATAAGCACATGGAAGTTCATACCGATGTCCACTACGATATGAGTACCTCTTATCTTAAAGTAGATCCTAGTGAGTTTATACTTGAAGCTGCCACTTTTGAATTTGGAGGGGAGGTGTCTGATATTGAAGATTCCATAGTTTGCAACATAGACCTGCATGCCAAAAAGTCTAACTTTGACCTTATCATGGCCTTTGCTCCTGATGAATATGTTGCGCAGTTAAAAGATTTTAATAACAAGGGTGAAATATTTGTAAAAGGAAATATTCAAGGGCCTGCTGGCTATGGTTTGACCCCGCAGGTATTTGTAGAATTTGGATGTGCCAACGCTTCTTTTACCAATACATCCAGAAACCGCAATTTGAGGGATATTAACTTTACAGGGTACTACACCAATGGTAAAGAACGCAGCATGGAGACTTCTGAAATTGCCATTAAAAACATAACCGCTAATCCCGACAACAGTACATTTAAAGGAAGCTTTAAAGTCAGAAACTTTGTAGATCCATTGATTTTTATGGACTTACATACTAAACTTGACCTCGAAGTACTATCAGAGTTTTATGCTGTAGATGGCGTAGAGTACATGAAAGGGATAGTATCTGTAGATATGACCTTGGACGAGCTAATTGACCCCGACAGTGCTATTGTTGTAATTACCAAACTAAGAGATGGTACGGATAGCCGGATTATATTTGATAATGTACGTGCAAAAGTGACAAATTACCCTCATGAAATATTTATCAAAAGTGGGGAAATCGATATGGCGGGTGATAATGTTATTCTTCATCATTTCAACGCTTCTATAAAAGACAGTAAACTTGATCTAAAGGGAGAGATTACTAGACCAATGGCTGTATTCCATGGCCAGCCAGGTAAAGTAAGGTTTACATTAGAAGGAGTTGCGCCAGAATTAAACCTTAAAGAACTGCTTGCGCATGACCCAGCTATGGCGGAAGAATACAATGACGTAATTAGGGACCTAGACTTTAGGGTCGACTTTATTACAACCACAGAAGATTTAAAAGAATATAAATATATTCCACAGTCAGACTTGTTGTTAGACCACCTTACCATGACCATTGATAAATATCCTCATAAAATCAATGATATTAGTGGTAGGGTCATTATGAACGACAATAAGCTCACACTTCATAGTTTTAAGGCTTCTGTTGGCGATAATGACCTTTATATAACAGGCGATATCCTAAACCCAGAAGCTTTAATGGATGAAAACGCCCAAAAAGAGGTGAAGTACAATACAACCATTAAGACTAAATACCTTAATGTAAAAGAACTGCTGTACTATGACGGCAAATATTTGACCAGCGATGAAATTGAAGAGGAGATTATCCGTGACTTTGAATTTGTAGGCGCGGGTAACTTTATCAGTAATTCTTTTTGTCCTAGTGGGTTCTTGAGCCATACCGATATTAAACATTTTACGCTTAGGCTTAATGATTTCCCTGCCTTGAAAGATGTAAAAGGGGTAATAGATACGGATACTAGCGGGACTATTAGTTTAAAAGGGTTTTATGCAAAAATGGGCAGGACGGATGTTGGGCTAGACCTTACGTTGGAACATTATCTTGATACCTTGAAGTCTCATAAGCATATTAGAGGGAAGTTCAAATCTAAGATGCTGGACTTTGACGAATTGACTAATTATCAACCTGCATCTGCTAGTAACTATAATGCAGAACCTGTTGACCACGACAGTGCTTTCAATGTTTTTGCGCTGGCATTTCCTGATATGGAGTTGGAGGTTGATATTAAAGACTTGAGGCATCATAAATATTTAATAAGTAATATAATTGGGAAAGTTAGAAGTACACCTGACCATTTCTTGTATATTGATAAGCTTGCTTTAGATGCAGCAGATGGACATGTTGATATTGAAGGTTATTTCAATGGTTCAAATAAAGATGAGATTTACTTCTTTAGTGACATTAATCTGAAAAATATTGATATCGACAAAGTGTTCTATAAATTTGACAATTTCGGTCAGGACTATATGATTAACGAGAACCTGCATGGAATACTGGATGCTGAGATTAAGTCTAAGGTACACATGTATCCGGATTTTGTTACTGATCTTGCCAAAACGGACGCAACAGCTAAAGTAACTATTAAAGATGGGCGTCTGGAAAACTTTAAGCCTTTACACGCCATGGCTGATTACTTTAGTGATAAAAACTTAGATAATGTTCGGTTTGGAGAAATGTCTAATACCTTTACCATTAAAGATGGCTATATCAGTTTCCCTTCTATGAAGATCGCATCAACTTTAGGGTATTTATATATAGAAGGTAAGCAAGACTTTGACAATAATATGGACTATGAGGTAAAAGTGCCACTGCAAATGGTTAAAAAGGCTGGGTGGAGTGCCGCTAAGTCCAAGCTTAAAAGAAACAAAATTGAAGAAAAAGAATTTGAAGATAAAGAAGAAGACATTATTGATGAGCAAACTGGTATACTTCGTAAATACATAACAGTTAGCGTATCAGGTAATTCTGATGACTTCAAAGTGAGGTTGGGAAAGAGAAGGAATAAATAGGGCCTGCTGAAAAAGTCACAAGTGTGCAAGATACGCACGGCCTTACATGAAGACGTATTGGAATACTTCGAATGTAAGGCCATAAAGTAGATCGTGCGCTTGTGGCTAGCCCAAAAAAATATTGGACTAAAAGCTTCTCAACTTACTGTGCATGGAAAAATCGGAAATAACCGAAAAACCCTTGCACCTATACCTCCTATTTTTTATACAAATATATACAGATCAATTTTTTGGGCGTTTTTCAGCGCGCCCTAAATAAAAAAGCCTCCACTAGGGAGGCTTATAAAAAATTATAACTGAAAAAAATGCTAATCCGGTTTTTCATTTCTGAAAGACCGGTTTTTTTACAGTTTATTTAAGGCATTATTTAAAGACGCATTCATTTCTTTGAAGCGTGCCATAACGCTATTCATAAACTCCTCATCCTCGATGACTTTCTTAGCATCTTCGTCACCAACTACGTCCATCTCGCTAATTTTATAAACCTGTTCATACATCCCCTTCTCCAACTTTAATATATATTTCCCATTCCATGAATATATGGTGATTTTAAATTCCAGGTGAGGTATTTCATCAACGATTCTCATCGGTATATGTAGATGTTGTTTTGAATGCTTCTCAAAGTTACAAAAAAAAAGTACGCAAAAACAGGCGAGTTTAAATGCATTTGAAAAACCCAATGTCTGACTTTGTAAATTGTTGATTTATAAATTGGTGTAAAATAAAATTGTTGTAATATTACAGCGTTTTAAGAATGTTTTAAACATGTTGACTATGCAGGAAGTACTTAAATGCTCGTTAAGAGTAGCAGGTGTAATAAGCCGCACCAAGATTTAACTTCCATATTAAACAGTGCTATAGTATATTGCTTCAAATTTTGTAAAAACTAGAGTTTTGGGCTTACGTCATAATTATTTTCATAGCTTTTTTATTGTATTACTTCTTATAGGCTTATTTGCCGGCAATGCGAATGCAATCAAGCCCATTGTGTTGTCCAATGATTTGCAGGAACTGTTTATCGTAAGGGAATATGTGGAATATATGGAAGATACCGCAGGAGTGACATTAGATGAAATATTAAGTTCCGAAGATCTCCAAAATCAATTTGTACCTAGCACCTTTCAAGACCTTATCAACCAAAACAGGAAAGCTGTTTACTGGCTAAAGTTTCATATCGTAAAAAATGACATAGATATACAACCTTTTAGAATAGAGCTTTTTGATTACGATATTGATGAAATCAGCTTTTTCTATCCTGATAGTACAGGAAAGTTTGTAGAGCATAAAGCTGGTTTTTCGATGCCATTTTCCTCTAGGGAGGTAAACCATAAAAATGTAAGCTTCATCCTGCCTAGCCATATTGAAAATGATACATTGTATATGCGTTTTGCTTCGGATAAACGGAACGTCTTGGAGCCAGTACTTCGATCTTATGACCGTATTTTTAACTATGCAATAAACGAGTATGTCTTAATAGGCATTTTCAATGGGCTATTGCTTGTAATGATTTTATATAACCTTCTTTATTTCCTTAGTTTAAGGAAGTTATATTATATTTATTATGTTATTTATGGCTCAGGTACCCTTTTGTATTTAATGTGCAGAAACGGCACCGGGTTTCAATATTTATGGCCCAATTTGCCTCAGATAAATGATTACATGGGGGAAACAGGGCTTTTTCTAAGTAGTATTGGTATGCTGCTTTTTTCTTCTAGTTTTCTGGGGTTAAAAAGAAGGTTGCCTATAATATATAAGATTCTTTTTGTGGTCTTATCAATTAGAGTTGTCATATATGTCATGCAGCTATTTCACCATCACTTTTATTTATTTGAGCTGGTTGACTTGGGTTTTATGATAGCGGTGCTTGGTGTTTCCCTTCATTTATATTATAAAGGAACTTATAAACCTGCTAAATGGCTGGTTATTTCTTATTCCATTTTATTGTTCTCATATTTAGTATCAGTTCTGGAGCAGGCCACTTTCCTTTCTTCAGGAGTGATTACTGTATACGCTGTAAATTTTGGCATTGTGCTAGAATTTACATTTCTGTCCATGGGTATTGCTGAAATGATTAAGGACACTTATAAAGAGCGTAATAAAGCACAGGCTAATCTTATCGTGCAGTATAAACAAAATCAGGAGTTAAAAGAAAAGGTTAACCGTGAGTTAGAGGCAAAAGTCGCAGAGCGCACCAAAGCGCTTCACGAAGCTAATAGAAAGATGGAAGAAAAGGCTGAGGAAAATATTAAAATGAGTATCTCGCTTGACCTGGCAAATAATGAGCTTAAGAAGTACATCAATAATTTTGCTATTTCTACAGTTACCAAATCTCACATAGATTTTGAAGACTTTAGGAAGGCTTATCCAGACGAGCCATCTTGTATGCGCTATCTTAAAGGCCTTAAAGATAAAATCGGTTACAAATGCATCAAATGCGGTAGTGTCAAGTCCATTAAGGGTAAAAATCGTTTTGACAGACGTTGTGCTGTTTGTAACTACAATGAATCTTTGACATCAAACACTATTTTTCATAGAATCAAGTTCCCTCTTACCAAGGCTTTTTACATGCTTTACATCTACTCAAGAGATATTGATGTAACTGCATCTGAAATGTCTGGTATGCTTGACCTTCAAAAGACTACGTGTCAAAATTTTAAAAATAAGGTATCGGAAAGAATAACCTTACTTACGGGTAAAAGCAAGTCAAAGGACTTTACTTGGGAAGACCTCATTTATGGTCAACAGTATCAAAAAAGTTGATTTTTACAATACAAGTTGTTCTATGAGGTCTAATAGCAATTCCTTTTTTCTCACAGAAACTGGGATGTGCTTACCATTCGTCAACACCACATAGCCACCTTCGCTTTTAATATACTTGCTTATGGTATTTATATTAATAATGAATGACTTGTGTATTCTTAGGAATGTTTCTGGCGAAAGTCTTTCTGAGAGTGCTTTTAAGTTTCTTGAAACTAGTAGACACTTCCCATTATTTAAATGGAGTCTGGTGTAACCGCCATCCGCTTCAGCAAACATAATATCCTCTACATTTAAGAATACACATTCATGCTTGTCCATTACAACAATTCTTTTTTGTGAAAAGGTTGTTGCAGGTTTAATTTCAGGAGAAATAGCAATAGCTTGTTTCATGGTCGTTGGGTTTTGATTAAGTGATTAAGTATGAAGCAAAGATATGTTGGGCGACAAAAAATAAAGGAAAATTACGCCGAAAAAGCATCAAAACTCATGGGGTATGTCCTTTAAAAAATAAGGAAAAAAACAAATAAAGGACGTTTAAAAAACCTTTTAAATATGCGAGGAAGGCGTTTTTGGAAAAAATAAAATTTCTTAAGGACGTAGTTTAATCATAAAGGACAAGGCTGTTAATAGCCTCAAATATCCAGTATGCTCTCTCTGAAAAAATAGGGAAGTGAATAGCGCATTTGGATAGTAGCATTGGGCCTAATTTATCCACCAACGTAGACACCGATCTTGGTTGGTGGATAAAGTGAATTTTTCTGCTAGTTATAGATGGGTTATTTTTGCCTTAAATCTACAGCTTAATTTTTACCTTTAGTAAAGTATCTTAACCCACCCTGTAGATGTATAGTCAGAGTCATCTCCGCTGCCCTTAAATTCTATTACATAATAATAGGTAGCAACAGGCACCAACTGTCCATTGCGGGTGCCGTCCCAAGGTTGGCGATATCCGTGATAGTCTTCATACATAATGTTTCCCCAGCGGTTATAAATCCTAACTACTGTTTGTGGGTATTTTTCTAGTCCATCTATAAGCCAATAGTCATTTAAGCCATCATTGTTTGGTGTGAACGTATTAGGTATCTTAACAGGTGTATAGTTATTGACGACTATATCTTTCGTTAATTGGCAACCTCTGCCTGCAGGGCCTGTAAACATAGAGACTTGATAAGAAGTAGAGAAGTCTTCATCTTGAGCCACATAATATGGGATAGAAATATCAGATGTCTCCCCGTCTACACTTTCTGGAAAGGTTAGAAAGTCCGTAGGGTACCAAGATACTTCTGACAAGGTGTCATAATGTAAAGGGGCTAACTCTAATGGCAATAAAGTTTCTTTGCCAGGCTGGTAGGTAACGTAAAGCTCTTCTTTGGTAAACCATCCTTCAGGTTGTTCATATATTTTTATGTACAAACTGTCATAAACAGGAGGGCAAATTTCTGCTGAAACCCTAAGCACATATAGACCACTGGCAGAAGGCGCTTCAAGCTCAAAAGAATTTGGAGTGTTGCCTGAATAGAACTGCTCTTCAGGAGAGAACCATTCATATAGCGATGCATTTGAATCTTCCCGAGCTGTTGCAATGATAGGGCCGTCAGTTTCGCAAATTGTATCAGCATTGGTGATAATCTCGGCATTGGGTATCTCGTGCACATCTTGATAGTGTATATCTGACCTGCCAGTTTGCTGATATACGCAGTGGTGGTTTGAAATTACTTCAACATAAAACGATTGGTTTTTATGTACTGTCACATCTATAGTGTTCTGCAGCGAATCACTGGAAGGCAGTATTCCGTCTTGGTCAAAAAAGCGGAAAGCAGGGGTTGGACCTACACCCTCACCCGTTATAGCTGTTAATGTTATTTCCTCGCCTTCACATACAGGCTCTAAAGCTTCTAATGAAACCTCTGGATAAAAAGCTTCTTCTGGAAAAACAGAAAGTATTGCGGTGTCCTGAGGACAAACACCATTGGATATGATCCATTCAGCGACTAAAGTATCGCTCATAGATTCAAAATTGGTAAGCATCGACGCATGGTCTTCCAACATTATGCCTATGTCTCCTGTGTTGTGAATGATATTCCATGAACCAGTGCCTACTAGAGGGGTATTTCCTGTCAAAACTTTATTTGCTTCAGCCAAACAGTAAACAGTTGTATCTGACTTGCTTCCTGAGACAGTAGCTTCTGACGGATGTAAATCTACTTGTATTTCAATTTGCTCAGGGTCGCTAACACACCCATTTAGGGTAGTTTCTACAACAGTTCCTGTCACCAAATCATTTTCTACATAAAATGTTATGGAATCAGCAGTTGATTGTTCATTCAAACTGTTTTGTCCTGTGTTTATCTGGAAAGAAAATTCGCTTCCCTCTAAGCCTCTTACTGGCAAACTTACTTCATTGCCCTCGCAGATAGGCCCAACAGGTGTTATTTGGGGTTGGTGAACAGTATCTACCACTACGGTAATAGTTGTTGCAGGGCTTTCGCAGAGGTAATTGCTCTGTGTTACCTGGTACTGTTCGGTCACGACTTGGCGGGCCAGTTCCGGCCTTGAGGCAAAAAGGCTGTCGTTTTTGTACCAGCTCAAGGTATTGGAGCCGCTTGCGGTAGCTTCCAGTACGGGCAGATCTGCAATGTTCTGGCAGTAACGTACCGTGTCGGTGGCTACAGGCGCCAAAGGCACTTTTACGACCACGGCTTCTCGCATCAAGGAGTCTGCACATCCGTCGTCGCTGACATATTTGTAGCTGACCTCATACAGCCCGGAGTCTGCCGGCGGTGTGAACAGGCCTTCTGGGGAAACTGTCGCCCCTCTGAAAACGCCGCCTTCTGGGTATGCGCCTGTCAGGTCAAAAGGCTCAGAGGCGGTACAGGCATCCGGTATTTCATCAAAAGACACCTCTACATAGTCATAAACTACCAAAGAAACTACCGCACGGGCAGTTTGGGCACTGTCCAGGCTTTTTACTTCAGCAAAATATTTCCCGCCATCTGTCAGGTAAGTGGCTTCAGGGTTATTTACGGGACTGGTAAAGTTTTCGTCATTGAACCAGTGGACATAAGAATCCTGATAGCCACTGACGGCATCGTTTAGGCTTGTCAGGTCGTAACCGCCATATTGAGCAGGCAATCCGGCCATGTTGGCGCAAATGGCCACCGTGGTGTCGACAGGGGTGAGGGTGCATTCCAATACATACACGGAATCAAGTTGTGAGCAAGCGTTTTCCGTTGCCGTTAGGTAATACCAACCCGGCTTATCGACCACGGGCGAAGGGATATCGTCCCCGCCAGCAAAAGTGCTTCCTTCCGGCCCTGTCCATTCATAGGTAATGCCATCGCCTGTAGGCCCTCCCGACAAACCAATCTGTCCGCTGATGCAATCGAGGCGCTTGTCTTCTCCGGCATCTGTCAAAGGCAAAAGGTTCACTGGTACATGGTAAAACGAGGTGTCGCTGATGCACCCGTCTATGCTGGTTTCGACGATATTTCCAGAAACATCATGGTCTGCTACCACAAATTGCATAGAGTCATTTTCTGCATAAACAAGTGAGTCAACCCCAGTAATGTCGTTCCAGGCAAAGGAGCTTCCTTCAAGGCCGTGGACATATAAGTTTTGCAGTGACGCCTCGCAGAAAGGCCCTTCTGGCGTAATAGTCGGTCGCACCGGTGTGGTATCTACCACTACCGTAATAGTTGTTGCAGGGCTTTCGCAGAGGTAATTGCTCTGTGTTACCTGGTACTGTTCGGTCACGACTTGGCGGGCCAGTTCCGGTCTTGAGGCAAAAAGGCTGTCGTTTTTGTACCAGCTCAGAGTATTGGAGCCGCTTGCGGTAGCTTCCAGTACGGGCAGATCTGCAATGTTCTGGCAGTACCGTACCGTGTCGGTGGCTACAGGCGCCAAAGGCACTTTTACGACCACGGCTTCTCGCATCAACGAATCTGCACACCCGTCTTCGCTGACATATTTGTAGCTGACCTCGTACAGCCCGGAGTCTGCCGGCGGTGTGAACAGGCCTTCTGGGGAAACTGTCGCCCCTCTGAAAACGCCGCCTTCTGGGTACGCGCCGGTCAGATCAAAAGGCTCAGAGGCCGTACAGGCATCCGGTATTTCATCGAAAGACACCTCTACATAGTCGTACACCACCAAAGAAACTACTGCACGGGCAGTTTGGGCACTGTCCAGGCTTTTCACTTCAGCATAATATTTCCCGCCATCTGTCAGGTAAGTGGCTTCAGGGTTATCAACCGGACTGGTAAAGTTTTCGTCATTGAACCAGTGGACATAAGAATCCTGATAGCCACTGACGGCATCGTTTAGGCTTGTCAGGTCGTAACCGCCATATTGAGCAGGCAATCCGGCCATGTTGGCGCAAATGGCCACCGTGGTGTCCATGGGGGTGAGGGTACATTCCAATACATACACGGAATCAAGTTGTGAGCAAGCGTTTTCAGTTGCCGTTAGGTAATACCAACCCGGCTTATCGACCACGGGCGAAGGTATATCGTTCCCGCCAGCAAAAGTGCTTCCTTCCGGCCCTGTCCATTCATAGGTAATGCCATCGCCAGTAGGCCCTCCCGACAAACCAATCTGTCCGCTGATGCAATCGAGGCGCTTGTCTTCTCCGGCATCTGTCAAAGGCAAAAGGTTCACTGGTACATGGTAAAACGAGGTGTCGCTGATGCACCCGTCTATGCTGGTTTCGACGATATTTCCAGAAACATCATGGTCTGCTACCACAAATTGCATAGAGTCATTTTCTGCATAAACAAGTGAGTCAACCCCAGTAATGTCGTTCCAGGCAAAGGAGCTTCCTTCAAGGCCGTGGACATATAAGTTTTGCAGTGACGCCTCGCAGAAAGGCCCTTCTGGCGTAATAGTCGGTCGCACCGGTGTGGTATCTACCACTACGGTAATAGTTGTTGCAGGGCTTTCGCAGAGGTAATTGCTCTGTGTTACCTGGTACTGTTCGGTCACGACATGGCGTCCCAGTTCCGGCCTTGAGGCAAAAAGGCTGTCGTTTTTGTACCAGCTCAAGGTATTGGATCCGCTTGCGGTAGCTTCCAGTACGGGCAGATCTGCAATGTTCTGGCAGTACCGTACCGTGTCGGTGGCTACAGGCGCCAAAGGCACTTTTACGACCACGGCTTCTCGCATCAACGAATCTGCACACCCGTCTTCGCTGACATATTTGTAGCTGACCTCGTACAGCCCGGAGTCTGCCGGCGGTGTGAACAGGCCTTCTGGGGAAACTGTCGCCCCTCTGAAAACGCCGCCTTCTGGGTACGCGCCGGTCAGATCAAAAGGCTCAGAGGCGGTACAGGCATCCGGTATTTCATCGAAAGACACCTCTACATAGTCGTACACCACCAAAGAAACTACTGCACGGGCAGTTTGGGCACTGTCCAGGCTTTTCACTTCAGCATAATATTTCCCGCCATCTGTCAGGTAAGTGGCTTCAGGGTTATCAACCGGACTGGTAAAGTTTTCGTCGTTGAACCAGTGGACATAAGAATCCTGATAGCCACTGACAGCATAATCTAGGCCCGTCAGGTCGTAACCGGCATATTGAGCAGGCAATCCGGCCATGTTGGCGCAAATGGCCACCGTGGTGTCCATGGGGGTGAGGGTGCACTCAGCTACATAAGCAACATCTGTTTCTGTACATTCTTTTTGGATAACAGTTAATGTATACTCGCCTGGTCTGTTTATGGTTATAGCTGCTGTAGAATCATTGGGCAAAATGGTGGCACCCGCAGGCCCTTCCCATTTAAAAGAAGTTTCTGGGGTTGTGGTACTGCCCAAAAGAGGTGCTGTGCCAGTAATACAGTCCAATCTTTGGTCGTCTCCTGCATCTGCCGTAGGAACAATGCCTGATGTAGTTACTTCTACCGTATCAGTCATTGAACAAATATTGTCAACGGCTTTCAGTACATAAAGACCCGGAACATCTGCTTCCGTGGTCAAGCTTAAGCTGTCTGGCAAGAAATTAACACCATCTGGTCCTTGCCAGTAATAATTTTCTAGTCCTAAGGCAGAGAAACCTGACAGCATTGTATGGGTATCTCCACATTCAATATTTGCAGTTGGCCCTGCATTTATACTATCTACTACCACTGTGTCGGATGCAGAGAGCGTAATTTGACAACCTTCTGGACTTAAAAGGATCACATTGGGGACATATTTTCCTGGCTTGTTGTATAAGTGAGCGATTGAGTCTGACTCATTAAGATGGGAAGTGGAAGAAAGGTCTCCAAAATCCCAATAATAAGAAGATATATTGCTTCCTATGACTTCAGCGTTCATTTCTTCTCCCAAACATAAAAAGGTGTCAGCTACTGCTAGTTCTCCTATGGGGCCTTTGATTCGCACAGGCTTGCTGGTTGTGTCTTGGCAACCATTTAGCCCAGTTACTATTAATTGTACATTGTACTCCCCTGCCTGCGGATAGAAATGACTCACTTCCACATTTTCTGTGGTAGAAGTTTCTCCATCGCCAAAGTCCCAAGTATATGTATGGCTATACGTAGACGTACTGGTAAAAGGTAAGGAGAAAGAGCCTACGCAGCGAGAAGTGTCCGGGCCAATTTCAAAATCGGCAACTGGTCTTACCAGCCGTACATAATCTGTTCTGGTCAAAGAGTCTATGCAGCCACCATTATCTTCCACAATAAGTGTTACGGTATAGCTTCCGGTATCTGCAAAAGTATACCGGTGGTTTCCTGCATATCCATTGGCTATCTGTCCATCTCCATATATCCAAGTGTACTGGTTGGCACTGGAAACCTGTGCACGGGACTGGTTTCGGAAAAGGATATTATGAATCCCGCACCTAAGGGTATCATTGGTTGAAAAGTTTGCTTGCGGAGCATAAGAGTAAATATGCTGCGTATAGGAGTCGGTGCAGCCTAGTTCATCTGTTATGGTGAGTGTTGGGGTATAACGCCTATAATGGCCATTGTGCTGGTAGCTTCTTGTAATGGTGGTATCATGGTCAAAAGTCAATGAGCCATTTCCAAAGTTCCAAGTCCTTTCAACGATTGGGGTGTTCCCGTTTTGTCGAGAGCTATCGGCAAAAATGACTTCAAAATCGTTGGAGCAAAACTGTGTCGTGTCTACCACAAACCTAGCTTCTGGGCCATTGACCACGATAGGTTCAGGATATATAAGCGAGTCTACACAGCCAAACTTGTCTTCAATAATCAAGCGAGGGTAAAAGATGCCGGTATCTGCGTATGTGTGACTGGTATTTCCATTTAGATATCGCTCAAACCTGTCATAGTGACTTTCATTGTCAATAATTTCTCTTTCTGTCCCATCTCCAAAGTCCCAAGTGTAAGTGGCGATATTGCTGGAGTCGATACCAATTGTATTAAAGTTTACCGTTAGGTTCCTACAAATATCAAGGTTGTCTACAGAGAAGTTTGCTTCTTCATCTACAACTACGACCCTAATAGAGCGCTGGGTCAATTCAGAGGTATTAATGTCTCTCAGCGTTAAGGTCACAATAAACCTTTTGTCTTCCTCATCGTCAGGGAAAGTATAGGATATTTCTCTTTCGGAAGTTTCGATCAATTCGCCATGCAGTTCCCATGAGACAACTTCGGCGTTTTCTGTGGTATCGGTAAATACAAAAGTATACTTATCGTCACAATCTCCAGGTCTTCCCACGCCGAAACCGCCTCCACCACCGCCGCCTCCTCCACCACCTCCACTGCCATCATCATCACAAAACTCGTTGACTAATACACTCTCTGGCTCTGAAGAAAAAGTACACCCTTGCTCGGTAATAGCTGTTACAAATGGGCTGTAAGCGCCTGCTTCTGTATAAACATGTGCTGCTTCTCCAGCCGCTACAGTGTCCTTTTCTCCATTTCCCCAATCAAAAATATAGCTTTGGACAGGGTCTAGAGATGTTACACGTGTTTCCATATTTACTCCATGTGGCATACAGCCTTCTTCAGGAAGCAACTCCGTAGTTATAGTCGGCCTTCTGTTTCTAATAGTTAATGCGGTACTGTTTTCACATTCAGCTTCGTTGCGGGCCGTCAGCCGTACTGTGTAATTGCGAAAAGCTTCAAAGCTATGTGTTACTTCCTCATTGTCTTCTGTATTTAGGGTGGTGCCATCTCCAAAATTCCATGTATAGTCAATGGCATTTTCTGACTCATTGGTAAAGGTAACATTGTGTGGCACTTGGCACCCGTCACGATGGTCTACACTAAAGTTGGCACTAGGCGCAGGTAAAACAACAATGTTTTGAGTCACAGTATCGCTACTGCACCCCGATAAATTGTTAGAATTGAAATACCTGATCTTCCAAGTTCCTTCTTGGTTAAAAGTATGGGTACGAATGGTTCCATTTCTCCAGTTTCCAACATCTTCAATGAACCAACGTCCGTTTGTACTAATTCCTGTAGTGTCGGTGGTAGACCTAAGTGTTATGCGGCTTCCTAGGCAAATAGTGTCTGGCGCATTAATCCCAGCTACAGGTCTGCCGATGATTACATTTCTATTTCCTGTTCCACGGAACGTAGTGGAGCATGTTTGGGTTGGGTTCATGGCAGTAATGCTGACAGAATAAATACCCGGCTCAGAAAATTCGTGAGAGACAAAGGTTTCATTATCTTCACGCACATTTCCATCACCAAAATCCCAAATAAAGCTAAAGTTGTCACTTTCTGGTGATATATTTTCAAAAGTTGCGGTGTGTGGGGCTTCGCAACTAAAGTTATCGGTTGATAGGAAAGATGGGTTGATTTTATCATAAACCGTTACCAGCCGCTCAATAGCTTTAGAACCAGTGCAGCCTACACTATTTCGGACTATTAAAGAAGGGGAGTAGTTTCCTCTACTGCTATAGGTGTGGACAGGGGAGGTTTCTTCCTCAAAACTATCTCTGGTACCATCATTATAACTCCATTCCCAGTGCACAATTTCACCATCGCCTGGGGTGCTGTGATCGGTAAATGTTACATCTAAAGGAGGACAACCTTCTGTAACATCTACACTAAAATCTACATTAGGGTTACGGTAAACTTGAAACTGTGCGGACTTCTCTGATGATGACTCCCCGTCACTCACTATAAGAGTAGCTTCATATAAGCCTGGCTCCAAAAAATTTCTTGTAAAATTTATACCAGAACCAGTACCTAATGAAGCTCCCGTGCTAAGGTTGCTGAATTGCCATTGATAAGAAAGTTCTTCGCCTATAGAGGGTGAGGCATCGAACTGGACAGTACGGCTACCACAAGAGTCGCCAGGTGTGAAATAAGTAAAATCTGCCTCTACCTGTGCGAATGCCTGAAAAGAGAGTAGGACAAAAACAAATAACACAAAACATGGATGCCTCATAAATGAACAGGTGTCGAAAATTTAGTATGCGGTAATGTTTAAACTACAAATATACTTCAATATCAGCAAGTTGTTAATATTATTTAAATAAAATATATACTGTAGTATCACTTAATTTTTTTAAAGTTAAAGCATAAGTTCATTTTTCTCTCAGTAAGCTTGTAAGCGTCCTATATGGGTTGACAAGCGTAGAGGAAAGAGACATAACCGTTATAGGCGAAAAGGTGAGTTTGGTTGTGTTTGGGGGTGCTGTGGCCTTTGTTCGATGGAGGTGTTGCCATTAATTGTTTGGTGAAAGTATTACCTAGAAAAGGTCAATGCTATCACATATCAAGTGCTAAAACCCTGTGCCTTTAATATCGGGGCTACGGGCCAACTCTTTATAGTGATTGTTTGAAAAGTTTTCGGTAATAGTTTTGTCAAGGAGTTTTAGCTGTTTTTTTAAAGACCCTTTTCTTTCTTGGGGTGCAATTGTCAGTAGATCAAATAGTATGGTTCGCATGCGCCTGACAACTTGGAGCGATGTAGCGCCATAATACTGAACCTCGTCAAGTCCTACTCTAAGTACATCATCCCATGAAGGCATGGGCGCATAAAGCCGGATGTTGTTGTCTTTGTCTTTCATGACTAGCGGTCTCATGTCTTTAACAACAAGCCTTCTCAATATATCGTGGATTTGGTCTAAGACCTGAACAGCCGTGGCAGGATCGTTGATACCTGTTGAATTTGCCCTAACAGCCATGTCGCTAAGCTGCCTTAGACCGTACATAATGTTGTTTTGTAGGGTGCGTGTACCTGAAAGAACGATATGTTCACCCAAGTCAAAATTTTTACTGCCATAGACTTTTGCTATTGGATACCCTTCAGGTAGAAAGCTTCCAGTCTGTGGCAAAAAATAAATGGCACAATTTTCTTTTTGGGCAAGGTCAAAGATTTTTTCATTGTCAATTTCTATTAATGCACCAGGCTGACTGCTAAATATTATTTGATCAGGTTCAGCCTTAGGATGTTCTAGTTTACTTTCAGATTTGAAAGGTTTTTTATAAATATCATTAACGGCCTGTCTAACTTGTGTGCCAACCCTGTTTATCAGAGAAGTAATTCTAACTGCCTGAATAATATGGTTACTATAAACAGCAAATGTTCCTAAACTGATAATGGCAAACAGAAAAGCCAGACTAATTGATATGCCGGAAATAGTGCCGTCTTCAATTTGGGTCTTTCGGAGAGCTAATAAAATGACCAATGTATAGGTAAATGTACCTACAAAAACACCAATGGTAAAATGGCTAGGCCTATCTTGTAATAGAGAAGATAGGGTACGTGGGGAGTATTGGCTGCTTGCTAGTTGTATCGCTACCACTATAACGGTAAATATCAGTGCGAGCAATGTTGTTACCGAAGATGCTATAACAGATAGTGCAGTACGTGCAGTATCAGGCTCTCCTCTAAAAAAGGGCAGTGGCGGTTCGCCCCAATCTATTCGGCTGTCCATGTACAAAGATCCGGCAGCCACCAAAATGGCAATTATAGCACCTAATACCGGGGCTATCCACAAATTGGTTTTTCTAAACTGTAAGACTCTTTTTACTAAACTTTTCCCTATCATTAGCAGAACCTACTGTTCTACATTAAGACAGTTACACATGAAATTGTTTTTGGGATAGGTAGGCAGTACCCTTTTTTTGTGCCTGAAAACAGTGGTTTTGCTACTCCTTACCAAGCTTATTGCTCAAGCGGCTTTTGAACTTATTAAAAATCCTTGTTTTTTGCTTTACGGAGATAAATAAACAAGGGTAGTATAACCCAAGCCACTTGAACAAGCACTGAAATCAATACGCCTTTTGTTGTTCCGAAAAACTTATTGAAGACTGCTCCTGTATATCCCATTAGCGCTGCTGTTTCTAAGTTTAGCAAGACCATAATTCTGGACAAATCTACTGGATTTAGCATAGTCATAGCAATGGCGACATTTTCAAGTGGGTAATCTTCGAAAACGAATAAAATCACAAGAAATATTCCATCGTAAATTACTAAAGCAAAAAGCCATATAAGAATGGAAACACCAAAACCTTTTGTCCGGTCGTCGTGGTGGATGGATACTGCAAACGCAATGGCAGTGAAGATAAAGGTTAAGAATATTCCAGAACCCAATAACATGACCAAAAGAGGTATAGCGTCTGGGTCAGCTCCAAAGAATACAAATACCACACTGGTGCCGGCTACAAAACTTAAGGCCAATGAACTCGAAAGACCAAGGTATTGACCCAGAAAAAGCTGGAAGCGTTTCATGGGTTGAGTCATCAGGAGCAAGGCAAATTCACGAGAGTTGTAATAGTAAATAGTGCCAAAAACAATACTTACCAATGGCACAATAAACAAGATTACATTTAAAAGACTCGGGATCGACTGGGAAAAGTCTGCGGAAAAATAAAATAGCCCACCTGTAATTAATAAAAAAAACAGAAAATACAGGATAGCCCACGAACTTCTGAAGGTATCGTAAAAAGAGTACTTTACTATTTTTAAGCTATTGCTCATAATGCATTTTCTGGTTGGTGTTTCATAAATCTTTCAAAATCATCCTTATTCGTGATTCTTGCAATGGCTCTTTCTAAGGTATCTTCTTCTTGCGAGTGCAGTAATTGGTCTACAGGGCCTTGAAAGAATATTTTTCCATCAAGCAAAAAGATAATTTCATCTGCCAGCTCTTCAACTTCACTTAGAATATGTGTAGTAATCATAATAGTTTTCCCCTTGTCTTTCTCTTTCTTAATAAGCTGTTTTAGCTTTAAATGAGAAAGCGGGTCAAGTCCAGTAGAAGGCTCATCAAAAATCAATATGTCGGGGTCAGACATGAGTGCCATTATGGCATTTACTTTTTGCTTCATCCCCCCTGACAGGTTTTTGAGCATCGATTTTAAATGTTCTTTTAACTGGAAATATTGAATTAAATGGTTGAAATCTGGAGAGATGCCTCTGACATTGCAAACCATCATCAATATTTCTTCTATATTAAGGTTCTCAGGGAAGTTAGCGATCTGTGGCATGTAGCCAATTTGCTTTCGGTATTCCCAGCCATTTTTTATATCCGCGCCATTAATGGTAATAAGTCCTTGATCTGGCTTTACTAGTCCGAGTATATGCTTCAAAAGCGTGGTTTTTCCTGAGCCGTTAGGGCCAAGAAAAGCATAAATTTTCCCTGGAGACATTTTTAAATTGACCCCCTTAAGTACCTGTAGCTTTCGGAACGACTTTTCGATATTTTCTACAGAAATCATTGCTTTAGGTTTATAGGTTTCATTAATGGTTCTTCGTCCGTAATAAATTCTGGTGTCAAAACAGGGGTTATTTTTTCCGCCAGTTCAAGCAAGTCTGTAAACATGCTACGCAGAAGTACAACAGAAGCAGGGCTTCTGCTAAGTAGATATGAAAACAACTTTACTGGTCGGTGTGGAATATCACCTAGACCATCTTTGTCTAGATCATAACCTGTGTAACTACTCCAATAGTTCCCTGTAAAAGAGTTGCTTCCAGGACGTTTGGCATTTGCACTGACTTCAAATGTATTTGCTCTAAAGTTGTTATGGGTGATAATTAATTCATCACAGCTGCCCATCATTTTGACTCCCCAGCCATTGCGGCTTATTTCATTGTTACGGACTTCTGTACGGTTTGTGCCCTCTGCGAATATTCCGGTTGTGTTGTTTCGGAATACATTGTCTGAAATGTTACTGTCGGTAATATCTTTTAGCAACAGACCATAAGAAGCTGCTCCTTGGTTATTGGCAAAGTTGTTCTTTGTCATTGTAATTCTTTTGGAATACATAACCGCTACACCTGCCCCATTTTTTATGAATGAGTTTTCTTGATAAAGGTTATCATCAGAAAACATAAAGTGCAAACCATAGCGAATATTTTTGCGGCTTATATTGTTGATGATATCTGAGTTTTTGGCAAATTCTAGATAAATGCCATCTCGGTGTCCTTCTACAGTGTTGTCTTTTATAGTATTATAATTACTGTTCCAAATATGAATGGCATTGCCTGAGGAGGATTCTGTTTTAGCGTTTCCTGTTACATAATTGTTCTCAACAAGGCAGCTATCTGACTTTTCGAGATAAATCCCAAAGAAGGTATTTTCAAGCAAATTATCTTTTAGGACACAATGCTTGCTACGAATAAGTTTAATTGCCGCATAATCTCTTATGTAACTTATCTCAACATTTCTGAAGGTCAACCCCTCAATGGTCAAATTTTCAGTTTCCTGAACAGTAATTATCCCTTCTTTATTACCTGCATCAATTATGGCTTTCCCTTCACCTTTGATATGCAGGCTTTTGGAAACAATAATGCCATTTTCTTTATACACGCCTTCTTTTACTACAATTGTATCATACTCCGATGCTTTGTCAACAGCAGATTGTATAGTAGTAATTGGGCAGGACGCACATACTTCTATGGTTTCAGCCTGAGAGAAGGCTGGAAGCATAAGGAGTATGAAAAGAAAATATGCAGTATTTTTTACCATAACTTCGTGCTGATTTTTCGTACTTCATTCCAATCGACGATATTACCTCCCAATTCAGACTGATATTGTTCAGCCATTTCACTGTCACTAAATGCGGTTAAGAACAGACCCATGGGGCTAGGCAGTCCTTCAGAGTGAAGGAAAGTTGCTTGGTCTATTTCTATTAATGTTTCGGGATTGTCAAAGCTGGTTACCAGTAACATAGCCATTTGCTTGCTGTCTTCCGTTTCGTTGACCCAAGATCCAAGGCATTCAATAGAGTCAAATTTGTATATTTTGCCTTTTGAACTCACTGCTTCTGTACCATATCGGGCATCAGAAATAATCATTTTGCAATGTTCGCATGAATCAAAACCATAGTTGATTGGCTGTGGTTCGGTAGTGCAGGACATGCACACAAAACCAATAAAAAGGGACAGGAAGTAAACAGCTCCCTTTTTGTAGGAGGTTAATGTTGCCATAGTCATATCTCTTCTTTTTTAATTTTTTTAGCATAAGTTTTCCAAAAAGCAAGTGCTCCGAATAGCATGGCCAGTCCTATCCCCGCCCCACCAATAGAAGGGAAAGAGAAGGCATGAAAGTTCAAAAGTTGCTTTGAACCAATTAGTGGAGGGATGTAGGTCATGCCAGGTACTTTAATTGGCGCTGAAGGGTCAAGGTCTGTTCCGAATTTCACTAACCAAAGATAGAAGTCGGATATCCCAGCTATTCCAGCGAGTGCCAAAAGGACAAGCCAGGTCATAATAAGTCCTCTTTTTGGAAATAGGGCCAACAAAAGCGCAGTGCCAATAAACCCGAATGCAAACAGAGGCATGATCTCTAACTCTTTAAAAGAGTTTGCGTCTATAGGCGCCATGCCTATATAATGGTTTAAGATATTAAAGTTTTGGAGCGTAAACTCCGAATCGCCACCTATTTTGTTTATCCAGATGTGCATTTCCAGCCCCTCAGGGTACTGTGGTGCATCAAGATAAATTTTCCACATAGGGAAAAAGAACAGCAAGCTTAGTGAAGCGGCTGCAAGTATCATGAATATTGAAGGTAGACGGTTCATTGTTGGAGTATTTGAGGGTGAGATAACCCGTGACCAAAGGGCCACGGGCATTGGGCACTTGTAATAAGTAATTTATTTTTTAGGGTCTCCAAGCCAATACTTGATTGGCACATTGGCACCTTCTGGTGATACCCTGGCATAACCCTGCATCTCTTGGTGAAGTGCAGAGCAGAAATCGGTACAGTAGAATGGTGTAACACCTGTTTTAGTAGGGATCCACTCTAGGGTTTTGGTTTCGCCTGGCATGATTAGTATTTCCGCATTACGTGCACCTTTAACTGCAAAACCATGTGGCACATCCCAGTCTTGCTCTAGATTGGTTACGTGGAAATAAACAGTATCTCCTAGGTGAATACCTTCTATGTTGTCAGGCGCTAAATGGCTTCTAATTGCCGTCATATATACACGTACTATATTGCCATCTCTTTCCACCCTCGTGTCAGCTTCCTTGAGTGTTGCATGAGGGTGCTCATTTTCGTCAAGTCTGTAAATCTTTTTGCTTTTTGGCGCCACTATGTCAGCCTTTATGGCCTGTGCATAGTGAGGTTCTCCTATAGTAGGGAAATCGAGAAGCATTTTCATTTTGTCTCCACTGATATCGATTAACTGCGCACTATGGCATAGTTCAGGACCAGTAGGCAGATATCTGTCTTTGGTGATTTTGTTCATCGCCACCAAATATTTGCCATCAGGCTTATGGGTGTCCCCTCCAGGAATCATCAAGTGACCTACAGAGTAATAAACTGGAATTCTGTCAAGAATTTCAAAATCTTTTAATCTCCATTTTACAATTTCTGAAGAAACAAACATGGAAGAGTAAGCGTTACCTTTGCCATCAAATTCAGTATGCAATGGGCCAAGACCTATATCTTTTACTTCCGCAGCAAGTACAGACTCATACTTAAGGATAGGAATTGACTCAAAAACATCTACATGGTCTTTATTCTCAATAGCCTTAAGCATATTTGAGAAAGAGTGCACCGGAACCATAGATGCCAGCTTGCCACTTACACATATAAACTCTCCACTAGGATCCACATCGACACCATGAGGTGATTTTGGCGTTGGGATCAAGTACATGATGTCAGGACATTCTTCCGGAGAAATTACTTTTACCTTCTTTTTAACTTCTGAGCTGGCTACGTGTGTTTTCTTGTCCATTTTATTATGGAAATACTCAGCAGGAATTTCCCTGTATTTGCCTTGCTTAACATATTCTGCTGCTTTTTTCCAGTTTATGGCCGCAACAAAGTCTTTGTCATGCAAAGAAGCGTTTACCTCTTTTAGAGTTGTTGCTTGCTCGCTATTGTAAGCGGTAAAGAATATCCAATCTTCAGATGGACCTTTGCCACCGTTAGCAATATCGTAGTCAAAGCCAGGAACCAAAATCTGGAATTCCAAGTCCATTTCGCCACTTTTATCATCTACTTTAATAAAAGATATAGAGCCTCTATAATATTCATTCAGCTTTTCTAGCTCAATGTCTTCAATACCACCTTCATCAGAAATAGGAACACTAAACCTGGTACCTGCAACAACATATTCTGTGTTATTGGTAGGGTATGGAGAGCAGTGGTTACCTGCACTGTTAGGGATTTCCAAAGTCTCTACCGTTTCAAAGGTAGTAAGGTCAATTCTTGCTATACGTGGTGTGTTGTTACCGTTTACAAATAAGAATCGTCCATCAGCCATACCGTCCGTTCTGGAAAGCTTAGGATGGTGCAAATCGTCCCAAGGGATATTTCCGTAAGTTGTATTTAGAAGTGCTTTTGACTCTTCGGAATAACCGTATCCGTTTTCTGCATGTTGTGAAAATACAGGTATCATTTTTAGGTGACGGCCACTCGGCATACCATATACCGATACTTGTCCATTGAAGCCGCCTGAAAGAAAGGCATAGAATTCATCATGCTCTCCGGGTGCCACATAGACTTTACGGGCAGCATCGTCAGTGCCATCAGGACTGCCTTTGCTTTTAACATTGCAGGAGGTCATTCCTGCGGTGAGCAACATGGCTGCCATAGCCATTGTCCCCAAGGTTTTTAAATTTAGTTTTTTCATAGTATTAGTATCAAGGGGTTAATTAGTGTCATTAAGACGTAGGTATTCTACAATGGCCCTGGCCTCATCTTCAGTTACATCTTGATAGACCATTTGGGTCATATATTCTGCAAGAAGTTTTTTGGCAATAGGGTCTTTTTTAGTCATTTCTTCAGGGTTCAGGATCATGTTCATAATCCAAGCAAGGTTTCTTCTTTCGGTCACACCATCCATGGCTGGCCCTACATACCTTCCTTCCATTTTGTGGCAAGCAGAACATTTTGAAGCAAAAATGGCTTCTCCTTTTTCTGCCAGTGCCTCGTCAGGTGGATTTGAAACTGAAACTTCCTTGACCGGCCCTACACCGTACTCAGGTACTGAAGCAGATTCTCCTGCTTCAGATTTTGCAGAAGGAGATTTATCTGCTTGCTGATCGTCTGAAGAACAACTGGAAATCATAAAGCTTCCGGCTATAAACATCAGGGCTACGATCAAACTTTTGCCTTTAATTAAGTTTTTCATAGTTATATTTTCTGTTTATTGCAAAAGTACAAGAAGGAGGTATCCTTAGAAATGACGCATATCATGTTTTGAGGAAAAAAAGATCATAAAGTCTTTTATTAATGGTCAGTTTTAAGCTGTGAATCAGTGGGAATGAGCTTGGTGTAAAGTGATTTTAAATAAAAACACTTATAGGTATGGCCAATGGTTGGAGTATGGTGTTTCCTGCTTGTCCCTGATTAAGCTGCTTCAAAGAGTGTTGGTAATTTTAAATTTGACAGAGGGGGAGACTATTGCTTTATTTGGGTGGAGTGCAGTAAAATGTGGGGAAAGTTAAATTGAAGCGTAAAGGAGATTTAAATAAATAGGGTTAAAACTTTATATTTCCAGACCTGATTTTACTAAGAATGTTATATAAGGAATTTAAGTCAAAAATTATTACAAAAGGAAATTTCATAGTTTTGTAACTGTATATAAATTGGGTATGTACTGTCAGTAATATGGGCTGAAATAGAGGGTAGCGGTTGTTGAGGTTTGAAAGCAGGTTTACAATATAATTATTGTTAAGGCGCTGACTTGAACACATTACCTTTAGGTCAAGCATGTCTCCTATTTTTGAAAGGGCGGAAACGCTGAGTATGTTACTTACTTCTTTTATAAGGGAAGAATTTATCGTTTCATAATCAAATTTCTTAAAAGACTTATTTACAAGGCATACTTTTGCTAGTTCTTCGGCCTCTTTTTCGGTATACATTACAAATGCGGCACCTTCTAAGTCTCCTGAAAAAGTTGTTTCAGAAACTATTGTGTGTTTCTCAAAATCAGAAAATTGTTGGCTGAAGTTTCCCCACTCTATTATTTTCAGGTCGGGAACATGCACAAGTACCTTTTCTTTTGCTATTGTAGCAAAAGCATCTGCCGCCTTAATACTTCCAGTATTAACAATTTCTTTTAGAAAATCTTGTTCTTTTTCATTGAAATGAAGGTTCATAAAACTATACTTTAGAAAAATAGAATTTTGTAAGAAAAGGGACGTCTAGTACTAGGCACGTTTCTCCTTTTCCAAGCAAAGTAACACCTCCAAAAAATTTTGATTTGTCAATGGGTTTTTTCAACGGCTTTACTACGATATCCTGTTGCCTAAGCATTTTATCCGCAATTAGTCCTAAACTCCTATTATTATAATTGACCACAATTATACTTAAAAAAGAATTGACAAGTTCATGTTTCCGACCAAACGCAGCATTATTTAGAGGAGAAGCAAAAAGTGATTTAAGGTTTATAATAGGTATCAGTTCATTATTGATGTTGATAAACATTGAACCAGCAGCTTCATGAACATTTTCGGCAGGGTGGTTTGTAACGTACTGAGTATTTATAAGTGGAATGGCATAAGGTGAACCACCAGACTCGAATAATAAAGAGCCTCTTACTGCGAGAGAAACTGGTATTGATAGCGTGAAAACTGTGTTTTTTCCCTTTTCGGACTCAATTGCAACTTTTCCACCTACACTATCTACTGCACTCCTAACCACATCCAGGCCGACACCGCGACCTGCAAATTCAGTAATTTTTCCTGACATACTGAATCCTGGCATAAAAACATAAGGCAAAATTTCTTTATTAGACATTCCTTTTGCTTTTTCAGAAGATATGACATTTTCCTTGACTAGCAAACTTCTTATCTTATCAACATCTATTCCTTTTCCATCATCGGAAATGCGGATAATGACCGTTTCTTTTTCATTGTTTGCAGTAACATGCACAGTTCCTGTTTCAGGCTTACCGTTAGATATTCTTTCGTCTGGCGATTCTATACCATGGCTTACAGCGTTTCGAATTAAATGCAAGAGTGAATCTGTGATGGTCTGGAGGATATTGCGATCTATTTTTATATTATCGCCCGAAATGATAAGGTCTGCCTTTTTCCCTTCAACCATAGCAACATCCCTCACCACTTTTGGAAATTTATGAAATAAAGAACTTACATTAACCAACCTGGCATCCATAACGTTATTTTGTAAGCTGGAAGTAACGCGGTGAAGATGGTCACAGACGCCTGTAAGTTCTTCATCGTCAAGACGTGATGAAATAGCTAATAACCTGTCTTTGTCAAGAATAAGCTCACCCACAAGGTTAAGCAGATCATCTAGCTTGCTCAGCTTAATGTGTATTAGGTCAGAGAGCGATATTTTTTGGTTGTTGTAATACTTACGGATGGACTGTAACTCAATTTGGGCGCCTGATAAATTGGCAATTATAGCATCTAGGTTGCTTTGTAATTCTGTGTTGAGAATCTGGAAGTCTGGGTTATCAATGTTTCTAATGATATCTCCAATTGCTTCAACACCTTCCATGAGCGTATTGGCTACTTCTCCTGTAAATATTAGGTCGCCAGATCTAACTCCTCCAAAGGCTGTTTCAAGTTGATGCGCTATTTCTGCAAGGTGGGATAAGCCTATAGCCTTGGCGTTTGCCTTAATATTATGTATTAACCTAAATATCTCAGCTATTAGCATCTGGTCTGATGGATTCTTCTCAAGGTCCACCATAAGACTGTTTAGAGAATCATATGTTTCAAGTGACTCTGCAATAAAAACTTCTTTTAACTCTTGCTCTCTAAAACTCATCCCGTTAATACTAATATGCTAAACTCCCTGCAACTTTATTAATAACTTTGGCTACCTTTTCTTCCGAAAACGGCTTTAGTATATAATCAATAGCACCTAAGCCCTGAGCCTCCTCCATAATAACCTCCTGTCCAACTGCGGTTACCATTACAATCTTAAGTAAAGTATTCTGCGCCCTTATAGTTTTAAGGACATCGAGCCCAGTGCTATCGGGAAGAATGATGTCGAGTGTTACAATATCAGGCTTTTTTTCTTCAATTATCCTTATAGCGTTTTTTGCGTCAGGAGCTTCACCTACTACTTCGTGACCTGCATCTGTCAGAATATGCTTGAGCATAGTTCTCATATACAGAGAATCGTCAACTATAATTATTTTTGCCATGTTTTAAAGTTTTAAGTCTTCAGGATCTTCTTCTTCTTCTTCAAGAATCTTTTCAATATCTAATAGTACTATAATTTTTTCCCCATAATTAGCTATGCCTTCTATAAGGTTGCTTTCCTTTTTTATTTTTTTAAAAATTTCAGGCGAGGTGTCAATTGCGTTAACGGGTATATTCATTGTCCAAGGAACCTCTGATACCAAAACACCGCTTTGGAAGTCAGTTTGTTCTGTTACGAGGGTGTACCGTTGCTGATTCCCATGTGAATCTATATTAAACATTTCTTCTAGATCCAAAACAGTGATAATATCTCCTCTAATATTGACCAGCCCCTTCACATATGAAGGCATATGCGGAACTTCTGATATTGTAGGTGTAAGGGTAACCTCTTTGACTTTTTCTATTTTAATCCCATACTCTTCTTTTCCAAGTTTAAATACAATATATGATTTATATATTATATTTTCTTCTTCATTGCCTTTTTCAGAAGATTCAGGTGTGTAAGCATTATTGTTCATCATTTTTATTGTTTGAATTAACTCCAAATGTAGGTGTTGAACTTTTAGGCCCCTCGTCATTTTTAGGCATATCAATTTCTTCCAGAGGGATATTGGTAACTAATCTTTTCCTTTTAGCATTAGCCGCCCTGCCGTTTTGCTGTCTAATGTCATTGATAAGTCTAAATGCTGCTATACTGTACTGAAGGTCCTCTGCAATATCATTTAGGTTCTGGCTCGATGCAGATAATTCCTGCATTGAGGTAGAAAGTTGCATAGCTGTGGATGCAACCTCATGAGTACCAGAAGCGGTTTGTTCAGCAATGGCCACCACTTCTTCCACATATTTTACTACATCACTAATACTAGCTTTTTGTACTTCTGTTGCTGTAAGAATATCGCGTGTTGTACGAAGGGTGTCCCCACTGGAGACGGCTATATTTTTAAAGGCACCAGAGGCTTCAAAAGTAGCATTCTTCCCTTTGTCTACTCTGCTGTTCATGGTTGCAATAGCCGCTGCAGCTGATGATGTGTCTTTCTTAACATCTTCTACTAAAATGCCTATATCGCTAGCCGATATTCGGGAACTTTCTGCTAGTTTTCTTATTTCTTCTGCAACCACAGCGAAACCTTTTCCAGCTTCGCCAGCTCTTGCTGCTTCTATAGCAGCATTAAGGGCCAGTAAGTTGGTTTGTGCGGCAATATCAGTTATGACACTCAGCGAGCGAGATATTTCCTGCGAACGGGTACTTAATACTTCAATTGTTTTAGCCGTAAGGTTAGCAGCACTTGATATCTCCTCCATATTCTTTACCACTTCTGCCACCGTTTTTAGTCCAAGCTGAGAGGTTTCTTCACCAATAATCGCAGCTTTATTCACTATTTCTGCTTTATGGCCTGTTTGCTCAGTGGCTTTCATAATCTCTTCAATTAGCCTAAAGGCTTCATCAGTTTTTTTCGCTTGATTTTGAGCACCTTCAGCCATATGCTGCATTGACCTAGCCACATTCACCGTAATGTTGTTCATGTCAAGGCCTTTTCTTGCCATCTCTTCAGATGAGCCGCCTACAATTAATGAGCTTGAATTGATATCTCCCAGAAGGGTGTTTAGGTTACTTACTGCCAGATTAAGTGCATTGGACATTGCAAGTATATCGCCGGACGTTCTGATTTCTACTTTCTGTGTCAAGTCACCTTCAGATATTGCTTTTACTATCCTGGACACTTCCAGAACAGGGGACACAATGGATTCAAGAAGGTCGTTCAGCGTATCTACAAGTTCTTTCCAGCTTCCGCTTACGCCTACTAAAGTGGCACGTTCTGTGAGTTTACCTTCCTGACCGGCAACTTTAGCAACCCTACTGACCTCAACAGCCAACCTGTTCAAGTCCACCACCATGTTATTAATGGTAGTAGCTAGTTCGGCCACCTCTCCTTTTGCGTCCAAAGTTAGCTTTTGCGTTAGATCGCCTTTGGAAACGGCCGTCACAACCATGGTAATTCCACGTACCTGAGTTGTTAGATTGTTGGCCATTATATTTACGTTATCCGTCAAGGCTTTCCATGTACCTTCTACCCTAGGCACAACAGCTTGTCCCCCAAGACGCCCTTCTGTACCTACTTCACGTGCCACTCTGGTTACCTCATCTGCAAAGATATTTAAGGAGTCAACCATTTGGTTTACATTATCTTTCAGCTCTGCTATTTCGCCTTTGACATCCACAGAGATTTTCTGAGTCAGATCACCTTTTGCAACTGCGGTAGATACTTTTGCAATGTCCCGTACCTGCGAAGTAAGGTTACTGGCCATGGTATTTACATTATCAGTCAACTGCTTCCATATGCCTGCCACGTTAGGCACCGTCGCTTGCCCGCCCAACTTACCTTCCGTACCCACTTCCAGGGCTACCCTGGTTACCTCATCTGCAAATATATTCAGGGAATCAACCATCTGATTAATGTTTTCCTTAAGCTCCAATATTTCCCCTTTTACATTTACAGATATTTTTTGGGTCAAATCGCCTTTTGCAACCGCTGTAGACACTTTCGCAATATCCCGCACTTGTGAAGTAAGGTTGCTTCCCATGGTATTAACATTATCAGTCAGCTCTTTCCATGTACCGCTTACATTTGGTACATAAGCTTGGCCGCCCAGTTTGCCTTCTGTACCCACTTCACGTGCTACCCTTGTAACTTCGTCTCCGAAAATATTAAGACGGTCTACCATCTGATTTATGATCTCTTTGAGTTCCAGAATTTCCCCCTTCACATTTACAGTAACCTTCTGCGTAAGGTCTCCTTTAGCTACCGCCGTAGACACCTTTGCAATATCTCTTACCTGTGAGGTAAGGTTGCTGGCCATTGTATTAACATTATAAGTGAGCTCTTTCCATGTTCCAGCAACATTTGGTACATTTGCCTGACCACCGAGTTTGCCTTCCGTACCCACTTCACGTGCCACTCTGGTTACCTCGTCTGCAAAAATATTCAAGGAGTCAACCATTTGATTGACATTCATTTTAAGCTCTGCTATTTCGCCTTTGACATCCACAGAAATTTTCTGGGTCAAATCGCCTTTTGCCACCGCTGTAGACACCTTTGCAATATCCCTTACCTGTGAAGTAAGGTTGCTGGCCATGGTGTTTACGTTGTCGGTTAGCTCTTTCCAAGTACCAGCCACATTTGGCACATTTGCTTGGCCTCCGAGTTTACCTTCTGTACCCACTTCACGTGCCACTCTTGTAACTTCATCTGCAAAAATGTTTAAGGAGTCAACCATCTGGTTGACATTGTCTTTTAGCTCTGCTATTTCACCTTTAACATTTACCATAATCTTCTGCGTCAGGTCGCCTTTGGCCACCGCCGTAGACACCTTTGCAATATCCCTCACCTGTGAAGTCAGGTTGCTGGCCATGGTGTTTACATTGTATGTGAGTTCTTTCCAGGTGCCTCCTACATTTGGAACGTGTGCCTGACCTCCCAATTTACCTTCTGTGCCTACTTCGAGCGCCACCCTGGTTACCTCGCCAGCAAATATATTTAGGGAATCAACCATTTTGTTGATAATATCCTTTAACTCTGCGACCTCGCCTTTAACATCTACTATAATCTTTTGGGTCAAATCGCCCCTTGCAACAGCTGAAGCTACATTGGCAATATCCCTTACCTGGGCCGTAAGGTTGTTGGCCATGGTATTTACATTATCGGTCAGTTCTTTCCATGTACCTGCTACTTTAGGGACATTGGCTTGACCTCCTAGCTTACCCTCTGTTCACACTTCTCTAGCCACCCTGGTTACTTCGTCTGCAAAAATGTTCAGGGAGTCAACCATCTGGTTAATATTTTCTTTCAGCTCCAGAATCTCACCTTTAACATTTACAGATATCTTTTGGGTCAAATCTCCTTTAGCTACAGCAGTAGAGACTTTAGCAATATCCCTTACCTGAGAAGTAAGGTTGCTGGCCATTGTATTTACATTATCAGTTAGGTGCTTCCATATTCCAGCCACATTAGGCACAGATGCCTGTCCACCCAACTTACCTTCAGTACCCACTTCTAACGCTACCCTAGACACCTCACCCGCAAATAAGTTGAGGTTATCAATTGTTTTGTTAATGGTTTCAGCCATTGCTTTAAAATCACCAGTAACGGGTATTTGAAATGTTTCATCTAGGTTACCCTTGGAAATGTTTTTTAAAACTTTATCAACTTCAAGGACTGGTACTGCAATGGAGTCTACCAAGCCATTGATGTTATTAATCATATCTTTCCAAAAGCCTGACGCATTTTCGGCAGAAGCACGTGCTTTGAGATTTCCTTCTACCCCAGCAATTTTCGAGATTCTTGATACCTCACCTCCAACACCACCAATCATTTCTACCATTGAATTATACGCTTCTGCTATTTCAGCAAAAATATCATCATTCTCTTTCTGAAGCCTTACTGAAATATCTCCTTTTTTGAAAGCGTCAAGTGCAAATAGCACTCTGTTCAACTGCTTATAGGTATACTCAGGGTCTTCTAGCTGTTCCAAATATTTCTTGGACACTTCATCGACTGATGGCTCAGTTTGCTGAGGATTTTCTTTAATATTTTCTGCTGTTTGGGACTCTTTTATAGTGTTTTTTTTCCGCGCTGCCATTGCGTAATATTTTAGATTTATCTTTTAATAAAAAATAAAGTACTTTTATCTCAGTAAAGGGATAGAGTTGTGGTTAAGTTAAGGTTAAACTTCAAAAATATAATATTGTTTATTTTATTAACAATATTACTTAATTGGGGTTGAAAAAATACTATATTGGCTAATGAAATTACATACATGGAAAGCAAATCATCAAAACCTGAATATATATCTGAGGCTGGGATAAGGTCAAACAGTTATCTTTTAAAAGCTATCTTGTCTAATGTGCCTGTAGTTATATGCCAGATAGACAAGCACGGAAACTTTACTGATATTGCCGGTAAGCTTTTGAACTATACAGGCTTAGTAGAATCTCATTTAAAGGGAAAAAACATTTTTGATGTTTATCCGCAGATTAGTAATTCTGTCCGAAAAGTATTGGAAGGTCAACCCGTTTCATTTACCAGCAGCATTGTTTATCAAGGAAAGGTGTTTCATTTAGACAACTACTACTTCCCCGAAGGAGATGGTTCTGTGGGTTTTATCATGGACATAACAGAGCAAAAAAAGGCAATAGAAAAAATCAAATATAACGAAAACCTTCTGATGCACGCCCAGGAGTTATCCAAAATGGGTATTTGGGACTGGGATGTGAAAAATAATAGTATGACGTGGAGTGAAGGGCTTTATAGCATTTTTGGTTATAATCCTGATGAGAAAGAAGTAGACTACCAGTTTTACATGAGCCATGTACACCCAGATGACCAGAATGATATAAGAAGCACAATTACACAAGTTTTCCGAGATAGCAGAAGGTTTTCTTATGAACACCGCATAATAGACAAGCACGGCAACATAAAATATGTTCAAGGAGAAGGCAAACCCGTAATTAATGATCATGGGATTGTAAAAATCATAAGTTTTATTCAGGATGTTACATCAAGGAAAAGGATCGAACAGGAAATTATAAGTACCAATGATGAGCTGTTAGATGCTAAAGAAGCGCTTAAAAAGCATAACTTGGAGCTAGAGGCTAAGGTAAAAGAAAGAACCGAGGAGTTACAGCAAAAGAATATAGAACTTCAGAAAATAAATGCAGACCTAGACAATTTTGTATATACCGCATCTCACGATTTAAAAGCCCCTGTTTCAAATATAGAGGCGCTTATAAATATGGTCAACGAAATGTTAAAAACGGGAGAAGATATCAGGCCTATAATTGATATGGTAAAGTCGTCAATTGACCGTTTTAAAGTATCTATTGCCGATCTAAGTGAAATTACCCGCATTCAGAAGGAAGCAAAAGGCGAGACGGACGATATTGCTCTGGATGAATTTTTTGAAGAAATAAAGTTAAACCTAAAAGAACAGATAGATACTAGTGGCGCACTTATCAGAACAGATTTTGAACAGTGTGAGCGTGTTGGCTTTTCAAGGAAAAACTTACGAAGTATCCTTTATAATTTAATTTCAAACGCAATTAAATACAGGCATCCTGACAGAGTCCCAGAAGTTAAAGTTGAAACTAAATCATTGGGAAATGAAGAGGTAGAACTAAGTGTCTCTGATAATGGCTTGGGTTTTGACGCATCAAATAAATCTAAGATCTTTACCATGTTCAAACGCCTGCACGACCATGTAGAAGGCTCTGGCGTTGGTCTCTATATTGTCAAGAAAATTATTGATAATGCCGGGGGAGATATAAATGTTGAGAGTGAAAAAGGTATAGGGACAACATTTAAAATCACCATTAGAAAAACCCCTCAGGTTCTTGAGCCTTCAGCATAATTTAAAAGTTCTTTACTCAATGGCTTCTTTAGACCAGAAACCATTGGGTAACGACTGCTTCAACATCCCTCCATTATATTAGTCGTTCATAGAGCCTCTGCTCTCTCCCTCTCTACTACCAGGTTGCTTTTGATCAACATAGTCAGCCAAGAAATTAGCAACATCATTGGTCCATTCTTGCCTATAATTGATCAAATAACTTTCATGCCCAGCCTGAGGGTAGGTTTTTAGGCGTTTTGGGCCAGCAAAGTTCTTGAATATTTCTACAGTTTCTTCTATGCTGACTTTATCATCTTTTTCTCCAAAAAGGTGTAAAACGGGACACTTTATCGCTTTTGCATACTCGCAAGGCTTATGGCTAAATGCTGGGAAGTTACTTCTTATGCTGCCCCAAAATAACAACAGCCCGGCAAAAGGAAAAGAAGGTATGTTCATGTTTCGAAACCTTGCGCAAGTAGTTTTATACATGGTTCCGAAAGGGCATTCCACAATTATGGCATCAGGTTCAATTTGGTTGTCCTGTATTGCCTTCATAATGGCTACCGCACCCATGGAGACGCCATATAGAATAATTGGCCCTGTGTCTTTACTTTTCTGATGCTCAAATATGGCTTTTACCTGCTTAGACTCTTTGTACCCTATGGTAGTAATATTGCCTTCAGAACCACCAGATCCTGAAAAGTCCATCAAAATTATATCATAGCCCATATCATACAACGCCTCCGCTCTTTCTACCATAGAGGATTTGCACCCTCCATACCCATGAAAAATTATGATTGTCCCTAATGGCTTGTCTACCTTCATATGCCAACACTCCAGCTTAACGGGGCCGTCAACATAAAAAGTGGTATATGGCTTTGATGGCAGAATGTCATTTACAGGGCGTGGATTGTGGACTCCTGTAAACAATGCCCGTGCTTGTTGTAAGGGGGTTAAGTCAGAAGCAACAGGGTTTAACTCCTTCTCTTTTGAAAAGGCGGTAAACTTACCTGCATGAAACCAGGCCGCCACATTTACCAAGGTAAAACCTGTTCCGGCAAGAAGTGCGATTGGCTTCAAGTATTTCTTTATATTTTTCATGGCGGGGTTCAGGTATTTAAATATAGAACGATATTATACTCGTCCCCTGTGTATAAACTAAAATAACATGCCTTCAGACTTTAAAGTTGCTCTCAGCAATATTATTTATACGCAGGCCTTTAACCGAGGTTATGCTTGACCATTATCTATAGAAACATCGTTTGTCTTCAGGATAGTTCTGCGGTAGCATAAAAAAAGCCTCTGGCAAAAAAATGCAGAGGCTTTTTTAATGTTTTTTACTTTAGGAACTAGTTTGCCATAGGGTAGCCCTTGTTTGTCCAGTCTACGTTTAAGTCTGTTTTGATATTGAGTATTTTAGCGTTTTTAAACCCTTGTGCGGTCAAATAATCCATGGCAGGTTTGACATTCGGGCAGTTGTCCATGGTACAGCACCCACAGTAAACTACTACTTCTGATTTCTTGTCAAGTGTTGCTGCAACTTCCTTTAATTTGTTCATGCCATGGGTAGTACTGCCTATTCCTACCATTTGCGCACTTTTAATTGGAGGCATGGTTCCCATGTTTAAAATAACAGGGTGTTTAGATTTTGGCCCTTCTAGGATGTCGGCCAAGGCCTTAGGTTCTATCAGCTGAGACTCTTTCCAAGGTTTATCAAAAGTAAAGGCAGCTGCGGTAATGAAAAGAACACAAAAAACAATGTACTTGAAAGCGGCTGTTTTAATCATATTTATCAAATTTTTTCTAAAACGAAATTTACTAAATTTTTTATATCTATATGGTATATTTTGTAAAAGGTAACCAGAAAACTACAACTTTTCTTTTTGCCATATAGTTCGTACCTCTTTATACGTAACAGCTTTAGAAAGTTCTACGCCATTTACTCGATATAAATAGGCACCCAGGTACCCAGCACCCATAGCGCCAAAAACGTGCCAAAGCCAATGGGAGCCCATGGGTAAGATAGCTGCAAACTCATGATCATATTGCCTGAACAGCAATGCAACGATAAAAAAGAAGATTCCCAGAAATAAACTATGGGCATATTGGAACCTAGTCTTTACCAAAAATATCAAAGCAGGGAGGAAGATCATTACGCCTGTAATGAAGTAGGCAATATTAATCGCACTGAAGGTGTCGGTAAACTGAAATATGTATATTCTTGCTAAAAGAAAAGGCATAATAACAGGAATCGTATAATGCCATTTTGGAAGGACTTTATACCAAAAGTATATGCTTACCAAAACGGTTAAGAATTGAATGGGGAGTACGTCCATCATCAAGAGCAGGGGGCTAGTCCTTAAACCATGAAATAAAGTGCTGCCTATGCCACCAGCCAGCAAGAGTACCATGCACACTATTAGAAATGGGTAGCTCTTGATATCATGCCTAACTTTTAAAAACCAATAAAACACGGGTACAAGAAAGGCTAAAGAAGAAATGGCATTCCATGGCTCAGGGATAATCCAATCCAAGTTTGTCTCCGCATACATTAAACCACCATCCGCTAATGGGATATTCTCCGGGTGTGTCGAACAAGCAGCATGTGTTAAAGGCATATAGTATGGCTAAAATTCTTTAGGTTGAACAACAATCTATCAAAAAAAGTTTGGTCATTGACCCCGAACTATGTCAGTTTCATTCGAAGCCAATGACCTTAAATTTGCGCCATTTTATGCTAATGGGTCATTTAACCGCCAACTACTTCGCCGCCATTAGGGTGTATTACCTGGCCCGTAATATATGATGCGTCATCCGAAGCCAAAAATACAAAAGCAGGGCCTACTTCGGATGGTTGTCCTGCCCTGCCCAAGGGTACCTTTTGTCCAAAACTCTTTACATGGTCTTCTGAGAAAGTTGCAGGAACCAAAGGTGTCCAGATAGGCCCCGGAGCTACTGCATTGACCCTAATCCCTTTTGAAGCCACATTTTTTGAAAGTGAGCGTGTAAAAGATACAATTGCGCCTTTTGTTGATGAGTAGTCAAGCAAGTGTCCGCTACCCCGATATGCTGTAACAGATGTACAGTTTACAATGCAATCACCTTCTTTTAAATATCTTAACGCTTCTTGGGCAAGGAAAAATAATGAAAAAACATTGGTTTTGTAGGTTCGTGCAATTTGTTAAGGAGAAATCTCTGAAATATCGTTTGCTTCATGTTGTTCTCCTGCATTGTTTATCAAAATATTGATTTTGCCTAATTGATCCACTGTTTCCTTGATGCAGCTTTTGGCAAAGTTTTCTTCTCCAATATCGCCAGACAATAACACGCACTTTTGCCCTTCTTTCTCTACCATTTTCTTGGTTTCTTTGGCATCTTTATCTTCCTCAAGGTAAGCAATGGCCACATCGGCACCTTCCCTGGCAAAGTGGACAGCTATAGAACGGCCAATACCACTGTCGCCACCAGTAATTAAGGCTACTTTACCTTTAAGCTTTTCACTTCCTTTGTAGGTTGTACGAATTATTTCAGGTCTTGGCGCCATTTCATATTCCCTACCGGGCTGTTCCTGCTCTAGTCCTGAAAACTTTTCTGGTTTGAAATCCATATCTTCTCACTTTTTGTTTATTTAAAAACTCAAAAAGCGGTAGTTAGTTAGTAAAATGGCAACTCAGTTTTGGAGTGACTGTATGTATGTCTGAAAGTATTTGAAACCCAATTTTCTGAGATACTTAAAGTGGGGTGTTTGCACTTTTGGGTTATTTTCCGATTTTAGCAAAAGCTTCCAGCAGTGCTTCTACTTTAGTCTTCAGCCTTTCATTTTCTATCCTCAATTGTTGATTTTCTAGAGCAAGCGTGTCCCATGACTTATAATCTTGGCATGGCTCAGCAAACGAACCCGTATCCTCCTTTTTTCTGTATTTTATTGACTGAGAAATAATGTCAGCGGAGGTTGGGGAGTTGTTCAAGTACATATTTCCATCACCTAAAATGAGCCAACGAGGATTAACATTTGTGTATGTTCTTAAAATGTCCGCCAATAGATCTGCATCTGGCTTGTTTCTTTTTCTAACAATATTAGAAATTCGACTCCCAGATGTGTTTAATGATTCTGCAAAGCCATTTTGAGACTTACCGGAATCCCGGATTAGCTTGATAATCCTATCATTAATATCGCCCACCTTTTCCTGCAAGTATAAATATAGAGAAATTTTCTAACAACAAATCTTTACAATTGTCAACATTTATGTTTATTATTGTAATGTATTTGCATAAAAATAAGCATAAAACATCGATTTATGCAAGATGCACAACGAAAGGTGGTGGTGAAGGTCTATATTTTTTGCCAGTCGCCAGGATTGTAAATTTTTTAATTATGAATGAAAAGGACACCTATCTTACAGATATAATTGCCAGGATATCACTGTTGCAAAGGGAGATAAACCAAGCCTCCGTAAATAAAAACTATCCGGTGGTACAGGTTAAGGAATTAGAACTTGAAAAGCTTAATGCACGGCTCCATGCCATTGCCAATAAGGGTTTTTGTTGTGCTGTGCCTTATAAAATGGAAGATAATTACTGTTTGGCCCTCAAGTTCTACGGGATTTCGGAAAAAACTCCTCTATTAAACCGGCGATTTGATACTCTTAAAGATGCAGAATCAGTCGCGGATACTATTAATGATTTTTTGCACATTAACCCTGAAAGTAGAAAGGCTATTCTTGATTCGGATAGTGAGTGAGAAAGTTAAAATGGACAAGTATGGTTATGTTATATTTAGGATGGCCTAGGTATAGTGTCAAAATAAAAAAAACGCTTTAGTTTTATTGTAAAAACCTAAAGCGCTTTTTTATTTAAGGTTAATGTAGTAGGGTGTTATACTTTATAGAATGATGATTTTTTGGCTTACAAACTCACCATTAGCCCAGCCTTTTAGGATATAAACGCCAGGAGTTAATCTAGCAACGGATATGTCTTTTGTACCCTTAGTTCCATTTAACACACTTGCTCCGTTTAAATTTAACAATGAATAGTCACTAATTTCAGTAGATGTTATAATGCTCCTTTCAGAAACGTAGGCAGTAAATGCATGATTGCTTTCAAAATCTCTTACACTTGTAACTTCATCCTCGTCGCCTTCTCCCCCTTCGTCATTTCCCGTCTGATCTTCCCCTTCGTCCCCATCTTCTCCTTCTTCGCCATTTTCTGCCTGGTCTTCCCCTTCGTCTCCATTGCCATTGCCAACCTCATCCTCTTCTCCGTTGTCGTAATGAAACCTGATATTGTCCATTGTTAAGGTATCGAAAGCGGTTGTTGGGTTAGATGGGTAGGATATTGCAAAGAAAATCCCTGATGGGTCATCGTCTGAAACATATTCTAAATCCATATTGACTTCTGTATACGCACTTTTAGGTTCGGAAAAGTTGTACACAGCTACGGCCACAGAATCATAGTCCACTAAGTCGCCTTTTACAGTTAAGAAAGTGATCTCCATAGGCTGGTTGTCATCTGTTGAATACTTATAATGAAAGGAAACGGATGTTGGCCTACCGATAAATGGGATAAACTGAAAGTCATCTGCAATATTCAAATATGGGCTGAAGCTTACAGCCATATCGCCGTGTATGTCTTCTGATTCGGTATTAAAATATGCCATTGCATATTGACCGCTCTGTGCATCAGTTGACTTGTCCATGTATGTTGCACAGTTTTCTTCACCTCCTTCAACTGTAACGCAATTTATTGCTGGTCTCCAGTCTACAGGTGCATTAAATTCAAAGTTTTCTTCTGGTTGATACCAGTGCTCAAAGTCGCTATTGGGCATTTGGGTTTGGGCATGACCGTAAAAAGATATGCATAAAAATAAAAGTAGTAGTTTTTTCATAGATATTAAGCATTTGTTTGATGGCGTAAAGTTATTAATTATCTAGAAAATAAAAATTTTTATCTGATTAAAAGTGATGCAGACGCTCTTTTTCATTATGTCTGAAGCAAATTAACCTCAGGAATATGCGCCTATTTTAAATGATATTGTTCCAATGCTTCAATAGTCTTTGCTACCCCATCTTCTTGTTTAAGCTTTTTTCCTACATCGGCTATGTTGTCTTTCATAGCAGAAGATGATTGGCAAAACTTTAGGGCTTTTTGCAATCTGGAAGGAGATAATTCTTTAGAAGGGATATGCGCCCCTAGGCCTTTTTTTTCTATTTCATTGCCCCAAAACGGTTGGTCTGCAAAGATAGAAACCACTATAGGTGGTATTTCTGCTTTTAGTACGGCAGTGAGTGTGCCTATACCTCCATGAATTACTGCGGCTTCGCATTTGGGGAAAAGCCAGTCATGGTTTATTTTATCCACAATGAATAGGTTTGGATGTTCTGGCAAGTTTCCAACCCTAAACCAGCCGGGACAAAAAATGATCCTGTAATCTGTTTTGTTTAACAGAAAAGTTAGGGTTTCCAAGAACGCCTCTTTTTTCGGAAATGGAATGCTCCCAAATCCTATATATATAGGTTTCGGGCCAGCTTTTAACCATGTTCCCAACGCAGAGGAAGCCAGCTCTGATGTGTTCTGTTTTCGGGCCTCAGGCGGCAGGGACATAAACCCCGTCATCAGGTATTGTTCTTCCCAATCGTTCGGTTTTTTGTAAAGGATAGGGCTTATGGCTGATATGGTTAGAATTTTATCTTCATGTATTTTTCTGGGTAGAGCTATATTTAGTGGGGGTAGGTCTATGGATTTACGGAATTCTTGGATGTCCTTTTTGTTGATGCCCCAATGAAATAACTCATAGATTTTGTAGGTAAGTCTGTTGTACCATGGAGTGTTTAGAAAGTCCATGTCTAAAATAGGTCTTTCGCTGGTTTTGACGAAGGGCGGATTTACGTTGACTATCGCCCATTTTTTGTTAAGTTTTTCGGCAATGGTTGCTATAACAAAAGTGCTGATGTAGCTGGTAATGACAAAATCTACTTTTTGGCAACCATCCATAAGTTGTGCTCCAATCTCATGCCGAAGTTTACGGCCTTGCTTGGCAAAAAACCTGAGTAAGGAAAAACTGCTGCCGCTTCTCAATAGCCTCAACCCTTCGGGAGAGTTAATGACCTCTTCTGCATTGCCGCTAATAAAATGGTAATTGATACCATAACGCTCAACAAAGCCTTTTAAGTTTTCGGGAGCACCTAGTGTGACGGTATAGCCTTTGGCTTTTAATCCTAAGGCCAACGCTATATACGGCTGGACATCTCCTCTCGAACCAATGGTGAAAATCCCTATATGCATATTGCTATTGTCAATTAACTAATTTTTCCGATGAACCTTCTGGGACAGCTTTAGCCCAACCATATCCCCCTCTTTTTTTGTCCTGATAGTCCCAATCAAAATAATTGCCGATGCGATAGTTATCTTTAATGTCTTGAGAAGCGGCTTTAGGTAAGGCGGTTGTTAGGGCAATTGCAATAATAAGCAAATATTTCATGGTCAACTTGAGTAACTTGAAAAGAGAGAGAAGCTACAAATTACACAGGCCCTACTGTATTTTTGCCTTCAAGAATATCTTGTTGAAGCAGTTCGGCTAGTGCTCGATAGAGATGAGGTGATTCCTGTTTGAACTCGCAAGGTCTTTCAAAGAAATGCTCTACACAGACGGGGAAAAACTCATCTCTATTACTGGTGGCATATTTTCTAAGAAAGGAAGCTTGCCCTGTTTTGATGTTATTAAATTCATCATCAGCGAGCGTTTTCCAGTTTAACAGTTTTTTTTCATCCAAAAACCTATACTCCTTGTTTTTGATACTGTTTTCAAGCTTTAACGCATGCGCCATTTCATGCAGCCCAACATTGTAGGTGTCATCATGCTTAATGTACCCGTCCGCAAAATCGTGCCAGCTAAAAGCGATATGTCCACCCGTTCCTACTTCTCCTTTGTGCAGACTTTGTGTTTGTTTATTGAAGAACTTATCCGGAAAAACCATTACTGTTTCAAAATGCACAAAGTAAACTTCGGGCAACCCAAACGTTAGCTGAATAGCAGAAGCCGCTATCAGTGCCTTAACTTCATCTGTAATTACCATCCCATGCATTGGGATGAAATTTTTATTATGTATAAAATTATTAACCCTGTGCTCAAACTCTGCTTTTTGGGTCGGACTTAAAAAATTATAATATAGGAAGTATTGTTTGAGCGGTGCTTTTAGGTTCTCAGGCAGGCTGTTGTTGTAAGGTGTAAATGACTTGTGCTTACCAGCAAAGAAAAACTTTCGTATGTAAACACCAGTTGCTAAAAAGACAACAACTAGAAAAAAAGCAATAAAGCCATTGGTTATGAAATCGAGCTCTCCATTCATAATCCCACAAATTAAGCCATACTAATCATTAATCCTACAGTTTTTTTGTTTGGTTGTTCGGATTAAGCTATGGAAACCCTAAAGAGGATATGACTAGTCGCAAGTTTCTGGGGAATATAGCTAAACTAGGTAGTATTTGGAATTAATTTGATATACATGTATCTTGTTTGTTTAAACCTTTGAACTCCTCCTATGAAAACAAACGCTATTTTCTTGTCTTTAATTTTCCTTTTTGCATTTACAGCTTGCGATGAGAGTGGTGCAGACAAAAAAGCATTGACATACTATAATTCTTATTCAGAAATCCTTCAAAGCTTTACCGACGACTCTCAGGATATAATGGAACAGATAAATGATATAGTCCAAGAAAATATGGTAGAAGGAGAGGGGCTTGAATTAAGCTCTACCGATAGCGTCAAAGCCTTAGGTCTATTGTCCGACTTTAAGGCAATTCAGGCAACCGCCCTTCAAAACTTAAATGCGTTAGAAACTTTTGAAGATAACGATCTAAAACATACAACTGTAGAGTATGTAGATAAGAGTGCGGATATTCTGCACACTATATACTTGACCAAGGTGCTAGGTTTGGAAGAGCTAGCACCAGAAGATGATGATACAGATGAACTTCTGGAGGAGTTGGAGAAGATAAGTGACAATATTGTAAATGTTCAAAAAGCATTTATGAATAAGTATGAAATTCCCATCATTAGCGAACATGAACACCATGTGCATTAATTTTTAAAGACAATTAATTTTTAATTAAACTATCGAAACATGAACAGAAATTTTTTACGAAACATCTTGCTCTTAACACTGGCAGCGTTTTTTACTTTTAGTTGCAAAAAAGAAGAGGAAGAGCCAACTCAAGAGTCACAAGAGGAAACTCAAGAAGAAGGTAGGATTGCTGAAAGGTGGGAGGTAAAAACTTCCGATGCAAGAAGGTCTCAAAGCAAAGGGTTTATTGCTCCAACTAACGGCCAAGGTGGTTTGAGAGTAGCTGAGGGAGGTAATGCAGGAGGATACCAGTCTTTCGAGTTTAACTTATCTGGGACATTTATTATAGTCGCTGGAGGAGAAGTGATTTCTGGAAATTATTCACTAGAGGATCAAGGTAAAACAATTGTGTTGATCAACCACGGAACCATTACTATCAACTCCAGGTCAGAAAACTCGATTAACTTTACTCTAGAATTGAATGGAGATTCTTCTGAAATCTCTGCACAGGCTGTTCCTGCTATAGAAGAGTTGCAAGGTGTTGATTATTTCTTTCAAACCTGGGAAGTCGTGTCTATTGAGCCAGAATTTCTATATGCTGGATCTGAATATAAAATTGTTTTTTCGGAGTATGGAACGTATTTGGTAGAAACTACGACTTCCGGAATCAAACAATATGCTAATAATTCATGGAAGTGGAAAGATGGGGAACATGATCATATATGTTATTCACAGTTTGACGGGACTTTGCCTACGTGCGAACAGTATGCTGATATACTAAAGCTAGAAAAAGACACCTTTAAATTGGATGATAACGGTATTGTGTTTACAATGGTGCCAGCAGACGATTTTATAGTAAGTCAATAAAGTCAATAAAAAAAGCGGGTCTAGCATATAAGTAGACCCGCTTTTTTGTAAGTTACACGCCCTACCTTCCTTCTCTAGCAACTATTTGAACTAGCTCGCTTGAAAAAGATGCATTGTTGATGCTAAACGCCTCGCCTTCAGAAGTTCTTGGAAAAGACATTTGAAAATCTCCGCTAATAGTTCTTGAAGATGCATCATAAGATAAGTTGCTCAAAGAACTGATAAAACCACTTGTTCCAGGGGTAAAGCTTCTTTCGGCCCTAAAAATGGTGTGGTCGTCAAGCTCTTTTAAGCCAGAGAAGTGTGCTGAAACAATAGCTGGGTTAGATAGCGTTTCAAGATCGTCAACTCTTAGCTCCAATTGGAAAGAGGCCCTAGTAAATGATTCTCCTTCTTCAGCATATGCTTTATAAACCCGGATGATTACATGGTCATTCAATTGACGGTAGTAATTGTCCTTTCTGCTCATGATGCCTCTGAAGTCTATGTCCCACTCATATGCTACACCGTTAGATGTTGTACCCGCAAATTTTCCTTGTACATAGCCTTCTTTTTCTGTCCAAATTTTGTTTGGATCGTAGTTTTCTCCATCTGCTCCATCAGCTCCACTAGGTCCCCGTGGCCCTTGGATTCCTTGCTCTCCTTCTGGTCCTTGTGGTCCCGGATCGCCATCCTTGCCTCTGCAGGAAAAAATTGCTACTAAGGCACATATACATGCTATACCTAAAAATGACTTTAATTTCATTGTAGTAGTTAAAAAGTTAATTATTAATGATTTATTTATTTTACTGCCGACAAAAATATAAAAATATCTCATAAAAATGATCTAGTTTTAATAAATAATCGAGTGAGCCTGATTTTTTGTCTGATCAAAGCAATACTATGTGCATGACATGAATCGTATGCATTGGTATGGGAACTACGAGAATTTCCTAACGGACTAAAAGAATTATTCTTGATATGAAGGTTTAGTTAACAATGTCTTCATATTGCCTTATTCCGACATAAAACCGGCATAATTATTATGCACCGCCGATAACAAATCGGCGCTACGGAGTCAGCATTACCGCTAAATCAAGATGGCATATATAGAAGCCCCCATTGTTAGAATAAAAATTCCCCAGATAATTACTGCAAGGTTTCTCTCAAATTTGATGTTCCCAATTTCTGGTATAATAGCTTTTTTGTTTAAGGGAACGGCTACTCTAGCTAAGAGCATAAAGGTTGCTAGCAGCCCAAATGACCAGAAGCTTACGTTTAACGAAGGAAGGTCGAACTTTTTTTCAATAAAAAAATAAACCGGATAGCCTAGAATAGTGACAATATAAGCAGCTATACTAGGAGTTTTTCGGCTGAATATGGCAAACAAAAATACTGTTGCAATGACAGGTGCAGAACCATTGATCAACATTTGGCTATAGCGAAAGATGTTATCGGATGGTTGGAAAACCGCACCAAAAACCATAGATACAACAACTATTAATGGGATTATTTTTTTGAAGATAAGTACTTGTTTATGGTCGGGTGGGCTATCTACAGTAACTTTGGAAAATACATCTAATGATAGAATGGAAGCGGTAGAGTTTAAAAAACTATTGTAGGTAGTAAAAAGTGTTCCTATATATCCTGCAAGAATAAACCCTTGAACACCAACTGGTGCAACATTTTGAATAACAATAGGTAGTGTAAAGTCAGGGTGGGTTATTTGATCCGCAAATAATTCATACCCGACGATGCCTGGTATAATGAGAATAAAAGGAAGCATGAGCTTAAGAGAGGATACAAACAAAAGCCCTTTCTGTGCTTCTGACAATGAATTAGATGCTAGAAAAGATTGAGCAATAGGCGGGAAAAACCCAAAATAAAAGATGGATGTTACCCAAAGCCCACTAAAAACACCTGTCCATGGAAGATTTTTATCATCAGCGGCAAAAATGCCTTCTAACCTACCGTCGGCATTATCGTAAAAATTTTTCACCCCTTCTGTTTCAATAAAGCAGAAGATAAGTATTGCCAGGCCTGAAATGAGAAAGGATGAAATCACAATTAAATCTAGACGCAGCTTCCCTTTCATACCTCCAAAGTATATTACTATGCCCCCTAAGATAGCCACTGTAACAATGGTTGCTTCCCGACGGATATCAAATAATTTTTCTAGAAAAGTTGCGCTCGAGTTCAGAATGAGCATCAACATCATTAGGTTTATGGAAACAAAAAGAAAGCTAAAAACAAGTCTTAGGTTTCTTCCATATCGGTATTCCAAGTATTCTGGCAGTGTATGTACTCCTGCCCTTAAAAAGTACGGCACAATGTATATCGCAACAAAAATCAGAACAAAGGCTCCTATCCATTCAAAGCTTCCCATGGCAAGCCCATGGCTAAATCCATTGGATGCGGATGCAAGTATATATTCTATTTGGATATTAGTACCCAGAACAGAAACTGCTATCCATACCCAAAAAAGATTGCCGCCCGCTTTAAAAAAATCTTTACTGGATTTAATGCCGACTATCTTTTTAAAGAAGATATACGTTAGCAAAAGCAGAAATGCGATTATTAAAAAGTAATCAAGAAGTACAGCTTTCATCCTTTACATTTATTTGTCCCTACTCCTCATAATTTGCAATAAATTTCCAGTGCCACCAGCCAATGTTTTCTTGAACAACCTCCTGTATACAAGAAATGCTGTAATAATCAAGGCCACCAGCAAGCCTTGCCAAACCCCTTTTAAAGATTGTTGAAAATGCACTCCCAGAAAATAAGCCAAAGGGATACCAACAACCCAATAGACAATCATGGTTAAGTATGCGGAAGATTTAACATCTTCTACACTTCTCAAAATACCTGTAGCAGTAGCCTGTAGGCCATTATATAGTTGAAAGAAAATGATTATTATTAAGATGTCCGAGGTGATAGTAATGATCGTCTGGTCATTGGTGAAAAAGGAAAAAATAGACTTATTAAAGTATAAGAGGAACAAACCTGTTAGAACCATTACTGTTCCGGTCATGGCTATAGTAACAATTCCATTTTTTCTGATCAAGTCTTGTTTTTTCTGGCCAAAGTAATGGGCCACTCGAACAGAACCAGCAACTGAAATTCCAGTAGCTACCATATAAAATATAGCAATTACTCCCATTGCAATTTGGTGCGCAGCCAAAGCGCTAAGACTTATCCATCCAGTCATTACAGCGGCTACCGCATAAGCTCCAACTTCAAAGAAGATCTGAAAACCCGTCGGCAAGCCAAGCTTTAAAAGTTTTTTAATAACAGGGACTGTATTGAATTGGGATATCAACGGAGGCAAGTATACTTTAATAGAAGGTGACCTAAATACCACTATTACCAGCAATAAGGCCATAAATAATCTGGTAAATAGTGTGGCGATACCAGCACCTGTAGCACCTAATGCTGGAAAGGTAATGTTGCCGAAAATAAGGACCCAGTTTAGAAAACCGTTTAGTATTACACCTGCGAGTGTTATTATAACTGCCGGGTTTGAGAAGGATAGGCCGTCATTGAAGTGCTTGAGCGCCAAAAAAAGAAGCATGGGGAACATAGAGATACCAACGATTCTTAAATATTTTGCGGCGCTATAGTTAATGGCTTCTTCTTGACCAAAAATTCCAAAGTTGGCTGAAAGGATAATTAAGAAAGCTGCCACAACGAAACTAATGATTAAACTTAGTTCTATTCCAGACCTTAAAAACTCTCCACATTCTGACTTTTTATTAGCACCTTTTGAAGTGGCTATGATTGGGGTGAGGGCTGTCATTACCCCCATACCGATAACGGAGGTTACAAAAAATATCTGATTGGCTATTCCCACTGCTGCGAGCTCTGTTTTGCCATATTGACCGAGCATGACCGTATCGGTCAATCCCAATAGTACATTACCAAGTTGTGCTAGTATTATTGGAAAACTAAGTTTTAATATATCAATAGCAGCTTTTCTGATTGACACTTGTTTTTGAAAATTTATGAAAGTTTATGAAAATCGTAACATGTTCATTCAGCACTAACCGTTCGTTTACAGAACAGAGTTTCCAGGGTTAATCAATGTACGTTTTCATACGGAGTAAGTGCTTTTAGGTTCTGAATTACAATAGGTAATATTTTGGTTTTGTTTTTATCTATATTAATCAAACGTTCATCCTTTTTAGGTTTGTGGTGTATAGAAGGGTACAGGGGGATACAGATTTTCGTTTTCAATGTGGAAGTTTGGCTAATGATCCTAAAAAAGAGACTCGCTATTGCATGTATGATTTGGAATAAAACATCAAAAAAAAGAGTTGACAAGGATAGTCCTTATCAACTCTAGATTTTATAGGTGGTAAAAACGGTAGTTAATGTTTAAGCCATTTTATTGCTGTTTGTCCTTCTTCGGTTTTAATCACCACTAAATAAGTTCCAGTAGGAAGTTGAGAGACATCTAATTTAACATAGTCTGAAATATTAGATTCTTGGTTCATTAGTTTTTGCCCATGTAAATTGTAAACCTCTATAGCTGCCTTTAATGTATAATCGGCATTTATGCTAATGTTTATGTGGTCTGTGGCTGGGTTAGGGAATAAGTCAAACTGTGCCTTGCTCATTTGATCAATGGCTGTTACATCATCACATGAGTCATCTTCAGGAAATGATAGTAGGGCAGCAGCACTGTATTTGCTTGTTTCACATGAATCAATTACTAATAACCTGTACTTATTGCCTTCATGGCTCTGATGAACATTTATTGTTAAGCGGTAGCTTTCTGTGCCAGTGTATTCATCATTATTGGCAAGGTTTGTAAAGCCGTCACCTTCATCTACTTGCCATTGATAAGATAGAGTAGTTCCTTCTACTGTACTTGTTAATGTCACCTGTTCTTCTGGGCATGCCGTAATGTCTTCAGGTTCATTTAAAATAACTAACTCTTCACATGTTGGTGAAGTATAGTATTCAATCGTCCAAGTTTCCGCCGCTTCGTTTTCATTTCCAGCGGCGTCCCTTGCCACGCCTGCCGGCACGTCGACTGTAACTTCTCCCTCGCCGTCAGGGTTTATTTCTACCGAGTAACTGCTTCCTTCTCCACTAAACCTGTTCGGAGTGCCGCCTGATACTATCATGTCGTCAATGCTGAATCCAGTGACCTCTTTGCTGAAGTCGAAGTACACGGTAATCGGGCTAGTGTTTGTCGGGCTGCTTAGTTCGGATGAAATACTTACCGTCGGTGCTGTTCCATCGTAGATGATAGAGAATTGCTCCGCCTCTGTGTTTTCATTTCCTGCATGATCTCTTGCCACGCCCGCCGGTACGTCGACTGTAATTTCTCCGTCGCCGTCAGGGTTTATTTCTACCGAGTAACTGCTTCCGTTTCCTGTAAAATTATCCGCTGTACCGCCTGATACTATAATGTCGTCAATGCTGAACCCTGTGACTTCTTTGCTGAAGTCGAAGTCCACGGTAATCGGGCTAGTGTTTGTCGGACTGCTTAGTTCGGATGAAATGCTTACCGTCGGTGCAGTTCCATCGTAGATGATAGAGAACTGCTCCGCTGCTTCGTTCTCGTTCCCAGCGGCGTCTCTTGCCACGCCTGCCGGCACGTCGACTGTTATTTCTCCGTCGTCGTCAGGGTTTATTTCTACCGAGTAACTGCTTCCTTCTCCACTAAACCTGTTCGGAGTACCGCCTGATACTATAATGTCGTCAATGCTGAATCCTGTGACCTCTTTGCTGAAATCGAAGTCCACGGTAATCGGGCTAGTGTTTGTCGGACTGCTTAGTTCGGATGAAATGCTTACCGTCGGTGCGGTTCCATCGTAGATGATAGAGAATTGCTCCGCTGCTTCGTTTTCGTTTCCTGCCTCATCCCTTGCTACACCTGCTGGAACGTCGACAGTAATTTCTCCATCTCCGTCAGGGTTTATTTCTACGGAATAACTGCTACCGTCACCACTAAACCTGTTCGGAGTGCCGCCTGATACTATGATGTCGTCAATGCTGAACCCTGTGACCTCTTTGCTGAAGTCGAAGTTTACTGTAATCGGGCTAGTGTTTGCCGGGCTGCTTAGTTCGGATGAAATACTTACCGTCGGTGCGGTTCCATCGTAGATGATAGAGAATTGCTCCGCTGCTTCGTTTTCGTTTCCTGCCTCATCCCTTGCTACACCTGCTGGAACGTCGACAGTAATTTCTCCATCTTCGTCAGGGTTTATTTCTACGGAATAACTGCTGCCGTCACCGCTAAACCTGTTCGGAGTGCCGCCTGAGACAATGATGTCGTCAATGCTGAACCCTGTGACCTCTTTGCTGAAGTCGAAGTTTACTGTAATCGGGCTAGTGTTTGTCGGGCTGCTTAGTTCGGATGAAATGCTTACCGTCGGTGCGGTTCCATCGTAGATGATAGAGAATTGCTCCGCTGCTTCGTTTTCGTTTCCTGCCTCATCCCTTGCTACACCTGCTGGAACGTCGACAGTAATTTCTCCATCTCCGTCAGGGTTTATTTCTACGGAATAACTGCTACCGTCACCACTAAACCTGTTCGGAGTGCCGCCTGATACTATGATGTCGTCAATGCTGAACCCTGTGACCTCTTTGCTGAAGTCGAAGTTTACTGTAATCGGGCTAGTGTTTGTCGGGCTGCTTAGTTCGGATGAAATACTTACCGTCGGTGCGGTTCCATCGTAGATGATAGAGAATTGCTCCGCTGCTTCGTTTTCGTTTCCTGCCTCATCCCTTGCTACACCTGCTGGAACGTCGACAGTAATTTCTCCATCTCCGTCAGGGTTTATTTCTACGGAATAACTGCTACCGTCACCACTAAACCTGTTCGGAGTGCCGCCTGAGACAATGATGTCGTCAATGCTGAACCCTGTGACCTCTTTGCTGAAGTCGAAGTTTACTGTAATCGGGCTAGTGTTTGCCGGGCTGCTTAGTTCGGATGAAATACTTACCGTCGGTGCTGTTCCATCGTAGATGATAGAGAATTGCTCCGCCTCTGTGTTTTCATTTCCTGCATGATCTCTTGCCACGCCCGCCGGTACGTCGACTGTAATTTCTCCGTCCGTGTCAGGGTTTATTTCTACGGAATAACTGCTACCGTCACCACTAAACCTGTTCGGAGTGCCGCCTGATACTATGATGTCGCCAATATTGAACCCAGTGACCTCTTTGCTGAAATCGAAGTTTATGATGATCGGGCTTGCATTGGTCGGACTGTCAAGCTCAGAAGAGATAGTTACAGTAGGGGCAGTTCTGTCATAGATGATAGAGAATTGCTCCGCCTCTGTGTTTTCATTTCCTGCATGATCCCTTGCCACGCCTGCCGGCACGTCGACTGTTATTTCTCCGTCGTCGTCAGGGTTTATTTCTACCGAGTAACTGCTTCCTTCTCCACTAAACCTGTTCGGAGTACCGCCTGATACTATAATGTCGTCAATATTGAACCCAGTGACCTCTTTGCTGAAATCGAAGTTTATGATGATCGGGCTTGCATTGGTCGGACTGTCAAGCTCAGAAGAGATAGTTACAGTAGGGGCAGTTCTGTCATAGATGATAGAGAATTGCTCCGCCTCTGTGTTTTCATTTCCTGCATGATCCCTTGCCACGCCTGCCGGCACGTCGACTGTTATTTCTCCGTCGTCGTCAGGGTTTATTTCTACCGAGTAACTGCTTCCTTCTCCACTAAACCTGTTCGGAGTACCGCCTGATACTATAATGTCGTCAATGCTGAATCCTGTGACCTCTTTGCTGAAATCGAAGTCCACGGTAATGGGGCTTGCATTTGTCGGGCTGCTGAGTTCAGAAGAGATGGTCACCGTCGGGGCAGTACCGTCATATATGATAGAGAACGGCTCTGCTGCTTCGTTCTCGTTCCCAGCGGCGTCCCTTGCCACGCCTGCCGGCACGTCGACTGTGATTTCTCCGTCTCCGTCAGGGTTTATTTCTACGGAATAACTGCTTCCGTTTCCTGTAAAGTTATCCGATGTGCCGCCTGAGACGATAATGTCGTCAATGCTGAACCCTGTGACCTCTTTGCTGAAGTCGAAGTCGACGGTAATCGGGCTAGTGTTTGTTGGACTGCTAAGCTCAGAAGAGATGGTCACTGTAGGTGCTGTTCCATCGTAGATGATAGAGAATTGCTCCGCCTCTGTGTTTTCATTTCCTGCATGATCTCTTGCCACGCCCGCCGGTACGTCGACTGTAATTTCTCCGTCCGCGTCAGGGTTTATTTCTACGGAATAACTGCTTCCGTTTCCTGTAAAGTTATCCGATGTGCCGCCTGATACTATAATGTCGTCAATGCTGAACCCTGTGACCTCTTTGCTGAAATCGAAGTCCACGGTAATCGGGCTAGTGTTTGTCGGGCTGCTTAGTTCGGATGAAATACTTACCGTCGGTGCTGTTCCATCGTAGATGATAGAGAATTGCTCCGCCTCTGTGTTTTCATTTCCTGCATGATCCCTTGCCACGCCTGCCGGCACGTCGACTGTTATTTCTCCGTCGTCGTCAGGGTTTATTTCTACCGAGTAACTGCTTCCTTCTCCACTAAACCTGTTCGGAGTACCGCCTGATACTATAATGTCGTCAATGCTGAACCCTGTGACTTCTTTGCTGAAGTCGAAGTCCACGGTAATCGGGCTAGTGTTTGTCGGACTGCTTAGTTCGGATGAAATGCTTACCGTCGGTGCAGTTCCATCGTAGATGATAGAGAACTGCTCCGCTGCTTCGTTTTCATTTCCAGCAGCGTCCCTTGCTACACCTGCCGGCACGTCGACTGTAATTTCGCCATCACCGTCAGGGTTTATTTCTACGGAATAACTGCTTCCTTCTCCTGTAAAGTTATCCGCTGTACCACCTGAGACGATAATGTCGTCAATGCTGAACCCTGTGACCTCTTTGCTGAAGTCGAAGTCGACGGTAATCGGGCTAGTGTTTGTTGGACTGCTAAGCTCAGAAGAGATGGTCACTGTAGGGGCAGTACCGTCATATATAATAGAGAATTGCTCCGCTGCTTCGTTTTCATTTCCAGCGGCATCCCTTGCCACGCCTGCCGGCACATCGACTGTAATTTCTCCGTCGCCGTCAGGGTTTATTTCTACGGAATAACTGCTGCCGTCACCGCTAAACCTGTTCGGAGTGCCACCTGATATTATAATGTCGTCAATACTGAACCCTGTGACCTCTTTACTGAAGTCGAAGTCCACGGTAATTGGGCTAGCATTTGTTGGGCTGCCAAGCTCAGAAGAGATGGTTACTGTAGGTTCAGTTCCGTCATAGATGATAGAGAATTGCTCAGCCTCCGTGTTCTCATTTCCAGCAGCGTCCCTCGCCACGCCCGCCGGCACGTCGACTGTAATTTCTCCGTCTCCGTCAGGGTTTATTTCCACAGAATAACTGCTGCCGTCACCGCTAAACCTGTTCGGAGTGCCACCTGATATTATAATGTCGTCAATACTGAACCCTGTGACCTCTTTACTGAAGTTGAAGTCCACGGTAATGGGGCTAGCATTGGTCGGGTTGCTAAGTTCAGAAGAAATAGTTACAGTAGGGGCAGTTCCGTCATAGATGATGCTGAACTGTTCAGCCTCTGTGTTTTCATTTCCAGCGGCGTCCCTTGCCACGCCGGCCGGTAAGTCGACTGTAATTTCACCGTCGCCGTCAGGGTTTATTTCTACCGAGTAACTGCTTCCGTTTCCTGTAAAATTACCTGCTGTACCACCTGATATTATAATGTCGTCAATGCTGAACCCTGTGACCTCTTTGCTGAAGTCGAAGTCCACGGTAATGGGGCTTGTATTTGTCGGGCTGCTAAGTTCAGATGAGATGGCTACTGTAGGGGCAGTTCCGTCATAGATGATAGAGAACTGCTCCGCTGCTTCATTTTCGTTTCCAGCGGCGTCCCTTGCCACGCCTGCCGGCACGTCGACGGTGATTTCGCTGTCTTCGTCAGGAGTAATGTCTAAAGTAAAATAACCGCTGTTGTTCACAAAATTTGATGTGGAGCCTCCTTCAACAATAATATCCTCTTGTTGGAAGCCTACCACATTTTTGCTAAACTCGATTTTTACAGAAAATGGGCTTTCATTGGTAGGCCTGTTTACATCACTGGAAATGGTTACAGTGGGTGGGGTCTTATCAATAGAGATAATTTGACCTGAGGTATATGGTAAGCCAGAGATACTAGGCGCAACCCCTGTACTGTTTGACAGGTTTAAGCGAAGTGTGCCATCGCCGGTTCCTGTATTTACTTCTACAAGATAACTTTCCTCACTTCCAGAAACGTTGGTAATCTCATGCCCAGTAATGCCAGATGCTGTTAAATTGAAATTTGAGGTGCTTAAGCCTCTTACTGGCCCACTTAAGTTTACCTCAAAAACTATCTCTTCTCTGTTGGTAATTGCAGCGGTAGGTTCATATCGTTTAATAGATGTTACACTTGATAAGGTCGTAAAGCTTTGTTGTGTTCCGTAAGTTGTTCCTTCTGAATTTATGGCGTAAGCCCTGGTGTAGTATAAGGTTCCTGGGTTTAACCCGGTAACAGACTGGCTAAAGCTACCAGTTCCTTCGCCAATCGGTACCTTATTATCACTCGTAGTTGGATATGTGGAAGTGCTATACACGATTCCTCTTTCTGTCACTGTAGCTCCACCGTCATCTGTTACATTGCCACCCAAAGTAGCAGAGGTGGTGGTAATTGATGTGGGGCTTGAGGTTGTAACTGTAGGTAGACTTGCGGGAGGAGCTTCCTCAAAGACTACATTATTAATATCAAGTCTCCAAATTTCATTGGGTGTGCCGGTTGCTGAAAAACGAAACTCGTCGATATCCTCAAACTGATTTATTCCGGATACGTCTAAAGTCCACCACTCTTCTGAGTTCGTAAATGTATTTGTACCGGTCAGGGTGTAGGTAGCGCCCGGAACTGGCTCGTTATTTTTATAACCTATGACAGTTATTTCGGACTCAGGATCACCTTCTTCTGTATTATACCTTATCTGAAACTGGTATAGTTTAAATGAAAGCCCATTGGTGTTTTTGAAACTAATATAACTTATCCATTCACCAAACTGGCTGAAAGAAGCCAGGTATTGCTCATCAGCACCCATCAACCTCAAGTTTACCCCTAAGCCCCCTTTGTCATAAACAGATATATCCCAGCCTTCAACATTGGTTGCATATGCGGGAGAGGTGAAGCTAGGGACAGGGTCGTCATTAACGGAATTAAAAGTAGTTGTGCTTTGCCCCGACAACAAACTGGGCATTATGAGGAGAAAAATGAAACTCGATAGATACAGGAGTCTTTTTCCTTTAAAAAAGTGTATGTGTTTTTTCATATGGATAGTGGTTGTTAAGCAATGTTTAATAAAGCAAATTAGGTTCTTGCTCTTTACTTATATTTGAAAATGAGATAATTAAAAACTGGTTTGAGAACCATGAAGTTATACTGACTCTTTCTTAATTTCAAACAGCCAGGTAAGGATTCTGCCATCCACTTACATTTTCTCGATGAATATGTTCATACACTTGATTATTATATTCCAGTGCCTTGCCTTGTTCAACTACCATTTTACATATTCTTTTATTAGAAATATCTATTTGCTCGATATCGATTACTGGCAGTGCAAAAGATTGGTTCAGGTCAAAACTAATTTCACCACGGGGACTTTGGATTCTTTCGTTTTTAAGTAATTGTCTTGCGCTAGCAAAGTCTTTTTTACGTAAGGCAGGGTAGAGGTTCTTAAATAATAATCCCATTTCAAAGCCCAAAAGTGAAAAGATACCAGCTTTCCGGCCAAAGTTATTTTCAAATGAAGATTTGAATTGAATGTTCAAACTGTCTTGAGAGTGGTAGTTATAGAGGGAGGCAGCATAAGCACGTAACCCCAAGTTGGTAACAGAGGAAAGGATTTCCTCCGAAGCCATATGGGCCGTGATTAACAATGGTACCTTTCCATTCAATTTTGAAGCAGCAAAGGCTTCAAAGAACTCAGTAGCTTCACTTCCGCAAAAGATGGCATGAATATAAGAGGGAAAAGCCCTTTCCATATTCTTAAAGAATTCATCGATTTTACCCTTTACCATTGACTTGTTGGGGTCGCCATGCAACACACAATAGTCTATAACCTTGGAACCTGCTCCTATCGCCCCTTGTCTGAAGGCACTGTGTAAATGATAGCCTGAATCATACAGAGACATGACCACAGCTCCTTTGTCGCCAAACTCTTTATAGGCCCAGTTTCCGAGAGCATATTGCGACTGCCAGTATAACATGCTGTTGAAATAGACATGGTCAGAAACTAGGTTGAAATAGGGGATGTATTCACCTAAATCAAAAAAGAAACCTAATTTTTCATGTTTTTGAATTAGCGGAATAAGTTCAGGTACGCTTCTGTAACTGACAGGCCCGGAAATGACGTCTACAGCATCAAAAAACAAAAGTTTCTGAACTGCCTCTTTAACTCCTTTTGCTGTTGCCTGCTTGACATAGTCTGGTACAAAATGAAAAAAGTTTTCTCTGACTATAGTTTCTGGCAGGGCTGCATAGAACCCATCTGCTATATCCCTACTAGCATAGGGATATATTGATGAGCAGTATGATAATAGACCAATTTTAATCATTTGATGTGTATTATTTTCTTTGAGGAAATATGCCTTGCATTACGATCAGGTAATTTAGTGCAACAAAGGGTTGCCTGTTTTCGTGTGGCATATTTCCTCCAGTGGAGGCAACATTTACTTCTACGGGCACATCGTTAAAACTAGCTTTAGCATCTTCACCAGCACTTACTTCTACATTTACTGGTATTTTTGTGCCATCACTTGGCCCATAAAGATTATTGCCTATTCTAAACTCTGACAAGTCTGGTCCTTTGGCAGGGAAAGCATTTTCACCGGGAGTGCTAGAACTACCATATTGCGATGTGGCTGGCAAGTCGCCAGAAGCATGAAGAGAAGATATGGTCACAGGTGCAGAACCATTTAAAGCTCCTTGTGCCTGATGAGTGTGCGCCGGAATCTCATTTACATTCAGGGTTACCTGTTCCGCGCCGCCTGTTTGCCCGATTTGATAAGGTGTGATCCCTGCACCACTTCCAGTTCCTACAACTACCCTTCCTCTGGTATCGGGTAGATTAAAGTATGTGCTACCGTTACCGCCAAAATGGGTACCAATTAAAGCGAAAAGTGCTTGGTTCTGGGATATACTAATTTGTTGCCCGTGGCAATAATCCATTCCTACTGGGTCGAAGTTAAAAGCTGAGGGAAGAATTAATCCTAAATAAAGATCCATAAGATTCAGATGTTTAAAATGTTAAAAATTATTTTGCTCTTTCAAGATAAAGCCATTGATTGGTTATTGGTAAACTTTACTCCTGTTTGGGCTCCCAACAATGCCCACTTTTGACCAGAAATGGTACCTTCTGGTAGTTGGATTATGTTGACCCTTAAAAATTTTTTACCTACACAAGCAGCAAATACCTGCTGTTCATGGACAATAATTGTCCCCGGAGCTACTTCTGGAGCTTCAGTAAAATCAGCGGGAGAAACTTCAAGAATTTTTACGGGAATGGTTGAAATGTAAGTGTTTGCGCCGCCGAAAGCGGGGTTGCAGGCGTTTACCAGGTTTTCTATTTCATCTGCCGTATTTTCTTCCCAATTAATTTCAAGGTCTCTTGAAGAAGGCCTTTTTAAACTGGCCGTATTATCATGTTCTAAAGTATATGAAAAGTTTCCTGATGAAATTTTCTCGTACACATCATTAAAAACTTCTATTGAAAGAAAGCCAAGCCTCATAACATGGAGGCCATAATTTTCTCCGGGAAAAAAAGAAAATGGTTTTTGATAAAAAACTGGTCCGGAATCCAAGTTCTCATTTATTGCCAAAACTGAAATACCTCCCGTTTTTTCTCCGTTTTTTAGTTGCCAGAAAACAGGATCAGCACCTTTATATGCAGGCAAAAGACCGAAGTGAAAGTTGTAAAAGCCTAATTTGGGTATTTTTAGTAGGTTTTCAGGAATCAGATAGGGGAAGTTTATAACAATTACTAAGTCAGAGTTTTGCTCCATTAGCCATTGTGCAACTTTTATTTCCAAGCCTTGTCTGTCAGACTTAATAAAGGATATGTTTTTGGCACTCGCTGTTTTTTCAAGGCTAGAGGTGTGTGCATTGTTTTCGTCTACGGTAAGAATTCCTCGCAAAAACCGGCGGTCACTGATGTGGTTGATTAATGGTAAGGATAAGCTATGGCTAGAAAAAATGGTAATATTCATATCTGGTTTTATGAGCTTTTTTCGTTAAAAAAAACTTTGTGTCAGGCAAAGTTTTTTTGTTAATGCTTCTTATTTATATAGTTGTAATTTCTACTTATACTAGCAGGGCAAAATTAGGTTACTGATTTAACCTGAAATATGTATTAGAACTTTCTATTGCGTGGCAAAATAACTTCAAATCAGGCTCTTCGCTCGCATCTGGTTTTTGGCCATAGAGCCACTATGTTTTGTAGGCCAAATACGCTGATTTTTTTCTTTTGCCCCTCATAACGACATCAAATGCATAATACAGGTTGAAACATAAGGCTTCAAAACTATCATAACTTATTTTCACCTGCAAGATTTTACAGGCTCTTTACCAATCAGTTCTATGAGTTTTGGGTAAAGTTAGACAAGAGTTTGTTGTATATACTGTTATCCTGCCAGTTGACAGGCTCCTGCTGTTGGGCTTTTGCGGAACATTGCATTTATTGAGCTGCTATTTTTCTGCGAGATTCAGTTCCTGCTTAAGAAAGTATGAAGTAAAGCCATCTTCTGAAAGGGCTACTTCCTCAGGGCTTCCCTGGTTGACGATGCGCCCCCCTTTTTCTCCGCCTTCAGGACCGATATCTATGATATGGTCAGAAACCTTGACCACATCCAGGTTGTGTTCTATAATTAATACGGTATTGCCTTTGTCCGCAAGTTTGTTCAGAACATTTAGCAATTGTCTGATGTCCTGAAAGTGCAATCCTGTGGTCGGTTCGTCAAGGATGTAAAGCGTTTTTCCGGTATCTTTTCTGGAGAGCTCAGTGGCAAGTTTTACACGTTGCGCTTCACCGCCCGAAAGCGTGGTAGCATGTTGTCCCAGTGTAATATACCCTAGGCCGACATCGTAGAGACTTTTAATTTTTCTGATAATTCGCGGTTGACTTTCAAAAAATTCTACAGCTTGCTCTACCGTCATTTCGAGCACATCTGCAATAGATTTTCCTTTAAAGCGGATTTCCAATGTTTCCCTATTATATCTTTTGCCTTTGCATGTTTCGCAAGGTACATGTACGTCTGGAAGGAAATCCATTTCAATAAGTTTCATACCGCCACCTTCGCAGGTTTCACACCGTCCGCCTTTCACATTGAAAGAGAACCTGCCTGGTTTATACCCTCTGATCTTTGCTTCTGGAAGTTGGGCAAACAGAGAGCGGATTTCGGTAAATACTTCAGTATAAGTAGCAGGGTTAGATCTTGGTGTACGACCTATTGGGGTTTGGTCTACCTCTATTACTTTGTCAATGTTTTCAAGTCCCTCTACACTTTCATATTCCAGTGGTTTCTTCCTTGCGTTGAAGAAGTGGCTATTCAGCACCGGAAACAAAGTGTCATGGATTAAACTAGATTTTCCGCTACCTGATACGCCTGTTAAACAGATCATTTTCCCAAGCGGCAATTCTAGGGTGACATTCTTTAAGTTGTGTCCCTTAGCGCCTTTGAGTATTAAACTCTTGCCATTGCCTTCTCGCCTGTTTTCTGGTATGGCAATTTCTTCCTTACCATTTAAATAAGCTGCAGTGGTCGTCCGGCTGTTAACAAATTCTGCAGGCGTTCCTGCCGATACTACAGTGCCTCCATGTCTTCCTGCGCCTGGCCCTATATCTATAATATAATCACTTTCCAGCATCATGTCTTTGTCGTGTTCCACGACAAGTACAGAGTTGCCAATATCCCTAAGGTTTTTTAGTGCTGAAATAAGTTTGACGTTATCTCTTTGGTGAAGCCCTATACTCGGCTCGTCCAGAATATATAAGACACCTGTTAGCTGTGTGCCAATTTGTGTGGCCAACCTGATTCTTTGCGCCTCACCACCAGAAAGTGTACGTACCGTTCTGTCCAGGGTCAGATATCCCAAGCCTACGTCCAGCAGGAACCCCGTTCTTTTTCTTATTTCTTTGAGCACTTCCGAGCCAATACTACGTTGCCTGTCAGTCATTCTGTCTTCCAGTCCGTTTAGCCATTCGGCTAATTCTTCTAGGCCTTTCTGTGCGAGTTCGGCAATGTTTTTATTGTCAATTTTAAAGTAGAGCGATTCTTTTTTTAGCCTTGATCCATGGCACGCAGGGCATGTTTTTACAACTTTAAAATCCTCTAACCAATCACGGCCAGTGTCTTCTTCATTATGCCTGTTAAAGTAGTTCATCAAACCTTCGAACTTTACGACAACAGGAGTTTTCTTTTTGCCGTCTTTTACTTCAGTAACCTCTTCATTCCCATATAAGATGAGCCTTACCAAATCTTCTGGCAAATCTTGTACGGGAGTAATGACACTGTAACCAAATCTTTTAAGGAGTGCTTCAAGCTGCCTGAAAATCCATATATCTCTGTATTCCCCGATAGGGAGTATGGCCCCTCGACTGATACTAAGGGTCTTGTCTGGCATAACAGACTCCTCTGTAACCTCTTCCGTTTTGCCTAACCCTTTACATACTGGGCAAGCGCCATAAGGAGAGTTAAAAGAGAACATGTTAGGCGCTGGTTCATCATAGGCAATGCCAGATACTGGATCCATCAGGTATTTTGAGAAAAACAATGGTTTTTCTTCGCTGTTGTCTTCTGTAAGTGGCATGATTTGCAAAATGCCCTTACCGTGATTTAACGCTGTTTTTATGGATTGGGTAATCCTGTATTTGGCATCTTCCCGTACAACTAGGCGGTCTACCACAATCTCTACATCATGGGTTTTATATCTGTCTAGCTGCAGGCCAGGAACGAGCTCGGTCATTTCGCCGTCAATTCGGGCTTTGGTGAAGCCCATTTTTCTTATTTGGACAAATAGCTCTTTATAATGTCCTTTACGCCCTTTAACAACAGGCGCCAAGACCACAATTTTTCGGTTGTCTAATTTCTGTAAAATGTGATTGATGATCTGGTCTTCTGATTGACGGATCATCTTTTCACCTGTTACATAAGAATAAGCCTCTCCGGCCCTTGCATATAAGAGCCTAAGAAAGTCATAAATTTCAGTAATGGTACCAACCGTTGAGCGTGGGTTTTTAGAAGTTGTTTTTTGCTCAATAGAGATAACCGGGCTCAAGCCATTAATCTTGTCAACATCTGGTCTTTCCATGTTGCCCATAAAAGATCGGGCATAGGTAGAAAAGCTTTCCATATACCTACGCTGCCCCTCCGCATAAATAGTATCGAAGGCCAAGGATGATTTTCCGCTGCCACTGATGCCGGTAATTACCACCAGCTTGTTGCGCGGTATCAACAGATCTATGTTCTTTAGGTTATGGGCGCGAGCACCAAAAATTTCAATATTTTCATAACCTGTGAGGTCGGTATGGTGTATGTCAGATGTTTCTTTCAATGTTAAAAAAGGCTGATGAAAATACAACAAGTATTAGTATGTATGGGTTCTGCTCAACAAATATCCTTAAAAAATTGGAGTTAGGCATCCTTGTTGTCACTTTCTTTTTCTTTTCTCACTTCATTTTTAAAAAGATACTCAGGTGAGCGGGGAATAAATAATGTATAAGTTTTCCCTTCTTGTTTGATAGTCAGTGAGTTTTTTAGAATCCATGGGTTGTATTCCCTAAACAGTTCATAATCTATGTTATGATGAAGGGCAAACGCTTTAAGGTCAGGTATAGAGTAGTCGACCACCATGGTTTTATAAGCCAGTTGAGAGCGGCCTATTGGCTTCATGCTATATTTTTCTGGGTTGTTTACCAAGTCTTTTATGGCCAGTATTTTATATAGATACCGGGAAGTTTCGTCGTTTAGCGACAGTTCATAATAGTTTTTAACTTTTTGTGTTTTATATGCTCTTTTTAAACCGTTGATGCCCCTGTTGTATGATGCCGCAGCTGAGGTCCAGTTCCCAAACACCCTGTAACCTTCTTTAAAATACCTACACGCAGCGCGGGTTGCTTTGATGGGATTATACCTTTCATCCACTTCATCATTGAGTTCAAGGCCTAGGTGGAGAGCCGTAATATCGGTGATTTGCCAGAAACCAGCCGCTCCTCGTGGGCTGACCACATTGCTGAGGTTGCTCTCTGCGACGGCTACAAACTTAAAGTCTTCAGGTATCTTGTTTGCTACCAGTATTTTGGTTATTTCTGGTAACCATACCCGTACATTTTTCAGTAGAAGTCTGGTGCTGGAGTTGTTAGAAGCGTTTAGCCTTAGCTCGCGCTCGAATTTCAAGTACGCTTCTGGTGAATTGAAGTGTACTGTTTCTCCAGAAAAAGTGACATCGTCAGGAATTTTAGGATTTAGTACCTGGTGGCGCATCTGAATTTCTGGAATAAACTCAATGTCGTAAAAAACCACTGTTTGGTCGCTGTTTGATTTACTATTTAGCAACAAAACAATTAAAAATCCCAATATACTTATTCTTAGTTTCAAGAATCAGAAATTTGGTGAAACATATTTTGATGGTAATGTCAGGTCGTAGCTGACATTACCATCATGATCTTAGGCTAAAGCCTAGAGATAAGCTTGTGCAGTAGGACTTGTATTTTAGCTGGCAAAAATAATTAAACCATTTTATATACAAACCTGCTTTTTTGTCCCTTTCTTACTCGCACAAAACTTAGCTTAAAGCACCAATTGCTTTAGAAGTTTGGCTGAAGCAGGTACTTGGAGTAAAAATCGTCAATAACTTTTACTGCTTCGGCAGGCGTGTCTACCACATTAATTAAATTCATGTCTTCGGCGCAGATGTTATTTTCTCTTTTTAAGAGTACATCCTTGATCCAGTCAATAAGGCCGTTCCAGAACTCTCTGCCGTAAAGAATGATTGGGAACCTGCCTATTTTTTTAGTCTGAATGAGCGTAAGTGCTTCAAACAGTTCGTCTAGCGTCCCAAAACCACCAGGCATAACAATGAACCCTTGGCTATATTTAATAAACATTACTTTTCTTACGAAGAAATGTTCAAAGTTAAGCAACTTGTCCCGGTCTATGTACACGTTGTTAAACTGTTCGAAAGGCAGCCTTATGTTCAAGCCTACCGATTTTCCGCCTTCCATATGCGCTCCTTTATTGGCCGCTTCCATAATACCGGGGCCACCGCCAGAAATAACGCCATAGCCATGACGGACGAGTTTTGCCGCAATTTCAACTGTTTGTTGATAGTAAGGGTTGTCCGGCTTGGTTCTGGCAGAACCAAAAATAGATACACAAGGGCCGATTTTTGCAAGTTTTTCAAAGCCTTCTACAAACTCTGCCATAACTTTAAAGACAGCCCAAGAGTCTGAACTTTTGATTTCGTTCCAATCGCGATCTTTAAATGCTCTTCTTATCTGATGTTCTTCTTCTTCCACATTTCCGAGATTGTCTATTACTTTAACTTTATTGTCATCATGAACTGTTGATGGATTGTTGTCTTTAGCCTTTTTGGCACTGTCCTCATCTACGTTCATGCCATTTTTACTTAAATCACTCATATTATAAAAAATTAAAATTATATACTGTGTTAACTGTACAGATTGTAACGTAAAGTTTCATACCTGTGTTTTACGTAAAGAATTTAAGGCAATATTAATGCCATAGCTGGATATATTATACCAAATTTTTGTTAAGTAGGTTCCCTAATGCTTCTTTGAGCTGAGGAAACTTGAACTTAAACCCTGTTTTTGAAATTTTGTCAGGAGACGCTTTTTTCCCTCCTAGTATTAACTCGGCACGTTCTGCACCAAAGGCAAGCTTTAATGCAAAAGCAGGTACATTGGGCATAAACATTGGTTTTCCTAAAAGCTTGGCTGTCTGTTTAGTCAGCTCTTTGTTTGTTGTTACTTCTGGAGCACAGGCATTGTAGGCGCCTTTTAACTTTTCATTTTCTAAAGCATGAATATAAATATTGCATAGATCGTCTAAATGTATCCAGGGGAAATATTGTTTTCCGCTGCCTAATGGAGCGCCTATGCCCATAGAAACTGTTGATAGGATTTTTTTAAACGCGCCATCACTTTCTGATAAAACTACACCAGTACGGATCTTTACTGTCCTTATTCCTATTTTTTCAAATTGATCAGCACAAGCTTCCCATTTTTTGCATACTTCTGCCAAAAAGTCTGTTCCCAATGGAGACTGCTCGTTACACCCTTTTTCGTTACATGATGAATCATAGATATCTATCCCTGAAGCAGTAATATATGCTTTGATAGGTTGTTCAAATATTTTCACTTTTCCTAATAATAGGTTGGCGGATTTTGTACGACTTTCTATGATAACTTTTTTATATGCATCTGTCCATCTTTTCTCAAAAATATTGGCGCCAGCGAGGTGTATGATATAGTCGGTTTTTAAGATGGCGTCGTCTTCAATGTATTTTTTTTCTATATTCCAGGGGTATTTGATTACGCCATTGGTTTTTCCGGCAGATCTGCTTAACCAATGGACAGTATAACCTTTTTCCTGAAGCAATTCTGTCAGTCGCCTGCCTATCATTCCTGAACCGCCAGTTATCAATACTCTGTTTCCCATATATTTTTAATATTAAACCTGAATTATGCCATAGAACTTTTTATTGTGTAGCAAAATAGCTTCAAATCAGTCGCTGCGCCCACATTGCTATTTTACTCCTCATGACCAAATCTATCGCATATTTCAGAGTTAAAAAAATCATAAATGTATACTGACTTGTTTGAATTTTCTTATTATAAATTGAATCATTATAAGTTTAGATGCGTATAACCTAATTTTGAAATTGGAATTTATTAATAACTCTTATGAAAAAGGTACTGTTTGCATTTCTTTTTGTTTTTTACGGATTTTACTCATCTGCGCAGAAAATTAGCATTTTCGAATCTACGGAAGAAATTGATAAAATTACACGAACCGGTTTAGGGGTCGTTGTTGATTTGGATAAAAAAGCTTTGTCAAAATCGTGGGAAAAATACCTGAAGAACTTTGGTAAAGTAGAATCCTCCAAAAATGTATTTACTGTTCAGACAGCAAAAATGCCTACTATTTCTTCTGACCCGTGCCGGATAGTTTCTGAAGTAAAGAAAAGCAAGAAAGGGGTTATGGTGTGGTGGACTATAGAGGCTGGAACTTTTTTTGTAACCCAGGACAATGACAAAAGTGCTTACAAAGCGGCTGAAAAATTGCTATACGATTTTATCCATGAAGCGCTTTCAGAAGATATACAAGAGCAGGTGAAAGATGCTGAAAAAGCATTGTCTGCCGCTGAAAAAGATGAGAAGAAAGTGGTTAAAGAAGGGGATAAGCTGGTGAAAGACGTAGATAAGAACAGAAAAGAGAAGTCTAAACTAGAAAAGGCTCTTAAAGACAATGAGAAAGAGCATGAAGATTTATTGAAAGAAATAGAAAAAAATAAGAAAGACCAGAAGAAAGCAGCTGCCGAAACTGCCAAAATGCAACAGGCTGTAGAAGTGGTAAAAGGCAAACTTAAGCAGGTTGGTAAATAGATAAAGGACAATCTGAGATGAAATAAAAAGCCGGCTGAATGCTCTCAGTCGGCTTTTTATGTGTTTTATAGAGTTTTCGTTGCTGTTCGTTAATCAAAAATTGAAGTAATGTCATCCTTAGATAGTGATTTGACAAAACTTTCTTCAGTGGTAATAAGGTCATCAGCCAGTTTTAGTTTGTTTTTCTGGAGATTGAGAATTTTTTCCTCCACTGAATTTTTTGTAATGAACTTATAAGTAAATACCTTATTTTTCTGCCCTATTCTATATGCACGGTCTATGGCTTGTGCTTCTACGGCTGGATTCCACCATGGGTCTAAGATGAATACATAGTCCGCAGCTGTCAAGTTAAGGCCGACACCTCCGGCTTTAAGGGATATCAGAAATACCTTTACATCTTCATTGTTTTGGAACAGCTCTACCTGTCCTTGGCGCTCTTTGGTCGTGCCGTCCAAATAGGCATACTCTATTCCTTCTTGTAGAAGATATTCCTTTATAATAGCTAAATGCTTTACAAACTGACTGAATATAAGGATTTTGTGATCCTTTCTAAGCGCATTGTTCAACATATGGACAATGTCCTCCAACTTCCCTGAATTGCCATCGTATGTTTGATCTACCAGTTTTGGATGGTTGGCAATTTGTCTAAGCTTGGTTAAACCTTGGAGAAGTAGCAATTGCGATTTTGGCATCCCCTTTTTGTCTATAGAATCCAAAATCATGTTTCTGTATTCCGACTTTACCTTTTCATATTCACTTTCCTGATCTAAGGACATTTTGCAATACTTGACATTGTCTACTTTTTCAGGAAGTTCGGTAGCCACTTGTGATTTTTTTCTCCGCAAGATAAATGGCTTGATGGTAGAGTAAAGCCTCCGTACTTTTTCTTCGTCTTGTTTTTTTTCTATTGGAGCTAAAAATTCATTTTTAAAGAACGCTTGAGATCCTAAAAGCCCAGGATTGACAAAGTCCATCTGAGACCACAAGTCCATAGTGCTGTTCTCTATCGGGGTACCAGTAAGGATCATTTTATAATTACTTTTCAGCTCTCTTACCGCTTTTGCTATATTAGACTCTGGATTTTTGATTGCTTGTGATTCATCAAGTATAATATAGTTAAACTTATATTCGCTAAGAATTTCCGCGTCTATACGTGTAGTGCCATAGGAAGTCAATACTAAATCATACCCTTCAAATTGCGCTACATTTTTTTCCCTGTAAGTACCAGTATAGTTAAATATTTTAAGTTCAGGAGTAAACTTTCGGGCTTCCATTTCCCAGTTGTACAAAAGGGAGGTTGGCATAATGAGCAGGTTTGCACTGGTAACCCCTGCTTCTTTTTGCTTCTGTAATAAGGCAAGTGTCTGAACTGTCTTACCAAGACCCATGTCATCAGCCAAGCAGCCGCCAAAGTTAAACTTGTTAAGGAAAAGCATCCAGTTGTACCCTGCTTTCTGATAAGGACGTAAAGATCCGTCAAAGCCTTTGGGAAGTGGAAGATCTTCAATTTCGTCGAACTCACGAAGCCTTGCCAGTTTTTTGTCTATTGTAACCTTGGCTAGGTTGCCATGCTTTAACTCTTGTACTAATGACAAGTGATGTTTTTTTAGTTTAACGCCTAATTTAGGGTCTTCTTCTGCGAAGCCAAATAGTTCAGAGTATTGCGAGAACCACTCCTCGGGGATAACAGCTATTTCGCCATTGGGCAAAGTAAACTCTTTCTTTTGACGAAGTATGTAGTTTCTGATTTTTAAAAACGGTATTTCGAACTCTCCAAATTTGATAATGGCATGAATATCGAACCAGTCTTTGTTTTCATTGACCTCTACATTTATCGAAGTGTTGCCTACAAAGTATCGTTTACCGTCTTTGCTGTTTTGTTTAAACTGGAAGTTCTTTTTCAGGAGCTCTTCTCGATATTTGTTTAACCAAGAAAAAGCCGTCTGTTTTTCCATTACCAACTTATTTATTCGGAATTCCAGCCCAGTTTCTTTTAGTAGCGAGATTACCTCTTTTTCCCAGCTTACGTTCCTTTTTATCTTATGGAAGATATAAGAGTCTTCTGTTTTCTCCATTTTTACATAAGAAACAGCCTTATTGTCCGACGGGAAAGTATATTTCCCATACTGAAAAGATAAGCCCAGCACCATTTTACCAGACTCTTCTTCAGTCTCTTTGTTTTTTGGATCTTCAAAAAGCGAGAGATTGCTACTGCTGTTTGCTAATTCTGTAATAGAAATGACCGCACGTGGGTCATGGTTGGCGTTGCGTATTTCAAAGCCTTTGGCATGAACGTTAAAAGAAGCGATCAAAGGAGAAACGAATTTCTCGTAATAAGTTTCTTCTACTTTTCGCGGTATGAGAACAAACTTTTTATGTAAAAATGGTTTAAGCTTTTTCCCGTCAATGTCCCCTTCAAAACTATATATTTTATCTCCTACTAAAAGCCAAGCGGGGCTGTTGCACACGATAATCCCGTTCTTTTGGGCAAAATCAACTTTTTCGCCTTGGTATTTGATGGTAGGAAAGTAGTGTGTATTGTCCTCGTTTCTCATAAAATGGAACAATACAGAGGCTTTTCCAGGGGCTACATGTACTTGTTTCCATGTTGGCTCGCCATCACTACCCATTTCAAAGACCATTTTGTCTTCCATAAGGGTTAGGATTTCAGCCATTTTGCCATCTATATAGTTGGATATTGCTTCCTGTATTAGTTTGTCACCTTTTTCTTTATTGTAAACTTTGGTAAAGAATTGGTGAGGAGTCATTCTTTTGTTAGAAAATTTCTTGATGATAACATCTTGGTGCATATCATCCATGAGCTTGATCAATCGATAATCCCGTTCATCCAAACCTGACGAAAACTCATCAGCGTTTTTAGAGGATATGTTCTGATGCTTGAGCGTAAGTTTTCCATTCTGGTCCAACTGCACCATAAACGACTCAAATAGATAACCTAGATATTCATGCTGTAGCAATGAATAAGTAATCTGAAAAGGTTCGGCTGTAGAAACTTTCATTCGTTATTTAAAAAACAGGATACAATATAAGTTTTTTTTCTACAAAAAGTAAACCGTTATTGGCTTTAGAGGTAGATTTTTTTCAGTTTCTTGTTTTAAGTGTAGTTTTTACCTTGAAATACAAGATATACTGAACTATTAATATTGGATTATAACAAAAGAATAAGAAATATTGTTTAGCCAAGATTGTATTGTCTTTTTTTTATACATGTCAACATTCTTGGTTTTCGAAGGTTGTTGTAATAGTTGTATTTAATATTGGTATTTGTATGCTGACAGTAAAAACTTTTTCTGTATTTTTATTTTCCTTAATTGTTTTATCGATAGGTTGCAATGCAGACGGAAACAATTCAAATAACCTTAGTGGAGGAGAAATATACCAGAGCCAGTGTGCTGCTTGTCATGGACAAGATGGTGGAGCTGTGTTAGGAGAGAGAAGTTTGCAGGAATCCGATTTGTCTAAGGACGAAATTGAACGTATTACTAGAGAAGGAGAGGGGCAAATGCCTTCCTTTGGCGATATTTTGAGTGATGAAGAGTTGGAAGCTGTTGCTGAATATACTAAAGGACTTCAAGAATAATATAGATATTTGAATCCATTGCTGATCCGATTTTTCCCTAGTGTACTTTATCGTGTTTCGGTTTGGGCAATGCTAGTTTCGAACCTTTACGCTTTGATCATAAAGGCTATCTCATCTGTGAGCGTCACATTTAGTGCGTCAGAAATTTTATTTCGGATTCCCAAACAGATACCGGAACGATAGGCTCCCTGCATATGAACCTTCTTCAAGATCCAAATGTGTGACAAACATATGCATGATCCGAAACCTACCGCTTTGATAACCGATCATTATGCAAGGGCTTTGTTCAGGTGTCTGCCCCATTCCAAAAAGTATATTTTTATAGCGGAAGTTAAGGCTTACACCTGCTGGGAATAAATTCCTTGTAGGTGTAAACTCGTTTCTGATTATCCACAAGAGTTGGGGCGTAAAAGCAAAATTAGCTTCTTCGCTTCTTTGAAAGGTATATCCTGCTTGTACCATTGACGTCCATGGCGAGGTTGAGTACCGGCCCCCTCTTACTGCTGTGGGAAGGTGGTAGATAGAATATCCCAAATAAAACCTTTTGCTGTTAAGTAATAGTCCTGCTCCTAGATGCAGGTTAGTTTCATCTCCTAGTAGACTTGGATTAAATGGAGTTTCGTCAAGTCGAAAGTGCTGGTGGTTAACACTTGCTGATACCGAGGGAGAAATAGTCCACTTCCCGTTAATTGATATTTTCGGGGCAATTATCATTTCTGCGCGATAGTAAGTGTTAAAGTTATCGGGCTTTGATAAGTCCAATAAATTTACTGAGTTCCGGTTATTGTATTCAAGGTTAAACCCGATTCCCGAGGCTATCTTTGAGATATATTGGTCATAAGACAAATAGTGCTGATTTGCTACTAGTCCATTCTTTGAGGTATTTATAAACGAATAAGTTGACAACCTAGGCATATCAGCACCACCGGCGAAAGAGGGGTTGTAATAGCTAGGGATGGTACCTACCCACACCTGGGCTTCTGTTTGTTTTGCGAAAGACATAAAAATTCCAGCCCACACTATGAGTTTTATAAGCTTTTTCATTAAAATATGTTTTTAAAAATTTCTCAAATCTACTGGCACCACATAAGGTTCATGGCCTTTTAAAAACTGCTCCTGTTCCCGTCTTTGTTGTGCTTTCCGCTTCATTTTTCGAATGGTTCGCTTAGTTCTGCGTTCGTTTTTCTTAAGCTCCTTCTTTTTAGCTCTGGCTTCCTTTTTGCTAATCGTTTTTTTAACTGTTGCTATATCAGTGCTTTCTTTGGGAGGCGTTCTGACAGGTTGTACAGAGTCTACAATTGGTTCACTTCTAGCATCTTGCCTGTTCATATCTGTATCCGAAATAAAAGTAGGCTTAGGCTTTTTCAGTTTTACTAATTGGTGCTCAAATGCAGCTTTTTTGAATGGTAGCCCTATGCTTTTGCTTTTAAATACTGCCAAATCAATTTTTGGGTCTACGGTGGTTTTGATCTTTTTTACACGTTTTTTTGCTTCCTGTTCTTTGTTTATTTTCATACTCTGTTTGGGAGAATCCATAATGCCGATGGAAAAAAGTAGTGCTATAAAAACTATTGGGAAACAGATGTATTTAAAATGTTGAGGAAACGCTGTTTCTCTCTTTAAAAGCTTTTCTACAGGCAGGTTGGCCGGCGTGGGCTCTGATATAAAAGTTTCTTTCCATAGGTCGAACTCCTCTAGGCACTCTGGATTTGCTTCCATAAATTGGTGCAGCGTATCTTGTCCTTTTGCCGACAAGTTTCCTTCAAAGTACTCAAACAGCCATTCGTCAAGGTTTTTTTTGTTTATCACTTTCATAGCACAAAATGCAAATCCTTTATCGTTTCTTTAATTTTTTTCCTTGCCCTGAAAAGATATACCTTTACCTGCGGCTCTTTTAAGTTTAGGATTTCTCCTATCTCTTTATAGTTATACCCTTCTAGATCTCGCAATAAAACAATTGCCCTTTGTATCTCAGGTAATAAGGAGAGGGCTTTGTCTATCATTTCCTTAATTTCAAAACTGTCAGACTTGGCTTCCTTAATATCGTGAAGTTCGGGATTTAGCCTTGTGCCTTTTGATTGACGTTTTGTATAGTTTACCATCAGGTTATGGGCTGTAGTAAAAAGCCAGGGCTTGACTTTTGCGGAATCTACTGTTTTTCGGTTGTTCCAAAGCTTTTCAAAACAGTCCTGAATGATATCAAAGCTGGCCTCCTCATCTTTCAAGCACTTAAAAAGATACCTGAAAAGGTTGGGGGACAAGTTTTTTACGGCCTTGTTATATTCAGAAGTTGATATCATCTATCAGGCTTAAGCTAAATTCTGTCGTTAGACAATCCAAGTTAGGGAAAAGTTACACCTTGCTTTTATTTTTTATGGTAGGATATTGAGTTGATGGAGATGCTATAGAGATTTTTGTGGGACGTATTTTACCTGAACTATGCATTAGAACTTTCTATTGCGTGGCGAAATAGTTTCAAATCATACGCTTCGCTCGAATTTGATTTATAACTATAGAACCACTATGCTTTACAAACCAAATACGCTGTTTTTTGTTCTTTTGTCCCTCATAACAAAATTTAATACATAATCCAGGTTTAAGGAAGAGGTTTTTTTGTTATATCGCTGTTTTTAAGGTGTTTAATTCAATGATGGCCAATAGGCATATAATTGTTGTTTCTGTTAAAAAGTAGGTCAAACCTAATTTTGTAAGGTGGGGATAATATTGTAGTACCAAGATTAATGTTAGACAGCAATAAAACAGGTTGGCAATACTGATTACTTTTAAGTATGGTTTCCAGTATCCTTTTAAAAGGAAATAACAAATGATAGAATAAAGGCTAAAGAATAGTGCTATTAGGGAAAGCATTGTTAATACTTTTTTAGGCATCCCAAAACATTCTTCAAATACTATCAGAGCTATAAATATAAATAGTGCTGTAAAAAAAGCTCCTAGCCCATCAATCAAGAATAGCCTTTTGGGTTTTGATGATGTGTGTTTCAGAATGCTATTAATCAATGTATTATGTTTTATGTAAAAAGAGGGTGTTTCAAGTGTTCATATTTTTGCTGTAGCCAACTAAATTGGTCTTCTTTATGTTTTTTCTAGCCGTTCTACAATACAAATTTATTTTGGTTCCACCAACTTATAGTCGTGTCCATGAGGTAGTAATTTAAGGCTTAAATTTTTTTTACCTGCCGTTTCTTATTCTTTCTACATTACTATTCATTTTATGTCTGACGATTTGGCGGAAAATGAATTTTTTAAGCACACCTAATTTTTGTTTATGTTTTGCATAGAATTCATCAGGACTGTCAAAAATTCCAAAATCTTGATTTATTCCTTTGTCTTGAATGTATGTGTTGTTCTGATTCCAATCAATTGGTGGATTCTCAAAATTATCTGTGTATACACCATATCCACAAAATGTTTGACATCCCTTGTTGTCATTTTGTAATTTTTTAAGGTATTGTTGATCGAGAATTACGCCTTCAAGAAAATACCATTGGTCATTTACATATGCCTCAACCCAGCTATGTAAAATGTTTTTAGGTGATAATTTGTACCAAATACCACTTATAGCCCCTTTTTGTAATGCTTTGTCGATTGTAAACCCATGAATTCTATTTGGAATGCCATTTGCCCTTAGTAGGGCCATTAGCAAAGTTGCTTTGGTGTTACATTGACCATAGCCATCCTTTAGTACTTCTGATGCTGTGATATCGTCAGAAATGTTATAACCGAAATTTATTTCATCTCTTACGAAGTTATAAATAGCCTTAACCCTTTCAATAGTTTCCATATCATGCCACTTATGTGTTTTTATTAACTTTTGGATGGAATTATTAGAATAGTTTAAAATTTTGGTTTCCTTTAAATAGCTGTCCATGTTTTTTGCTTTAGTTGTTCGGTATTAGGTGACGGTAATGTATGTTAGCACCGCAACTGTTGTCTCTTTTATTGAGACTGCAAATTGCGCAGGAATTCAAGCTTAAAATTGTATAAACTGGCTATTTTTATTGTTGTAAAAACTTAGGGTTGACTCCAAATGTTTCTTTAAATGTTCTTGTGTAATGTGAGCTATCGCTAAAACCGCATATGTGTGCTGTTTCTGTTATTGAGTTGTTTTTGAGGAAGGGCATTGATTTTATTAACCTATTCCAAAGTTGATACCTCCTAAAATTAATCTCAGTGGTTTCTTTGAATAAATGTAGAAACCGCGATGGAGATAAGTAGCACAATGATGAGATTTCTTCGAGACTATAAACTTTCTCAAAATTACCTTCCATAATTGCTAATGCTTTCATAATACGGTCATCTTTTAAGTTGATTTTAACGTGATATTCATTTTTATTTTGGTTTAAGGTTTCTGTAATGTTAAGACAGAAGTTCTCAAAAGACGATTCTTTACCAATTAATGATTTGAGGCTTTTGTTTAGTTTGGCCTGTAAGGGGTTATGAACGGTTTGAAAGCAGGGGCACCCAAACATTTGAGATAAGTGTTGTCCGGTAGAACATAGTGGGTTTATTAAAATTGTTAATTGAATGTCATCACACCAGAGTTTATGTTCTGTATTGGATGAAATAAAAAATGCATTTCCCACAATACTTTTTTGCTCGTTCTTAACAGATAGCTCCAATGCAGCCGACAATGATAGACTAATTTGTATAGCATAATGCTTATGAAACTTATTGTCGGTTAGCCGTCCAACAAAGAGTCCAAAATTTTTATTAAAGTAAAACATTTATAGAAAAGGGTTATCAGGTGTAGCCTTCAGAAGATAGTAATTTCATATTACTGTTTGGCTCAAATATATTTTTAAAATTGAAAGCAAGTTCCATAAAGGTCTTTAGGAGCCAATGCTTGGGGATTTATCACATCATTTTAAACGTGGTTTTCTATACCGGTTTTTATATTCTAGTGGGGTGACACCGGTATGTTTTCGGAAAATTTCACGAAACGATTTTGTGTCACTGTATCCAACATCAAACATTACCTCATTGACTGTTTTAATACCGCCCTCTAAGTGTTTTTTTGCAGTTTCTACTTTAACTCGTTGAATATATTCTGTAACGGTGTTAGAAGTTGCTTTTTTGAAGCGTCTTTCGAGCGTTCGTCTAGCTAGCGCTACATTGTCACAAAGCTCATTTATTGATATTTTTTCTTCGGCATTGCGTTCTATAAACTCTTGAGCTTTTTCTATTTCTTTGTCACCATGATCTTTTTGGCCTGAGAATATAGCAAAAGGCGACTGGGTATGTCTTCCAGGGTCGATCTGGAATATTTTGGAACAATATACTGCCGTTTCTCTATTTGAAAACTTTTCGATTAGGTATAGGATTAAATTTGCTGAAGAGAAAGCGCCTCCACCGGTATATATTCTGTTTTCGTCTGTTAATATTTTGTCGGTCATTACACTGACCTTTGGGAACAGTCTTTGAAGCTCTGTTGTGGCGTGCCAGTGGGTAGCGCACTTTTTACCGTTGAGCAACCCGGTTTGAGCAAGCAAAAAAGCGCCTAAGCATATACTTACTACTTCAGCTCCTTTTTGATATTGATTTGTAATCCACGGGTAATAAGGAGTGTTGTTTTGTAGAATGTCGGGCATATAGCCCTTAACCGGTGGAATAATGATGATGTCTGTATGTTCCAGATCCGCAAGGGTCCGATCGGCTTTAATCATAAAGACTCCTTGTTGAGCTTCTAACTGATGGGAAGCTCCTATTAACTCTAATTTAAAAGCTGGTTTTTTCCCACGGTCGACTAAGTAGTTGTTTGCTTCTAAAAATCCTTGACGGGCATTGTCCATACCAGCTACATTTAGGCCATAGGGAAGGAGTAAGGATATGTGTTTCATGGTGAAGTTTGAAAAATAGGAGTTGATTTATTGGTTTTGCAAATTAGCTTTTAACTCTGTCGTAAACAACCCCTTAGTTTGTCGTTTTAGTATTCTTAGTGATGGGTTATACCTAGTAAATTTGTCTACTGAAACCACTTTTTAATTATGATTAAACGAATTTATGTAAACCTACCAGTGAAGAATCTTAAAATGACTATGGAGTTTTTCACAAACCTTGGCTTTGCGTTTGACGCCAATTTTTCTGACGAAAGAGCTGCTTGTTTGATCTTAGGGGACAACATGTATGCCATGTTGCTCACAGAGTCATTTTTTCAAACTTTTACCCAAAAGAGGCTCGCTGATGCTAAACAAAATACCGAAGTTTTAGTGGCTTTAGAGGTAAAAAGCCGTGAGCAAGTTGATGAGTTAGTTTCAAAAGCTGTTAAAGCCGGAGGTACCATCTATCGTGGGCCAGAAGACCATGGTTGGATGTACAACCACTGCTTCGCTGACCTTGATGGACATCAATGGGAAGTGCTATTTACAGATGAAAGTAAACTCAGCGAGAAGTAAATCATTTTATATAACCATAAACCTTGTTCATATGACACACATAGTTCCCTATTTAACATTTGACGGAAATTGTCGTGAGGCAATGAACTTCTACAAAAGTTGCCTTGGCGGGGAAGTGAGATTTCAAACGATTGCAGAAACCGATTTTGCAGACCGATGTCCTGCCGGTATGCAGCAGCAGATAATGCATTCAGAGTTAATAGTAGACCATGCAAGGTTAATGGCTAGCGATATGGTGCAACCTGAAGGTTTAAAACCTGGTAATGACATGGCTATTTCTCTAGACTTGGATTCAGAAAAAAATACGAAAAGCATTTTTGAAGAATTGTCTGTAGGAGGGACAGTTATTGAGCCGTTAAAAAAAGCCTTTGGAAATGCTTTGTTTGGAGTATTAAAAGATAAATATAATAAGGTGTGGATGTTTCATTGTGAACTTTAGGAGAACACGCTAAAAACAGTCCAGCCTTGTGAAATGTATCGCAAGGCTGGACTGCTTTTTACACCCTCAATATCCCACGGAACCCTCTAACACCATAGTATGATTCTGCGCCATTGTGATAGATAAATACACGGCCAAAACGCCAATCTCCAAATATGGCGCCGCCAAGTTTCCTGATGTCGGCGGGTGTTTGTAGCCAGCTTGAGGTTTTGGTGTCAAATGTCCCTAACTTCTGAAGTCCAAAATACTGTTCTTCGGTCATTAGCTCAATGCCCATTTCATTGGCCATTCCAACAGCACTATTTTTGGGCTTATACTGTTTCCTTGACTCCAAAGCCTCTTGGTCATAGCAAACGCTCCTGCGTCCTTTGGGGCTTTCTGCCGAACAGTCACAGAAGATGTATTCATTTGTTTTACTGTCCAATCCTATTACATCAGGCTCCCCATCGGTTTCTTCCATAGCATGAAGAGACCATAACTTGTCAGGCCTACTTTTGATCCTATCCTGTACCTGTGTCCATTGAATATCCTGATGCCGCTGCATGTTTTTTTCAAATCGTGCTTTCAGGATGTTAAGCAGTTCATCAACTTGATCTGGTGATAAGCTTTGTTCTTTATTCATAATATTTTATAGTAACAAAAAGGTACAGCTGCCCAATTAAAGATAATATTTTGGGTTATTGGGTCAAGTCTATTAACTATTCCGCTTCTAAGGAAAGCATCCAACGGACTCCGAATTTGTCAATAAGCATAGCAAATAAGCCTCCCCAGAAAGGTTCCTGCAGTTCTTGAACAACTTTACCTCCTTCGGATAGTCTTTGAAAGAGGTTATTGATCTCTTCTTTAGAGCTACAGTTTAAGCTTAGCTGGACATTGTTTCCTTGATGAAGTTCACCTTGCCCACACATATCTGAGGCCATCATTCTGAATTGGTCGTTGTACAGGGATGCGTGTAGCACTTCTTGATGGAGGTCTTTAGGAAATTGGTCTTTAGCGGGCGACTCTGCTATAGTCATTAATTCCAGCTCCCCGCCAAAGATTTCTTGATAAAACGCCATGGCATTTTTACATTTTTTGTCAAAGTGCAAGTAAGGTTGAATAGCTTGTTTCATGTCTGTAAGTTATTTTAGTCTTATTAGTTCTCCTTTTCTTTTGTAAATATTTTTATAGTCCCATTGTATTTCTCTGGACTTTTCTAGCCAACGTTTCAGGTCTTCAAGGTCGACCTGGCTTACATTGGTATACCGGATAGATGCATCTTTGAACTTCCCTGTGTTTGTTTTGAGCTCTTCTTCGTCAAAGCTTGCCCCACTCCAGAAGAATAGACGGACGCTATCTTTTAGCTTGCTATAACCAACAATAGGGTTTCCGTCCAGAAACCATACCGGGTGCCGGTGCCAAATTTTGTTTTCGGCTTCCGGTAAATGTTTGCTGATTTCCTTAGCCAATAAATTACAAACTTCTTTGTCATTTTCGGCTTGTGAATCATTATATGATACTGTGTCTTTATGGATCATACCTATAAGCTTTCAGAGTATACATGTTAATGCATGATTTGTTGCTTACTAATATGCAATTAGTTGCGCATAAATAATATAGCCAAAGTTAAACAGCGGCTGTTGAAAAGCAAGATGGAGGAAATGACATTTTGTGGGGGAGGATACGACAGTGGAATTTCAAGTGTCCATTTCCTGTGGCGTGTATTTTTTTATAAATTATGTTTACCCCAGTTAGGCCTGAACATTGTCTTTACGTTTTATTAAACATCACTAATAGACCGATAATGGTACACATTGCCCAAAAAAGCGCTACCAGGAAATTTATTCTGTAAATGAACTTGTTGGGTCTTTCTGGCGGTAAAACTATGTACGGTAACCAAATGATGGAATGAGTGTACCAGAAAGGGTTAATGAGCAATAATACGGGTGGCGTGTTTTGAAATTGCTTTCTTGTCCGGGTATAATATATAGCATGTAAATAAGCTTTCAAAACCCATAAAACGAAAAGCAACGCACCCAAAAACCAAAAGGTTAGGTTTAAAATATATGCCTCATTCATTTAATTGATTTTTTATCACATACTTTCCAAATCTTGCTAAACATTATTTTCTCCTGCTAATTAAATAGGTTTAAGTGATTTTTTTTATAAACTTTTTATAAATAGATTTTATGAAGAAAATAAAGTTATCGGGATCCCGTAGAAATTTTTTGAAGAATTTTTCTGCAGGATTAGCTACAATGGCATTGGCGCCAGGCGCATCTATGGTTCAGTCGTGTACGTCTAAGGCCCAAGAAGACTTGCCCGAAGATCGCCAAGTTGGTATTGCTTTGTGTGGTTTGGGGTGGTACAGTACCGATCAATTAGGGCCGGCTTTGCTCGAGACAAAATACTGTCGGCTGGCCGGCGTAATTACAGGTACTCCTGAATCGGACGATAGGTTCTTGAAGAAGTATCAATTCCCAGAAGAGAATATTTTTAGTTATGAAGAATTTGACCGTTTGGCAGATAATGAAGATATCGATGTGGTGTATTTGGCGCTTCCACCTGCCCTGCATCCCGAGTTTGCCAAAAAAGCATTTCAGGCAGGCAAGCATGTAATTGTAGAAAAACCTATGGCGCCGACTGTGGAAGAGGCCAAAGAAATGCTGGAAGCCAGGGATGAAGCAGGGAAAATGATGTCTGTTGGCTATAGGGTACATTTTGATCCATACCACCAAGAGGTAAAGCGCTTGGGGCAAGAAGAAGTGTACGGTAGTGTAGAGAAAGCAGAAAATACCTTTGCTATGTACTGGGACCGTGGAGGGTGGAGAACAGACCGGGATTTAGGAGGAGGCTCTGTTTATGACCTAGGTACATATGTGATACAGGCCGCCATCTATTCCACTGGAGAGGTTCCCGTAGCTGTTAGGGCAGAAGCACAGGAAAAGCAGCGTCCTGATAAGTTTGAAGGGGTAGATGAGAGTATGAAGTTTACATTGGAATTTCCTTCCGGAGCCGAGGCTGAATGTGAAACAAACTTTTGGAAAGATGAAGATATTTTAAAAGTGGAGACCGCTGAGGGGTATTTTGAAATAGAGCCTGCCTTTGACTATTACGGGCAGCGTGGTGAAACACACGAAGGCGTAATTCATTTTGGTCAGGTAAACCAGCAAGCAAGGCAAATGGACGATTTTGCGCAAAGAATCATAACTGGCGACCAAAATACTCCTGTCCCCGGCGAAATGGGGTTAAGGGACGTAAGGATCATTGAGGCGGTTTATCGCAGTGCTGAAACTGGCGAGCGGGTAGAAATTGACTATACCGATGATGAGAAAATTGTCAGTTGAACTATATATAATGCAAATATTCTAATAATGTGTAGGCGTTTCTCGCTTTACACATTATTAGGTTAGTTGTTCCCATATTCGTCTGGTGTTAAATTTATTACAAGTATTTTTTTTCTTCCTGATTTTTTAAAACAAACCTATCTTTTTTTTCTATGGTTTATATTCTAGGGACTAAGGTGAAAACGGCATGTATATAATCAGAAATGAAGTAGAGTTTCCGGCTGGTACTGTTAAGTTGCAGGGCGAGCTGAGTGTGCCTGAAGATGCAATAGGCTTGGTTATCTTTTCGCATGGTAGTGGCAGCAGCAGGCATAGTGAAAGAAACAAACAGGTTGCAGCCCGGCTACAGGAAAACGGCTTTGCAACTTTTTTGTTTGACTTGCTTACAGAAGAGGAAGACCGGGTATTTGAAAACCGTTTCAATATTTCGCGGCTGGCAGACCGGCTGGTTTCTGCAACACGTTGGGTTACTGCTCAGAACGAAGTGCAGAATTTGCGGGCCGGTTTTTTCGGAGCGAGTACGGGCGCTGCATCTGCCTTGTTGGCGGCGTGTAGGTTAGGAAAGGGTGTTGTTCAAGCGGTTGTTTCCAGAGGTGGCCGCCCCGATTTGGCCGAAGGCGCCTATGGTAATATGGAGACTCCAACCTTGCTGATTGTGGGAGGACTGGACGATGATGTACTTCAGCTTAACCAGAAAGCCTTGGAAGAAATTAAAAGTGAAAAAGCGCTCAAAGTAGTCGAAGGGGCTACGCACTTATTTGAAGAAAGCGGCACATTGGAAGAGGTGGCGGAACTTGCTGCTACTTGGTTTTCAAAATATCTTGGACAGAATGAATCGATTAGGGTTTAAAAAGGATGAATATGGTGGTATTTAAAGACAGAATAGAAGCAGGAGTAAAGTTAAGCCAAGAATTGCGAGAATACCGGAATAGCGACGCTATTGTATTGGCTGTCCCAAGAGGCGGTGTAGCTGTGGGGTACACAGTGGCAACAGAATTGAACCTGCCTCTGGGTGTGGTAATGATCAAAAAGATCTGCCATCCCAGCAAGCCCAATTCTGCTATTGGTTCAGTGAGCCCATACGGCAAAATTATCAATCATAGTGCGGATGTTTCTCAAGAATATATTGATGCCGAAACGCATAGAATACGACAAGATTTGAAAGAAAGACACCGGTTTTACCTTAAAGGGCGAGAACCCTTTGATGTTGCCGACCGGACTGTTATTCTCGTGGACGATGGTATTGAGACAGGAAGCACGCTCAATGCGGCTGTGGAAATGATCAAGCACAACCAGCCATCGGAAATTATCTTGGCAGCGCCTGTTGCTCCTTATCACATGACGGAAAGTTTTAAGAACCTAGTAGATGATGTATTGGTATACCATGTGCCGCAGGTGTTTTTTTCTGTTAAGCGATATTATGAAGACTTTAGGGAGATATCGGACGAAGAAGCTATAGGTATGTTGCGTAGGGCGAATAGTATTGAAGTGTAGACTGTTGTGGTTTTTGATTTTTGATTGATATTTTTTACCGACCCAATTTTTATGCAGTTATTTATTTCAAATATGGTAGCAAAAGGTTTTGTCTTGGAAAAAAAACTTGCTCGACTTAACTTCGTGGAACACCCCAATAATTAAGCACCTATGAAGATTGTTTGCATTAGCGACACACACTCTTACCACCACAATTTATTGGACTTGCCAGATGGAGATGTTCTAGTACATGCAGGAGATGTTTCTTCCAGAGGACATGCAAGCGAGGTGGAGGATTTTCTGATTTGGTTTAACGGTTTGCCGCACCCAAACAAGATTTTTATAGCCGGGAACCACGATTTTTTATTTGAAGAAAATCCAAGGGCAGCGCAACAGCTGCTGGACAAATTCCCGGATATCATATATCTGGAGAACAGCGAAGCAGTGATAGAAGGGGTAAAGTTTTATGGATCGCCTGCCACGCCCTGGTTTTATGACTGGGCGTTTAACTACCAGCGTGGCGATGAGCTTAGGGGCATTTGGGAAAAAATCCCTGAAGATACCAATGTTCTAATTACCCACGGTCCCGTTTATGGTGTCTTGGACCGTGTGCAGAGGGACAAAAGCAAGGTTGGCTGTAAAGACTTGCTAGAACGCATTAAAAAGCTCAAAAAACTTTCTCTCTTTGTATGTGGGCATATTCATGAATCATATGGGACAACCTTGCTAAAAGGGGTAAACTATGTAAACGCTTCTATATGTAACCTGCAGTATAAGCCAATTCATAAACCTGTTGTGGTTGAGGTTTAGATAAGGTCTTGCACTCAGTTTATTCATAACAGAGTACTTATGCATGAATATTTATTAGAGAAATACCCCCATTACAATCTTAACTGTATCATAGTTTCTATATGCTGCCCCTTGGGAGTTTAGCATATCATACCTAAAGTCTAGGTGAAGTATTTGGGTGGATGGAAGTTGCCTTTGAAGGCTTATGCCTAACCTAAATCCTCTTTCCAAGGCTTTATGTCTTTGCATATTATCTGTTACGTTAGTAAATAGGATCCCCGCCTGTGCATATATGGCACTTGGTTTATTTTGGAAGATCAGGAAAGAGGTTGATGGGACTACTTGGATAAACCGTAATAGGGAATCTTTTTGAGAAAGCGCTGGGGTGGTTCTTGACCCATTTATATCTACATTAAATGTGATATTTCTTCTTCCAATGTCAAATCTAGTGCCAAGCCCCCACTGGAACATGCTACTCATTCCATAGGCATCTCTTATGAAGTCACTTTGTATTAAACTTATCCCACTTTCTAAATGGATGTAAACATGGTGCTTTCTACCAGTTGAATCTATAGCTGCTTGGGAAAGCTAGTAAAGAAAGCAAATAATGCAAAAGCGCATAGCAGGACCTTTTTCATATATCTTTAATTAACTCCCTAATATAGATAAACTTCATAATTTAAGCATAAAAAAATAGGGTCGGGAACAACTTTTTTGCATAAAGTCTATCGACCTGACGGTGTATAAAAAATGAAACTCTGGAACGCTGACAATTCATCTTCGGGGGGAGGTGAAGTTGCCAGGTTTTAATTGAAAACTGTAGCGGAAGGGGGTATTGTAAAAAGCTATATTTACACCTTTATAAAAACTCTTGTTTTTTTAAGTTTGCTATGTTGCGAGATCTTTGACATATCAGAAACAGCAGTACCGGAATAATATAAACAAATAAAATTGTCTGCACAAAAAATTAGCCCGTATTAGAGGAATGGTGGCCATAATTAGAATAACGGCAAATGGGAATAAGATAATACGATACAGAACCTTCTATAATAGAATCTAAAACAAATTCTGTCACTTTCGATTAATGACTTAAAGGTAATTTCGACAAACAGTTTTTGTATTTGCTGATTTTTTGCGTAATTACAAACCTCCTTTATCGTTGATACGTTGTATAGATATAAAAGAACCTGGAAAAATGGAAGAGAAAAAAGAGTTCTTAAAAATTAATTTTCGTAAAAGATCAGCATCAGGAGTATTTGTTATTTTCGACCTTGATGATCATGGTCATAAAATAGCTTACTTGCCTTCTTTTAACCTGAGCGGTTACGGTCAAACGAAAGAAGAGGCTCACGACATGCTTATCAATGAGGTTCTTGTGGACTTTTTAGAGAATCTTACAGCCTTGCCCGAATACCTGGCAATGGAAGAATTAACAAAGTTTGGTTGGAAAAGAAATAAAATACTAAAAAAACAGTTTACCAAGCCCGCCTTTGTTGACAAAGAAGGCGTATTAAAAAACTTTAACCTGTCAGAAACGACAGTGATACAAGAGAATTTAATAGAAGTTAATGAGTAATTATCGCCCAATAAAAGTTAAGTGCTGGGAGAATTTTTTAAAGTCACAAGGTTGCTATTTTAAACAAACCTCTAAGGGCTCACATCACAAATGGAGGTGTCCGAACTGTATTCAGTCAATAGTATTCAGAGGAGCCGAAAAGGAAATTCCCTTTTTTCATATAAGTACCAATCTAACTTCAATGGGTGTTACGAAGGATTTTTTTCTTGACTGGGTAGAAAAAAACTGCTAGTCAAAATATCCTCTACCAACGGTGGTGTGTGTTGCAGACCAGGGAGACCACAGTAGTAGCTTTCAAAGTTTCTGATTAACAGTTGGTATCCATGGTTGGTGGCTCACTAACCACCTGCAAGTGATCAATTAGAATCATTTTATTACATTTTAGATGCTAGTTTAATAAGCCAATTACTTTTAACTTATCTATCAGAAACAGTCAGTCTTGTGCTTTTTTGTGAAGTTTTTAGTTGTGATTTGCTTTATTCACTGTTGTGTCTGATTTTCAATGGTGTTCATGAGGCCTCAGGTTGTTTGAGTAATAAATATTTATAATTGCAAAACAACCTGAGGGTTCAATTTCAGATCTTTGAAATATCGGAAACAGCGATTGGATATAGTGTTATATCTTGAGTCCTGTTGTGATTTGCTCTCAAACTTAGATCTTTGAAATATCGGAAACAGCAAAAATGTGCGACTTCACAGGATATAACAAGTTGTGATTTGCTCTCAAACTTAGATCTTTGAAATATCGGAAACAGCATACAACAGAATGGAGCCAGTCAAACAATGTTGTGATTTGCTCTCAAACTTAGATCTTTGAAATATCGGAAACAGCGCTTGACCATGCTAGGTGGCAAGGCTGAGCGTTGTGATTTGCTCTCAAACTTAGATCTTTGAAATATCGGAAACAGCAGCATGGGAGAAGATAAGGAATCGAAAGGGGTTGTGATTTGCTCTCAAACTTAGATCTTTGAAATATCGGAAACAGCAGTTTGTGAGACTTATAAACTTCCATACTGTTGTGATTTGCTCTCAAACTTAGATCTTTGAAATATCGGAAACAGCTGTTGATGTAGTTTCTTTTTCTGTGTTTCGGTTGTGATTTGCTCTCAAACTTAGATCTTTGAAATATCGGAAACAGCACAGAATGGGTGTTAAATGGAGAAAGATTGTTGTGATTTGCTCTCAAACTTAGATCTTTGAAATATCGGAAACAGCGAGAACGGTCAGAATAACGATGGAGGACTGTTGTGATTTGCTCTCAAACTTAGATCTTTGAAATATCGGAAACAGCTAGTATGTATGCTGCGCAATGCCTTGCATAGTTGTGATTTGCTCTCAAACTTAGATCTTTGAAATATCGGAAACAGCTACATTAAGCTTTCTTCAAATTTATTGACGTTGTGATTTGCTCTCAAACTTAGATCTTTGAAATATCGGAAACAGCTCATGAAGTGTTCTTGTTCGGTGATTTTGCGTTGTGATTTGCTCTCAAACTTAGATCTTTGAAATATCGGAAACAGCTCCCGAAGAAGCCGTTACGCCTCATCCTACGTTGTGATTTGCTCTCAAACTTAGATCTTTGAAATATCGGAAACAGCGTGCAAGGGCTTAGGGCAGACATTAACAGGGTTGTGATTTGCTCTCAAACTTAGATCTTTGAAATATCGGAAACAGCTTTGATCATTACCATTATCTTTACCAGCGGTTGTGATTTGCTCTCAAACTTAGATCTTTGAAATATCGGAAACAGCGCAATCGATGTAAAACATAAGAGGAGAAAAGTTGTGATTTGCTCTCAAACTTAGATCTTTGAAATATCGGAAACAGCGTGCATGGACTGAGCCTGGCAAAAGCAACGGTTGTGATTTGCTCTCAAACTTAGATCTTTGAAATATCGGAAACAGCGGCAGCTCTTAATAGACCTGTCCGACCACAGTTGTGATTTGCTCTCAAACTTAGATCTTTGAAATATCGGAAACAGCTCCTCGCTTCCGGCTTATGATTACTACCTGTTGTGATTTGCTCTCAAACTTAGATCTTTGAAATATCGGAAACAGCGCGGGGTTATATAAGGAAGTTGCGGAATATGTTGTGATTTGCTCTCAAACTTAGATCTTTGAAATATCGGAAACAGCCCGTAAGGCTCCGGCAAGCTCGGAGAGTACGTTGTGATTTGCTCTCAAACTTAGATCTTTGAAATATCGGAAACAGCGAACTGATACCTATCAGAAAGGCGATCATAGTTGTGATTTGCTCTCAAACTTAGATCTTTGAAATATCGGAAACAGCCTGTAGCAGTTGGTTTCGTCCGGTCAGTAGTTGTGATTTGCTCTCAAACTTAGATCTTTGAAATATCGGAAACAGCAAAAAGGGTGGTCTAAAAAGCACATTGAGAGTTGTGATTTGCTCTCAAACTTAGATCTTTGAAATATCGGAAACAGCCGGTAAAATTTTTAGAATCCCCGAAAACAAGTTGTGATTTGCTCTCAAACTTAGATCTTTGAAATATCGGAAACAGCGAGAAAAAGCTGATGCAGTCTATGAGGACTGTTGTGATTTGCTCTCAAACTTAGATCTTTGAAATATCGGAAACAGCAGGATTCTTGCTGTTACTCTTAAAACCGCAGTTGTGATTTGCTCTCAAACTTAGATCTTTGAAATATCGGAAACAGCTGGCAAACTTACGCTGGTAGGCACAGGGTGTTGTGATTTGCTCTCAAACTTAGATCTTTGAAATATCGGAAACAGCTGGCAAAAAGCACAATCCTAAAGGGCTTAGTTGTGATTTGCTCTCAAACTTAGATCTTTGAAATATCGGAAACAGCTGTTTTATTTACTGTGACCCTCCCTACCTGTTGTGATTTGCTCTCAAACTTAGATCTTTGAAATATCGGAAACAGCTTTGACCGCTCACATGGCTGGTGATGTGGAGTTGTGATTTGCTCTCAAACTTAGATCTTTGAAATATCGGAAACAGCTTTCCAAGATCGTGGGATAACTCACGACAAGTTGTGATTTGCTCTCAAACTTAGATCTTTGAAATATCGGAAACAGCAGGATATTGAAAACCTAAGAAACGTCATTGTTGTGATTTGCTCTCAAACTTAGATCTTTGAAATATCGGAAACAGCGAGGGGAGCGGTAACCATATCCACGAGTTTGTTGTGATTTGCTCTCAAACTTAGATCTTTGAAATATCGGAAACAGCTTCTTGGAGGTAAAACACTTACTGCCGCCAGTTGTGATTTGCTCTCAAACTTAGATCTTTGAAATATCGGAAACAGCCGCTTAACCGCTACTCCGCTAAGGAGCTGCGTTGTGATTTGCTCTCAAACTTAGATCTTTGAAATATCGGAAACAGCCTAAGCATCTCCACTAAAACAGCACATGTAGTTGTGATTTGCTCTCAAACTTAGATCTTTGAAATATCGGAAACAGCAATTAAGGGAATGGCAAAGAAAAAATACATGTTGTGATTTGCTCTCAAACTTAGATCTTTGAAATATCGGAAACAGCATTGAAGAGTTAAGGATTACAGAAGAAACTGTTGTGATTTGCTCTCAAACTTAGATCTTTGAAATATCGGAAACAGCATGATCGGAGTCGTGCTTTTGCGTATAACTGTTGTGATTTGCTCTCAAACTTAGATCTTTGAAATATCGGAAACAGCACAGGATGCCCTCAATACTTGCCGTTCACAGTTGTGATTTGCTCTCAAACTTAGATCTTTGAAATATCGGAAACAGCGTCGCTGTACTGTTTCTATAAAAGCTTAAAGTTGTGATTTGCTCTCAAACTTAGATCTTTGAAATATCGGAAACAGCAGGTTTTAGTCCGCTCCTTTTCAGTAAACTGTTGTGATTTGCTCTCAAACTTAGATCTTTGAAATATCGGAAACAGCATACAGTATCTTTATATCATAATCATTAAGGTTGTGATTTGCTCTCAAACTTAGATCTTTGAAATATCGGAAACAGCAATTAAGGGAATGGCAAAGAAAAAATACATGTTGTGATTTGCTCTCAAACTTAGATCTTTGAAATATCGGAAACAGCTATAGACCTTTCAAGAAACAAAAGGTTTGTGTTGTGATTTGCTCTCAAACTTAGATCTTTGAAATATCGGAAACAGCAAGGTCTATAACAGAACTACCTTCACATCTGTTGTGATTTGCTCTCAAACTTAGATCTTTGAAATATCGGAAACAGCTCTGACAGTTGGTTTTACGGCTGTGCGTTGGTTGTGATTTGCTCTCAAACTTAGATCTTTGAAATATCGGAAACAGCTTTCAATGAAGAGACTAAAAGGTATTACTAGTTGTGATTTGCTCTCAAACTTAGATCTTTGAAATATCGGAAACAGCACGATGTGCTTAACTCTGTTAGCTATCAGTTGCTTATGTCGATATTTTCAATTAAAAAATCACACTGTTGCTTTACCGTGATTTGTACAAATGACCTGTTTTTTCCGATTCTAATCCGGCAGGGATAAACCTGCCGGATTTTTAAAAAAGTTCCAGTTGTTGTGCCCCCACGGCTTTTTCCTGCTCTTTTGCATTATAATAGACTTCCATTTGACCAAACTGCTTGTCTGTAATGCACATGATGCCTACATGACCCTTTTCAGGAATAAAGCTTTTAACCCTTTTGATATGTACTTCTGCATTTTCACGGCTTGGGCAGTGGCGCATATAGATGCTGAACTGAAACATGGTAAAGCCATCTTTTAAAACTTTCTTGCGGAAGTCCGAATATGCTTTTTTTTCTTTTTTAGTTTCCGTAGGAAGGTCAAAAAATACGAGTACCCACATAATCCTGTATTCGTTTAGTCTGTTCATACCAGTTCTGGGTAATTGATTTTCCTTAGCTTTCCTTCATAGCATTTTGCCAGGGAGGCTGTAGTTTTTTGTACACCTATCATCAGAGGGCTTCTTTCCCCATTGATGGTCACATCAAGCGTTGGAATGATCAACAGCTCTTTCTTCAGGGCAGGAGGCAGGTCCTCAAAATCTTCATTTTTTTCAAGAATGGAATAGATCAGTTCGTCTACATACGGCCGGTACGGTTCCATGATGTCATCTGCCAGGCAGTAGGCATTGTACTGGTTGCGGTGGAATATACCCAAAGTCGGCAGCAGGCCTGAACCCACAAGGCTTCTGGCGACTATGGCCCTTAAAATAGTGTAGCCATAGTTTAGCAAGTTATTCGGAGGCATACCTTCCCTGTCCCGTTTAAAAAAGTATAGTTTTTTATGGTTTTCGCTCAGGGGGAGATCTGATGTTGCTAGGTTTAAAAAAATATTTTTCCAGTAATAAACAGAAGCCCTTGCTTCTAGGTTCTCAGGATCGCCGGATCGGACATTCTCTGACCAACGGCAAAGGTTCCCGTTGTTCAGGCATTTTTTCTTTAGCAAAGCTGCCTGGTTGCTTATTTTGGCTTTTACCGTTTGTTGCCAAAGCTGCTTTTTCAGTGGTACGGAAGCTTCTGTTTGCGCCTTGAATCGGGCGGATTGAAGCTGGTTCCCGTCTAGGTTAAGCAATAGTCCGGTCGGGTGGTGTGAAAAATCACAGGTAATAAGAGCCGAATTATTAGACAGCAGCTTAGCAATCAGTGCATGGCTGATGGTGATGCGCTGGTTGTCCAGAATAACTACGCCTATATCTTCTATAGGAACCGTGTTCATTCTGGTCATTTCATCCAAGCCTTCGGCGTTGGGGAAGTTGATAACGAGCTGCTCGTTTCGGGTGTTCAGGTAAGCTGGATTACCAAAGTAAAGGGTACGTTTAATCATGATGGTTAAACTTTTGTTAAAAATTCCTGCTTTTGCGGATTTAGTTTAACCACCTCAGATAATATATGTTACCGGATTTTAATTATTAATCAGCTTTTTTCCTTTTTTTTCAGTTCTTCGATGCCAGCTTTGTCTTTATCTTTTCCAGTATTAAACTTCGATAGAATCAGGTCATTATTGTGAATAATGGGAATATTAAGCGTCGACCTCAGCAATAATCTTTTGCCGGTCTGCGCTTTCACCGGGTTAAGAAGTCTACTTTTTTTTGGTTCCTTGCCAATACTAAAAACTATATAGTCCGTAAAATTCAACTCTTTAATAGGCTGTGCTTCTTTTTCGGTAAATCCAAAATCTAACAATGCTCTAACCAATAATAATTTATTTTTATTATCTGGTTTTACCCATAGATCTAAGTCTCCTGTTGTTCTTCGATAGCCGTAATAAATAACCGAATAGCCACCGATCAGAATAAATTTTCTTTATGTTCGAGAAGCTTTTCAGTAAGTTGCTGGTGCTCCCTTATAAGTATATTCATTACCCCTTATACTTTTCATTTCTCACAATTGTAATTTTGCGGTTCATAGGAATAGCATCAAGCTCTGGTTTCGTGCAGCCATATACTGCGGCAATTAGCTCAACAGTCTCTTTCAAGCCCTCTAAAGCAGATTTCTTTTGAAATAGGTATCACTCCCCTTGCTCCGCTTCCTGAAAATATTTGTAGATTAATATGCCGCCTTTATAAGGGTTTTTCATGTATTGTGCTTTTGGCTCACTTACTTCTTTCATAAGCGAGTCCTCCCTTTTTTTGTTCCATAAGGGCTGATATTGCCAAGGCGGTCACAGGAAATTTTAATGCATTTGTCAATAATTTTTGTCCTTGGACTATCTTCGTTTATAATTTCTATACAATTTTGACTGCCAAACTCATCATACCCAAAGGTCTTTTTTGTTAAGACTTGAGAAATGTTGTGTAATATAAAATAAACTCTGTTTCCTGAACTCTTAATAAACTTGTATATTCTGTTGGAAATTGCAGCCTTATCTTGCCAGTTTATTAATAAGTTATCTTCTTCTGGTCTTGGTACATAAACAAGTTCGCCGGCATGTAACGTAAAGTGGCTATATCCTTCTTTTCGCTCTACGACAGGTACGCCATCTTTTGCCAGCTGAACGGCATCAAAAAATGAAACATTGTCAAAGCTTCTTTTGCCTTCTTCATTTTCATAAATGACAAAGCAGAAATTGCTTCCTTCTTTTATAAACTTCTTTTTATTGTTGCTTTTGCCAGGAAGTGGTTTTAAGTCGGCATTAAGCATTACCCTGACTTTATAAACAGGTTTTTTTCTTGAACTGTTAAATTCTACGAGCCCGTCATCAGAAAATGCTTTTGAGAAATCCCCTCCGAATTTCTCTGCATGTCCAGCAAGCTCTCTGGCAAGTTTTCTGTCAGCAATGTTTTTAAGCTGCTTTTCAGTAATTTTATTTAACTCGTATGTTTTAATATACTTGGTACGGAAAACCGTAACTTCTTTTAAAGCTTCACCTTTTAAATCAGTGAGAGGAGCTTTTTTAAGTGATTTTTTAGCTTTTGCCGCATCCCCACTATTTGCATCTAACCTTTCCTTTATAACTTTGATTTGCCACTCTACAGCTATAGAATCTAGACATTCTAAAGCTTTTTCAACAGGAATTTTCTCATACTTCTTTACAATTCCATAAGGCTGTTCGTCATGTAAAGCTCCGCGGACAGCCAGAGTCTTCTTATCTTGCCTTACACTTATAAGGTTGCCCTTAGCGTCTCTTTTGGTGAACTTATTTATTGAAGTGGACAAAAGCCTTTTTCTGGATTTATGGGACACAATCAGGTTTTCCAGAGAGTCCTTTACCATATTTCTGAAATCTGGATGGGGAAGTCTGAAGTGTCTTGGACTTCTGTCTTTAAGTTCTCCTTTCTCATATATCTGGTTTAAAGTATTTAATTGCGTAACATATCCTTGTTTGGTTGCTGCTACCGCAATGGCATCAAGTGCATGGTGACGATGGTCGAGCCTTTTTTCAAATCCTTCAATCCGCAATATTTTCTTGTTGTCAATTTTTTCCTCACGTATCAGGGTTCTGTTGGTCAGACTTTCTAATCTTTCGAACCTTGGCCTTACTACTTGTTTAAATACTTCATTTAGCCCCCATTGATTTTTAAGATAGTCTGTAATCGTTCCACTGGTCACCCACACTTTGCCCGGGCAGACCCGGTTAAGAACTTCGGTTACCTTTCTGGCAATATACCGGCTGTCATTCATCTGACGGTTGATAAAGCCTTCTGGTATTTCTTTGGTAAGCAGGTAAAACTTCTTTTTCCCTTTGTACAGCCTGTTTACATCTGCTTCAAACCGGGAAAAATCTTTGTTTCTCATGTACTCAAAGGCTGTTTTGTTGTCCTTTTCTTCGTTTGCTTTTCTGAAAACGAGTACTTTGTTCTGGAAGGAGTCGTCAAAATACCTTTGCCTTGGAATGATATGGTCGATATCTGTTTCTCCATTAAAAAGCGATGCTTTCTGAATGTTTTTGCCGGAGTAAATGCAATAGTGCTGGCCTTCATTCCATAAAAGATACCTGTCAATATCCTTTCTTGTAGGTTTTTTAATTCCGAATTCGCTAGTTATTCTTTCTTCCGCTTCTTTTCTTTCTTTTTCCCTGTTTAGCATGTTGCGGTAAGCTTTTGTTCTTTCCGCAGCATTTTGCTTCATCTCACGGGGTAGTTCAATTCTTATTTCGCCAGGTTTACCATACTGTTCCCAAAGTTTTTTTACCACCTGTAGCGTTTCGTTTACCACCTGTTCGACAACAGGGTTTCTCAGGCTGTGAAGTGGCAGGGGGGCAATGTCTTCAGGTTCATTAAAAGGGTCTTCGCTTGAGATAACGGAATGCTGCCCATATACAATAGTTGCTGCGTCGGCATACATCAATCCGGAAAAGTCTGAAACCTGAGATTTATCAAAAAATTTCTGCCTTATATACTCTGGCAACGCTTCATCTTCTCCATTATTGATCAATGTGTTCAATTTTTGAAGAGTTTCTTTTAAATGTTTTTCTTCAATAATTTCCTTCTCTGAAAAGTAGTGGCCAGCTCTCATCAGCGGGAGCAGTCTTTTAACAGCCCTGGCACTCAAACTGCCCCAGTCTTTATCAAAATATACGTTACCGATTATCTCTGCCTGTTCCTGAGAGAAACTGAAGTTCTTGCATAGTGCATTTTCAACATCCTCTATGTCTTCCAATGAATATAATATGTGCCACAGGAGTTCAAGTTTTTCAGCACTTAAGTCTTTTAGGTCAAGACCTGCTTTCTTAAACGCTTTAGTTAGCTCAAAAATGGTTTCATTACCTGCTACAGTTTCAGGTATCCTAAGCTCTTCAGGGTCAATATCAAGAACTTTCGCTATTCTTTCTCTGCTTGCTTGTGATGTTTTATTAAGATAGTCAAAAACTTTTACTTTTTTCTCAGTATCAATTTCTGAGAGTGTGCCGTCAGAGCTTTCCAATTTGAGATTGTTTATGGTTTGCCATAGCCTGAACTCCTGGTATAAAGGATGGCTTACCGGCATAACACGCTTTTGTTTTTCAAACCGGCAAAACCCAATGCTTCCTTTCTGGCTTTTTAGCGGACGTTGGTAGTAAATAATATAGTCCCGTATAAACTCTTTTAATGTCCGCTTTAGCCAAAATGATTTATCTGTAGAATTTAATGGCATTACAACATCTATGACCGTTTCTTTTAAATTGTTATCAGAAAGTTCAGCATGGTACTGTGCTTGTTTATCCCATATTCTGTTGAACTCATCCACGTATCTATAGCGCATAATAAAGTTCTGCCTTACCCGGAAATCTGTCCCTATGTCCCTGCTTTCAGCAATTTTTTTAGAAAAATACTGGCCAGGCGTTAATGATGATTCTTCCAGTGCATTTTCCATGGCATCCACTTTCTTTTGCCAGTCTGACGGGTCAGGGAGTCCAAAGGTATATGACACTTCTCCTTTTTTTGTTGTTTTCTTTCTTACCTCAATTTCAAATTCTTTTTCAGATTCTGCCATAGAGACGAATGAGGAGTTTGTCGTATAGCCTGTTACGCCACATTGAGTCTTTACCTCATATTCATCTTTTTTATTCTTTTTTTCACCTGTTGGGGTTGCTGAAAGAATTGTAGTAGCAACATTGCTGACTTCATAAGAGCTGTTTCCTTCCTGATTTTTCTGACTTCTTTCTTTCCTGTTGGGCTGATATCCTCTTCTTTGATTAAGGTGGTAAATGATTCTCGCCAACTCAGAAAGGGTAATTTTTTCTTCTAAAGCTTTTGCTCTTAAGTTATAGATATCCTCATCTGTTAAATTCTTCCCTAGCAGCACATTGTCTAGTGATTCGTCTCCTGTTTTATGTTTACTGTCAAGAACACCTATACACTTAAAAGCTTTGACCAGATTATTCCTTCTTAGCTTATATCTTTGATTGTTTCTTCTTGCTCCCCTTTTTACCCTACGTCCTTCGTTCTTAGTAATTTTCTGACCTTGCTCAAATGCCGTTTTTTCATCTCCCATGGGGATAATCCTGCTTCCTGCATGTAGAATACTTTTAAGGTTTTCGTTTTCATTGTACTCTAGTAAGGCAGAGCCTATAGAGTTGGTTCCTAAGTCAAGTCCGAGGGTAATTTTATTTGCCATAGTTGGGTATTTGAGGATTGTAAAAAGTTTATTGTCGAAATTAATAAAATTTGTATGGGAATTGTAAAAAGATTAAAAAGTTTTTTATCTTGCCATAAGTTTGAGCAAATCACAATAAAGATTATTCTGTAGTGAATAACATTACTTCAGTCCCGCTTCGGCGGGATTGTTGTTTTATTGCCACCAAACTTAACTAATACTCTCCTTCCTTAAGCTCTCTTTTTTCATGTTCCCCACATTTATTCACCCCTTCAACCGAAAAAAGCCTTAGGGTACTTTAATGGAAAATTAGACTTTGAGTTTCTTCGTAAAGGCAGTTTTAATTGCATGGAAATTGACCAGTGGCTGCAGCTGTAGTCTATGTTGCTTCCACAGCTATTGCTACTACCTTACCCTCAGCGTCCTTGGACCTGGCGGCGTATAAAACTACTATGTTATTTAAAAATCGGTTCTTGCGAACCTCCCCCGGTGGTTTGGGTTTCCCATGGTGCCGGAGAGACCGGCAGACCTAGGTCTGCCGGGATTTTTTTTAATCTTTCCCTCCTAATGTTATAGCTTTAGTAAAAGTTACTTGAATAGCTTGCCAGTTAATGCTTTTATCTATTCTTTTCCTGCTTCATACGATCAGTGGGTCACACCAACAAGCGAAAACAAATACTTGGAACTAAATGCTTTTTGTCGCTAATTGCCTGTTTTTAACGTAAAGCTCTATGAGTATGGTAAAAGCGGCATATTCCGACAAGCAGCTGGTGGTGGATTTATTATCTGAGGCCTTTGATACGAACAACAGTGTCAACTTTATTGTAAAGCAGGATAAAAAGCGAAAAGAACGGGTTAAGCATCTAATGGCTTATGCTTTTGATATGTGTCAGCTTTTTGGAGAAGTCTATCTTTCAGCCGACAGAAAAGCTTGTGCTTTGATGTTTTTTCCGGAAAAGAAAAGAAACACAGCCAAAAGCTTGTGCCTAGATATTAAACTGGCCTTTAATTGCATTGGTATAAGTAATATAGCGAAAGTGCTTAAAAGGGAGGGGAATATCAAAAAGTTTTACCCTAAAGAACATTTTTCCTACCTCTGGTTTATTGGGGTGCGTCCGTCTGATCAGGGAAAAGGTTTGGGAGAAAGCTTGTTGAAAGAACTTATCCAATTAAGCGAAAGCAGGGGAAGGCCCTTTTATCTGGAAACTTCCATGAAAATCAATGTCAACTTCTACAAAAAGCTTGGTTTTGAAATTTACAATGAACTGAAAAAGCCGCACCATATTTTTCTTTTGCGTAAGAAATGACTGCGTTTGGTCTGGTGTTAATTGCTTTTTCAGCAATGGTTGTTTTTGCCATATAGTCAAAGTTTTTAGTATGCAATAGCGCTTTTATTACGTATAAAAAACACTTTAAATCAGTTGATTCCCCCACAGTTGTGTTGTTAAGCCTTAGGTTTACTTTTAAAAACATAGCCCGTTAAACCTACCCAATACAGCGCAGGAACTATGCTCCACCATTCCAGATGATAAATAAGCAAAAATGCAGGAAGTATTATGACTGCCACCTTCCATAAGGGAGCAAATAGGTATATAAAAGCTGAAGCTGTAGCAATACCTATGCTTAATATGATCAATACTCCTAGTAGTTCCATATGTTAATATAACAAAATATCCGAGGATGGTCAGTTGTTTTGAGTTGTAGTGGGTGAGATTATTCTAGAAATGTTTATTTATTTGTTTTTTGGTTTGGATAGGTTATTAAGCTATGTAAATTTGCATGTTTCATAAACTATTAATTTACAACTAGTAAACTTTTAAACTATGTTTAGTCGATCGTGCCAACTTGTTTTGGCAAGTTTGCTTTTTCTAATCTTTCTTAATGAAAGGGCAGTAGGGCAGCAGTTCCATGTTTTTAATGAAGGCGAAAGTTTTTCTTGTATAGCAGTAGACTCTCTGGGCAATATTTGGTCTGGTACTGATAAGTCTGGTTTGTTTAAGCTGGCAGATGGTTCGGAGGGAGGTGGCGCTTTCTCGCTGGTGCCTATTGTAGATGGCAACAGGGGGCTTGAAGATCATTTGATAAGTAGTATTGCCGCCGATGGCAATCAAAATCTTTGGGTTGCCTATACAGACGCAGGGGGTGGTATTAACAAAGTGGACAACTCCAGCCATAGTTTTGTTCGTTTTTCTGTAGATCGGAACCAAGAGTGTTTCCCGAACTCGGATAATTTTGGAGAAGGTTTGCCTACCATTAACCCAAACCACCTTACCGTGGATAAGAACAATACCGTGTGGGGGGCTTTTAGATATCATGATATTTTTGTACCTGGTGTCGGTACATTGCCATCTGAATATTATGTATATCCAGGGTCCATGGCTTATATCAGAGAGGGTGAAGACAGGTTTACCTCTATAAGTGTTTACCAAGATTACCTTGACGGTAACGAGGTAGAGGATTATTTTCCTTATCCTGCAAATAATTGCAACCCAGGCATGGAAATGGCACAGACTCGAAACTGTCAGTCGGTTTCTTCTAATAATGAAGAAGTTTGGTTGAGTGTGTTCCCTTATACTGGCAAAAACGGGGTTTTTAACCCATCAAGAATAATTCGTTTTGATTTGGACGCTAATTATTTAGGAGAATATGCTTTTGCCGATGTAGGAATTTCGGGAGGTATTTTTAATGCCATGTATGTAGGTGACGAAAAGCAGTGGGTTTCTACTTCTTTTGCTGGTAATGGATTTGCTGTTAGAGAAAATGGTAATTGGACAGCAGTCCTTCCTGAAGATTTGTCTTGTATGTTGCCTGAAGACATCAGGGTCAATGATAATGCTATTTGGGGAAATGCTCATGGCAATGTGTTTATAGGAACAAACAAGGGTTTGCTTGTTTACGATGGGCGTGGGGAGGTTAAAGATCCTTCATCTTATACATTTTTTACCACCGAAAACAGTGCGCTACCGTCAAATAACATTGTAGGAGGGACAAGCCAGGACAATACGGTTCAGTGGATAGCTACAGATAATGGAATCGTTCAAGTGTCTATGGGGCATTTCCCTTCTGATGAAGTAGACCCATCTGATTGTGGAGAAGAGGATATTGACCTTATCATGGCTCAAGACCATGATTATCTAAGGGAAAATGACCGTAGTTTTCATGATTATACTGTGACTACAGAAATATGCGACTTGAACAGTGATAATGAGTATAAAGTGCCTTGTACGGTTGAGAATGTGTATAAACTGATGAAGGAGAATGTTGCCCTTACAGCGCCTACGCCAGAGTATTTCACACATGACAATTTTTCTCCTGTTTTGTTGTCTACGCTTAGCAGTAGCGGGCTAGATGATATCGTAGAGCGAGTAAATAATTGGGAGCCACAGGTTACGGAAGAAAATCCCACAGGGAGGATCCGAAATGTGAATGATGTGTTGAGCTTTTTACAGCGGCAGCGTAATGTAGAGGTTGTAGATGTTCCAGCTATGTTTCGAGGACTGTATAAGACTGAGCAAATGGATCTTGCCTTAATGGAACTACAAGCTGAAGAAAACCCAAAGTCAGTTGTGCCCTGTCATAAATACAAATTGTATAACAATACTAATATGATAATAAGGCGGTCAATGTATGAAAGGACACTTGATAGTTGGTTTTGCGGAGGAAACTTGCATTCTAAAGACTATGATGAGATATATGCTTTCCCTGATGATCATAATTATTCTATTACAAATTTTACTGCCAATGGACATTTCTTATATCCGGGCAAGGTTGTTCGTAAGGTTGTAAATGAATGTGGAAAAGTGAAGGTTATTTCCCGTGGTGTTGGTGTCCAATATTGTGGAGATAGCCGTACTGGTCAAATTAATGCCAACGGAAATGTTGTTATTGGAAGCATCTTATTCAAAAATATCGATCTAAGGCTTATCAAAGCTTTCGAGGAGCAAGAATAACATTGGTTTAACATTTATAATAAAAATATAATGAAATATAAGATTACACTTTTTGGGGTGTTTTTATGCAGCATTGCTTTATTGCCTTCTTTTGCACAAAACCCTATTCAATCACATTCATATGTGGTTGGAAAGTATTATTCTGTAATACAGGATGAAATAGTTCCATTGTACCACATGGATTCAAGTGAAAATGCAGTTGATATGTCCGACTATGAAATTTTCTTTGGCACTGGTACTTATGAATCTTCAAAAGGGGAAATTAAAGCAGATGGGGAATATGAAATCGAAGGCGATTCCTTATTTATTGATGGGGAGGGTCAGTTTATTGTGGAGATCAGTGATAATCTGATTACTACCCGCATGCAGTCCCTTGAGCTGGTGGATCTAGAGGGTACATTGGACACCGCATACCATTATTTACATTTGTACCATAAGAACCTTGCTTTTACAGAAGCAGAAAGAGCGCAGTTAAATCAGGTTACGTTTTTTCCCAATCCGGCATCTGATATGCTGAATATTAGAACTACAGGAGATGTTCGCATTGGCAGTATAGATATATTTTCTGCAAAAGGAGAGAAAGTGGGTTCACATATGGTCGATTCTAATAATGGGGACACAGTAATTTCTGTAGATAGGCTGACGAAGGGTGTCTATTTTGTGCACTTGTTCGATCAAAACCAACAGCAGGTAGTGGTCGAGAGGTTTATTAAACAGTAAGGTGTTTTAGCGAAATTAGGGGTAGACTTTTTTTGTGGCATATTTACTTCATATCAGTCGTTTCACTTGCATGAATTTGTAATAGCACTTTAAGTCAAATTGGCAAACTTTAAACCTGCATTTTAGCCACATTTTATTTTAATTGTTTGGCTAACATTGCGGGCTTTCTAAGAAAGGGCTACTGATAAAAAAGAAGAGGCATCCGGTTTTCCGGATGCCTCTTTTGGTATACTTATTAGCTTTTAAATTATTGTTTTACCACCGTTAGGTGTTCTACCGTTGTACTGCTGGTTATTTTTAGGATATAAACCCCTGGGGTATAGTTTTCCCCTAAGGAAACGGTTCTTCCTTTGGGTGTTAGCATTTCTATTTGCTGTCCTTTGCTGTTGGTTACCATGACTGTAACATCTTCTAATCCGCTTGGTATAGCTACATTGATTGCTGAGCTAAACGGGTTAGGGTATGCAGTTGTTGTCTCCGATTCTTCCAAAGAAGTCGCCGCGCCTTCTAGTGCAATGGTGTCGTCTCCACCTAAACGCATATTGGGCTGGTTAGGCGAGTTAGAGAAGTATAAAGCATAGTTACCAGACTTTTCTACCAACACAAGGTTGTTTCCGTCCAGTGTTACCCAATAGTCTCCGTCTATGTTAGCAAACCCTGTGCCTGAACTTATAGAAATTTCAGGGTTGGGCAGGTGCAAAGTGTAAGTTGCAAAATTAGATAGATCAGTGAAATGAGAAGGGTTCCCATCGGTAGTTTCCAGTGTTAACTGGTATAACCCATTAGGGTTGTTAGTACTACCCCACCAGTTGAATACAGAGTTGAATACATTGTCCAAGCTAGGTCCACCGGTTCCGATAGTGTGTACATTGCTGTACTGGTAGAACCCCTGTGGGATCCCTGTAGGCCTTGGCACATTGAAATGCGCCAATAGGTCGTTTCCGTTATTGTCATTGGCAGCAAGAACAGCCGCTTCTGCGTCTACCATTCCATAACCTACTTCGGTGTGCCAAGTTCCATTTGTTCTTCCAGCAGTGTTTTGGTAATTGTAGTTCCCCACTTTTTGTGCGGTTTGCTCTATTATGGTTGCAACCTCACCTTGAGTAAGAGAAGGGTTCTCAGATAACATCAATCCTGCAATGGCAGCAACATGTGGGCAAGCCGCAGATGTACCATTAAATGCTTGATTGTAATCACCGTTTCGATACCCATTAGCCCCTTGTCTGTCGGTGGTTGGCACAAGTACCCCTGGTGCCATTACATCGACCTCTGGCCCAAAACAGCTTCCCCACCAAAACTCAGAGTCGCAAGAGTTTGGATTTGTTCTTTCTCCGCAAGGGCTTATGGCGCCTACCACTATTATATCTGGGTTCGAATTGGCAGGGTATATTACCGCTGTATTCGGATTTGTGAGGTTGTGGTTGATGTTTCCAGCTGAGAAAACTACTACGGTTCCAAGTCCACCTCTTCCGTTTGTTATGGTGTTGTCAATGGCATCATCTAAAATAGCACTTTCATATAGGTTGTGTCCCCATGAGTTACTGATGACGGCAGCACCATTTGTCCACGCAAAATTAAACCCATTGGCCAATTGTTGGGGAGCATTTACCGTTACCCATAATGGGTCGCTGATATCCATCAGGGGACAGTCTGGTGCTATGCCTGCAACACCTATATTGTTGTCTGCTGCAGCACCAATGATTCCTCCGCATGGCATACCGTGGTTGCCCCTGACCGTACTTTCGTCTCCTGTAGGGGTGTCATAACTAAAAGGAGACAAGTTTGGCAAGTCTGGATGGTTTCTCTCCATTCCATGGTCTATTACTGCAATCGTAACGTCACCATTTCCGGTAGACAATTCTCTGGCTTCGCAAAGTTTGATGTCAACACCACTGCCAGGGTTGTTGGAGTTGTTGTTCAAACCCCACTGGTTGTCGAAGAATGGATCGTTTGTGCATACTTCTAAGGGCTTTAATGGAACAAAGTCGGGTTCTGCAGCTTCGAAAACATTGCTTTCATACAAACTGTTGGCTATTTCCAAAGATGTTCCTGTACTGTGTTCATTACAAGCGAGGGTGTACCAGAGAGGCATGAATTCATTGCTGCCTACGATGTCGACCTTATGCTTTTTTGCTGCCTGCTCAAGTGCTTGAAGGTCATTTTTATGTTTAAGTTTTACATAAAGAAGGTTTGACAGCACAGCTTCGGCATTTGTTGAAGAAACATAGGCAGGAGCTTCATAAGCAATTTCTTCTCGATTAGACAACCTGCTATTTTTTTGTTTTGTTTCAACAATTGCCCACTGAGGCATTTTGGGCACCCGTCCTTTGTATGGGGTAATGCCTGCTAACGCTTCTGTTCCACTCGCTTTTACATCTACGTCCCCTAACGCTTTTTGTCGTCTTTCCGGTGTAATGTTTTCATTTTTGAAAAGGACAAATCTCTGATCGTCTTTGCGGGTCAGGGGCATTTTTTCCCCTTTGTACCAATAATATTCTGACTGTGCGAGGACTGTGTTAAACAGTCCCGCACAGAGGAGTAAGAGTAAAAAAGTTTTTCTCATTTTTTTTAAATGTTAGTTGTAAAAAGTGTCCAAACTATTGGATAAAAAAGTGACCGGTATAATTTATCCCGATAGCTTAAATGTCAAATATACTTGAAGTTATTGGTTGCCAACATGTAAATGTATTAACGTGTGTCGTGGGTGCATCAATGGTGCATTTGGGTGTATAACCGTTATACTTGATTGCTAGTTTTGTACGTGAGGGATTGGGAAGCGGCTTACTGGTTTTTATAGTGGTTGTTGTGAGGGTCCAAATTGTTGCTTTCTTGTATCAGTTGCTGACGAAAGGTTTTTGTCGCAGGTTATTTTTTATAAGGGGTAGATTAAAGAAAAAGCTCTTGGCAATCCTGCCAAGAGCTTTTGAAAAATTACTTTTTTCTCTGCTTTCTTTGAAACTTTCGATAATCTTTGCCGCTAGCTTTCATGGCTCTATAAACTGAGCTTGCCCAGTAGTTTCTAAAGCCAAAGCCTGTGACCAATTGTTCGTATTTCTTGGTCCATAAAATTTCTTTGGATGCTATATCAAAAAATACTACATGGATATGCCCTGTGGCTTGGGTTTTATTTAAGGCCTCTACAACATACAAAATTCCTGTACCCGTAGTGTGTTGCTCAGAAACATATTCTCGCACGACTTTCTCTAGTTGTCCCTCTTCAAAAGTAAAAAAATCATCAATAATTGATTCATCCATATTAATGCTTTTGTTCCTCTCCTTTACCACGCTTAGGTCATGACGCACTTTTGGCAGCTTGTAGTATTTTTCTAGGTTATATTTTTTAGGTTCACTGAGTACAAGGTTATTGATTGCAGGAAAGTATGTGTCTCGTATTTTCTCGGGATCTGAGAAACCATAAGAGCCAATTAATCTTGCGTTTGAGAAATCTATTCCAAACCAAATTACATTCTGCTCCTTGTCTTGAACGTCGTCAGTGACTTTAAAAGACATTAAGAGAAAAGCGAGTAAGGCAATTAGTGAAACTTGTTTTTTCATATTAATGGTTTTTTAAAAAAGGTTGTATTTTTAAAAATATGTATGTGGTGCATAAAGAAAGTATAGTAATTCATGTCGCTGTCGGTTTAGCAGGATTGCTTGTTTCTTTTATCAATAAACCTTATTGGCTTTCTGCTTGTGCCGGGAAACATTAGTTTGTGTACCTCCTCCTCGGAAGCTGGTATAAGCTGTGGCGTCACGCGTGCTTTAACTTTAAATTGATCTATCAGACTTTTTAAGTTCATAGCCTCGGTTCCGTGAAATATGATTTTTATATCATCATTGTTAAATTCATTGGATGAGACTTCAATAACATAAGATTTGACAAAAGGGGCATTGTCCATAATATCTGCCAATACCGAGGGGAACAGGGTAGTGCCTTTGTACTTGATCATTTGGTTTTTCCTGCAAATAATTGGCCCTAGTCTATAAGTGGTTCTGCCGCAGGAGCAAGGTTCAACATGCTTTCTGCATATATCGCCTGTTCTGAACCTGATCAGTGGCATTCCTTCTACGCCAAGGGTGGTAATGGTTAATTCTCCGGCATCGCCAGGTTGTACTTCGTTATCGTTTTCATCTAATAGTTCTGTAATAATCAGTTCTGGGTGAAAATGCCCTCCTTTCCCAGCTTCACATTCCGTAAAGGCGGTAGCCATTTCAGTAGATGCGTAAGTGGAGAATAGCTTAATATCCCATTTTTTCTTGATTTTTTCCCCAAGAAGGTTCAGGTTGAAATCATCTTTTCTGATAGGTTCGCCTATACAAATTGCTTTTTCTACCGAAGAGCTTTTATAGTCTATGTTGTTTTCCTCTGCATACTGAACTAGTTTATTCAGAAAAGAGGGGACAATGATGAGGGTGGTTGGCTGAACTTCTTCTATTGTTTTCCATTGCAACTCCGGTAGTCCGGGCCCTACCCTGACCATACCAGCCTTAAGCATTCTGGCACCCATAACATATGCTAGCCCAGCCATAAACTGACGGTCTGCCGTTGTGGTCAGTTGATATAGCTCTTCAGACCCTGGATTGGCGCAGCCCAAGGAAAGATATTCATTGTAAGCCACACGTTGCAAATCGTTTTCCGTTAGTGGAATGGTAACAGGTTTTCCTTCCGTGCCTGATGTGCTGCAATAATCAAGTATGGAAGAGCGCTCAACGCAAATAAACTCATTGGTGCAAGATTGAAGTTCTTGTTTGCCAATAGAAGGTATAAGTGCTAAATCCGCTAGTGATTGAATGTTCTTGGGATTTATTTTATGCTTTTGAAAGTGTTTCTTATAAAAAGTAGATTTTTCATAAAGATATAAAAGCTGTTTTTGGAGCAAATGTGCCTGAAAACTTTCTATTTCGTGCTGCGATGCTTTTTCTATGTCAGGAATTGGCATTTTTTTGATCATTTAATTTCTCCAAACATAATTTTAAGCTTTCTTCCATATGCTTTTTTTCACTTACCCTTGCAATTTCTAATGTCAAACCTTTTTCGTAAAAGTATTTTGCTTTTTCCCAGTTTTTAAGGGTTTTATAATAGTTGCCAAGGTAATAATAAGTCAAGAAGCAGTTTGGGTTGCTGTTTTCAAAAGCCTGCAATTCATCTTCTGAGAAAGGGTCGCCCTTGCCAGCAAGTATAAAGTTCTGCAATAGGTCTCTATATTTTGCAAAAACTTCATATTGCTCATACTCTTTGGTAAGGAGGAAAGTGTCTGCAGGAATATGCAGCGAGTCGGCAGCTTGGAATGAGCTTGGGCTTTCTGAACGGCTCATATCAAAGACCTCGTTAAGGTCGTAAGTTACAAACGCTCCTAACTGATAGGGTGCGCATGATACCCAAACTTTTAAATCTTCAGGTGCGAAAATTATCCCATGGTGGGCAATCAATTGGTTAATGGCTTTTTCATTTCCTAGCCCCAAATTTTTATTGTCAATTCCACTTCTGTCCCTAAGAATGGTGGCAGCATCCTTGGCGTTTAGTGGGCTAAGGCTATCTATGAGCTGCTCGGTTTTTGCATACCTGTAAACAGATACTTCTTCATCAATATACTCTTGGTTGAGGGGATCGTTGAAAAGTTCTTTGCTTTGGAAATGGTTTGTAATGACCATATAGGTGGTGTCAGAGAAGTGCAAAGCAGTGTTTTGGGGTGATTTTTCAATTAACCCGACCTTCCCGTCGGCTTTAGACCCTATTAAAAACGTTTCTGCTACAAATGACTCATAGTTTGAAGCTATAGTATAAGCTTCTTCAATATTTGAGGCGTACTGCAATATTTGTCTGGCAATAAGGGAAACCGGTGTTTTGCCCTTTGTGGGAATTTCAGACTTGGCCGAGTTTAGGGTTATAGTCAACCCTTTTTCGTTCATGCCAGATACCACCCCACTAAAGCCTGCCCAAGTAACAGACATAAATTTATATCCGCTATCAGGCTTGTAGAAAGCTACTATTTTATCGCGGGAAAATGGTTCGCCAAAGTAAAAGTCGAAATTTCTGCCGATAAGAAGCTTGTTGTCTTCAGAACTTTCTCCCCAAGTGGCAAAGGACGTACATCCGACCAAGTTCATATTTTGGAGTGCATGTCCAATATCATGGGCGCCATGGTAGCTTAAAGACCGGTGGTATTTAGGGGCAATGTAGTCAAATAGATCATCCATATATGCCGCAGCTCCGTAAATTTCCAACAAAGTTTCTTCAGGCACATATTTGTCTAGATCGCGATTAAACCAAGCAACGAGGTACTTTAAGAAGTTGAGGTATTTTTCAGAGGGTATCCGGTTCTTGATTTCGCCAATAAAAGCACTTTCTTTTTCTTTCATTAAGTGCTGTGCCAACGCTCCAAAGGCCACACCTCTTTGGTACGGCTTTCCTTCCAGATATATCTCCCATAGACCTTGATGGTTCTTAATCAGTAGATTGTTGCCATATCTATATTGATTGGCATCAATTCTTTCAAGGTCTTCTGATATGTTGTCATCACTTGACGGCAGGGGTGGAACCATTCTTACAGAAAAATAAAAAATGGTAAGACACAAAAGAATTGTGGCGCCCAAACCCCAGGCAAGATATTTTAAAATCCTCATAAACTGCTTGTATACTATAAGTAAAATTAGAAAAAGCAGGGGAATATTGTGACTAGAGGCAAGATTATTTCAAAAATATGATTACCAGTTTAAGTCTCTAGGAAGTAATAAGTTTTTATTTGTATGATAATATGCTCTTTATACTGCCATCCTTTAAATGGCGGTATGCGCTATTGGTAGATAATAAAGCGGCCATTGATGAAATTGCGTTAAGAACTTTATAAGCATGAAGCGGCCAAAAAATTTGCTGTTTGAGCCCGACGCCAGGAGGGTGAGTTTCATCCCGATAGCTATCGGGATAGCGTAATGGTTATAAAGTTTAGCAAATTTCATCACAGGCCTTGACTTTTTTGCTTACTTTTTTTGTCTAAGAAAAAAAGTAAGGCCCTGCCGGCGAGGCAAAAAGTTACTAAACGAGCCTATGTAAGCTAATAAAACATAAGGTATCTAAATGGGTAACCCTAATTTCAAAAATATGCCGTTGTAAACGGAGGATAAGGTTGAAACTACTGCTTTTTTGTAGGTTTACTTGTATACGTCAGGGTCTATTTCTTTTCCCATAGTTCCCCGTAGCCGCTCAAAAAAGCTTTCTTTTTCAGTGAGAGGAGTAAAGTCCTTCACAAATGCCCGGGAAGGATCGATGTTCGGGGTGTGCATTTGCAGCGTTTCTAGGGTGTCAAAAACTATGGGGAGAAAATCTACCTCAATATCATTTTTTCTTGCAAAGCGCCGTAATGCAAAGTTTTGAACCGGGTCTGTGGCCAACGCTATCTTTTCAAGTCCATTTTTTCGGGCAAGCCGATGGGAGTAGTATAAGTTTTCTGTACTGTGTTCCGCAAGAGTGTCGGTCAGGATATCCTCTTCTGGAATGCCCAGTGCCATAGCATACTCTTTCATTATCTTACTTTCAACGTATGGCGAGTAAACTGCTGCCCCAGAGTAAATAACCTTTTTGACAAAGCCATTGCTATGCAGGTAATGGGACCAATGCACCCTCATTTTCATGATAATATGCCACTCCTCGTCCTCATATGGAAACCCTGGAACAATAATGGCATCGTATGGGAAGTTTGCTTTGTTATTGACAAAAGACTTTCCGGCTGATCTTTTAAGACAAGAGATGCATAAAAATCCTAATAGTATGATCAGGACAATCGCCTGGAAAAATCTTTTCAAGAGAATCATCAGTGGTAAGGTTTAATATTTAACCTGGATTATGCATTAGATTTCGTTATGAGGGGCAAAAGAACAAAAAATCAGCGTATTTGGTTTGCAAAGCATAGTGGTTCTATGGTTAAAAACCAAATACGAGCGAAGCGTCTGATTTGAAGTTTTTTTGCCACGTAATAGAAAGTTCTAATGTATATTTCAGGTTTAACCAATGAATTAGACTATTGTTTTTTAGGCCCTCCTTACCTGGTTTAAAATATACTCATGACCTAAAAATTCGGAGCAGGTTGTTATTGATCCTATGGTTACCCCTAAAACACCGTGCATGTTTAGGTTTTGGCCTGTCAGGAATAGATTGGGAACTTTTGTTCGGGCACTTATAAAAGAACGTAAAGGATCTTTATGGTCTTTCACTATTCCATATAGTGACCCATCTTTGGTGCCGATATAATCTCTGTAGGTTAAAGGAGTGGAGGTATAGTAGGATACAATATTTTCTCTCAGTCCAGGGAATTTCTTTTCTATCTTATCTAACAGTAACTCTGCTTTTTCTTTTTTGAAAGCTTCATATCCTGACCCACGGTCGTTTTCTGAAGCGACAGTATTAAAAGTGTCAGCCCAAGGCGCCGTATCCGCATATTGCATATAGGTCATGGCTATAAGAGAGTCCGTGTATTCCTGCTCTTCTGATGATGCTCCTGTAAATAAAGCATACCCTTTTGGCCAGTCATCACCATACACTGCACCGTCCCATACATTTTTGTCAATGTAGTGGTAATAGTTGCAGTTGAAGTATTTCATGGAATTTTTTTTCAATACTATGTATATGATAAACACAGAAACCGAGTTTTCTAAGCTGCTTATCCTTTTTCTATAGGCTTTGCGTATGCCTACACCTTCTTGTATCATATCTAGCGTTACGGCAGGGTGTACGTTAGATATGAATTGCTTTGCTTCGAACCTTCTTCCATCTGCGAGTTCAACAAAGCGGATTTTGTCTCCGTCAAAAATAAAGTTCTTAGCTTGGGCATGTTTAATTACTTTTCCTCCATTATTGAGAATATTGCGAGTAAGCTGTATGGCAATTTGGGAGCCACCATTGATGCATCTATAGGCGCTTTCTATATAAGAATTGATAACCAGCGCATAAGTGTAAAGAGGGGTTCTGTCCCCTTCTCCTGCAAAAAGTGGGTTTGTGCCGGCCAGGACTGATCTCAGTTTTTCATCTTTTGTGAATGAGGCAATAAAGTCTCTGGCATTGATGGTTAAAAATGGAATACTGCTAAAGTCTAAGTTGCTTACCTTAAGGTTGTATAAAGGGAAGCTTTCGCAAACTTCTTTAATTTTGTCACAAAAGTCGCTTATGGCTTTTCTTTCTTGCGGGAAATAAGATGATAGTATATTTATAAAGTTATCATAGCCTTGTCCGTAACGATAGGCTGTGTCGTCCCCCTCAAAGGTGATGATGTCAAAGCCATTTTCATCCAACTTTTTTAGCCTAAGGTTGTCCATGATGCCCAAATACTTAAAGTATTGGTTGAGGTTCTGGTTTTCGTCCAGCCCACCAATGTAGTGTATTCCAGTATCGAAAATTTGTTTGTCCCGTACGAAAGTTTGTAGGTTGCCGCCTAACTGTTTGTTTTTTTCCAGCACAAGTACATTATACCCTTCCTTGCTAAGGATAGATCCACATTCAAGTCCTCCGAGTCCGCTACCTATTATTATAATATCATACTTTTCCATTGCCGCTCTTTTCCAGAATAAATAAAGTGTTTGATGTGTATTTTGTATTGTCTATAGTTTTTAAAGACAGGTTATTGTTTTCTGCAAAACTTTGTACCATTTTATCAGAAATATAGCAAAAGCTATTTTGGGTTTTGTTAAAACCATACCGAGTGGAAAAAACCTCTGTGAGCGCTGTTCTTTTGTGCAGCTTGGTATTGCTACTGTTTCCATCACGTATGATTATCATCCCATGGTCAGGTAAGTTGTCTATTATTTTTTTCAATAACTTCATTTGCTCTTCACAAAGCAGGTAATGCAATAGGTCGCTTATTATAAAAACGTCAGCTTTTTCAAAAGAAAAACCTGTTACATCGGCATGAATAAACGATAAGCCAGAAGGCTTAACCGGGCAATTGGCTGCTGTTTCTATTTTGTCTTGGTCATAGTCAATGCCTATAATATGTCTTTTTGAAGAAGAAAATGCCAAAGAATAAGAGATTAGCCCATATCCGCAACCGATATCGTAAATTTTTGCTTCTGCTGGAATTAGCTCATGAAGTAATAGGTAATAACCTTCCAGCCGGAATTTAACTTTTAGGTACCATTCTAAGACAGGGCCTTTGTAAAGGTAATTTTTTAAGATTGTTTCTTTATAATAAAGTGGATTTTCCTGCTCCATCCTGAGGGTTTTGTATTCACTTTTGAAATACCTACTGATCTTTTTTGTCGCTTCAGAATATCCCGAGCCAAACAGCTCTGAACCATAGGCAATCCGAGGAAGGAATTTTACCGTAATATTCCCACTTTTTAAATAAAAACCATCACTTTTAGGCATTGTATAGCTTGTGCCATGGAGAATGACAGGCTGGATATCGAGTTTAAAGTGCTGAGCTAAGAAGAGTGCACCTTTGTGAAAACGCCCGATTTCGGCAGTGTTAGACCTTGTCCCTTCTGGGAAAATAACTATTGAGTACCCTTCTTCAATAAGCTTTTCAATTTTGCCCACCTGCTCTTCTACACCAACGGTGGTTGAAATAAAATCTGCGTATTTGACTACTGATCCGAAAAATGGAGAATTGTATACCCAGTCGTTAGTTACCATTACCACTTTATGGTGTAACATGAGCATTAGTAGAATATCTAAAAAAGAGTGGTGGTTGGCAATAATCACAGAGGGCTTAGAAAAGTCAGCAAGCGATTTTCCTACAATGCTGATATTTACGTTTCTCATGATATAGACAAGAGAGCTACAGAAGACTCTAATAACATGATGGTAAATGAGCTTTTTGCGCCTGGAAGGCAGAATAGGTAGGTAAAACACCGCTCTTATCAATGAGAGTATAAGGCAACCAGTCAGAAAATAAACAAAAGCGAAGGAGGAAAGAAACAATGATTTAAAAGTATAGGGAATAAGCCCTTTCTGTTTCCTCTTTATTATTAAAAAGTTATAAAGGAGTGGCTGAAGGGTAAATGTAATAAAGGTTACAGAGGTAATCCCGATAATAGCCAGCAGGGCAATAGATTGTAGCGCTGGATGTCGTGCAAATGCCAATACTCCGATGCTTAATAAGGTTGTTACGGCTGAAAGTATAATTGATTTTTTATACGATAGTATGGTTTTTAGCCCTTTGGCTGCGTCTTGCAAGTACCCGCGGGTGGTAAATATGCTGTAGTCTACCCCAAGCCCAAAAATGAACGTGCAAACAACAATATTGACTATGTTGAACCGTAAGTCAAAAAAGCCCATAATGCCTAAAATCCATAACCAGCTTACTAATATTGGAGTGAATATCACAAGGGTTACTTCAATTCTGCCGTATGTTATAAATATAATCAGGAAAACAACGATCAGCGATATATTAACTAATTTGTTGAAATCTTCCTGAAGAAGACGGATTAAGCTTGATGTAAGATAGCTTTTGTCAAATGCCAAAGCGGCGTCCAGCTCCTCTAATACATTTATTACTGAGGCTTTATGCTCTGTGGTGGTTTTTATGGTAGAAATGACTGATACTTTGCCATTTTGGCTAACGATATAGTCATCTCCAAATACAGAAAATATTTTCTCGATATGTTCTTGCTCCAATGGTGCATAAGTGTTCTTTAACAGCGTCTCAAAGGTAGAGAATCCATCTGCTTTAAAGCCAGTTTGAGAGGCTTTAGAAATAAATGAAGTGTATACTGAGTCTGCATTATGCTCCTGCCAATAGCTGTTCCACTGGTGCAACCGCTCCCGCTGAACAGATGGCGCTGGCACAAGATCATTGACAGAGGTGTAAGAAAAAATATTTCCCTGATCTTTAAGTTTTTCTAGCTTTTCTCGTGTTTTCAGCTCTTTTTCCAAAGCATCTTCTAAATTCTGCCCGGATGTGATGGCAAAAACGGTATTGGCCGAAAAGGTAGAAATGCGGTTAATGTTCTCTTCGTATGCAGCTAGCTCTGGTGGCATATAGTGAAGCCGGTTCATGTCATCCTCAAAAGCGTAGTTTTTCCATGTAAACAAACTGGCAACGGAAAGGAACAACAATAAAAGCAAAGACCATTTAGCTTTAAAAAATGGGTATTCTGCAATAGCAGACACGGTTTTCTCAATAAAGTTTTGAGGGTTTTCTTTTGTTGCTGTTTTATTGTTTTTCCTTATAATAAAATGAGGGAGCACTGTGAGGGTATAAATAGAACCTGCTAAAACACTAACTCCAGCAAAGATGCCAAAATCGGCAAGGGCTTCTGAATGTAGAAATATCAGTGACAAAAAAGCCGCTGCAGTGGTAAGGCTGCTAATCAGAAGTGGCGTATTCAGGTCTCTAAACAATGTACTGGCTTCCTTGTGGTCTTTGTAATGGGTAAATAAGTGCAGGGAATAGTCTATGGTTATGCCCAATAAAATAGATCCTACTCCTAAAGAAATTGTAGAAACTGTTCCTTTTACTAAGGCAAGTACTGCTAGAGCAACCAATGCTCCGAATAGTCCAGGGGTAATTCCAATAAAAAAAATGAACATGTTTCTGTAAAAAAATGATATAAACAGAAACAGTACAATGAGGGCTAGTGAAATAGTGATGAAAATATCCTCTTTAATTTGGTTGGCGTTGGCAACGGCAATAGCAGTTTGGCCAAAATACTCTATATTAAAATCAGGACTCGTATCAGAAAAAGCTTCAATCTGACGGTTTATCCCTTTAATAAGTTTACCGTTATTAGAAGTTTCGTTGGGCGGGTTTGCAAGCTCTACAAAAAAGATCAAGTGTTTTTGGTCTTGAGATAGCAGATGGTTTTGATAAAGCTTAATGTTTTCATCTGTCTGAAAGGTACTGCTTTTTTGGAGTGGCAAGTTTACTATGCCCAGCGGATCGTTGATTAGCATTTTTTTGTTCACAATGCTAAGAGGGGAAACAAGGGCTTTGTAGTTTTTCTTTAAAGTATTTTCTAACCCTTCAGAAGTGATTTTTTGGTTGATTTGTTCATAATCTTCTGCTGTCAGGTAGATGGGTAGTTTTTCTGAGTATAAGCTGTAAAGGGTTTCCAGGTGTTGATCTGAAAAGCTTATTTGGATGTTTTGGATAAGTTCGGGATACTTTTGCCTCAGGCTATCGGCGAAAATAGTACTGTGCTCTATTAAATGTTCTGGCGAGGATAGAGAATCTTTGGTGTATATATGAAATACCAAACGGTTGTTAATCTTAAAACCTTCCAACACCTCACTTATCTTAGTAAGGTTGTCGTCCTTAGGAATGACATTGATGATATTCTCTTCAAGCTTTAATGTACTTACTAGGTAAAAGCAGCCTGCGATGAACAAGCCGAAAAAAGCCGCAGCAACCCCTTTGTATTTTTGAATTAAAAGGTAAAGGTTATGGAAAAGGTTTTTCATTAAGTATAACTTTTTGGGAAAATTATGCCCTTTATTTATACGAAAATGTTTTAATGCTTATTTCTTTAGGTCTCCTAAAACATTGGCTAATGCAAGTATGGCCCGGTCATGTTTCTTTACAAAAGGGTTGTTTAAATCCCAAACATACCCGGCTAAAACAGAGCAAATTTGACTTTTTAGCTCAATGTTCGACTCAGAAGTAAAGAAGATTTTTTGCAGGTTCCCGTCATACCACCTTTTGACGAATGCTCTGAAAACATCTACGCCTAGTTTAAGGTAATCTGAATATTCGGTTTCCCAGTCAGGTTTTTCACCTTTTAGTTGCCGTGCTATTAATTTTGCAGCTACTGCACTTGACTCGCTCGCCAATGTGACACCTGAGGAAAAAATAGGGTCTAAAAATTCGGTGCTATTGCCTGTAAGTACAAAACCATCTCCGTAAAGCTTCTTTACTGCTGCCGAATAGCCTGTGATTTTTTTGGGGCCTAAAACTATATCTTCTGGCGAGAAGCGTCCTTTCAGATCGGGGACTGCTTCTATCCATTGGGCAAATTGGTTGATTTCATCTCCTTCATACCTGTTTATTATGTCAGGATCGCCAACTACTCCTACAGAGGTAGTGCCATCTGAAAATGGAATTACCCATAACCATACGCCATCTGTATAGTCAATGATTAGAATTCTGTTCCCATCACTTCCTTTAGGCCTGTTCGGGTCTTTGATATGGCTGAAGAAAGCAGCTCTTACTGGAAAGTCTGACGGTTCGTCTAGCTTAAGCAACCTCGGTAGTACACGTCCGTATCCACTTGCGTCTACTATAAATTTTGCTTTTATAGTATAGAAAGTCCCGTCCTCTTTTTGTATAGTTGTTAAAGATGCGTGGTTTTGGATAAAAGAAACCTTCGTAACAGTTGACTTATAAGATACTTTTACGCCTTTTTTTTCTACTTCTTTTGCAAGAATAGTATCAAAATCAGCTCTTTTTACTTGCCAAGTCCAGCTCCACCCCTTGGTAAACTGGGTAGAAAAATCAAAATCAGTAATATGCCCGTTTCTGACATGGGAAAACTTAGCACCGAATTTTTTTTGGAACCCTGCTTTGTCAACAGCATCTAGCAGGCCAGCATATTCCAAGTTTTCCATACATCTTGGTAGTAGGCTTTCTCCTATAACAAACCTGGGGAATTCTTCTTTTTCTACTATTTTGACCTCAAAACCTTCATTTTTTAATATTGAGGCGGCAATACTTCCCGCAGGCCCCGCTCCGATTACGAGGACGTCTGTTTCCTCGGTGTAACTAACTGACATTTATCTTTACTAATATTTATTTTAGGTATGGGAACTCTTCAAACTAACTCAAGGTATTACAAATAAACGGAAATAAATAATTGCCGCTTTGATCATGTAAGTATTGAAGGTAAAACGACGAAACTATATTTTGTTTATACTACCAATATAGTTTTTTTTGTAAAATTTCTACATGCTATATGTAGACGAACACGTATTAGTATTAAAAATTATAATGATAGAACTTGGTTCTTCTTCGTTGGCGCTTCCCGACTTGCTCAATGCGCTGCATGGGCAAAAGGTAACAATCTCAGAGTATTCCAGAAAACGGGTAGAGGAAAGCTATAGTTTTTTGAAAGAGTTTTCTGAGAATAAGATTATTTACGGTATAAATACTGGTTTTGGCCCAATGGCACAGTATCGTATTAAGGAAGAAGAGCAAGAGCAACTTCAGTATAACCTCATTCGAAGCCATGCATCAGGATCTGGCAATATCCTTGATCCTGAATATGTAAAAGTTTCTATGCTGGCCAGGTTGAATACCCTTTCTTTAGGTTATTCAGGTGTTCACTCTTCAGCTCTTGATGTATTGGCTCAATTAATTAATAATGACATTACCCCACTTATCTTTGAGCATGGAGGTGTAGGGGCCAGTGGCGATTTGGTACAACTTGCCCATCTTGCCCTTGTTATGATAGGAGAGGGGGAGGTTTTTTATAAAGGTGAGCGCAAACCCACTGCGCAAGTTTTTAAGAGTCTTGGCATAGAGCCAATGAAGGTAAAGCTAAGAGAGGGACTTGCCGTCATGAACGGTACCAGTATAATGACGGGTATTGGCCTTGTAAATACCATTTATGCAAAAAGGGCTATAGAATGGGGTCTTGTTGCGTCCATTATGATCAGTGAGCTGGTCGATACGTATGATGACTACTTTTCTGAAGAACTCAACAATGCAAAGATGCATATTGGCCAGCAGAAAGTGGCAGCAACAATAAGGGAAGCCCTTGACAAAAGCCAATATGTCAAAAAAAGATCATCGTACTCTTATAGTAAAGTTACAGAAGAGAAGTTTTTTTTGGAGAAAGTTCAGGAGTACTATTCCATTAGGTGTGTGCCACAGATTGTAGGCGCAATTCTTGAAACTACGGAACACTGTCAAAAAGTACTGCTTGAGGAGGCAAATTCGGCAAATGACAATCCTATAGTGGACGTAAAAGCTCAAAATGTTTTTCACGGAGGTAATTTTCATGGCGACTACGTAGCACTGGAAATGGATAAGCTAAAGATTGCCATTACAAAGTTATCTATGCTTGCAGAGAGACAGTTGAATTTTTTAATGAATCCTAAGTTGAATGATTTACTTCCGCCTTTTGTTAATATGGGGAAGCTAGGCTTTAATTTCGGTATGCAAGGTGTGCAGTTTACGGCCACTTCTACCACAGCCGAAAACCAGATGCTTTCGAACCCAATGTATGTGCATAGTATCCCGAACAACAATGACAACCAAGATATCGTAAGTATGGGAACGAATGCGGCAATATGTTCAAAAAAAGTTATAGATAACACTTTTGAGGTATTGTCTATAGGACTTATTTCCATTGTACAAGCCCTAAGTGCTTTAGAGAAAACGGAGGGGCTGTCTCCTTTATCTGCCAAAACTTTTGGGGATATCCGAGAAATAGTCCCAGCATTTGTAGAAGATTATCCTATTTATAAGGATTTGAAAAAGGTTAAAAATCATCTGATGAATATAAACCCAATAGGTATTTAAATTTTTTGAGGTGAATGCATTGTGTTAGTGAATTAATATTTAGTCATAAAAAAAGTTTTTTTTAATGAAATATGCATTGGTGACCGGCGGGTCTAGGGGGATAGGTAGGGCTATTTGCCTAAAACTTGCCGAACAAGGTTACAATATTTTAATAAACTACCTGTCTAATCAGTCGGCGGCTGAAGAAACATTGAAACTGGTTAAGGAAAAAGGCGTAGAAGCTACATTAATGAAGTTTGATGTTTCTGATAGAGAAGAGGTACGGAAAGTAATAGAAGGGTGGTATAATGAACACAAAGATGACTCCATAGAAGTTTTGATAAACAACTCCGGTATTAAAAAAGACAATCTCATGGTGTGGATGAAAGATGAGGAATGGGATGATGTTTTGAATATTAGTTTGGGAGGTTTTTACAATGTTACCAAGCCGGTGCTTCAGGAAATGATTAAAGGCAAATATGGAAGGATTGTCAATGTTGTTTCTTTGTCAGGTGTAAAAGGTTTGCCCGGCCAAACTAATTACTCAGCTTCTAAAGCGGCTGTCATTGGTGCTACGAAGGCTTTGAGCCAAGAAGTTGGCAGACGAAATATTACCGTTAACGCAGTAGCCCCTGGTTTTATCAAAACTGAAATGATAGAAGGAATTGATGAAGCTCAGTATAAGTCTCATATTCCTCTAAAGCGATTTGGAACTGCAGAAGAAGTAGCTGACCTTGTGGGCTTTTTAAGTTCTCCGAACGCTTCATATATCACAGGCGAGGTAATATGCATAACGGGAGGGCTTTATTGATGGGTTTAACATCCATGTTTTTAACTATGGATAGACCTCTAGATCCTAATAATATAAAATAAGAATAAAATTGATGAAAAGGGTTGTAATTACCGGAATGGGGATTTATTCCTGCATCGGACTTGATCTGGACTCTGTAAGAGATTCGTTGTATTATGGAAAGTCCGGTATTGGAACAGAGCCTTTGAGAAAAGAGCTTGGTTTCCGGTCTTCTCTTACCGGAATAGTTCCAAAACCTGACTTAAAGAAACACCTTAACCGGAGGCAGCGGGTTGGTATGTCAGAGCAAGCTGAGTATGCTTACGTTGCAACATTAGAAGCATTGAAAAATGCTAACATTGACGAAGATTTTCTTGCCCAAAAGGATGTTGGAATAATTTATGGAAATGACAGCTCGGCAAAACCATGCATTGAGGCATATCAATTATTGGAGAAAAAGAAAGATACCGCATTGATAGGTAGCGGATCCACTTTTCAATCGATGACCTCTACCATTACCATGAACCTTTCTACTATTTTTAAGCTGCGAGGTATTAACATGACCATAAGTGCAGCTTGTGCGAGTGGCTCTCATGCGCTTGGGCTTGGGTACATGATGATTCAATCAGGTATGCAAGACATTGTGATTTGTGGCGGTGCTCAAGAAGTAAACTATCACTCCATGGGAAGTTTTGATGGCTTAAGTGCTTTTTCTATTAAAGAAGATGAGCCTGCCAAGGCTTCTAGGCCATTTGATAAAAGCAGAGATGGCTTGATCCCTAGTGGTGGCGGCGCTACTCTGGTCATCGAGAGTTATGAATCGGCCAAACAACGTGGTGCAAAAATTCTAGCGGAAGTTATTGGTTATGGGTTTTCTTCTAATGGAGATCATATTTCTGCCCCAAATGTAGAGGGCCCAATTTCCTCATTGCAAATGGCACTAAAAAATTCCGGTGTTAAAGCATCTGATATTCAGTATATAAATGCACACGCTACATCTACTCCAGTCGGAGATTTAAAAGAAGGAATAGCCATTAAAAATGTTTTTGGGGAAAGCAATCCTTTAATTAGTTCTACTAAGTCTATGACTGGGCACGAAATGTGGATGGCAGGGGCTAGTGAGATTATTTATTCTATGCTTATGATGGAAAATAACTTCATTGCTCCTAATGTTAACTTGGAAGAGCCTGAAGATGAAATTAAAGACCTTAACTTTGCTTTTTCTACTATAGAGAAAAACTTTGATACTTTCTTGTCCAACTCTTTTGGATTTGGAGGTACAAATTCTTCCATTATTATTAAAAAATTTAAATAGAAATACCTTTTTATGACTAAGCAGGAAATAATCGAAAAAATCAACGGTTTTTTGGTTGATGAATTTGAAGTTGAACCGGAAGCCATTAAACCTGAGGCAAACTTAAGAGAAACATTGCAGCTCGACAGCTTGGATTACTTAGATCTCGTTATTGAAATAGAAAGTAATTTTGGTTTTAAAGTTCAGCAGGAAGACTTTCAGAATATTCATGTTTTTCAGGACTTTTATGATTATATAGCTCAAAAAGTTGAAAACAAGTAGTACTACATGGAAAGGCAAAACCCGTGGAGGTGTACTGGGGTATAAAATATTTATTTTTATACTCAAAAAACTTGGGCTTCGATCTGCTTATGTCCTTTTAAGATTTGTAGCGGTTTATTTCGTGTTTTCTGCACCTGGTGCTACCTATAGCATGTTCAAATACTTTAGGGATAGACATGGCTATAGTCGCATAAAGTCTTTCATATCTGTGTATCAAAACTACTATGTTTTTGGACAGACGCTTTTGGACAAGATAGCTATTCTTTCTGGCATGGAGCATAAGTTTTCATATACTTGCCATGGGCTTGAACACCTGAAAGGTTTAAAAGAAACAGGAGGGATTCTCATTAGCGGTCATGTAGGGAGCTGGGATATTGCAGGTTTTATGCTTCAGGAGGCTGACATCAAAATTAATATTCTGATGTTTGAAGCAGAAGAGCAAAAGGTTAAAGGATATCTTGAAAAGGTAGTGAAAAGCGAACACGTAAACATTATTCCTATAAAACAGGATTTCTCCCATCTCTTTTTGATTAACAATGCTTTAAAGAGAAAGGAGATTATCTGCATGCATGGCGATAGGTTTGTTGCCGGGGCTCGTGTGGAGAAGGTAAACTTTCTTGGCAAAGATGCTTTCTTCCCATTAGGACCTTTTGTTATGGCTTCAAAATTAAAGGTGCCGTTTAATTTTGTGTATGCAGTACGGGGTAAAAACTTTAAGTATCATCTTTCATCAACCCCAGCTGTACTTGACCCCAGCCTAAAACCGAAAGACGTATTATATAAGTATGTTCATTCTCTTGAAGAGAAAGTAAAGCAGTATCCGCTTCAATGGTTTAATTACTACGACTTTTGGAGTGAAGATGTTAAAGGAGGTATTTATGAAAGCAATGAAAATGCAAATAATTAAGAAAGACGAAGAGTTATATCAGTATTTACCCCAAAGGCCTCCTTTTGTAATGGTTGACAAGCTTTATGAAAAAGGGGCATCTTATGTAGTTTCAGGCTTAGAAGTAAAGGACAGCAATATACTTGTAGAAAATGGGGTTTTTAATGAAGGCGGATTAGTAGAAAACATAGCTCAAACCGCTGCTTTATATGCAGGTACAAAATTTATTGATGCTGGGCAAGAAGTGCCTGTTGGTTACATTGCTGGCATTAAGAAATTAAAGATTAAAGCACAGCCTTTGGTGGGTGAAGAAATTTATACCAGGACAACTTTGACACATGATTTCTCAAATATTCAGGTGGTAGAAGGTGCGGTCTTTAATATGAAAGATGAATGCATAGCAGAATGTGAATTAAGAATCTTTATCAAACAAGAAAGTTAATGCTGGTAAATACCATAGAATTAAAACCTAGGTTTAGTGAAATAGACAGCATGGGAATTGTCTGGCATGGACATTATGTTAGGTATTTCGAAGATGGTAGAGAGGCATTTGGGAAAGAATATGGACTTCACTATTTGGAGGTATACAAGAATGGCTTTCTTATACCTATAGTTAAACTGGACTGCAACTATAAAAAACCTATTTTTTATACAGACACTTGCATTGTAGAAACATCATACATTGATACTGCGGCTGCTAAGATTGTTTTTAGCTATAAAATTATTAATCAAGAAAGTGGCGACTTATGTGCTACAGGTTGTTCAGAGCAGGTGTTTATCAATAATGAAAGAGAGCTTCAGCTTATAGCCCCAGATTTTTACATCGATTGGAAAAGGAAAAATAATATTTAAACCATATAAGTTTTTACTGCTTGAAAGTTTACTCAGTTGCCGATAATATTATTTCGCCTCTAGGTTTTACCACTGAGGAGAATTTTTCTGCTATAAGCAATGAGGAAACTGCTATTAAAGAAATATTGCCTGGCAAGCTGTCTGCAAGCAGTTTTCATGGTGCGTTGATTGAAAATGATAGTTTAATTAACAGCATTGAAGATAAAGTGACTCGGCTGGAGGGAATGCTTATTCTTTCAATAAGCAGTGCTCTTAAGAAAATTAGTAAGCTTAATAAGGACAAGACCTTATTAATTCTTTCAAGTACAAAAGGAAACATAGACCTGCTCAATCCGCAACAAAACCCTGATATACCTAGAGAGCGTCTCAGGCTTGGAGCGCTTGCTAATTATTTAGCAGGGTATTTTGGACTGACCTGTACGCCGTTGGTTGTTTCTAATGCGTGTATTTCAGGTGTTTCAGCAATACTTGTGGGGAAGAAGATGATTAACACCGGAGCTTATGATCACGTAATAGTGGCAGGAGGTGACATTCTTGATGAGTTTGTTGTTTCTGGGTTCCAGTCATTAATGGCTATTAGCGATAAGCCTTGTAAGCCCTATGATAAATCAAGAGACGGGGTAAGTCTGGGAGAAGCTTGTGGAACTATGGTCCTGAGCAATGACCCTGGTTTAAGTAATGATCGTGATTCACTTGCCCTTATAGCAGGAGGAGGACAAGCCAATGACGCCAATCATATTTCTGGCCCATCACGGACTGGTGAAGGGCTGAAACTTGCCATATCAAAAGCTTTGCGCCAGTCCCAGCTGGAAGCAAAAGATGTGGGCTATATCAATGCACATGGTACCGCCACAGTATATAATGATGAAATGGAAGCCATTGCCTTTGATGCACTTGGTTTGAACCATGTCCCATTAAATAGCCTAAAAGGTTTTTGGGGGCATACGCTGGGTGCTGCTGGGGTGATCGAGTCTATTATGAGCATACGGCAATTGACCGCTGGCAAACTATTTAAATCTTTGGGACTGGAAAATAAAGGGGTCTCCAAGGACATTGCTGTTATTGAAATGAACAAAGAACTTTCATGTCAAATTGCCTTGAAAACAGCCTCTGGTTTCGGAGGGTGTAATGCTGCTGTAATTTTTGAAAAGATATGAACATTGGAGTTTCTTCATATTGCCAGATAAGTCCTACAGGGGTATTTAAAAACGGAGTTCGCTTGATGAAAAACGAGTGGCCTTCAAACTCATTTAATGAGTATGCAAGAGGTATTTATGATTTCTTGAATATTGCTTACCCCAAATATTTTAAGATGGACGAGTTGTGCAAGTTGGCTTTTTTGGCAACAGAAGTCCTTTTGTCTAACTGTAAGCTTAGAGATAGTGCAGAAACAGCTATTGTCATTGGCAATAAACATTCTTCATTGGCTTCAGATGAAAAGCATTTTGAGTCTTATAAAAACAGGGGACACTATTATCCCTCACCTGCTGTTTTTGTATATACTTTGCCCAACATTATGTTAGGTGAAATCTGTATACGAAATAGAATTTTTGGAGAGAACTCTTGTTTTATTATGGAGGACTATGATGCCGGGTTTTTGTATGATTATGTAAATAATCTTATTGCAAACGAAGGTTATACTTCCTGTATCACAGGATATATTGATTATATTTCAGAAAACTATTCAGCATCTTTATATTTGGTAGAGAAAGATGCCGAAGATAGGCAAGTATGCAAGTTTAACAGGGAGGCTTTGCTTCTCCCTAACTCAGGTAGATAAAAGGTAAGAAAATGGATAATTTAATTGAGAAATTAAAACAAGAAATTGTAGAGCATCTTAATCTTGAACATCTTAAAGCCGAAGAAATAGATGCGGAAGCACCATTGTTTGGTGATGGTGTGGGACTGGACTCTATTGATGCGCTTGAGCTAATTGTTCTTTTGGAGAAAAATTATGGTATTAAAATTACCAGTGCTGAAGAAGGTAAAGAGGTATTTCAGTCGGTATCTGCCATGGCTAGCTATATTGAAAGCAAGAAAAGCTAATAATGTCTACTAAAGTATATATAACAGGGTTTGGGATAATTTCGTCTTTAGGAAATGGCTCTAAGGAGAACTTGAGGATGCTGTGCAAAGGCAGCTCAGGAATTGCTTTGCCTCAATATTTGCCTACAGCCTATAAAGATGAAATGGTGGTTGGTGAGGTTAAGTATTCTAATGAAGAATTGAAGGAGTTAGCAGGCTTATCTAACGGAAAAACTTCAAGAACTAACATGCTAGGGTTGGTAGCTGTGAAAGAAGCACTTGTGATGGCCGGTTTGACCCAGACGCAGTGCCGTGAAGCAGGGTTGATAAACGGAACCTCTGTGGCAGGGATGGATATTTCAGAGCAATATTATAGCAGTGCTCGAAAAGGTGAAAATTTAGACTATACTGCCGCTTTTGGAGGACACGATTGTGGTGCTGGAACGGAGCTTATTGCAGACCGATGTCACCTGGAAGGTTTTATAAGTACCATTAGTACGGCGTGTTCTTCTTCTGCCAATTCAATTATGCTTGCTGCAAGGAAGATCAAGGCTGGTACCCATGACTGCATTGTTGCTGGTGGTTCTGATGCTTTGTCTATTTTTACGTTAAATGGCTTTAACGCTTTAAAGATTTTGGACCGTGAACTGTGCCGGCCTTTTGATGTAAGCCGGGCAGGCTTAAACCTTGGTGAAGGTGCTGCCTATCTCGTTTTAGAGTCTGAAAAAAGCGTAGAGCGTAGAAAAGCAAAAGTGTTTGCAGAACTTTGCGGGTATGGCAATGCCAACGATGCTTACCATCAAACCGCTTCTTCTCCAGAAGGAAGAGGGGCAGCACTGGCCATCAAAAAAGCATTGGAGGTATCAGGTATTAAAATAGGAGCCATTGACTATATTAATGCACATGGTACAGGCACTTCAAACAATGATATGTCAGAAAGCATGGCTTTAAAAGACATCTTTGTAGATAACGTTCCTGCCTATAGTTCTACCAAGTCGTTCACGGGGCATACATTAGGAGCCGCAGGTGCTATTGAAGCTGTTTTTTCCGTTATGGCAATTCATTATAACTTGAAATTTCAAAACCTGAACCTTACCACTCCTATGGACGTCCTTCCTCAAGCACCGTTATATGCATTGGAGGAAAATCAGCAAGTAAACTGTGTATTGTCAAATTCGTTTGGCTTTGGAGGGAATTGCACATCTTTAATTTTTTCAGGCCTATGAAAGTTTATATTACCGGCGTTTCTGCTATTTCTCCTCAGCATACTTTCGATGAAGATAATTACTTGAGCGAATTCGTAGCCCCTAAGGATTATTTTCAGGTTTTAGAACCCAGCTACAACGACTTTATTCCTCCTATGCAAGCCAGAAGGATGTCTAAAGTTGTTAAGATGAGCATTGCTACGGCTAAAAAATCCTTGGTAAGTGCAGGTGTAGAACAACCAGAAGCAATTATCGTTGGAACAGGTTTGGGTTGTCTTAATGATACGGAGAAGTTTCTGAACAACATTATCGACCATGGAGAAACCTTGCTTTCTCCAACCTCCTTTATACAATCTACGCATAATACCATTGCAGGGCAGGTTGCTCTTTTATTGACGTGCCCTAGTTATAACTTTACATATTCCCAGCGTATACATTCTTTTGAAAATGCTTTACAAGATGCTGTTATGCAGTTGGAAGAAGGGTGCAGTAATGTTCTGGTAGGTGGTGCAGACGAGCTGATTCCAGGGGTTGCCAATATTCTCACGCAAATAGGTTGCTTTTCAAAAGCTTCCTCTAAAGAAAAATTCTTGCCTGTACCAGGAGAAGGCGCTGCTTTTTTTGTACTATCAAAACATAAAACACCGTCTGCTTTTGCTTGCATTGATGGTGTAAAAACGGCTTATGGACGTAAGTCTAAGCCTGAGGTACAAGAAGAAATTTTAGAATTCCTGAAGAATAACAACTCCTCAATCCAAGATGTTGATGTGGTGATGCTTGGGTATAATGGTAACACCAAGGAAGATGAAACGTACCATAAGCTAGTCGCTGACTTGTTTAGTGATAAAGCAATTATACATTATAAAAACTTATGTGGTGAGTATTTTACCGCTCCCTCTTTCGGTTATCACCTTGCTGCTAAAATGCTTCAAAGGCAAGAAGTGTTTAAGGAAACTTTAGTGAAAGGTTCAAGCCCAAAAAAGCTCAATAAGGTGTTGTTTTATAATGTTTATAAAGATAAGTATCATTCTTTGGGACTAATATCAAAATGCTGAATTTTAGGGTTATATCTATATTGCTTTTTAGCATTGCTATTTTAGTTACTATTCTCGATATTTTCTTTGTTGATATCCACTATTCAGTCTATATTTTGATTCTTGTCTTTTATTCAGGGCTTGTGATAGGAGGGGCTTTTCTTATTGGCATGAATTTTTTTGTTAGGGCAGTTAATTCTTTTGTGACAGATAAAAAGGAAATTGCACTGACCTTTGATGATGGGCCTTCTGCTTTATATACACCTAAAGTGCTGGATTTGCTCAATAAGTACGATGCAAAAGGAACTTTTTTTTGTATAGGTAAAAGCTTGGAAAGCGAAAGGGTACTTGCAGAAAGGATCTTAAAGGAAGGTCATTTGATTGGGAACCATACGTATGGACACAGCCCTTTTTTCCCGTTTTACAGGAAGAAAAGGGTAGTGGAGGAAATATCTCGAACCAATAATATCATTCAAGAAATATCTGGTAAAGCGCCTCTCGCCTTTAGACCGCCGTATGGAATAACAAATCCATCTATTGCAGGAGCAATAAATCACTTGGGAATGAAAGTTTTTGGCTGGAATATTCGTTCTTTTGATACTACAGCAAAGGATTTTCGGAAAGTTGTAAAGAGGGTTACTGCTCAAATTAAGCCTGGCGCTATTATTTTACTGCATGACAATAGACCTGATATAGCCAAAATTCTGGAAGAGGTTTTATTGTTTGCTGAAAAAAATAACTATAGATGTACACTGATTCCCCATATGCAAGAATGAAAAAGACAGGATTATTAACCTTATTTCTATGCTTTACGGTTTGGCTATCAGCTTTTGCCCAAGAACGGGGTTTTTCACCAATGCAAGATGTTGATTCCTTTAAGAAAGGCCTTGAAGCAGTGGCTACATCTACAAAAACAATAAAAGCTTCTTTTCAACAAGAAAAGTATCTTGCTATCCTTTCTGATAAAATTCAATCAGAGGGACTTATTCGATTTAAGCAACCAGGTTTTTTGCGGTGGGAGTACAATGAGCCGTTTGAATATTCTATTGTATTAAATGGGAAAGAAGTTATTGTCAAGGATCAGGGAAAGTCCAATACGATGGATCTAAGCGGTAGCAAATCCTTTAAAGAGATAAATGAGCTAATTGTCAATAGCATTCAAGGAAATGTGCTTGATGATGAAAAGTTTGATATCGAGTTTTTACAATCTGAAGACTTTTACCTCACCAAGCTTGTTCCAAAAGAAGCGCAGATGGCAAAGTTTGTCGCAGGAATAAATGTATACTTTGACAAAAAAGACTACGCTGTATCTAAGGTGAAACTGAAAGAAGATGGAGGAGATTACACTTTGATTTCTTTTTTTGATAAGAAAATGAATGAAGCTATTGCAGATGAAGTTTTTTCTAACCAATAAGATATGTTCGATTATAGTAATTTTTTGCTTATTTTTCGGATGCAAGACTTCGAAGCACTACAGTTTGCCTGATCCTTATATTACACTTCTGAATAAAGGGCTGGTTTATAATGCGACATTTAATTACAAAGAGAGTCAAGTCAGTGGGCTTCTGGTATTGAAGAGGACCGGAGTTTCTTCTTATCATGTGGTTATGCTTTCAAAACCTGGGCCTACGCTCATGGAGTTTACCTTAGATCAGGATGGGCTGACATGGATCAAAACTTTTGAGAGGCTGGAAGAAAAGAAGTTGACGAAATTGATTGAAAATGACTTTAGGATGCTTTTGCTGGATGTGTTGGAAAATCCTTCTAAAGTAAAAAAGGTCAAGACGGAAAATGACAAAACTATATTCAAAATGGCCGACGGTACCAGGCTGAAAGTCGATAATACAGCCAATAGGGTATTAACAGCTCAAAATAAATCTTTTCTTAATTTCATTTCTACCAAAGCCACCTTTAGCTATAGAGAAAATGAAATACCTCAAACGATTTTTTTAGCGCATAATATTATGAATTTAAGTCTTGAATTAGAACTTTTACCAAAATGATACTTAAAGATAATTTATATAAAATTTCTTCTATAGATGTAGAAGATGAAAACTACAAGATAGAAGTTCTTTTAGATGCGGGGCATGAAATTTTTAAAGGACACTTTCCCGAACAGCCTGTGTTGCCTGGCGTTTGCTTGTTGGAGATGCTTAAGGAGCTGATTTCAGAGGTAAAGGGCAAAGCTTATCGGCTAAAAGAAGCAGGTAATATCAAATACTTGAAACTTGTTGACCCGCGTAATGATCCGAAATTAACCTTGCTTATACATGCAAAAGAAGGGGAGGCGGGGCTTACAGTCAATGCCAGTTCCCTGCTTTCTGGAGGTGATACTAATTTTAAAATAAAAGCCACTTTTTCCTGATGGAGTTTAGCAAAAGGTTTGCCCAGCTAAAGTGTTGTGTCATTATACCTACCTATAATAATGAAAAAACGCTAAAAGGGGTTATTGATGATGTGCTGGAGTATACGGGTGATGTAATTGTGGTGAATGATGGGGCAACCGACCGGACTTCCGAAATTTTAAATAATTATTCAGGCAGATTTGACCTGGTTTGTCATGATAAAAACCTGGGAAAGGGAATGGCATTGCGCAATGGTTTTAAGCATGCACTTGAAAAGGGATATCGTTATGCGATAACCATTGATAGCGATGGCCAGCATTTTGCTTCAGACCTGCCAAGTTTTTTGGATGAAATAGAAAAAGAGCCTGAGTGCCTGTTGATAGGTGCGCGAAATATGAACCAAGAGCATGTTCCTGGAAAAAGCTCTTTTGGGAATAAGTTTTCTAATTTTTGGTTTAAAGTGGAAACGGGCATAAGTCTAGAAGATACACAATCAGGGTTCCGTCTGTACCCCATTTATCAGCTTAAGGATTTAAAGTACCTTACCCGTAAATTTGAATTCGAGGTCGAAGTTATTGTTAAAGCTGCATGGAAAGGTGTTAAGGTTAAAAACATACCTATCAAGGTGCATTATGAAGCAGAAAGGGTCACGCATTTCCGTCCTTTTAAAGATTTTACAAGGATCAGCATTCTTAATACTTGGCTCGTTACATTGGCTTTGTTATATTATATCCCACGTAGGTTCATCAAGTCTCTCACGAAGAAGAACATAAACCATTTCATAAAAAAAAACTTCTTTGACAAAAATGAATCTTTGCATAGGAAGGCTTTGTCAATAGGCTTTGGCGTTTTTATGGGAATATTTCCTATTTGGGGTTATCAGATAATAGTTGGCCTTGCTGTTGCCCATTTCTTAAAATTAAATAAGGCTCTTGTTGTAGTTGCTTCTCATATTAGCATTCCTCCTGCTATTCCATTGATTATATACGCTAGTTATTACACTGGCAGTTTTTTAGTTAAAAACCCTCAGAATGATATCTTTTTTGTACAGGGTTTTTCTTATGAGAATGTTTCGGGCAACCTTTTACAGTATATTACAGGGGCAGTTGCCTTATCACTAATTGCCGGAGCTTTGAGTGCACTGTTGGTTTACTTCGCTTTATCTTTTAAAAGAAACATAAGCAAATCAGGAAGTAAGGTTGTATAGGGCGCACTGAAAAACGCCCAAAAGATTAATCTGTTTATATTTGTTTAAAAAAGACGTATAGGTGCAAGTTTTTTTAGTTATTTCTTATTTCCCGTGTACCGTAAATCGAGAAACTTTTAATCTAATACTTTTTTTGGGCTAGCCACAAGCGCACAATCTACTTTATGGTCTTACATTCGAAGTATTCCAATACGTCTTCATGTAAGGCCATGTTTATCTTGCACACTTGTGACTTTTTCAGCAGGCCCTATATAATATCAAGGACGCAAAGAATATTATAAAACCCATGGAAGAAAGCAGGTTAAGGCGCATGGCAAATTCATAGGTTACGGGCTTACCTTTCATTGCGGTAAGGTAAAACCATTTAAAAAAGTATGTCATGACTGGTAACATAGCCACTATAAAAAGGGCGGTGGTCAACAGTCCATAGTATCGGTTAAAAAAATAAGCAAAGCCGATCATGCAGAGTCCAAATACTGCGGCAGTCCAGGAAAAAGTGCCTGTAATACCTAGCAAACGGCTAAATGTCATGTCTCCACGGCGTGCATCTTCGCTATGTTGGTAAATTTGCGTCATAGGATACGAGCCGAAGAGCATTAAACTGCACAAAGTACCAGCCCAGAGATTCCTTTCAGTCATTAGTCCTTCTAAACTACAATCACTTATAGCAAGAAAGCTCATCATGTAAGTATAGCTGCCTTGGAACAGGGCAACAACTATCAATCCCGTTATAGGCAGTTTTTTTAACCTAATAGACGGATGGCTGTAGGCTTTTGATGCTAATCCAAGCACAAGTACCATAGCAGCAAAGGCAGTGTTTATAAATAGCCCAAGTATTAGCGAAAAAGCAAAAAGCAACAGCGATACAATAAGAAGTTCTTTTTTTACAGGAGGTGGCTTTTTCAACCCTCCTATGCTATCTTCGTCTTTGTCATAGTAACTGTTAAAGCCGTTGCTGGACGGGTAGAACAAAAAATGGATGATGATAAAAGCCAGCACTAGGTTAGTTATATGAATGGCCTCGGCCTGACTTGCTGCAAACAAAAAGAAAGGTAACAAGAAGAGAGAAAAAGGAATTCTCAGGTGTAAAAATGTGGATCTGCTGATCATTGATTTAAAAAATATTTCAACTAAATAAACTAAAAAGTCCTTTTCCTGTTTTTACCGAATCCAATATAATACTTTATGATTTGAAAATAAAAATATGTCAGGATATATAACCTCTGTCGGAATTTCTTGTCCGCCATACCGTTTCCGGCAGGGAGCTTTGGCGGAGTTTATGGCTGAGTCTGCTGGTATGAACCCGCAAGAAAAGCAACGCCTAATGGCCTTATACAGAACATCTGGCATAAAGTACAGGCATAGTGTGCTCGCTGATTTTGGCAAACAGTACCGTTTTTTTTCACAATCATCTGAAAAACAGTGCCAGCCTGACGTATCCGACAGAATGAAGGTATACCGGCAGTATGCACCCCTGCTTAGTGTTCAAGCAATTAAAGAGTGCCTTCATGAACATGAAAACATAAACGAGAAAGATATTACCCATTTAATCACTGTCAGTTGTACTGGCATGTATGCTCCTGGTCTTGATATAGATATTGTTCGTGAACTTGGACTGTCATTTTCGGTACAGCGTACGAGTGTAAATTTTATGGGTTGCTATGCAGCTTTCAATGGATTAAAGCTTGCTAGTTCTATTGTTGCGGCCAATCCTGAGGCTAATGTCATGGTCGTGTGTGTAGAGCTGTGCACGCTTCACTACTTACCCGGGACTGAGGAAGAACAGATGTTGGCTAATGCACTTTTCGCTGATGGTGCTGCCGCGGCTTTGGTACAGTCTCATGCAGATGGACAGCCGGCTTTAGAAATACAAAGTAGTTTTTGCGATCTTTTGCCTGATGGCTCTGGAGATATGTCGTGGGAAATCCAAAACCAAGCATTTGCTATGAGGCTTTCGGCTTATGTGCCAGAATTGTTACGAAAAGGTGTTGGCAAGCTCTCTGCCTTAATGGTCAATAAACTCTCTTGTCATATTAAAGAGATTGGTCTTTTTGCCATCCACCCAGGAGGAAAACGTATTCTTGAAGTGACTGAAGAAGAGTTTGGTATAGATAGAAATGACAATCGTTATGCGTGGGAGGTTATGCGGAATTATGGCAATATGTCTTCTGCAACCATTTTATTTATTTTGCACCGTATTTTGCAAGAGCAGCAAGATTGTTCTTCCCCTCAAAAGATTTTGGCTATGGCCTTTGGTCCTGGCCTCACCTTGGAAAGCATGGTTATGAACTTTGTGCCTAACTATAATAGTAATATAAACCATAAAAAAGGCAAACTACATGGGTATATTCAATCAAAGGTCTGATAAGAAGGAGATAATGGACGATCTTTCTTCTAGTGGAGAGGTAATTGACCAGACATTAAAAGAACTTCAAAAAATTAATTACTGGTTGGGTGGTGACAATGTGACCATACGAGGCTTAAAGAAACTGTTGAAGAGGGTCGATAAATTGCAGGAGGTTACCATTGCAGATATTGGTTGCGGTGGTGGAGATACCTTAAAACTTGTATTTCAATGGGCGCAAAAGCATGGACTGAACGTGAAGCTTTATGGTGTAGACGCCAACCATGATATTATCCGCTATGCTAAAGCCAATACAGCCGATATGCCACAAATAGAATATATTTGTGCGGATATTTTTTCAGAAGAGTTCCGTCAAAGGAAGTTTGACATCATTATGTCCACACTTTTTTGCCACCATTTTAATGATAAACAATTGGTTTCTATGTTGCGGCAGCTAGGGTCGCAGTCCAGGTTAGGTTTGCTGATCAATGATCTACACCGGCATTGGTTTGCTTATCATTCCATCAACGTACTTACCTCTGTTTTGTCCCGCTCTCCGATGGTCCGGCACGATGCAGGGGTTTCTGTTTTGCGGGCGTTCAGAAAAAACGAGCTAAGCAGCATTATACATGCCGCTGGCTATAAAGATTTTTCCATTAGCTGGAAATGGGCTTTTAGATATGAAGTGGTTGTGCCAATGTAGCTTTTATTAATTTATGGCATTAAAATAAGCGGCCACTACTTCACTTTGTACTTTTCCATTACATTGTTTTTGTTTTTGTCCCAAGGTTTTACCGTTCGGTTGGCCATATCTATGGTCAGGTATATCATTAAGCCGGTAAAGAGCAGTGCAATGATCAGTAGTGCCTTATTTTTTTTCATAGCAATTGTCTAGTCCAGTGTAAGGTGGTATCCTTCCTCAAGCAACTTATTGTATAGTTCTGTATTGAATTTGAGAATAGGATTTCTGGTTACATTTTCCTCAGTTTTAAGCAAATGTCCCATCCTGTCGATTTTGTTCTTGAACAAGATTCTGTTAAGCTTTCTGTTTAGGATTGCTTCATACATTTTATGGACATCATTGAAACGAAAATATTCTGTCAATAGTTGTAAGCCTACTGGTCCTGTTCGTGTTTTTTCCCTCAAATATGCTGCGGCATGTTCAATGATTTTCTTATGGTCAAAAGCTATTTTTTCAGGTAGGTTGTATACCGGAAACCAGTCTACCTCTTCAGCGTCGTCGCCTGCAACAATATCTACTTCCTTCATACTGACCTCACCATAGTAGGTTACAGAAATAGTTCTTTCCCTTGGGTCGCGGTGTACGTCACTAAAAGTATGCAGTTGGGTAAGCGATGTTTCCAGTCCAGTTTCTTCTTTCAGTTCTCTGGCTGCGGCAGCTTCGCATGTTTCTGTTAAGTCAAGATATCCTCCAGGAAGCGCCAGGTGACTTCTGTATGGCTCTCCTTTTCTTTTTATTAACAGTACATTTAATTTATTCCCTGCATAACCAAAAATAACACAATCAACAGTTACTGCAGGGTGGGGGTATTCGTAGGTATACATTTTGCTGTAATAATCAGATAACAAACAGTTTTGACATGCAAATTAATCTTTTTTTTAAGCTAGACAATATTAAACGATGAACTACATTAAATTATAGAGGAACCTGAAAGGAGGGAGGAAGTGTTTATGCTAATGGTTTTTTGTTAATTTTACTTTTAAATATTTATAAAAACGATGGAAAGATATCTTATAAATCTAATAGTTTTGTTTACTGCTGTTTTTATGACCTCGTGTGGTTATAATTCTATGGTAGATAAGCAAGAAGATGTGAATGCCAAGTGGGCTCAAGTAGAAAATGTTTATCAACGTAGAGCCGATTTAATCCCTAACCTTGTAGAAGTTGTGAAAGGGTATGCCGCCCATGAAAAGGATGTCTTGACTGGTGTAGTTGAAGCAAGGGCAAAGGCTACTGCTGTCAACCTGAATGTTGAGAATCTGTCGGAGGAAAACTTGAAAAAGTTTGAACAGGCACAGTCGGGTCTTTCTTCCGCACTTAACCGCTTGATGGCCATATCAGAAAATTACCCCGAACTCAAAGCGAACCAAAATTTCTTAGAGTTGCAGTCTCAGTTGGAAGGTACGGAAAACCGTATAACAGTAGAACGCATGAAATTTAATGAGGCTGTTAAAAATTATAACAGTCATATACGTAAATTCCCAAACGTTATTTATGCAGGGTGGTTTAATTTTGAAGCCCGTGCTTATTTTCAGGCAATCAAAGAGGGTGCTGAGCATGCCCCTGATGTAAAATTCTGATCGTATTATGGCCAAGGATTTTTTTACAGAAGAACAGAAAGTCGCAATTGTTAACTCTATCAAGACGGCAGAAAATAAAACCTCAGGTGAGGTGCAGGTACATATAGAGAACTATTGCAATGGTGAAGTTTTAGATCGTGCTGCAGAGGTTTTCTCGGCGCTAAACATGCAAAACACCAAGCTTCGCAATGGGGTGCTCTTTTATCTCGCTGTCGAAGATCATAAGTTTGCTATTCTCGGAGACGAGGGTATCAATAATGTCGTACCTGACGACTTCTGGGAGAAGATTATAGATATGATGACTGGTTACTTCATAAAGGGACTGCTTGCCGAGGGACTTTGTGCTGGAATAGAGGCTTCTGGCAAACAACTTAAAGAACATTTTCCAGTACAGGAAGATGATATTAACGAACTCCCCGATGATATTTCTTTCGGGCATTAATAAAGGTTGATGAAACATATTAAAAACATAACTTTACTTTCCTTGCTTTTGCTTTCCGTCGTGGTTTGCTTGGCCGATAACAGCCGTTTTCCCAAGCCTGAAAACCCGCCACGATTGGTGAACGACTATGCTAAATTGTTGCAGCCTGGCGAACGCGAAGTTTTGGAAAAGAAGTTGCGGACTTATCATGACTCTACGTCTACTCAAATTGCTGTGGTAATTATGAATGACCTAGGTGGAGAGCCTGCTTCTTCATTTGCTCCTGCACTTGGTGAGTACTGGAAGGTGGGTCAAAAAGGAAAGAATAATGGCCTGCTGATCCTTGTGTCTAAGGAGTCTCGTGAAGTCTTTATTGCTACGGGTTATGGTATGGAAGCAACTATTACCGATGCTCGGTCTAAAAACATTGTTGAAAATATTATTAAGCCAGCATTTAAGAAAAATAAATACTATGAGGGTATTGACCAGGCCACCACGGCCATTATTCAATATGCTTTTGGGGAACATTATGCAGAAAGGGGTAGTAAAGATAAAGCAACTAACAATAGTAATAATACCCTTTTGATAGTAATAATATTGGTTGTAATTATTTTGGTTTTGAAAAGCAAGGGTGGCAATAATGGCCGTGGGCGAAATACGGGGCCTACTACTTTCTCACGCCGAGGGGCTTATATGGGGCCTGTTATTGGAGGAGGAGCTTTTGGAGGTGGTGGTTTTAACGGAGGTGGATTCGGAACTTCTGGTGGTGGTTTTGGTGGCTTTGGAGGCGGTAGCTTTGGAGGTGGAGGTGCCGGAGGGAAATGGTGACCGAGGTATTTGAAAATTACAAAATAAAAAGCCGGATACTTAGTGTAGACCGGCTTTTTATTTTAAAAAAAAATTAATATTGCTCCATTGCAGAGAAAAAGAACGAAGACTCTATTGCCGCATTTTCGTCAGAGTCAGAACCGTGAATGGCATTAGCCTCTAATGATTTTGCAAACTTCTTTCTTATTGTTCCTTCTTCAGCTTCTGCTGGATTGGTAGCACCAATAAGTTTTCTGAAGTCAGCTACGGCATTTTCTTTTTCCAAGATCATAGCTAAAATGTGGCCAGAAGACATATATTTCTTTAAGTCGTTGTAAAAAGGCCTTTCTTTATGAACAGCATAAAACTGCCCTGCACGTTCATCGGAAAGTTTGGTCATTTTTGCAGCCACCAATCTAAAGCCTGCTTCTTCGATCATTTTAATAATTGCTCCGGAATGCCCTTCTGCTACTGCATCAGGCTTGATCATTGTAAAAGTTCTGTTTGTTGCCATAGTTCTTGGTATTCTTTTTGGTTTATTTCCCGCAAAAATAGGGACTTTGGTAAATTATAAAATTGATAAAGGTTTTATTATGTGAATTTTCTGCACTTTTTCAACTCTTAAAGGAAAATAAAGTTTAATTGACAGGAGGCAAGTTACGCTAAACCAGTTTATTTATATAGAAAACCATACATTTTCAAAAGATACATTTAATGAGTACTGAGAGAGTGGTAGAGACAAAGTAATTAAGTACCTTACATAAGGATGTTTTTCTGCTTTGTTTTTTAATCAAAATCTTTCCACTTTTGTTAAAGATATATTACTAAAAATTCCTTTTCCGAGGTTTTTACAATGCAAATGATCAAGGACCTGAAAGAACTTCTGCAGTCTCCCAAAAATATTGTTATCACGACACATCATAAGCCGGATGCTGATGCTTTGGGTTCGTCTTTAGCTTTGTGGAACTATTTGATCAAGAAAGGTCATAAAGCCACAGTTATTAGCCCAACAGATTATCCTAAATTTTTGCACTGGATGGAGGGCAATGAGCATGTTGTTGTATACAATGAAGGAAATGAGGCTTATTCGGCACGGTTGGTGGCACAGGCCGATATAATTTTCTGCCTGGACTTTTCCGCTCTTTCCAGAATTAATGAACTGGGAGAACTTATTGGTAAGGCCAAAGGGGTTAAGGTTTTGATCGATCATCACTTAGAACCAGAAGATTTTGCGGATTATGCTTATTGGGACGTTAATGCGGCTGCTACAGCAGTGTTGATCTTTAAGTTTATAATGCGGATGGATGAGAAAAACCTGATGGACATTCCTATGGGAGAATGTATTTACGCAGGTATTATGACCGATACAGGCTCTTTCCGGCATCCTACAACTACCAAAGAGGTACACTTAATTATTGCTGACCTTATTAATATGGGCGTAGATATTTCTAAGGTACACCGACTAATTTATGAAAACAATTCAGAGCAAAGGTTGAGGTTTTTGGGGCATATGTTGTTGAACAAGTTGGAAGTCCTCCCTGAGTACTGTACGGCTTATATTTATGTAAGCCAGCAAGAGCTTATTGATTTTGGGTCTCAAACTGGCGATACGGAGGGTTTGGTAAATTATGCACTTTCATTGGAAAATGTCGTTTTCGCAGCCGTTATCATAGAACGCGAAGATGCTGTGAAACTTTCTTTTCGCTCTAAAGGCGAGTTTTCTGTTAATGATTTTGCCCGTAAGCACTTCGAAGGCGGGGGGCATAAAAATGCGGCTGGCGGAAAATCTAATGTTGGATTGAATGAAACCGTAGAAAAATTTGTTTCCCTTCTACCAGAATACAAGGGTACGCTCGTTTCTGGAAATAAACATGAAAATCAGTTATGTTAAAAAAGTTAAGTGTTCTCGCGCTCCTGCCGCTCTTTTTTTATGCCTGTAAAAATGAAAATGGCTATCAAGCAACAGAGACTGGTCTGAAGTATAAGTTTTTTGTAGATTCTGCTGGCGCACCTGCTACATTGGGTGAAGCTGTCAAAATGGATGTTAAAATATGGGATGAGAGAGACTCTTTGCTAGAGCACTCTGTTAAGACCAGTGCCAAAGTTACAACTCCCAAATTTAAAGGAGGCCTTGAAGAAGGGTTTATGATGATGTCGCCAGGGGACAGTGCTTCTTTTAAAATTAATGCAGACTCCTTCTTTTTGGTAAACCTTAATCGCGAAAGGCCTGACTTCTTATCCGAAGGTAGTGAACTGACTTTTAACCTAAAGCTTCATAAGATATATTCTCGCGAAGAAGTGGCTGCCGAAATGGAAAAATACCATCAGCAATTAGAGGCAGAGAAACAAAACAAGATTTTGCAGGTTGAAAACTTTATGGATGCGCTTTTAGATTCGGCTTCTATACAAAAACAGATGAAGGTCGATGAGCGGATTATGAAAGAGTTCATGAAAGATAACAACCTGGACATGGAGAAGTCTAAGCATGGTGTGTACTATACTATATCAGAACGCGCCGGAAATGCTAAAGCTGAGCCGGGTGATACTTTGGTAGTCCACTATACAGGAAGGCTTCTTGATGGAAAAGTTTTTGATACTTCAGAAGGACGTGCTCCTTTTGACTTTGTATTGGGAATAGGCGAGGTTATCCCTGGCTGGGATGATGTGATTACTTATTTTGGCGAAGGTGACAAAGGGCAAATTCTTATCCCTTCTTCATTGGCATATATGGACATTGGAATACCTGACCCATCTGACCATGATAAATTTCTAATCCCTAAAAACGCTCCTTTAATTTTTGATGTAGAAATTTTAGAGGTTAGAAAATGAGAAAGAAAGCTAAGTTTTTATTTCCGGTAGTTATTGGTATGTTAGTATCATGCCAGTCCTCTATGGTAGGGAATGGGGGAGACGATGATTTTGCCCGTACAGCTTCGGGGCTGGAATATAAAGTGCATAAACAGGGAACTCGTAAAAACATAGCTTTGAACGATGCTGTTGTCTTTCATATGCGCTTAAAGGCTGGAGATGAAGTGCTGCGGGATACCTGGAAAGAAGGTGTTGCTCTTAACATGGTTCTGGATGAAATTCCTTTTGAAGGTAGTTTTGAAGAAGGTCTTACTTATCTGGCCGAAGGAGATAGTGCTTCTTTTCATGTAGATGCCGATTCGTTATATGAAAAATCTTTTGGTGCGCCCAAGCCAAGTGGTTTAGAGAATAATAAGGTGGTTTTTGATGTGAAGGTTGATAAAGTGGTTTCTGAAGATGAGCTGGAAAGGGATAAAGAAGTCGAAGAGCTTCGGGTAAAACTTGAAAATGAAGAGCAAATAAATACTTACCTTAGGAACAATAAAATATTTGAGGTAGAGAAAGATCTTTCTGGACTTTACATGGTAAGGAAAAAGAAAGGTAATGGCGAAAAAGTTGAGGAAGGTCAACGTGTAGCTGTTCACTACATAGGCAAACTTGTGAACGGACAAGTGTTTGACAACTCCTATGAGAAGGAAGAGCCTATGGTTTTCACATTAGGCAAAGGAGAGGTTATTTCTGGATGGGATATCGGGATCGCTAAGCTTGAGCAAGGCGAAAAGGCCATTTTGGTAGTGCCTTCTTATTTGGGATACGGTGCTGAAGGCGCCGGTACTACTATACCTCCTGATAGCCCGCTCGTCTTTGAAGTCGAGTTGGTCGCCGTTCAAGAGTAGCGCTTAACTTTCCAAAATCTACTAATCTAACATTTCACAAAAGCACTTTAGGCGAACACATGTCCTAAAAGTGCTTTTTCTTATAAGATTTCTTATCTTTATAATGTAGAGTCCTTCTACTGAATTAACAGATATCATAAAATGAAAATACCAATTGTGAAAAATTACACTATCATTTTCGCATTCCTTTTTTTCTCTTACTCCACGTATGCTACAGATGGAACCTTTACTGATACCATTGTGACATCTACTGGCTTGAAATATGTCGTGCTTAAAAAAGGGGATGGGGAAAAACCTAAAAAGGGAGACAAGGTTACCGTGCATTACCGAGGTGAGCTTCCCAGCGGGAAAGTGTTTGATACCAGCAGAAACGGTAGACCTTTTAAGTTTAAAATCGGGAAACAGCAGGTGATTCCGGGTTGGGAAGAAGGTGTCACTCTAATGAGGAGGGGTGAAATTGGTGTATTAATTGTTCCGGCACATTTGGCTTATGGAAAGCGTGGTGTAAGAGATGAATTTGATGACTCAAATTATGAAATTCCTCCTGATAGTGAGCTTATTTTTGAGATGGAACTACTTCATTTTAAATAAAAGTTAAACCTTTACCGTAGTGCCGATTTTTTATCGGCATGGTACTTCGGCGATTAGGATTGTCTTTCAACTTAGGCCACTAAAAGAGGTTTTCCTGAACCGATAGGAAATCGGATCTACGGTAAGGATAGCTGCTTTGGCGATTAACTCTGTCTTTCAGCTTATCTCAATGAATGGACTAATTGTTGGTTCGAAAGGAGTTCATGTTTATTGTAGTGCCGATTTTTTATCGGCATGGTTACTTCGGCGATTAGGGCTATCTTTACTTAGGTCAGTAAAAGTGGTTTTCCTGATCCGATAGGAAATCGGATCTACGGTAGGGTATAGTTGCCTTTGGCGATTAACTCTGTCTTTCAGCTCATCTCAATGAATGTCCTGATCGTTGGTCCGAAAAGGTTCATGTTTACTGTAGTGCCGATTTTTTATCGGCATGGTTACTTCGGCGGTTAGGACTATCTTTCAACTTAGGTCAGTAAAAGAGGTTTTCCTGATCCGATAGGAAATCGGATCTACGGTAGGGCATGGTTGCCTTTGGCGATTAGCTCTGTCTTTCAGCTCATCTCAATGAATGTACTAATCGTTGATCCGAAAGAAGTTCATGTTTATTGTAGTGCCGATTTTTTATCGGCATGGTTACTTCGGCGATTAGGGCTATCTTTACTTAGGCCAGTAAAATAGGACTTCCTGATCCGATAAGAAATCGGATCTACGGTAAGGGTAATTTCTTATCGGTATGACTTTTTACCATGGAATAGTTACTTTCTGCTTTATCGCATGGTAACGCAAATGTTATAAGTATTTCAAAAATATTGGATTGCAATACGAAAACTCATAATCCTCTCTACATTTTACATAACCAGCTTTAACAGGGTTGTCTAGTGTGTAGTTTATTTTGTTCGCAAGATCCTCCATGTTTTTTATCAAATTGTCATAACTTTCCTTTTGCCAAAAAACGCCTTCCCTTCTAAGCATTGCATTGCATTTAATAGCTGTGTGTCTTTTCAATGATTGTAAAATTTTATATAACGGGCGTTGGCATTTGTCTATGATAAGATGGACGTGGTTTGCCATAACTGTATAACAGATAAGCCTGTAGTCTTTACTATCTAGGTAGTGGAACGAATTTGCAACAATTTTTGCTATGTCTTTTTGTTTTAGCCATACAGGGCCATATGTTGCCTTGTCTAAAAAGGTTTCATATTTCTCAAATAAGTTATCATGATGTGGCTTGCTATGTTTTGCTTTAATTTTTTTTAGAAGCTCTATTTCTTGTTTCAGTGAATCATGAACTTGTTTTGGTAAAGACCCATATAGCCTGTAAGTGATGAAAAATATACCATCTTTTGGTTGAATGTGAGGAAGGTTACGTCTGTAAAAAGGTTTATACATGGAAAAAAATATTTAAAAATTAATTCATGGGGGAAATTTACTTCTAAATGATTTAATTTTAAAGAGTTAATATCAGTTGGAGTCTAATTAGCTCTATATGTAGTGCCGATTTTTTATCGGCATTGGTATCTTTGGCGGTTAGGACTGTCTTTCAACTTAGTCAGTAAAAGAGGTTTTCCTGATCCGATAGGAAATCGGATCTACGGTAGAGGCATGGTTGCTTCGGCGATTAAGGCTATCTTTGCTTAGGCCACTAAAAGAGGTTTTCCTGATTCGATAGGAAATCGGATCTACGGTAGGAGTAGTTACTTCAATGATTAGCTCTTCCTTTTAGCTTAGCTCAAAAATTTATTGATCATTGATCGGAAAGAAATTGATTTTATTGTAGTGCCGATTTATCGGCATGGTACTTCGGCGATTAGGCCTGTCCTATAACTTAGGTCAGTAAAAGTGGTTTTCCTGATCCGATAGGAAATCGGATCTACGGTAGGAGTAGTTACTTCAATGATTAGCTCTTCCTTTTAGCTCAACTCACTAAATTTACTGATCGTTGGTTCGAAAAGGAGCTCATGTTTATTGTAGTGCCGATTTTTATCGGCATGGTACTTCAGCGATTAGGAGTGTCCTTCAACTTAGCTCAGTGAAAGTGGTTTTCCTGATCCGATAAGAAATCGGATCTACGGTAGGGCATAGTTGCCTTTGGCGATTAGCTCTGTCTTTCAGCTTATCTCAATATATGTACAGATCGTTGGTCCGAAAGGAGTTCATGATTATTGTAGTGCCGATTTTTTATCGGCATGGTACTTCGGCGATTAGGCCTGTCCTATAACTTAGGTCAGTAAAAGTGGTTTTCCTGATCCGATAGGAAATCGGATCTACGGTAGGAGTAGTTACTTCAATGATTAGCTCTTCCTTTTAGCTCAACTCACTAAATTTACTGATCGTTGATTCGAAAAGGAGCTCATGTTTATTGTAGTGCCGATTTTTATCGGCATGGTACTTCAGCGATTAGGAGTGTCCTTCAACTTAGCTCAGTGAAAGTGGTTTTCCTGATCCGATAAGAAATCGGATCTACGGTAGGGCATAGTTGCCTTTGGCGGTTAGCTCTTTCTTTTAGCTCAACTCACTAAATGTACTGCTCACTGATCCGAAAGGAATTGGTTTTATTGTAGTGCCGATTTTTTATCGACATGGTTACTTCGGCGATTAGGAGTGTCCTTCAACTTAGCTCAGTGAAAGTGGTTTTCCTGATCTGATAAAGGGTTCGGACTTAAAGTAGTGCCGATTTCTTATCGGCATAGCTACTTTCAGTGACTAAGACTATCTTTACTTTAGTCGGTAAAAGAGGTTTTCCTGATCCGATAGGAAATCGGATCTACTGGAGGGCATGGTTGCTTCGGCGGTTAGCTCTTTCTTTTAGCTCATCTCAATAATTATTGTGTTCATTGCCCCGACAAGAAATCGTATTTACTGTAGTGCCGATTTTTTATCGGCATAGCTGTTTCACTGATCAAGGCTGTCTTTCAGCTTAGGTCGGTAAAAGAGGTTTTCCTGACCCGATAGGAAATCGGATTTACGGTAGGGTAGTCACATCCACCCTTTTTTCTTGAAAAAAGCAATCATTCCTATGGAAATCAGGAACATGACGCCTAAGACAAAAAAATACCCGTGTTGCCAATGCAGTTCAGGCATGTTGTCGAAGTTCATTCCATAAATTCCAACAATAAACGTTAGTGGGATGAAGATGGTGGAGATAATGGTCAGCACCTTCATGATAGCATTTGTCTTATTGCTTATACCAGAGAGGTAAAGGTCCATGAGGCTGGAAAGTGTCTCCCGGTTAGACTCTATAGTTTCTATGACCTGTATCGTATGGTCGTAAATATCTCTTATATAAACTATGAGAAAAGGGTTGTTAAAAAAGCCATCTTCCCTTTCCATGCGACCAATCACCTCTCTTAATGGCCACACAGATTTTCGGAGGTAGTTCATTTCCCGTTTTAAACTGTACAGTTTCCGCAGCTTTCGGGTATCAGGGCTACTGATGATATCCTCCTCTAACTGTAGAATACTTTCTCCCGTATTTTCAAGAATGACGAAATAATGATCTACAATAATGTCAAGCAATGAATAAAGTAGGTAATCTGCCCCATTGCGCACGGTTCGCCCTTTTCCTTTCCTAATCCTTTCCCGAATGGGGTCAAATAAGTCACCTTCTTTTTCCTGAAAAGTAAGCACGAAATTTTTGCCTAATATCATGCTTACCTGTTCAGACTGAATTAATTGTAGGGCTTTGTTATAGCTTAGCATTCGTACTACTACAAAAAAGTAGTTTTCATGCTCCTCTGCCTTTGGCCGTTGATCCGTGGTCACGATGTCTTCCATGAGCAGGGAGTGAAGTCCAAAGACTTTACTAGTTTTTTCTAACACCTCTGGGTCCGCCAATCCATCGATATTGAGCCATACGGTTTGTTCTAATGACAGCGCCTCTGCTGCTTGTGCAGGGTCTTCTATCTCTTGTTCTTTATGCTCGTCAGCATTATAGGTAAATAGTGTCAGACGTGACTTCTCACGCTTATTTTCAGCAGTGACCATAGACCCAGGGGGAAGTCCTGCTTTGTATGAACGTTTTGTATAATGACTGGCCGTTTTAAAGTTTTTCACGAAGGTATCTTGCTGTATGGTTGTTTTCTAATTTTACAAAGTCCTCAGGCACTCCTGCAAAATTTATATGACCTCCCTTATCTCCTCCTTCTGGACCAAGATCTATAATCCAATCAGCACACTTGATCATCTCCATGTTATGCTCAATAATTACAGCAGAGTTTCCTTGATCTACTAAAGCGTTAATGGCCCCTAATAGTTTTTTGATGTCGTGGAAATGCAATCCGGTAGTAGGTTCGTCAAATATAAACAAGATCTTTTCTGCCGATGCTGCGCCTTTGCTAAGGAAGCTAGCAAGTTTTACCCGCTGTGCTTCTCCACCACTAAGCGTGTTGGATGACTGGCCAAGTCTGATATATCCTAAACCAACGTCCGAAAGCGGTTGTAGCTTCTCTATCAATTTAGGCTGTTCTTTGAAGAATTCCAGGCTATCATCTACGGTCATCTCTAATACTTCGTAGATGTTTTTGTCTTTATAGGTAACTTCCAGCACCTCTTGTTTGAATCTTTGCCCATTGCAGCCTTCGCATTTGAGGAATATGTCAGCCATAAACTGCATTTCTACCTTCACAGTCCCTTCGCCCTGGCAAATCTCACACCTTCCGCCGTCAACATTGAACGAAAAGAAACCTGGTTTATAGCCACGCATTTTCGCTAGTGGTTGTTCTGCATACAAGCTTCTGATTACGTCGTAAGCTTTAATATATGTTACAGGGTTAGACCTTGAGGATTTACCAATGGGGTTTTGGTCTACAAATTCAATTTGGGCCACCTGACTTATAGACCCTTCCAAACGATCAAATTTTCCATTGGCATCGCTCACTTGTCCCAGCATTTTCTTCATGGCAGGAAACAAGATTTTTTTGATCAGCGTAGATTTTCCTGATCCACTTACCCCGGTTATAAAAGTAAGCGCGTTTAGTGGTATTTTTACATCAACGTTTTTAAGATTGTTTTCCCTTGCGCCTTTTATTTCAATAAAATTTGTCCATGACCTACGGAAAGAGGGCGTTTCAATTTTTTCTTCGCCTTTTAAATACTTAGCCGTGTGACTAGGGGTATCAGAATTAAGCATTTCTTCTAAGGTGCCTTGGAAAACCAGTTCACCGCCGTGACTTCCAGCGTCAGGGCCAATGTCGATGATTTCATCAGCAATCCGCATTACCTCCTCTTCGTGCTCTACTACAATCACTGAATTGCCCATCGCTTTTAGGGAACGTAGCACCTCTGCCATTTTGCCTGTATCTCTTGGGTGTAGACCAATGCTCGGTTCATCCAATATGTACATAGAACCCACCAAAGCGCTACCTAAGGAAGTTGCAAGTTTTATGCGTTGGAACTCTCCACCAGACAATGTATTGGTAAGTCTGTTTAGGGTCAAATATTCAAGGCCTACTTTGGTAAGGAATTCCAGCCTGCTTGAAATTTCTGTGATAATCCTATCCGCTACTTTATGTTCGTAATCCGTAAGTTTTAAGTTGTCAAAAAAAGGTACTACTTCTGAAATTGGTTTAAGGACAATATCCGCAATGGAAGTATTATCAATTTTAACATAGAGTGCATCTTTTCTGAGCCTTGTACCACGGCAGTCTGGGCAAACTGTTCTGCCACGATAGCGGGAAAGCAGTACACGGTATTGTATTTTGTGTGTTTGTGATTCTAGGTGTTTGAAAAAATCATTTAGCCCTTGGAAATATTCATTGCCGGTCCATATCAATTTTTGGTGGTGCGGATCAAGGTCTTGCCATGCCCGATGAATCGGGAAGTCGAACAATACGCCTTTTTTCAATAAAGGCGCGGCCCATTCGCTCATTTTTTCACTTCGCCATGGCGCAATTGCGCCTTCATATACAGAAAGGCTTTTGTCAGGTATCACCAAATCCTCGTCTATGCCAAGTACACTGCCAAAGCCTTCACATGTGCGACAGGCACCATAAGGATTGTTAAAACTGAAAAAGTTGACATTGGGTTCTTCGAAAACAATGCCGTCAAGTTCAAATTTATCCGAAAAGTCTTTATCCGCTTTGCCTGGGATAATGACCCTGCAGCTGCCTTCACCTTCAAAAAATGCCGTTTGTATAGAGTCTGCTAACCTAAACTGGGTTTCTTCATCGTCTTTTCTGACCACATTTCGGTCTATAAGAATATAAATATTTTCTTTTTCTAAATTGCTTGCATCCGTTTCTTCAATATAATGTAAGGTGTCCCCTGCGTATATTCTCGAAAAGCCTTTTTGAAGAAGGAGGGCAAGTTCTTCTTTTAATTCACGATCTTCTTTTAGGTTTAGGGGACAGAGGATCATAACTTTTTCACCTTCCTCGAAAGAGTGTATAAAATCAATTACGTCAGAGACAGTATTTCTTTTTACCTCTTCGCCCGACACAGGGGAGTACGTGCGGCCTACTCTAGAAAATAGAAGTTTTAGATAATCATAAATTTCGGTGGTAGTACCTACTGTAGATCTAGGATTTCTGGTATTTACTTTTTGTTCAATGGCAATGGCAGGGGCTATACCTTTTATGTATTCCACCTCTGGCTTCTCCATTCGTCCTAGAAACTGCCTTGCATAAGAGCTGAGGCTTTCAACGTACATACGCTGTCCTTCAGCAAAGAGTGTATCAAATGCTAAAGATGATTTCCCAGACCCCGAGAGGCCTGTAACCACGACAAGCTTGTTTCTAGGAATGGCGACAGTAATATTTTTAAGGTTGTTAACTTTGGCACCTTTTATGATAATAAATTGCTTCGGATCGGCCTTTTCTGGAACTATTTTCTCTGATATGTTATTTTGCACGGTATATCTTTCTTTTCACTTAATAGTGTAACAACATAATAACATCAAATTAAAATGAAATGAAAATTTTTTTTAATTTTTTTTAAACATATTTGGATTGTACAATATATATGTATATATTTGTAGAAATTAAGATAAAATGCAGCCATATATTAAAAGTTTATTAAAGCTTTTAAGGCTATTTTAAATAATTTTCTCACCTAAACAGAACAATATGATATAAAGCTCTACGTTAACCAAATGCGATATATTAATGAAAGAAAATGTTATAAGTGATGCAAAACTTGTGTCGCTATATATCCAGGGTAACGAAGATGCTTTTGCTGTGCTCCTAAAGCGTCACAAGACAAAAGTTTATTCAACCATCTATCTTATAGTTAAGGATCAGTACGTCGCCGAAGATCTTATGCAGGAAGCTTTTATAAAAGCAATAAACAAATTAAGATCTGGTAGTTATAATGAAGAGGGCAAGTTCCTGCCATGGATTGTACGTATTGCGCACAACCTGGCCATTGACTACTTCCGCAGAGAAAAGAGGTATCCTACCATTGTCATGGAGGATGGTAGTAATATCTTTAACTCGCTGAGTTTTTCGGAGGGTTCTATGGAAACTGTGAAAATTAAGAATGAAACACATTCTATTCTCAGGGAAATGATACAAACTTTACCCGAGGCTCAGAAAGAAGTGTTGCTCATGAGGCATTATGCTGATATGAGTTTTCAGGAAATTGCCGAAGCCACTGGTGTGAGCATTAATACCGCTCTCGGAAGAATGAGGTATGCGCTCATCAACCTTCGGAAGAAACTTGAGAAACACAATATAGCCTATGACAAAAACTTTTACCACGACTGACGTAATCAGATTTGTTTATGACGATGTAGAAAACTCAGAAAAACACGAAATAAACAGCGCTATTCTGATGAATGATGAGCTGCTGGAATTCTACCATGAGGTAGAAGCGCTCAGAGAAAGTATTGCAGGACTTAGACTGGGCCCCTCCGACAGGTGTACTGACCGGATTCTCAGTTATTCAAGAAACTTCCGGGTTCATACATCTTGACATTACCTGCTTATGACTGGTTTGAAATATAACCTTTAAGTATTAATTTAGGCGATACATGCTTTTTCTATGGCATGTATCGCCTTTTTGCTTTAACTATGAGAAAAAAAGAACGGTACGGTAAATTCCTTAGCTATTTTACTGAAAACTTTCCTGAACCGGAAACGGAACTTAATTATACCAATCCTTATGAGCTTTTAGTGGCTGTTATTTTGAGTGCTCAGTGTACTGACAAAAGAGTCAATATTGTCACTCCTCCTTTGTTCGAGAGGTTTCCCGAACCTGAAGCTATGGCCAAATCTTCTGTGGCGGAAATCTTTGAATATATTAAAAGCATATCTTTCCCCAATAACAAAGCAAAACATCTGTTGGGCATGGCGCAATTGCTGGTTGGGGAATTTAACAGCCAAGTACCTGCTTCTGTTTCTGATCTTCAAAAGCTGCCTGGGGTCGGTAGAAAAACGGCAAATGTTATAGCTTCTGTGATTTTTAATCAGCCTACCATGGCAGTGGATACGCATGTGTTTCGTGTAGCAAAAAGAATAGGTTTAGTTGACGCCAAAGCTAAAACCCCTTTGGAAGTAGAAAAACAATTGGTCGCACACATTCCTGAAGAACTTATCCATAAAAGCCATCATTGGCTTATCCTGCACGGGCGCTATATCTGCAAGGCACGTAAACCTGAATGTGAAAAATGCCCCCTGACAGATTTTTGTGCCTATTATAAAAAGGAAGCAGGTAAAGTAGTGAAAGCTGGGTAAATAAGGAGTAGAGACATTCTGTACAACATCTCTACATAAGCGTAATGCTAGTTTAGCTTGGTAGCTTAGTTAGGGCTTGCTGAAAAAGTCACAAGTGTGCAAGATACGCATAGCCTTACATGAAGACGTATTGTAGTACTTCGAATGTAAGGCCATAAAGTAGATTGTGCGCTTGTGGCTAGTCCAAAAAAGTGTTGATTAAAAACTTCTCAATTTACTGTACACACGGAAAAAGTAAGAAATTACCGATAAACGCTTGCGCCTGTACCTTATAATAATATATACAGATAGTAATAGATCAATGTTTTGGACGTTTTTCAGTGCGCCCTAGTTAATGAGCAGCTCCATGTGCCTCTGCTTCTGGGCATGGCCCTTTCTCATATTTTAATACACCAGCTTTTTCCGCATGACACGCATTAGGGTAAGTCCTTCTGTCGCATCCACATACTGGATCATGTTCTTGTGTACATACCGCATCATGGTCTACTTGCATGGGGTCTAAACAATCTTTGTAGAACTGGTATCTGTCGCTTGTGATATACGTAGGGTCTTGAATCGATCCTATGGTATCTTTATGATGTGACTGACATGCTGAAATAACCAAGATTGTCAATATTAGTCCAAAAATCTTTTGCATAATCAAAAAGGGTATTAGGTGAAAAATTTTCTTTTATTTAAACTGTTATAGGCATTTTTTGTTCATGGGAAAGGTTGTGATTCATGACATTTTTTTAGTTCAGTTTATGAGCTTGGGTTTCTGTTATAATTTTTCGAAGCAAGGTTTTCAAATTTGTTAAAAAATGATTTTTTAATGCTTGAATATTAATATTATAAGAAGTTTCCATCCTAAGAGAAGAAAAACTGTAAGACTGAATGTTAGGAGCAAAAAATCACTTAATTTTATTATTAGGAAATAATGTTTAAAGGATAATGAAAAAAAGGTTTTTATGTTTTGTGCTCATGGCTGGACTAGTTGTGGGTACTGCTTGTAAAAAAGACAAAGATGAAAATGGCAACGGTAATGGCAATGGCAACGGAGGAGACCTTCCTGCTGAGCAAAGCCAAAACTTGCTTGAACGTACCAGTCGTGAAATGCAGGCTGACCTTTCTGAACTATTAAACTCAGAAGGTGCAGATGCAATTGTTACCCTTGCCAACAATATTGGGGAAGATGATTTTTCTGAGTTTAGCAAAAGGACAGTTAGTAATACTGACTTTAGAGCAAAGGCAAAAACAAAGGCCAAAGCTTTTAAGCAGTATTTTACACCAAACCAGAAATCTTTTGCAGATGAACCTGTAACAAGCTTGGAAGATATGTCAGGAGAGTGGGAGTTGGTAAATGGGGAATGGGAAAAAATTAGAGACCATGAAAGGTTGATCCTTCACTTTCCAGCACCTGCCGATAATCCTATCAATAATGCGACATTTACTTGGACTGCATATGAAACACAGTCTGTACAGGGAGATGACTGGCCATCAAAAATTGGCTTTAGCTTAAAACTTGATGGTACCCGTTATGCTTCTGTAGACTTTGATGCTACTTACAACAGCGATGGAGAGCCGGTTAATGTTGATTATACTTTATACTTAAAGCCTTTCACAAGTACTTTTGAGTTTAAAAACCAAAACAATAAAGTTGAAATGAATACATCTTTCTCAAAAGATGGTTCTGGTGAGTTCTTTACTACCTCAAATAAAGCAACCTTCGATAATGGTGGTATTGATGAGGGTGACGTTCTAAATGCCTCTACATCTATCAGGTATAATGAACTTGTTTTTAAAGCAGATATGGATGTACAAGGTATGGATAGCGATCATGAAGGAAGTGAAGTTGAAAGGATGAATAAATATGTAAATGCTAAGTTCAAGCAGCATCCTTCCAATAGCTTAGTTGGGGAGTTGTTTTTTGAAGAGGGGGACTATGAAGGCTCTATAGACGTGTTCATTAAATATAATGATGGTACCTCTGAACCACTAATAAAGTATCTTGACCCGATTTTAGATGATATGGAAGGTTTCTTTACAGATGCTGAACAGGCTAGGATGAAATCTAAAGTTAGGAAGAAGCTTAAATTAAAGAAATAAGGTTGTTTTACTAATTCTTGTTAAGGCTCTAAGTATATTTATATTTAGAGCCTTTCTTTTTTATAGATTTAACGAGATGTTCTATTTACTTGCCTTTATTTGGGACATATAGGGGAAAGTTCTATCTTTACTTTTTTATAATGGTATGAAAGTGTTTTAATAATTTTATAATTTTTATCATGAAAACCAAGTTGCTAATCTTTGCCATTGTTCCGCTGCTTTTGTTCAATGCTTCTTGCAAAAAAAAGGAGAGGGTTGGAGGGCCAGGAGGTTCTGAAGAATCGCATAGTGATATTCTTGCTCGTACTAGCCAGTCTATGCAGACTGATTTGAGTGAACTGGTTAGTTCTGAGGGTGCCGAGGCTTTAATTACGCTTATTAATTATTTTGAGTTTGGCGTCGATGATTTTGAAGGTGCGAATTTGAGGACTTTGAAAAGTGCAGATTTTAGAAAGCGTGCTAAAAGGAAGGCTAATGCATTTAAAACTTTTTTTACCCCTCATAATAAGTCCACTGCTGAAAACGAACCAATGATTAGCCTAGAAGAGTTTTCTGGTGAATACAGGTGGAACAGTACACAGGAGACTTGGGACAGGGTAAGGGATACAGATAAGCTTATACTGCATTTCCCGGCTTCAGAAGGAAGTACTCGAAATAACGCAACATTGTCATGGACCGCCTTTGAGACGCAGAAAGTACCAGACGCTATGCATGGGGTAACTGATGTTCCTGTTAGAATTGTGGCTCAGTTGACTATAGATGGGAAAAAGTATGTGGAAGTGGATTATCTAGCATTGTATAGCCCAAGTGGAGTTCCTTTGTCTTTAAAATATAGTATGTACCTAAAGCCGTTCAGAACTACTTTTGAGTTCAATGATAAAGGTCGCGAAGTTTCTTTTGTTACTGGAATGGAGAAAGATGGATATGGGTCAATTTGGGAAGTGAAAGGTTCTTCTACATTTAAAGATAATGAACAAAGTGTAGTAGACGATGTGCATTTATCTGCAAGATACGGTGAGCTAAAAATGAATGTAAGTGTAGACGCTTCTGGTGCTATGGATGATCCAAACCAAGAAGATGAACTGCATCTGCTAGAAACATATTTTAATCTTGACTTTAGGTACTATCCATCTAATAGACTGATTGGAGAACTGTTCTGGTCTGATGATGACGGAGTTCTTAATCCTCATATTAGGTATGCCAATGGTGAAACAGAGCCATTGCTTCACTACATGGATCCTATTTTTGATGATATGGAAGGTGTTATTACAGAAAATGAAGTGGCAAGGGTGAGAGAGAAGGTTAATAAGAAGATAAAAAGATAAAACAAAAAGCCCCGGGAAACTGGGGCTTTTAATTTCTGCTCAAAAACATAATATGATAGTAGGTCGGAATAGTTATTTCTTCTTGGTAGAGACGTTCTTTCACCTTGCTCATCACTCGTAGTTTTATTAGTTTGTCAGTGTAGTCTGTAAAGCTGTGGTTTGCAGGGTCTCTTTTTGCTAGAAATACCTCACAAATGATTTTTTCATGGTCTGTAGAGTCTTTTGCTGGCACCAGGCGCATGCTCCGGTCTATCAGCATAACCTCTGGGAGTTCTTTAACACATTCGTCAATAGCCTCATGCACTAATAACTTTAGGGCATCTTGGTCGTTATCTTTGTTGTTTATGTCAGTTTCCTTACAAGCGGTTAACAAAAACAAAAAAGCTGATATACATGACAGTAGTATGGTCGGGGTCTTGAAAAGAGTTTTTGACATCAGAATTAAAAGTTTAAAGCTTGTGTTATAAATGCTGAAGGAATGTTTTCAGTTTTTTAAACCCTTTTTCCTTCTTGAATAGTTCATATAAATATTACATTTAAAATAAAAAAGTGCGAACGCTTAACAATAGACAATATTTACTGCTTTCCTCGCTCTCTGGTATTTTACTAAGCATTGCATGGCCACCATTGCCTTTAGGCTTGGTGTTGCTTTTTGCCTTCGTCCCTTTGTTGGTGGTCAATGAAAGCTTAATCCAATCCGGTGCGCGTAAGTCTGGGAGCCGTTTTTTCCTTTATAGTTATTTGACACTTATTATCTGGAATGTTTTAACTACATGGTGGATTTGGAATGCCACTTCCGTAGGTAGCTTATTTGCCATGGCTGCAAATGCACTGCTCATGTCTATTCCTATGATTGGTTTTCACCATACCAGAAAAAGACTTGGCATATTAGTTGGCTATTTGTCCTTGCCTATTTATTGGTTAGCTTTTGAATATATTCATTTGAACTGGGACTTGTCTTGGCCTTGGTTGACCTTGGGGAATGCTTTTGCTTCTACACCTTCACTGGTTCAATGGTATGAATTTTCGGGAGCACTGGGTGGTTCTTTATGGATTTTAATGTCAAATGTACTAGTACTTGTTTTACTGTTGGGTTTGCATAAAGTCTATAAAAAGCAGCTCGTGGTCGCAACGGTGGCTTGGATTGTATTACCTATAGCCTTATCGGTTTTTATGTATGTATCTTATGAAGATGTTGGAAAACCTGCCGAGGTAGTGGTTGTGCAGCCTAATATAGATCCGTACGAAGAGAAATTTTCTGGTAGCCCACGGTTTATACCTTATAAAGAACAGTTGGCTCGGATGCTTGCACTAACGGATTCTTTAACTACTGATAAAACACATTTTGTCCTTTGGCCTGAAACCGCTCTTCCTTCGGGGTATGATGAGGAAGAAATCCTGTCCTATGCAACTATAGATAAGTTAATGGATAAGGTTGCAGCCTTTCCGAATCTTTCATTGATTACGGGAATGGATTCTCATGTACGGTATAGCGAAGCAGCCACCCCTACGGTGAGGTATGTTGAGGGGTTTGGATATTATGATTCATATAATACCGCTATGCATATCAATGGTAGGGGAGACAACCCTGAGTTTTACCATAAATCTAAGCTTGTGCCAGGGGTTGAAACCATCCCTGCATTTTTAGGTAGGTTTGCCATTGATTTGGGTGGGACAATGGGTAGTTTAGGAGTGCAAGAGGAACGGTCGGTGTTTTTTGGCGCTACTGGCAAAGGTGCCGCTCCTGTGATTTGCTACGAATCTATTTTTGGAGATTTTGTGGGAGACTATGTCCGAAACGGTGCTGGTTTTATTGCCATCATTACCAATGACGCTTGGTGGGGGAATACACCTGGACATAAACAACACATGCAGTATGCGTCTTTAAGGGCTATTGAAACTAGAAAAGGCATAGCGAGATCTGCCAATACTGGCATTTCCGGATTTATCAATCAGCGAGGTGATATTGTTTCAGCTTCTGAATATGATGTTATGGCCGTGATGAAAGGGGAAGTGCTGGTAAATGATGTTGTTACTTTTTATACCCTTTATGGAGATTTTATCGGTCAATGGGCTGTGTATTTGTCCGCAATGCTGGTGATTTATTATTATATAAAAAAGTTTATGGGCAGAAAGGGAAAAAAGGTTTCCTCTGCTGATTTTGCTTCTCCAAAAGTTAAAATTTAAGGTATATGGATCAACAGAGATTAGAGAAATTAACTTTCGAAGTTATAGAAGTAGTTAAAAGAGCTGGTGGTTTTATCAAGCAAGAAGCTCAAGGTTTTGATTTGTCCCATATTGAATACAAGGGTGCTAAAGATATGGTGTCTTATGTAGACAAAGAGACTGAGAAGATTCTTGTCCAGAAGCTTGAACCCTTAGTGCAAGGAGCTTCTTTTATTACAGAAGAAGGTACAGTGGAGCAGGCAAAGAGCGAATATAAATGGGTCATAGATCCATTAGATGGAACTACTAATTTTTTGCATGGCTTACCTTCATATTCTATAAGTGTAGCGCTTATCCGTGAAGAAGAGGTTCTGCTGGGTGTTGTTTATGATATACAGCAACAGGAGTGCTTTTATGCCTGGAAAGGTGGTGGCGCATGGCTTAATGATAAGGGGATAAAGGTCTCTGCTATTGATGCCGTGGAGCAAAGTTTGATCGCAACAGGATTCCCTTATGATCTTTTAGATAAAACGGATGATTATTTTAAGATCCTCAAAGAACTGGTAGAGCATTCTCACGGAATACGTAGGCTTGGCTCTGCTGCTATAGACCTGTGTTATGTGGCTTGTGGGCGGTTTGAATGCTACTTTGAGTTTAACCTGAAAATGTGGGATATAATGGCCGGTGTTTTAATTGTGAAAGAGGCGGGTGGCAAAGTGTGCGATTTCAAGGGTGGTGACGGATATTTCTATGGAAAAGAAGTGCTCGCCACTGGGAATATCCAAGACGAAATGTTAAATCTGATCCAGAAGCATTGGTGAATAAATGCTAACCTTTTTTACATTTAGGGCGTGCTGTAATACGCCCAAACTTTCGAATCCGATAGGTTATTTTTCAATCATAAGTGTTTTTAGCGTATCATTTTCAAGTATTGTATCACGTACGTATCTTAAACCTCCGTGGCTTTTTCAGAATGCCCTTAGTCGGGCAAGGTGCTTATCATGTTAACGCAATTTACACATGCGTTTTTTAATTTTTTCTAACAGCCTTGCATGTCCGTTTTAAACTAGTTATTATTTGATTAACTTGTATATAGGTGTAAGTGATGGGCACCTATTAGGTTTCTGTCTTAAATATATATTATCCCTTTGCTTTTCCTACTTTCCTTGTAAATTTGCTGCATGTTTTACTAACCTTTTCAAAATTAATACTATGAAAAAATTTTTACTAGCACTATCATTTTTGGCCTTTAGTGCAACAAGCGTATTTGCTCAAGAAGAAGAAGTGGAAGTTCAGGAAAGCTTTAGACCTGTAGCCGGTACCATGGGCTTTACCTTTGGGTTGAACAATGTTCTGTCTGGTGGTACTGCGGGATGGTTCAACACAGAGTTAGGCGTTAACACTCCTACCCTTCTTTTCCGTTATTATGTAACAGACCAAATAGCTGCGAGGGCATCAGTGTCTTACGATATGCTTCGTTCTACAGAAACAGATCTAGAGGATGGTGTGGAAACAACTGAGAGAAGCGCTGCAAGTACTATACAACTTGCTTTGGGTGGGCAATATGCCTTAGGTAACCACCATAGACTAGAGCCTTATGTAGGAGCAGATCTTATCTTTTCCAGATTGGGTGCAAGTGAATTTACCCGGTCAGAGGTTGTTCATGAAGATGGTGGTAATGTTGGCGATTATATGGAATCAGACGTAAGCCTTGGCTCAGAATATGGAGTAGGTTTAGTGCCATTTGTTGGTTTGAACTATTTTATTACTAGAAACATCGCTGTTGGTGCTGAGTTTGGATGGGGTTATAGAGCTACTTTTGCTGGCGGACCATCTGGAACTACTACTACTAGAGTAGATAACCAAACCACTACAAGCGATATTGAGTCTGATGAAAGAACTAGGTCTGGATCTTTTGGTACCTTTGGTACTGGTGCTTTAGCTATTTCTATTTTCTTCTAAGTAATGTCAGAACTTTAAGAAAAGCTTTCCTTCTAATTAGAGGGAGGGCTTTTTTATCCCCAAATCTTAGTTCCTTCTGTACAGTTTCTGCAAATTTCTATTTGGCTTCTTGATTGAAATAAGCTTTTTCGGAATTTGTGATAAGGGGTACTGTTCCAGATTTCTTGAAAAGTCTTTTCTTGAACTGACCCCATAGTGTGGTGCGCGTCTTTGTCAAAGCAGCATGGCACCACTGCTCCGTCCCAAGTGATGACACATGATTCCCACATCTTCCAGCAATGGTTCAAAAGCTTGTTTTTAATCGTATAGGTGCCATTTGGCAACTGTTTATACCTTGAATATTGTTCTTGCTCGGGTATTAATGGAGAGCCGTTTTTATAATCATAAATTTGGGCAGTTTTAAAGGCTGCTTTGTCTACACCTAGCTCTTTGGCCATTTTCTTCAGGTCTTCTATTTCATGTTCATTGGGTTTTACGACCAAAAATTGGAATACAATATATGGTTTCTTTGTTTTAAGCTTCTTTTTCCACTTGATAATATTTTTCGTGCCTTCGATCACCTTACTTAATTTCCCGCCCACACGGTAAGATTGATATGTTTCTTGTGTGGCTCCATCAATGCTTATGATCAAGCGGTCCAGGCCAGAGGCTACGGTTTTTTTAGCATTCTCATCATTGAGGTAATGAGCGTTGGTAGATGTGGTGGTGTATATTTTTTTACTGGACGCTTTTTCTACCATTTTCAAAAATCCGGGGTTTAGGTACGGTTCTCCCTGAAAATAGAAAGTAAGATAGAGTAGGGTGGGGTGGAGCTCTTCAATGACTTTGTCAAAGACGTGTTCTGTAAGCATTCCTGTGGGCCTAGAAAATGACCTTAAACCGCTGGGGCACTCAGGACAGCGCAAGTTACAAGATGTGGTAGGCTCTATGGAAATGCTAATTGGTAACGCTGGATGATGGGTTCTGCTTGTAACACGCGAATAGTAAAAGCCTACAGTCGCTTTTAATGCATTTGCGATACGCCTTGGTGTTAGTTTGGACAGTAGATTTATGTAATCAGAAATATTTGTGTACATCGGCAGCAGGCTTTTTTCTGAGTTTTACAGCATTTTTTTAGCTAAAGGTAAGTAGCACAAGTGGGGCATGGGTAGCATAGGTGTAAAAAGCATGTTTATTGTATTTATATGCTATAATTAAAGAGTTGTTATTTATGACCAAATACAAAAGCCCCTGCATGAAACATACAGGGGCTTATTTTTACATATTCTAGGCTTAGTAGAACATGAACCTATTGTCTTTTACACCAGCATATTTTTTAATGCTTTCGTCAATATTGGTTTCTTTGCGGCTTTCACGCTTTTGTCTGATTTTGTTTCCATATTCTGTATGGTCAGCAATCTCAGGCGCAGGTGTTTTTCCTGTTACTTTCAATATAGCTACTCCATTTTCTCCTTTAAATGGTTGGCTTCTTTTTCCTTCACTTAAACCAGCTAGGACGCCTGTTGCTATTGGATCATAACCAATACCTTTAATTGTGTTTGAGTTTATCAATACACCCTCTGCGCTACCAAAACGTGCATCCTTTCCATATTTCTCTGCAATTTGCTTCAGCTCTCCATCCATTTCTTTCAATTTGTTGATGATGTATTCTGCTTTTTTCTCATTCTTAACTTTAGCAGTTACCTCATCATGTACATCTTCTAGGTCAGCAATACCTTCTTCTCTTTTTTCCTTAAGCACAGCCACCACAAACTTATCATCTAGGTGAAACACCTCAGAAACCTTGTTGACTTTTGCATCGGCAAATGCCCATCTGATTATTTCACGAGCATTCATTAACGTGTTGACATTTCTGTCTGTTGTTTTAAGGTTGTCGTGTGAGTAGATAGTCATACCCATTTCTTCTTTGGCAACCTTTCTGAAAGATGCAGTGTCAGACACACTCATGGCAAAGTTTGCAGCTTTTTGGTAAAACGCCTCTCTGGTGTTTTCTGAAAAAGCGGTTTCTCTTTCTACAGTAGCCACTTTGAAGTTCCTGTTAGTTTTCGTTGCAGTTACATCTATAATATGGTAACCAAATTCTGTTTCTACTATTGGCAACAAGCCAGTTGAATTAGCTCTGAAAACTGCGTCAGCAAAAGGTTTTACCATTTTCTTTTGGTGGAACCATCCTAGGTCACCGCCACGGGTGGCAGTAGCATCTGTGCCGTGCATTCTAGCCATTTCAGTAAAGTCTGCTCCATTCTTTAGTTCTGCCAATACCTTCTGAGCGGCTTGAAGAGCTTTTCTTTTGTCTTCGGCAGATTCTCCTTCAGGCTTGAAAAGTATGTGGCTTGCACGTGCATAAGACACTGTGTCTTTGCCTATCTCTACTACTTTATGAAGGAAGAAGTTTCCGTCTTTGCTAAAAGGGCCATATACTTTGCCTACTTCCAATGTATTGGCAAGGTTCTGAAGGTCTTCTGGCAATTGCTCAATACTCAAGAATTTTGGTTGGCTTGGATTGTCTGAGTTTGCAAATACAAATACAGAGTCTTTAGATGCTTGTCCAAAATCTTCAGCTAGGTCAGCCAATTCTCTGCTTATAGCGATGCTATCTTCTTCTGAAGCTTTAATAGCGAAGGTAACATAGTCTATTGCACGAGAGTCTTCAACTTTGTATTTTGCCTGATTTCTGTTTATATACCCTTTTAAATCTGCATCAGTTATTGTGACAAGTGAATCTGCTACTGAATGAAGCGGGATATACAAGTAATCTGTATTGAACTTAGCAGTTTGGTCAATGTACGATCTTTTGGCTTCTGCAGAAGTTACGTACAATGAGTTTTTCATTAAGTTGTTATATTTCTCCCTGATACGAATTTGTGGGAGGCTTTTGTCTACATAAGACCAGATTTCTTTATAGTAAGCCTGTGCATCAGGTTCCATGTTTCCAAGGTTTGCGTGGAACTCATGAACCATGTTCGGCTCAAAATCTTCAGGATTACCGAATAGTGATTTTACCATTGGGTGAATGTTTTCACCAATAGTCATATCTTCCCATTCAGCATCTGTTACTGTTAGGCCAAGCTTGTCAAACTGCTTTTGGTATGCATGGCGGAAGACCAATTGATTCCATGCTTGGTCTTGTATGAAAGGCCTTTCATTTTCAGAAGCACTTTTTCCTGTGCGTATTTGAAAATCATACTCTTGACGTTGCAGTTCAAACTGGTATTCTTGGAGAGGAATTGACTTTCCGTCAATTTCACCTACTTCCTGCTTATTGCCATTGAAAAGCGTGTCTGAACTCATTAGAGCTTCTCCTAAAAGGAATAAAGCTAACGCTACTACTACTACACCTACTACTAGGCCTGAGTTTTTATTAATCCTGTTGAATATTGCCATTTTATTTTAAAGAAAATTTTTCAGGGATTGCAAAATAATATTTTTACGGGATAAAAAACAAACTTATTATTACAGACTTATAAAGTACTTTTTTTTGTTTCTGGTTCCTTATTTAAAGTAAGTTTTACTTTATCTATTCTAGCTCCACTTAATGATATAATAGTAAAGGTATATGGAGGTACGTGAATAATTTCATTTTCCTGCGGGAAATCTTCATTTACGCTTAAAATAAAGCCCCCAAGGGTGTCATAATCACCTTCAGGGATTTTGAATTTATACTTTTCATTTAAATAATCTATTTCATGTCGGGCACTTAACAAATAATTATAAGGGTCTAATTGGAGGTCTGCCAAATCTTCTTCATCATGTTCATCACGAATCTCTCCAAATATTTCCTCTATAATATCTTCTATACTCACCAGACCTGATGTGCCGCCGAACTCGTCAACGACTAGAACCAGACTTTTATGCTCTTCTATAAGTTGTACCATAAGGTTGTAAGCCAACATTGTTTCCGGAACTATTGAAATTGGATTTATAATCTCCGAAATTTCTTTTGGCTTTTTAAATAGCTCTACCTGATGACAGTATCCGGTTATATTATCTATGGTTTTTTTGTAAACAAGAATTTTAGAGTGTTGAGTTTCACAAAATGCTTTTTTTATTCCTTCAATTCCGTCTTCAATGTCTATTGCTACGATCTCTGTCCTTGGAATCATGCAATCTCTTACTCTTAAGTTTTTGAATTTCAGCGCCCTGTTAAATATTTTAGTGTCTACCTCCGGCTCGTTGTTTTCATCTTTTACCACTACATTTTTTTTTATGTAGTTGTTCAGATCAGTCAACCCAAACACTGGTTGGGCTTCTGTATACTCTAATTTTAATATTTTGGTAATAATAAATTTTGACACAGAAACGATCACATATACCAAAGGATACAGTAGGTAGTACACTAGAAGTATTGGTAGTGCCAGTATTTCTATCCACCTGTCGGGGTTTATTAAAAAAAAGCTTTTGGGCATGAACTCGGCTGTGGCCAAAACAATAATGGTCGAAATAATTGTTTGCGAAATTACGATGGTTGTATACGTGTTGAGTGCAGCGGGAAGAACATTCTCCAAAAAAGGTTCGAGTAGTGCTGCCATAAATATACCATACATGACCAGTGCTATGGTATTGCCTATAAGGGTAGCACCAAGAAACATTGAAGGTTTGTTCGTAAACCTTGCTATTAATTTTCCTGTTACATGCCCCTGCTTGTTCAGTAACTCAAAATGTAGCTTGTTAGATGTTATATAAGCTATTTCTACTCCTGAGAAAAATGCAGAAAAGAAAAGTGTGATAATGATGATCAGTATATGCGACCCAAGGTCCATAAGTTACTTTTTTCGTTTTTTGTGCTTCTTAACAGCTTTGACTGACTTTTTTTCGTGCTTATTTTCGTTATCTATTCTTACATAATGAAATAGTCCATAAAAAACCAGCATGAGCATAAAAATCCAATAGCTGGACGCAAAGCTGTGTATCCAGGATTGGTGAAGGCCAATTACAAGAAAAACAACAGATAAAGCAAGTAATATTGTTTCTGTTAGTCTCATTCGTCTTTTAAATAAAAATTACCCGAAGGTTTAAGAATCTTATATTTTGAAAAATCTTCATTTGATTCCAAGCCATGCCCTGTTAAGATCTCATCTTCTGTTTCAATTCGGACAAACTTGTCTGTAAAAACCTTTTTCTCTTCAGGTTTCCACTTTAGCTCTTCTGTGTTTAAGCGTTCTCCTTTCTCAAAATTCATTATGACCACATTGCCAGTTACAGTATAAAGCTTTTTTTCTTTATCATAATGACCGTAATTGGAAACGAGGTTGGAAGATTTGGTTCCTTTGTCATCAAAAAAATCCATATCTACCCCTTTGGGAAACTCGCGGTTCCCGCTTTTAAGCTCATATTGCAGAGGTGCGGTTAACATCACCCTCATTATAGTTGAGTCGGAATAAATAGTTTCTATGTCTTCCATTTCCAACACTGGCCCATCGTATGGCTGGTGTTTGACAACTTTTTCTGACTTGCAGGCTGGTAGCAAAACAGAAAGGGCTCCTGCAATTATCGCTAGCAATAATACAGGAACCTTGACATATCTTTTTAATTTATTCGTCTTCTTTTGAACCATTTATCGTTAATAAGTATTCCGGCAAATAAGTTTACATACCTTTCTCTAAGACCATCGCCTGCAAAAGTGCTTCTGTGTCCACCAACAAGGGCTAGGTTGATTTGGGACAAAGGGCGAACTTTATCTACTGGGTCAGGTCTGCCAACCGGAATAGAAGTACCTAGACTTAACGAAATGTCGTGCAGGTCAGTTCCATTGTATTCTAAGTGCCCTCTTGAATATGAAGCACCTGCGCGAATAGGGATATTACGAAGATCTCCTCTTCTGGAGGTGGTATAGTATTCTCCACCTACCGACATTTTAACCTGATCGGTCAAGATACCGTTTTGACCTGGCGCAAAAAATTCGCTCCAAGGTGTATAGGCGACATCTGCGGCCACACTCCATCGGCCCAGCTTGTCAAAGCTAATTCCACCTCTTAAAGCAGATGGGAAGTTTGCTATGCCTGTGGATGTGCCAATGATGGAATCTGAATGTATGTTCTCAAGTGGAGATCTAGTTTGCATGTGGGTCTCTGTCTGAACGTTGATAGAAGAGAAGAACTCATAAGTTACACCCATGTTAAAGTAGATACTGTCTCTTGCTTCTCCGCTTTTATATCTGATTTTTCCCCTGTAAGATAAACCTGGCTTGAACATGAACCCTCTATAGTGGTTGTTTTCTACCGTCCCGAACTTGTCCAAAATAGCTTGTGATGTTGAACCTACAAATCTTTCATGACGGATCCGTCCGAAAATATAGCTTGTCTGAAATCCTGCTGAAAAGTTTCTTGTCAGGTTAAAAGAGTTCATAAAGCTGGCCTGGTATAATCCACCGTGCCCTCTTTCGTTCAACTGCAATTCATTTGCATCTCCTTCAGATGTTGTGGAGTGAATATTGTAGTTGACGTGGCTAAAAGGGTTTAAGCTAATGGCCGTTGCCCACCTGTGTCCAATAGGAAAAAGGTAAGAAAACTGGTTGAAGTTAATGGTGTTTCCTGAAGCATCAAGCTCTGGGCTACGGTATTGATTGTTAAAATTATATAAAGACGCTTCCCACTTAGTGTACTTTGTTGACCTATCCCTCAGTAACCCTCTTCTTGTACCCAATAGAGCAGGGTTTTGAAAGTTTATATAATCTTGATGACCGTTGGCAATACCAGTACCTCCCATACCTATATTCCTTACAGGCTGGTTGTCGTGTAGTTGTCCGATACCGTCTCTGCTTATAGGAGAGTTAATGTCGAAGCGTGCCTGAGAAAAAACTGGCGAAACCAATAGGCAGGCCAGTATGGATAATAGAAAATATTTTTTAAGCATTATATTTCAGAATACTGTTCAGTCCGGATAGCAATAAATCCGGGACTGCAAAGATGGTTTCTTTTAATTTGTTTTCAAAAAAATGCGCGTCTCCTCCTGTCATTATTATCTGCACATCATGAAATTTACTATGATATTCATTAATAATTCCAGCTACTTCAAAGATTGTCCCGTTAAGGACACCGCCTGAAATGGCTTCTTCTGTAGTTTGTCCAATGAGTAACGCATTTTCATTATTAGATAACAACGGTAATCCATCCGTAAAATTATGAAGTGCCTTAAATCTCATGTTTATTCCAGGAGAAATATTTCCTCCTAAATAATTCCTGTCAGCATCAATAAAGTCGTAGGTAATACAAGTCCCTGCATCTATTACTAAAATATTACGGTTTGGGGCATACGCCAAAGCCCCGGCGACTGCCGCAATACGATCTGTGCCAAGTGTTTCAGGAGTTTTGTAATGTATTTTAAAAGGAAACTTTAATTGGTGGCTTAAGTATATATGTTGTATACTTTGCGGAAGGTTTATAGATGCTGACTTTCTTACAGAAGCACTAATTGCTTTTTTTATGTTAAACTTATTGATCAGAAACCCTATTTTTTGAATATCTTCAAACGTTTCTTTATGAAGCAGATGTCCTTCATTGAAAACACCTGCTTTTATTTTTGTATTACCAATGTCGATGGCAAGATTCATAGACCAAAACTAAAAAATGTTTATGGAAAAATATAACGTATTAGGGATTATGTCTGGAACCTCTTTGGATGGTCTGGACCTTGCGTTTTGTAGGTTCGAGAAGGAAGATGGCAAGTGGAAGTATATAGTTGAAGCCGCAGATGTTTTTGAATATACTGAAGAATGGAAAAAACGGTTAGAGGGACTTTTTCATGCATCTGCTTTAGAGTTAGCCCAGACGGATGCCGATTTTGCCAAATTTACTGCGATTTGTGTACATGATTTTATCAAAAAATATCAAGTTTCTCCTATTCTTATTTCCAGTCACGGGCATACCATTTTTCATCAGCCTGAGAATGGGTTTACCACACAAATTGGAAGTGGTGCTATAATAAGTGCGCATACAGGACTACCGGTGGTGTCAGATTTACGGTCTGTGGATGTTGCATTAGGTGGCCAAGGTGCCCCTTTAGTCCCTATAGGCGATGCATTGCTGTTTGGGGGATATGAGTATTGCCTTAATCTTGGGGGCATTGCTAATATTTCCTATGATAATAGGGCTGGTAATCGTATGGCAGGTGATATCTGCCCAATCAATTTGGTGTTGAACTTACTTGCCCAGAAGAAGGGACTAAAGTATGACGAAGGAGGCGCTATCGGAAAATCTGGGCAACGGAATGATATTTTATTGCATGACTTGAAGAATTTTGAATTTTACCAGAAGCCTTTTCCTAAATCATTGGGAAGGGAATGGGTGGAAAGCCACTTCTTGAAAAAATTATTCTCTTACAAGCTTCCCTTAGAAGATTTAGTTGCTACATGTTGTCACCATTTTGCAGAGATGATTTTCGAAACAGTAAAGGCTGGTGGGGGGAATGGCAGAGAGAAAATGTTGGTAACAGGCGGTGGAGCCTTTAACTCATTCTTGATAGATTTGATTAGAGAAAAATGTCAAGATAGTGTGGAGGTAGTTGTGCCAGATAAACTTACAGTGGCATATAAAGAAGCCGTGATATTTGCTTTTCTTGGCTTGCTGAGGGCAATGAACTTGAATAACTGTCTTAGTTCTGTAACAGGAGCCTTCACCGACAGTATCGGCGGGGCTTTATATGGTAAGTCTATTTCTTTCGGAGACTGATTTTTATTTTTGATTCGTCCCCGTTGATTAGACGTTTAATGTTTTTCTTATGGGTATATAGTACAATGCAGGTACTTGCAATGCCCAAAACAATCAACACGGGGTCATGATCGCTAAACCTTGGCATCATCATTAATACTGAAAATGTAATGGCCGCCGCAATAGAACTAAGAGAAACATATTTAGATGCGATAAATACTATAAAGAATACAGCCATGCATACCAGCGAGGCTTCTATATGTATGGCAAGTATCATCCCAAACAAAGTGGCCACCGCTTTTCCTCCTCTAAAACCTGCAAATATTGGGAAGATATGTCCAATAGCAGCAGATATTCCTAACAATAGTTGGAACAATATGAGGCTTTCTATAGAAATAGCTCCTGCTATCTTTAGAGGAATGACAAACATAGAGGCTATGTATCCTTTGATGATATCAACAAGCATTACAATAATACCTGCTTTTTTGCCCAGTACTCTGAAAGTGTTGGTAGCCCCGGCATTACCGCTGCCATAGTCTCTGACATCTATTCCATTAAATGCTTTTCCGTACCAAACAGCTGAAGGAATAGAGCCTGTAATATAGGCTGCTACCACAGCTAAAATTATATAATATAAATCCATTTTTTCAAATGCTTAGTTTTGACCGTTTAATATGTACGGCAAATTAGTCGTTAATGTTTTCAAAACCTATTAGAAAATCATTATAATGTCTTAACGTAACATGTCTCTAAGCCTTTGTTGTTCCTTTTGGAGTTGCCTACGTTCTTCCTGACTTTGTTGTGGTTTAGCTTTTCTTGGAGCAGTTTTCCATTCTTCTTCAGGAAGCCCTTTTTTTACTTTTTTCTTTTTTGGTTCTGGCAAGTCCATTTCTTTAAACTCGTACTCTGTTTTTTCAGATCTTTCTTCTTCTCCTTTTTGAACATTGGCCACTCTCTTTATTACTTTTCTTACCTCACTTAAGTCCATTTCTTCCAGTTCCATTTGTTCTAAAGCTATATATAAGGAATCCTCTTCAGTCTCCTCAGTCTCAGGTTGCATATATTTTTCTTCAAAGTCTGTCACGAACTTAGCTTTTTCCATGGCTGTTGCTTCTGTAAAGAAGAACTTCTTTCTATCTGGCAAGTCACCTTTAGACTTGCCATTGATTACGTCGTTGACTTCATGGTCTGATGTTAGAATCGCTAGCCTATTGTCGTCATAGCTGAAATAATACCAGCTATATTCTGAAGGTTCTAAATAAATACTAACAACATCGCCTCTTGGTGTTTTTTTAATTTCCATGAAGCCGTTCATTTCTTTGCTAATGTCTTCTTTGTAGAAGTTCGAAACATTGAGTTTCCCTTTGCTGTACCATGCATTATACTCAGCAGACCATTCCATGTTAACCTCTTTAAACACCAGTGCTTTCTTAAAGTCTTTAGAAACTTCTGTAAGAGATACGGGTTCGTATAGCGCCTTTTCGATATATTTGTCCGCTTTCTTCTCTCCGGCAAGAACTTTTAAGTTAAAGTCTCGCTGGTCTTGCTTCAGTTGTGCCTTTTCTGAGTCGAAATCTCCAAAACGTGAAGAGTCTACGATGGCTTTACTGCTAAATGCTAAATCAGTGCCCAAAGCCTGAGCTACTTTTTTGTGCATTTTCATATTAAAGATCATCATCGTATTGAATTTATATTTTTCTTCTTCCATTGAAGCAGAGCCATAGCCTGCTGCCGCAAGGCTAAATTTCTTCATTGGGTAAAGGAAGTTAAAGGCTCCCTCATATTTGATGGTTGAGTTGTGGTCAAAATACCTCAATACATTGTTCTTATAAAAAGACTTTTTTACCTCATCGTTAGGGACGATCCTAAACTCTCCACTGTCTGGGAATACTTCAAGGTCACCTAAGGAAACAAAAAGCTCATGGTCGTCTTCTTCTTTTTTTTGCGATATAAAAGACGTATAGAGCTCATCACTGCCTTTCTTGAGGAAAAGTCCTGAAGTAATTGGGAGGCCATTATCTGCTTTTGCACCGACTAATGATATTTTTACGGCACTCGTGTCCCCATCATTTTTATACTTTAGCCACTGGGAGTAACTTAAAGCTCCCGACAAGTTTAGCTTTACATAGCCGTCCCAGTATAATGGCTTTATTTTGGAGTACATGGTAGCCTTGCCTTTATAGAGAAGTTTGTCTGATACTTCTATAGAGTCTTCAGGCATTACCATTCCGGTGGATACTGTTTGGTGTTCTTCTTCTTTCTTTGAAGTATCGTCAAATCGGAAATCTTTAAACTCAAGCACCTGTCGTTGACCAGATGGATTTTTATAATTATATAATGCATCTCCCGCCATTTTATATCTTGAGAGTACGTCTATCCTTCCGTTATAGAGTCTATGGTATTCCTTAATAGTGTCCATGACAATTTCTGTATTGAATAGAGTTTCCATAACCGCATTTTCAAGAATGGTAACTCTATTGCTGTCAGGGTATACTTTTGCGTCGGCTACCACAATATGCGGAACACCGGTAATATTTAGCTTTAACTTTTCAATATCATATACTGCTTTAGTTGCATTAAACACCAAAGAGTCTTGTTCGGGGTTAGTTGAGTAGAAATAAGATTGGCTAATGTCTTCTTCTTCAGGTTTTTCCATCACAATGATCTGCTCATTCATGTCCCAAGTACCATTGGCAATGGAACTTTTGTATTGTGAATAAGGGAATTCATTACTTGCAAAGCCTTTAATTTCAGGGCTAAAGAAAGCTTTCTTGTCTTCAAAACTAAAGTCGAGCTTTACATTGACACAGCGTACAGCAGGTTTGGATGGGTTGTCTGATTTAATGGAGAAGTTGGCGTTTCGTGCTTCATATCGGGTTTTTTCAAAGTGAAAATTCCCGGATGCCGTTTCTGACCCTTCCATTTCAAGAACACCAGAACCGAAATTGCCTTTTTCTGTAATAATGTTTGTTCCAGTTAAAATTGCTGCTTTGTTATAAATATGAAAAGGAGCAGAGGTGTTGGTAATATGCATACTGTCCCTCTTTGCGAGCCAACGCATATCGTAAGAGCCTATATTCCATTGTGGAAAATTGACAGAGGGGTCTAGTTCAGGGTTTGTCCCTTCTTCTGTTACAGCCGATGTTCCTATTGTAAGTACCGAATCGGGGTAGAAGTGAAAGGCCTCTGAATTACAGGTGGTATTTAAATAGTGGATAATGCCGTCTCCTGTAAGACCTTTATTGTCCATTCTCAGGGTATTTAAAAACTTGCCTTTGCCTTCGTAAAGTTGATAGCCGTCTTCAGGTGCTTGGTGTACAAACCCTAGGGAGAAGTCTGGCATTACTACCAGTTTTTCGTCAAAATCAGGAAAAATACCACCAGAAGTAAAGGTACCGTCAAATGCAATGGCGTGTGGGTCGTCACTACTTAAACTGTCGACTGTAAATGGTGGAATTTTAAATTGTAGTGTGGTGTCATAGGCGCCACCGGCTATTTCGGATTTATCAAAAAACACCGATGCTCCTTTGTCTGCTTCAAATATCGGGTATTCTGGATGCTTTTTTCGGGCTGATTTGTTGTCAGGTTTATTGATGTATAGCGTTCCTGATGAATACCTAAGCTCGTTGCCCAGTACTTTGGCACCCTTGCTGGCTTCTTTATCTACAGAGCTTGCATCTACAGCAAGTTTGATCTGGTCGATATTAGGCATGTGTACCAAGAAACTGTCATAGTTAAATTGGAAATTTTCACCAACAAACTGGAAGTTTGCAGTATTGATTTTTCCGTTGAAGTTAAAGTTTCTTCCTTTTAAGATGGTAATCTCATGATTGTCAGGTACAATGTATACACTTAAGGAGTCACTTACATAAATTTTGTCAACACCTCTTACTTTCAGTTCATAAGTTTCGAGGTCCATTGTAGCATTGGATCCTGCCTCATAAAGAGAAATAAAAGTTAGGTTGTCATAATCTGATTTATCTCTTCGGGAGTGCACATAATGTGTGGCTTTGTCACGGAGTTTAATATGTCCCGTTTTGATATTATATTCAATGAAACCATATTTCATCATGGCTTTCATTGCCCCTTTTAAAGTAGTTTCATCGATTTTAAACTTATCAGCCAACTCTATTACATACATTTCATTAACATTCTTTAACTCTGCATACCCTACAATGAGCTGGAGTGGGTGAAACCGGTACATACCTTGTAGCAGTGAATACTTGTTGTACTCATAATATTCCTCAGATTCGAAAACCGCTGGAATATGGTTTTTGGCATTTAGAATGGTAAAGTCAATGTTTTTGGTATTCAGGTCCCAAATAATTGCATCCGCTGTAATGCCCATTTTGTGATACGTATCAATAAATGGCGCATTCCTAAATCCGTCAGTTTTGGTGATCCTTAAAATAGAGCTGCTTCGGTTGTACTTGAAAGCAGTACCAGGGTGTGTAATAGAGTCAGATCCTGTATAAACTGTAACTTTCGAATAATCTGCTGTAATTAAAGAGTCGCCTAGGCCGAACCTAACCGATTTGGCTTTAAACTTGGTTTCTCCGTTTTTCTTAACTTCTATAGAGGAGGTACCTTCGTCTATAGAAGAGCTGTACATGCGCTGGCCTGCAAGAGATAAACCTCCTTTGTAAACAATGTCATTGCCAAGCCCCTTGATGTTAATGTTACTGTTATAGCTTCGGAACCTTGGGTATTCCTTATCTTCATCTCTGGGAGCCTTTTTATGGACATATTCAAATACGCCTTCTACCTCTTTCTCTGTTTTGTCAGGATAAAAAAGTGTTACGCCTTCTGCTGTAAGCTTGGTTTTTTTTACATTAAAGTTGTACTCCTTAAATTCAACATAGCAGTCTTCAGGGTTATATCCTACAGACGACCAATCGAACCTTCCGCCATTGCCAACAAAAATGTTTTCGTTAAATGAAAATGTTCCATCGGTGTTGTTAATGGCCACAGTGTCATCACGCATGATAAAGACAAGGTTTACATCAGAAAACTCGATTACTGGCCCGTCAACAGTAGGTTGTGGGGGTGCAGCATATCCAACATCATATTTGTTAACTTCTTCTTGAGAATCTTCCTCTTGCGCTGGCTCATTGTCCCAGTCATCGCCCCAATCGTTACCCCATTCTTCTTCGTAATCTGTATCCCAATCGCTGAAGTAATCATCCCAGTTATCGTCGCCTGAGGAAGAATCTGTTTGTCCCCAAGGGTCTTCTTCTTCTTCCTCATCTTCTTCTCCATAGTTGGCATACGGGTCGTACTCAGGCTCAGCGTCTTTCCACTTAAAGCTAAAAGTTCCCCCTTCTACTTTTAAGCTATTATAATTACTGCTAAACAGTTTTCTTTCGCCAAGAAAAGTTCTTAATGTAGTTAGGTAAATATTTATTTGCTTATTGTCCAGCTCATCCATTGCCTTTCCGGTGACAATGAGAAAGGTGTCTATGTCGGCAGTGGCCATACCCATGGCTACTGCTCCGTTTACAGCAGAGAAAAAATCATTAAACTGAGGAAAAGTTCTGTGTCTTCTTTTGGCCATTTGTTTGGCAACTTTGACCACTTCTTTTTTATTAGAAGCACTCAATGCAGACCAAGTGGTATCGGCGAATTCTTTGCCGGTTACTGAACATTTTTCGTTATTAGAGGACTTCATTAGGGTTTTCGCCTCTTTTACAAATGCTTCAGGGTCATCCGAAAATTTGATCTGAGCATTTGCTGAAAATGAAAAAAAAGCAAATAACAGGATTAATCCAGTTAAATATTTAAACATAATCAGTAATTTTTTATTGGTTGTGATATACCACAGAACCCCAGTTGTTGTTTGAAGTATAGCTGATTTTTTTTAATCCTAAAGCAATGGCCTTATTTTCTATTTTTTCTAGGTCCTCTTCTAGGAACCCGCTCATTACCAGATGGCCATCTTTAGCCAAAAGCTTATGGTAAGCAGACATATCCTGTAAGAGGATATTGGTATTTATGTTAGCAAGAATGATATCATACGCTCTATCATGTATTTGGTTTATATTAACGTCGCCTTGATATACTCTTACATTTTCTGTGCAATTGTTTATCCTCAGGTTTTCGAAAATATTGTCATAGGCCCATTCGTCAATGTCGAAAGCTGTTGTTTCTTTTGCACCTCGTAGACATGCCATTATGGCAAGAATGCCTGTTCCCGAACCAGCATCCAGCACTTGCTTGCCTTTATGTTCCATGTTCATTTGATGCTGGAGCATCATTGATGTGGTTTCATGGTGGCCTGTGCCAAAGGCCATTCTTGGGTTCAGTAGGATACTATATTTATAGTTCTCTTCTGTTTGATGAAAAGGTGCTTTGATGATACATTGGTCGCTAATAATAACAGGGTCAAAATTTTTCTCCCACTCCTCGTTCCAGTTTTTGTTTTCGAGCTTACCGATAACGAGGTTTTGTTCGCAATTGTATTTCTTAAGCGTTTCTCGCAGAATGTCCTCGGAAAATATACCTTCCTCTATATATGCATCGAGCCCATTTTCCTGCTCAGCAAAGGAGTCAAAGCCGATTTCCTGTAATTCGGCAATGATTATTTCAACTATTTCAGGAGATAGTTTTATTTTGACTTCTAAATATTCCAATGTGTCTACAGATTTTCTGTATTTTAAAAATAGCAAATTTTCAAAATATAACAGAAATATTATTATTATGGAAATTTTCAAGAAGAAATTTTCCGGCTGTGAGTCTTTTTAATTTAGTTTTGGAGGGGATTCTGCTCACAGCCGGAAATTAGTGGGGATGTTTTAGAATGACTTTATGACATCTACAAAGTCTCTTGATTTTAAAGAAGCACCACCTATTAGGCCACCGTCTACGTCAGGGCAAGCAAAAAGCTCTTTAGCGTTGCTTGGTTTACAGCTTCCGCCATAAAGCAGACTTGTTTCTTCGGCTATTGAACCATACTTGCCTTTTAGGTGCTTGCGTATTTCTGCGTGCATTTCCTGAGCTTGTTCTGTACTTGCTGTTACACCTGTACCTATGGCCCAAATAGGTTCATAAGCGATCACAACTTTCTTGAAATCTTCAGGAGAAAGGTGGAAAAGGCTCTCAGTAAGTTGTTTGTTTACAATGGCTACATAATCTTCGTTTTCTCTTTGCTCTAAAGATTCTCCACAGCAAAATATAGGGGTAAGGCCATTTTGTAAAGCTATATTTACTTTGTCAGCAAGCTCTTGGTTGGTTTCTTTAAAATACTCTCTTCTTTCACTATGGCCCAGAATTACATATTTTACACCAGCAGATGCAAGCATTGGAGCTGATATTTCACCGGTATAAGCACCAGACTCTTTGCTATGGCAGTTTTGTGCGCCTAAAGCAACTTTGTCATTAAGAAGCTTTCCAACTGGCGCCAAATGTAAAAAAGGAGTACATATTACTATATGTGCATCATTTTTTACTTCATCATTGACCATGTTTACCAGTTCAGAGGTAAGTTTTAAGCCTTCCTCTAGGCTTTTGTTCATTTTCCAGTTTCCTGCTACTATTTTTTTTCTCATCAGTATGCGCTGTTAATGGTTAAAAAATGACTAAGGATGCAAATTTATACAATATTCCGGTTTTAGGGCAAAACTGTGTTTGCTTTTTATAAAAGAATAGAATTTGGTCCATTTTCATCAGGATGACCTAAAGGTCTATAATAATCCCCTCCAAGGACAGCGGTTTTCCGTTCAATGTCTGATACGCATATAACATTAACTGATTTAAATGGAAGGGAAGTTTATAGTACCGTAAATAAAGACAGAGTTAATGTACATGTACAGTTATCTTTGCCTAGGTTGCATGGCGGTATTTATTTATTAAAAGCAAAGAATGAATCAGGCATTATGGTTGAAAAGGTGGTTGTACAATAGTGGTCATATAATAAATGCTTGTATATCTTTTTAATAGAAATTTTTTAAAAAAAAGAAGGGTTGATATGTTGCCTTTTTAAAAGTCTTTTGTACCTTTGTGTCATCAAAACGAAAGGCATGCGGGAATAGCTCAGCTGGTAGAGCGCGACCTTGCCAAGGTCGAGGCCGCGGGTTCGAATCCCGTTTCCCGCTCAAGTAAAGAAACGTGGCTAAATGCTGCGTTTTCTTGTTTAGTTCCGAATGTACGGAAGAAAGAGTAAATGCCGGGATGGTGGAATTGGTAGACACGCAAGACTTAAAATCTTGTGTCCATTAGGACGTGCGGGTTCAAGTCCCGCTCCTGGTACTTAGAAAGCTGCGATATTCGCAGCTTTTTTTGTTTTCACAGTCTAGGTATTTGATTTAATTGCTGTGTTAACCCTTAAAAATCATTAAGTAGCACAAATTTCATGTTGCCGATAAAAACAATTACCATAGATGCTTTTTGTTTTTTCGCATATAAATGTAATTTTGCAATCCGGGTCAATTACGTATTTAATGTAATTGATTTATAAAGAAGAGGGGAGAGAATAGGCTCCGTGAACCTCTAGCAACCTATCAGCCCGGAGCAGATAAGGTGCTAACTCCTATCCCGTGGAATAAAACGGGACATATAAATTAATTGCATATATGAAGATTTTCGAAACTTTTGTGTCCTTTTTCAATTTTACCTGCTCAGGCTACTCCTGCAATTTTCTTACTTCACTGAAACTTTGTTGTTGTTGCACGCAATAAAGCATCAGCAAATTTTTACTTTCATTAATCAAAAGGGTTTTTACGCAGTGGAGAATAAGGAATTTAAATATAACGGTACATTTCAGCTTGAGAAGGGCGGTCAAATCAATGGTATTAAAATCGCCTACACTACTTTTGGAAACTTCAAACCTCAAGAGAGTAAGGTAATATGGATCTGCCATGCACTTACTGCAAACTCTGAAGCTTGTGTTTGGTGGGAAGGATTAGTGGGAAAAGGTAAACTCTTTGACCCTGACAAGTATTTCATTATTTGTGCCAATATTTTAGGTTCTTGTTATGGTACTACCGGGCCTTTGGAAATTAATAGTGATACTGGTGAACCTTGGTACTTGGATTTTCCTGAAATTACTATTCGTGATATGGTGGGCGTGCATGAAATACTTCGCACCCATTTAGGAATTGACAAGATATATACATGCATAGGTGGTTCCTTGGGAGGGCAGCAGGCTGTAGAATGGGCCATTATCAATCCTGGTCTGATCGAAAACCTCATTCTTCTTGCTACTAATGCAGTGCATTCTCCATGGGGTATAGCTTTTAATGAAGCCCAACGTATGGCTATTAAGGCTGATAATACCTGGACAGATAAGTCTCCTTTTGCTGGGATAGAAGGCTTAAAAGCGGCAAGGGCTATCGCTTTGCTTTCTTACAGAAACTATAACACCTATAAACACTCCCAGTCTGAAGACTCTGACGACAAACTTGATGACTTTAGAGCTATTTCTTACCAAAACTACCAAGGTGAAAAGCTTGTAAAGCGTTTTAGCTGCCATTCTTATTGGCACTTGTCTAAAGCTATGGACTGCCACAATGTGGGTAGAGGAAGGGGAGGCGTTGCCCAAGCGCTTTCAAAAATTAAATCAAAAACATTGGCTATTGGCATTAAGACCGATGTGCTCTTTCCTGTTTCGGAGCAAATACTTTTGGCTGACCATATTCCTGGTGCTCAATATAGCGAGATTGAATCTCTTTATGGGCATGATGGCTTCCTTATAGAGACTGTGAAAATCAGTGAAGCCATAGAAGGTTTTTTTAAGGGCAATCGCCAAGTGAACTCTTCCATATCTTAATAGCAACTAGGACTTTTCCTTACTTCTTTTTGTTATAACAGTATACCTTCAAACGGGTTTTAAGGTAATGAGGATGAACCTCTATTTCACTTGTGCGTTTAAGCATCAGGTTTACATTACTACCTTTATTCCAAACAGATTTTAACGGTTACATTTAATGAAAAAAGGGTTGAAAATTCTAGGAGGTGCTATACTGCTCTTCCTGTTGGTACTGCTTCTGATACCAGTTTTTTTTAAAGATCAGATCAAAGCTAAAGTGGACGCAGAGTTGGCAAAGACCATCAATGCCGAAGTGAATTTTGAAACAAAAAACTTTCACTTGTCTCTGATCCGTAACTTTCCAAACTTATCTATTGGTATTAATGACTTTTCTTTGGTTGGAAAGGCTGAGGCTTTTAACGGTGACACTTTGTTTAGTGTGGGCTCTATGAGATTTACTGCGGATGTACTATCTTTTTTCCGAGGCAATCAGATTCGGATAGTAAAAGTATCTTTAGACAATCCTTATATATTAACCAAGTTTACTGAAGATGGAAAGTCCAGCTGGGATATTATGATCAGGGATGAAACACAAGTAGAAGAGGAAGGTGAAAGTGAAGGTGAAGCTTCAGAGTTTTCTTTTGGTATAGATAAATGGGAGATAAAGAATGCCCACATTGTTTATGAAGATGCCGCTATGCCGGTATTTGCTGAACTAAGGGGAATGAACCATACAGGTAGTGGTGATTTTACACAAGATATTTTTGATCTTACTACCTCTACTTTTATTCCTCGCGTTAAGGTGGAATATGATGGGACTACCGTCATGGATGAGTATGCTGTTTCGGCAGACGTGGCTCTTCATATGAACATGCTGACCTCTGAGTACCGTTTCCTAGATAACCAGTTCGCTATTAATAACTTTAAATTTGGTTTTGACGGAATGATATCCATGCTTGGGGATGATGTTCAAATGGACATTGTTTTTAATGCCGCAGAAACTGATTTTAAGGACTTGATCTCTATGATACCAGCGGCTTATCTTAAAGATTATGAAGGTTTGGAAGCTCAAGGTACTTTTGCTTTTGATGGATATGCAAAAGGAGTATACAATGACAGTATTATGCCTGCTTTTGGCCTTTTATTAAAAGTAGATGAAGCAATGGTTAAGTATCCAGATTTACCTACTGCTGTTTCTAATATCAATTTAGATATGCATGTTGAGAATAAAGATGGCATTATCAACCATACTGTCCTTGATATCCGCAAGCTTCAGATGAATTTAGGAGGCAACCCTGTCGAGGGTCGGCTTTTAGTGGATGGTTTTGGTCCTTATAATATAGATGCGGATATCTCTGCCAATGTTGACCTTTCAGAAATAACGCAACTATACCCTTTGGATGGGACTGATCTGAAAGGGCTTTTTGAAATGAATGTAAAAGCAAAAGGAACCTATAGTGAAACACAATGGCCTGTGGTTGACGCATATATGGAGCTAAAAGATGGATATGTGAAAAATGCTGATGTGCCTGCGCCATTAGAGGCGCTTAATATGAGTGCTAGCCTTTCAAATAAGGACGGGTCTTTGGCTTCTACTGTATTTAACCTTGAGCGTTTTAACATGCTTTTTCAAAATGAACCTTTTGAGGCGAAAGCATTGGTCAGGAATTTAGAGAACCCGGATTACGATGTGGCTTTTAAGGGAATTTTGGACCTGAAAAAGCTGACTGATTTATATCCTTTGAAAGATATGTCATTAGCAGGTAGGGTCAAAGCTAATATCCATACAAAAGGCAATATGGCTTCTATTGAAGCCGGTAAATACGAGCAGACCTCTACTCGGGGTGAGATGCAGGTAGAAAACTTGGTTTATAGCAGTGTTGCGTTACCTCAAGGTGTGAAACTGTCCAATGCCGTGTTCAAGCTAACCCCTGAGAAAATGGAAATAGCGGAAATGCAAGGCTATGTGGGGGAGAGTGATATAGATGTTAGCGGGTTCTTTGCGAACTATATGGGGTATATGTTTTCTGATCAGGTGCTGAAAGGTAATATGGTTTTTAAGTCTAATAAGTTTGATACGAATGAATGGCTATCTGAAGAAGGAGAAGGCGGTTCAGAGGAAGGTGCCGACACTAAAGCTGGTGATGAGGCACCATTTGAAGTGCCTAAAAACATAGACTTTGTTCTGAATACCTCTATTCATGAAGTGCTATATGATAATATGGTGTTGGCTGACCTAGGCGGGAACATAGTAGTCCGTGATGGTATAATGAAAATGGATAAGCTTAGGTTTAATAGCCTGGGTGGATCATTTCTCGCTAATGGAGTTTATAATACCCAAGATTTGCAGGCCCCGAAGTTTGACATGGATATGGAGTTAAAAGGTGTTCATATTAAAGAAGCGTATCAGACATTTAATACCATGCAAGCATTAGCTCCTGTAGCAGAAAATATGGATGGTGCGTTTTCCACTAATCTTAAAATGGCTGGTGTGCTGGGCAATGATATGAGCCCGGTAATGGAAACTGTAAATGGATCAGGATCCATGAAAATTGTGGATGCCAGTCTGAAAGGGAATAAAGTTATGGGTGGTATTGCTAAGCTTACAAAGGTAGAAGGGCTTGATCCGCTAGTTTTAAAAGATGTATCGCTAAGTTTTAAAATAGTAGATGGAAATTTGGAGGTCAACCCTTTTGACCTGAATGCCGGAAAGATAAAAATGAATATTGGTGGTAAACAGTCTTTGGATGGCGCTCTTGACTATATGGTCAAAATGGATATTCCTGCTGGTAATGTAGGTGCTGCGGTAAATAATGCGATGTCAAAAATTACTGGAAAGGCTACGGATGGTTCGCAGGATATTAAATTAGACTTAGGAATTAGTGGTGATTTTTCAGATCCTAAAGTGAACTTGCTTAGTAGTAGTGTTAAAGAGCAAGTGAAAGATAATGTGAAGAAAGAAGCAGAAAGAAGAGTGAGGGAACAAATAGACAATAGCCGTGAAGCACAGCGGTTAAAAGAAGAAAAGGAGCGTTTAGATGCGGAGAGGGAAAGACTGAGGCAAGAAGCTGCTGATAGGAAAAAAGCCGAGGAGGAAAGGCTTAGGAAAGAGGCCGAAGAGCGAAGGAAAGCGGAAGAGGAACGGTTGCGGGACAAGGTTAAGGATCGAATTCCTGATGGACTCAAGAAACCTAGGTTTTAGTTGATTTATATCATAAAAGAGACAGTTTTTTAGCTGTCTTTTTTGTTTTATAAAATTAGGGTTTAATTTTAGTGCAGATAAGTATTTTTACCTATAAACCTAAAAAAGTTATGTCATTCAGAACAGAGAAGGATACTATGGGGTCGGTGCAGGTTCCGGCAGACAAATACTGGGGAGCGCAAACTCAGAGGTCAAGACAAAACTTTACCATTGGGGGGCAGGTAATGCCAATCGAAGTTATTCGTGCTTTTGCAATATTAAAAAAAGCTGCAGCGCATACCAACTCAGCCCTTGGTGTGATGCCCGCTGACAGAAAAGATGTGATAAGCCAGGTATGTGATGAGATATTAGAGGGTAAGTTGGATGATCAATTTCCCTTGGTTGTTTGGCAGACAGGTTCTGGTACGCAATCCAACATGAATGTTAACGAAGTAGTAGCTAACAGAGCCCATGTTATTTTGGGAGGAAGCCTGGAAGATGAGAAGAAAAAAGTTCACCCGAATGATGATGTGAATAAATCACAATCTTCAAATGATACTTTTCCGACAGCTATGCACATAGCTGCCTATACTTTTATTGTAGAGCAAACTATACCAAAAGTTGAGCTGTTAAGAAATACCTTAGCTGAGAAAGCGGAAAAATTTCAAGAAGTTGTAAAAATTGGTCGTACGCATTTTATGGATGCTACCCCGCTTACATTAGGACATGAGTTTTCTGGTTATGTATCTCAGCTAGACCACGGCCTTAAAGCATTAAAATATACTTTTGACCACCTTTCTGAGCTAGCGCTAGGAGGAACGGCTGTTGGTACAGGGCTTAATACGCCTGAAGGTTATGCAGAAATGGTCGCTGAGAAAATAGCTGAATTTTCTGGACACCCGTTCAAGTCTGCTGAAAATAAATTTGAAGCGCTTGCTGCACACGATGCAATAGTTTCTGTATCAGGTGCGTTAAAGCAATTGGCTGTAAGTTTGATGAAAATAGGCAATGACATCAGAATGCTGGCTTCTGGTCCTCGTTGTGGTATTGGCGAAATTCTTATTCCTGAAAATGAGCCTGGTTCGTCTATTATGCCTGGAAAAGTAAACCCAACCCAGTGTGAAGCATTAACTATGGCGTGTGCGCAAGTGATAGGAAATGACGTGGCGGTAAGTGTAGGTGGAATGAACGGTCATTTTGAGCTTAATGTTTTTAAACCGGTCATGATATATAATGTGCTGATGTCTGCTCGTTTAATTGGTGATGCTTGTGAGTCCTTTAACAATAACTGCGCTGTAGGTATAGAGCCAAACCATGGGGAAATTAAAAAGAACCTTGAAAATTCTTTGATGTTGGTAACGGCACTTAACCCTCATATTGGCTATGAAAATGCAGCTAAAATTGCTAAGAAAGCACATAAGGAAGGTACTACATTGAGAGAGGCTGCTGTGGAGCTAGGGTTGTTGACCGATGAGCAGTTTACCGAATGGGTAAATCCGATGAATATGATTGGTAGCCTTCAGAAGTCTAAATAGGGCGCGCTGAAAAACGCCCAAAATATTGATCTGTATATATTTGTATAATAATAGGAGGTATAGGTGCATGGGTTTTTCGGTTATTTCTGATTTTTCCGTGCACAGTAAGTTAAGAAGCTTTTAGCCCAATATTTTTTTGGGCTAGCCACAAGCGCACAATCTACTTTATGACCTTACATTCGAAGTATTCCAATACGTCTTCATGTAAGGCCATGCGTATCTTGCACACTTGTGACTTTTTCAGCAGGCCCTAAATAATTTTATTTTAGTTTCTGAAAATGACTATATTGGTATTTTAATTTTATTAATATGAAAAAGATATTCTTTTCCGGCTTCTTTTTGCTGTTGTTTCTTGCAGGAAATATTTCTGCCCAAAGTTTGGATGATAAAGAGTGGGCTAAAAAGCTGAAATCTATGAAACCTAACGAGCTTAGGGAACTGGTGGAAAAAAACGAAGAGTTGGAAAGCAAGGTTCGTAAGCTGGAGTCTGAAAATAAGTCTCAAGATGCAGAGCTCGCCCGCTTGAAAAAAGAACTGGAAGACTATAGTGCCGGTTCAGCACCTTCTAAGACTGTTAGCAACCCATCAGGTAGTAATGTACCGGTTATTGAGGGTTTGATATATAAGGTTCAGATCGGTGCATTCAAAAATAAAAACCTAAGCAAGTACTTAGACAACCATAAAAACTTTAGTGGAGACATTGATAAGGATGGTACAAGAAAGTATACCTTGGGACACTTTGAAGATTATTGGGAGGCCGATAGGTTTAAGAAGTACCTTCGTGAAATGGGCGTCAAAGATGCATGGGTTGTTCCTTATAAAGATGGAAACAGAATATCTATGAAAGACGCACTTGAAGGTAATCTTTAATGTGTTTTTTCGTGAAGTATAAAAAAGAGCCTTTCCTTACGTGAAAGGCTTTTTTGCTTGTTGTCTTACAATAGATTTTTATTTATTTTGGGGTAATGGAAAAGCGGTGGGTAATACGGAAAAGGCCAGGTTCAGAAATCTTAAATAAGCTTTCTTCTGAAATCAATGTTAATGCAGACTTGGCGGCCCTTTTGGTGCAAAGAGAGGTATATAATTATTCAGAAGCTAGGGCTTTTTTTAGGCCTTCCATGAGTGAATTGCATGATCCTTTTTTAATGAAGGATATGGATAAAGCCGTAGATAGGCTCTGCCAAGCAATAGCTAAGGGAGAAAAAGTGCTTGTTTTTGGCGACTATGATGTTGATGGAACCACTGCCGTTGCAACTTTTTTCGATTTTTTTAGTAGAATTCACTCCCACACATTATTTTATATTCCTGACCGGTACAAAGAAGGTTATGGAATCTCAAAAAAAGGGATAGACTTTGCCGCAGACGAGGGGGTAACATTGGTAGTAAGTCTAGACTGTGGAATCAAAAGCGTCGATTTAGTAAAATATGCCGCGACAAAGAATATAGATTTTATTATCTGTGACCACCATCAACCAGGTGAGCAATTGCCTGAGGCTGTTGCCGTGCTAGACCCAAAGCGCTCCGATTGCCCATACCCTTATAAAGAACTCTCAGGGTGTGGTGTTGGATTTAAGCTGATGCAGGCTATTAGTATTCAGGGGAGCCTACAAGAAAATATAGACCTGCAAAATTACCTTGATTTGGTAGCAGTGAGTATTGCTTCTGATATTGTACCGATAACAGGCGAAAATAGGATTTTAGCTTTTTTTGGTCTTCAGGTGTTAAACACTTGTCCTCGCCCTGGATTGCAGGCATTGTTAGAGGTTGCAGGTCTTGATAGGCGGGAAATAGATATAACAGATGTTGTTTTTGGCATAGGACCAAGAATCAATGCTGCGGGCAGGATTGCTCACGCAAAGGCTGCGGTAGAGCTTATGTTGTGTAGCAGTAAGGAAGAAGCGGCTGATTTTGCTCGCAATATTAACAAGAACAACACTACCCGGAGAGATGTAGATGCAAGTATTACCAGCCAGGCTCTTGAAATGATAGAAGGTAATGAGCAGTTTGTCAGTGCTTGTTCAACTGTTTTGTATAAAGAAGACTGGCACAAAGGGGTAATTGGTATTGTGGCCTCTCGGTGTATAGAAAAGTATTATCGGCCTACTGTTATATTTACGAAATCTGGAGAAGTGGCTGCAGGCTCTGCACGGTCTGTTGTAGGTTTTGATTTATATGATGCCTTAGAGAAATGTTCAGACCTCCTTATTCAATTTGGTGGGCACATGTATGCAGCGGGAATGACTATAGAACCTGATAAAATAGCTGCTTTCAGAGAAAAGTTTGAACAAGTTGTTTCTGAATCTATTACTAAAGAACAACTGGTTCCGCAGGTAGATATTGATCTCGAAATAGGACTAAACAGAGTTACAGAAAAGTTTTACAATATAATTAGGCAAATGGGGCCTTTTGGGCCTGGCAATATGCAGCCTGTTTTTATATCGCGAAATGTTGTAGATTGTGGAGGCGCAAGGCTTTTAAAAGATCAGCATATAAAACTGTCGGTCATGCAGGAAGATTCTGATGTTTTTGATGCTATTGGCTTTGGAATGCCTGAGTTTTACGAAAGAATAAAAAATGGCGAGATGTTTGATATCTGTTATTGTGTTAGTGAAAATAACTATAATGGTCGCAAGTCATTGCAGCTTATGATCAAGGATATCAAATTTGGAAACGAAAAATCAAGCGTATATGAAGCGACTGGTATTAAGGGCAGAGCATTTAATTAAAAAATATAAATCTCGGACTGTTGTAAACAATGTCTCCGTAGAAGTGCAACAAGGTGAAATTGTGGGTTTGTTGGGTCCTAATGGTGCTGGAAAAACTACTTCTTTTTACATGATTGTTGGACTTATCAGACCTAATGAGGGTAAGATTTTTTTGGACAATCAGGAGATTACGGACTTGCCTATGTATAAAAGGGCTAAAAAGGGTGTTGGTTATTTGGCGCAAGAGGCTTCAGTTTTTCGTAAGCTTTCTGTTGAAGAGAATATCATGGCTGTACTTGAAATGACGAATAAGTCCCGACAAGAACAGAAAGAGAAAACCGAAGAGCTTTTAGAGGAATTTAGCCTTACACATGTTCGGAAAAATTTGGGTATGGTCTTGTCGGGAGGGGAGCGGCGTCGGACGGAAATTGCTCGTGCACTGGCCACAGACCCAAAGTTTGTACTACTGGATGAGCCATTTGCAGGGGTTGACCCTATTGCGGTAGAGGAAATACAAACTATTGTTGCCAAACTAAAAAATAAAAACATTGGAATCCTTATTACTGACCACAATGTGAACGAGACGCTGTCGATTACCGATAGGGCTTACCTCCTTTTTGAAGGTAAAATCTTGAAGTCAGGAACAGCCGAAGAGCTTGCTGCAGACGAGCAAGTGCGCAGAGTTTATTTAGGAAAACATTTTGAACTGAAACGAAAAATCTGAGTGGGCCTTCTTAATTCCATAATCTCCAGTACGCTTAAAAAAAGAATATCTTCTATAGAATCCTTGTTGGAAAATCCTATAGAAGTACAGCGCAATGTTTTTAGAAACCTTGTAAAAACAGCTGCCACTACCGAGTGGGGCAAGAAATATGATTATAAGAACATTGCTACCGTAAAAGAGTTTTCGAACAAGGTTCCCGTTTCGTCTTATGAAGATTTGTTCCCATACATCGAGCGTGTGATGAAAGGGGAACAAAATATTCTTTGGCCATCTCCTGTCAAATGGTTTGCCAAATCTTCAGGTACTACTAATGCCAAAAGCAAATTTATACCTGTTTCTAAAGAATCTCTTGAAGAGTGCCACTATAAAGGAGGTAAGGACTTATGTGCGATTTACCTAAACAATAATCCTTCTTCCCAAATGTTTGGAGGAAAAAGCTTGGCTGTGGGAGGGGCTTTGCATAAAAACTTCGGATATAAGGACACTTATTTCGGAGATATCTCGGCAGTCATAATGGCCAACCTTCCTGTGTGGGCGCAAGCTGTGCGCACTCCTGGCCTTAAAGTAGCATTGATGCAGGAGTGGGAAGAAAAAATTCAGAAAATAGCTCAAATTACTTCAGGGAAAGATGTTACAAATATTTCTGGTGTGCCTACCTGGACAATGGTGCTACTCGAAAAAATTCTACAATTGAAAGGTAAGGACAATATGCATGAAGTGTGGCCTTCTATGGAGGTCTTCTTCCATGGTGCTGTCGCTTTTCATCCTTATAGAGATATTTTTAATAAATTTTTTCCGGAAGGCATTCATTACGTTGAAACTTACAATGCGTCTGAGGGCTTTTTTGGCATTCAAGACAGGCTTAAAAGTGACGATATGTTGCTAATGCTTGACTATGGCATATTTTACGAATTTATCCCACTCGACCAACTTGACTCTGACGATCCAGATGTCTTGACCATAGAGGAGGTAGAATTGGATAAAAACTACGCCATGGTAATTTCTACTAATGCGGGCTTGTGGAGGTATAAAATTGGCGATACTGTTAAGTTTACTTCTTTAAAGCCTTTTAGAATAAAGATTAGTGGTAGGACAAAGCATTTTATCAATGCATTCGGCGAGGAGGTGATTATTGAGAATGCAGAAACAGCTATTGCCAAAGCTTGTTCGGCGACTTCGGCTACTATACGCAATTTTACAGCAGGCCCTGTAGTGCTTGCAGAGAAAAGGCAAGGCAGGCATGAGTGGATCGTCGAATTTTCTACTTGCCCTAATAGTCCTGATATGTTTTCTCAGGTGTTGGATGAGACACTTAAAGAGGTGAATTCTGATTATGAAGCCAAAAGATATAAAGATATGGCGCTTCAGCCACCAGTTATCCATCATGTGCCGGAAGGTACTTTCTATAACTGGATGAAGAAAAGGGGCAAGCTTGGCGGACAAAACAAGGTGCCAAGGTTGGCAAATAACCGTGAGTATATTGATGATATTCTAACTTCTTTGGAGAAGAAAGAAATTTGAATTTCCCTGTAATCGTATTCTTATTTGATCTTTGCCCTTCTTGTCTTTTTCTTTTTTATAGCTTGCAAAGCTTATTGTACGGCCTTGTATTTTTGGACACTATAAATGCATTATTTTAGGTTATGGATAACAGAATATGTTCTCTTTTCAAAATTAAGTTTCCGATCATTCAGGCCGGAATGGTTTGGTGTAGTGGATGGGAGTTGGCTTCGGCTGTTAGTAAGGCGGGAGGCTTAGGGTTAATCGGAGCAGGCTCTATGTATCCTGAGGTGCTGAGGCAACATATAAGAAAATGTAAAGGTGCCTTGGGAGATACACCTTTTGGTGTTAATGTACCTCTGATATATCCAGATATTGAAAAGCACATGGAGGTTATAGCTGACGAAGGCGTGGGTATTGTGTTTACCTCTGCAGGAAACCCAAAAGCATGGACAGGGAAGTTGAAAAGCCAAGGGTGTAAAGTTGTTCATGTGGTTTCAAGTAAAAAGTTTGCTCTAAAAGCATGTGAAGCTGGTGTAGACGCTGTAGTAGGAGAGGGATTTGAAGCTGGTGGGCATAATGGCCGGGAAGAAACGACGACTTTTTGTTTGATTCCCATGCTAAGAGAGGCAATAGATGTACCACTTATTGCAGCAGGAGGTATTGGCACTGGCAGGGGCATGATGGGTGCTATGGCCCTAGGTGCTGATGGTGTGCAAATTGGTAGTAGGCTTGCTGCTAGTTTGGAGTCTTCAGCGCATGATAAGTTTAAGAATAAGGTAGTAGAGCTTGCGGAAGGAGGTACGGCATTGTCTTTAAAACCTATTACCCCGGTAAGGTTAATAAAAAATAGGTTTTGGGAATCTGTTAATGAGGCTGAACAAAGGGGGGCTGGTGTAGAAGAACTTAGAATGCTTTTAGGAAAAGGTCGTGCTAAAAAAGGTATTTTTGAAGGTGATTTGGATGAAGGTGAACTAGAAATTGGGCAGATTGCTGCTGCAATTAACGATATTAAACCTGCTGGAGAAATTGTCTCTGAAATTTGGCAAGAATATCAGTCTTTGCGTAACCAATTTTGTGGCTTATAGCAGGGCGAAAGAGGCCATATAGGTTCGGGAAAAGTTTAATAAAAAAAGAGTAGCTTTAACTAGGGTCTGCTGAAAAACTCAAATTTAACATATGTAAAAAACCGGCCCTGAGCGCTCGCCAGGCCGGTTTTTTATTGTCATCCTTTCAAATACGTCTTTCAGACCCCGAATTATGTTAAAAATTGACTTATGCCATGCTGAAAAACTCAGAAAATAGAGTGCCTGCCTGGTCAATTTGACCAGGTTGAGCACCAGGATTATTGAGGCGATCCACGTTTGGCTGGTATTCTTAAGTCTGGCACGGATACGGTTCATCCCATAGCTGTTTTTTGCTTGTCCAAACTTTCCTTCAACCGGATTCCTCTCTCCTGGACTTACGTGGTTTTCCACTGCCTTTGCGGATGGCCTGCCCAAAGGTTTGGCTGCCAGTTTTATTCCTTTTCCCTTCAACCACTTCCGGTTTTCACGGGTGCAGTAAATTTTGTCTGCCAGTACTTTGGCAGGATAAAAACCAAACCGTTTCCGATATTTTTCAACGTAATCAACAAGATGACTGCCCTCGTTAAAAGCCTCCCAGGACACAGTGTCCAGAAAGGAAAAACCATCCACCATGCTAAGGTGGATCTTGGCTCCAAATTCAGTTTTGGCTCGTGACTTTCCCCGTACAATAGGTCGCACATGAGGCTGATGGATACTAACAATCCGATCTGCTACATGGTGGCCCCGGTTCTTAAACATGCCAAGCTGTTGTTCATAAAGTGTCTGAATGACCCAGTATGACCGCTGTGTACGATGACACAAAGGAAAAACCTCAAAGCTGTCCAGCTGCTTTTCAATGGTCTTGAAGTTTCTTCTAAGGTATTGGAGCTGGGCTTTTATCCCTTTGCGAATTACTTTTCTTGATGGATTCTTGTTCTGGGCCACCTTCAGATAGGTTTTACGAGCTATTTTTCTGTAAGTCCTTGGTTTCTTCCCCTGGGTATTTTTACAATGAAGCTCATCTATGATCTGTTGGGTGATTTCCCTTGCTTTGTTCAGCAGCCCCAAATCGGTTGGGTAAATGATATCTTGAGGACAGGCAGTTGCGTCAAAGATTGCCTCTCCTTTGTTAGACTCTTGCCCACTGGCAAAGGAAGGAGGGTCATTTTTTCCTTTCGTAGTTTTGTCAACTTTTTTTGGGGCTTTTTCCATGTAAAACTCATGGATCCTTTCATTCATCGCATTGATAAGTTCCTGCCCCAACCGTTTTCTGATATCTACAAACAAAGATGGATCAAATGGAGGCTCCTTGATATAAGAACTGTACCCCAGAAAGTATTGCAGATACATGTTTTCGGTAATCTGGGCAACTGTCTCACGATCATCCAGGTTGAGGATATGCTTGATGATCACCACTCCAATCAGCACACGAGGGTTAAGCGCCGGTCTCCCTGTCTTTTTTGGAGGATTGCGTTTGTTGTAGAGATTGACAAGTTCATCCCATGGAATTTTGTTGCTGAGCAAAACCCACCGGTTGTTGGGGTCAAGCTGATTATGAAACGGTGTCTCGAAACCAATAATTGACAACTGGCTGGGACTTGAATATTCGCAGCGTGGTGCACGCCTTTTAGGGGTCTTCTGCATATTTCTTTGCACTTGGACTCCCTCAAATTCATAAAAATAGTTCTAAAATCCTCTTAATGCCGCTATTTTTTATTTCTAAGCAGACCCTAACTACTCTTTTTTGATGATCGTTAACCACTATTTCTTAAATTGATTTTGCAGTTTTTCTGCCGGGATTTTCTTTTTTTCAAGATTTTTTACTGCTGGGCCACATATAATTTCTCCCTTACCGTCAAAGCGGCTTCCATGACATGGGCAGTCCCAGCTTTTCTCTGCTTTATTCCAGTTTACTATGCACTTAAGGTGCGTGCAAACAGGCGACACTGCATTAAGCTCGCCAGATTCATCTCTTGATACGGCGAGTTTTTCGCCATCTATTTCTAAAATTTTACCCTCGCCAGAATAAAGCTCTGCTGTTGTTTCATCGTTGTCTACCCTGTCTGCAATAAAATGTTTGGCTGCGTCCGCATTTTCCCTAATGAAATCATAAGCAGATGCAGCAGGGGTAAAGCGGGAAGCGTCATAGGCATAGAGCCATTTGTTGTCTTTACCTGCTATAAGATCTGCAATAATGCGTGCGGCAATTGTTCCATAAACCAACCCATCACCAGAAAAACCGGTTGCTACAAAAGTTTTTTTAGAGAAAGGGCTTTTGCCAATGTATGGAAGACCATCTGCTGGCTCATAGTACTGTGCCGACCACTTATACTCTATCTCTTCTACCTTAAAATGCGATTTTACATAATGCTCCAGTTTTGCATATTGCTCATGCGCATTTTCTAAGTGACCGGTTTTGTGGTCTTCTCCGCCAACAATCAAATAATCGTGCGATTCAGAATGGCAGCTTCTGATATAATGGTATGGTTCTGCAGTATCCCAAAATAAACCTTCTGGAATTGAGCCTTTCTCTACCCTTGCTGCTACTACATAACTTCTATATGGTGCAGAAACTGTTTGTAACACATTGAAGAATATTGGCAAATGCGTAGCCAGAACCAATTTTTCCGCTTTTAGTTTACCTTCTTCAGTGGTTATGATGAAATAATCGTCTTTTTCTTCTATGTGAATGACCCTTGAGTGCTCATAAATTTTGCTTCCCGATTTGTCAATCGCTTCTGCTAAACCATGCAAATACTCTTGCGCATTAAACCATGCTTGGTTTTCATGTTTAATGGCTTTATACGTTTCAAAAGGTAAAGGAGCATTTTCTTTAATAGAAACGTCCAAAATGGTTTTCTTTAAATGCTCATATTCTTCTTCAATATCCTGTGCATGCTCCTGAATATCGGTATAATAGAAGCCCGGAATCCGTTTAAATCCACATTTGATACCTTCCCTTCTGATATTGTCTTCTATAGTTTGGATGCCAGCCACACGGGATTCCGCAACCAGCTCTATGATTTCTGTATCGAAATCTGTATATAAGTTTTTGTATTTGGTGTCAATGTCTGTGTTTAAGTGGCAGCTTGATAGGCCTGTACTACCGTTACCGATTTTGCTTGCTTCTAGTACTGTTACGTTTTTGCCTTGTTGCGAAAGGTTATAGGCTGTAGATAATCCTGTAATTCCCCCTCCGATTACTGCTACTTCACATTTGCCTTCTCCTTGAAGAGAAGGGTAGTCTTTTTGTTTTCTGGCTTTATCCAGCCAAATAGAATAATGCTTCATATCCGCTTTCCCTTTTGTCCAACTCCTGTATACAATTAACAATGGCTTGCTTGAAATTGTTGGTAAAGTATAAATGAAGCTTCGGATGATGATAAAAAGGATCAAAGAAACTTGTCTCTATGTAGACAACCTAGACCGCACACAAGCTTTTTACCAGGAAAAGTTGGGCTTAAAGTTGATCAACAGGTCAGGAAACCGCCATGTATTTTTTAGGGCTGGCGAATCTGTGTTGTTATGCTTTAACCCTGAGGAGACTAAAAACGACCAAGAGCTTCCGCCACATGCAGGATATGGTACACTGCACCTTGCTTTTGAAGTTTCTGTCGACGAATATAATGACTGGAAGCAGAAAGTAGAAAGTGCCAATATTGAGGTTTTGCAAGAGACTTCCTGGCGGAACGATTTAAAGTCTTTTTATTTCCATGACCCTGATGGTCATTTGCTGGAAATAGTTATGGAAGGAATCTGGGGATAAACTTCCACAACTTTACTAACAAATTTCTTTGCGCATGATCAAATTGTAATTTCTAGCATTCCTAGAAACTGCTTTTCGCTATTCTTCAAGATAGTTAAACCAACATAGGTGTCATTATCTTTTTCATAAATATGTAAAAATGTTGCTTGTTTATTGTCTACCGGTAAAGAGTGCTGCGCCGTCTTTTTGGTTAACTCAAGATCGCTATAAACTTTTATTTGATATTTGCCTTCAGGAGTTTCTAGTAACAGGAAATAGTTATTGTGAAAATTCCACATGCCTTTAACAGCAGCGTTAGGGTCTTTGGATGTTTTTTTTATAACAGGAAATGGAATTCCTGCAGCATGCCCTTGAACAAACTCAGTTATTTCGTCCATGTCTGCCGAAAGCAATGCCAAAGAGGCTTTGTTTTCTTGAACAAAAATCGCTTTTTCTGGTAAGAAAAACATGCCCTTTAGGTTTAAGGCTCCACTTGTGGTAATGTCTTCATTGTATGATAGTAACCTGAAAAAATCTGCGGCTCCTTGCGTGGAAAACACCAAAAAATCTCTATTGAATTTTGTAGGCAATTTAATGAGAAAACTTAGGGTGTTGTTGGTCTGTGTTTTTGGGAATAACACCAAGTGGGGGTAGCCATTAATGTTGAGGTGGTTGATGAGGTATTCACAATCCTGCCCTTCTGGGATGTCTACTTGTTTTACTACTTGTAAGTTTTGGTTTAAAACGTATAGGGTAAGATTTTTTGCAGTAATACTGTAAATGACGCCATTTAGTACAATGGCAGCAGAAAGTTCTGGTAAATGAGAAATGTCTCCTTGCTTTATTATGGTGGTTGTTTTCATTTTTTGATGATCTCCTCTACGGGCTTTTTATATAAAAGTTTTGGCAAATACTCGTAATTTATCGTAATTTTTTATATTTTAGGAAGTTATATTTATATTTTTTTGGGTTTTTTGCAATTTAATCAGAAATTTAACATGTATTTGCCTGGTCAGCCCTAAATTAACATTTATGAAAAAATATTTAATTTTTTTCTGCTTTATTGTTTTTTTTCATTTCTCTTACGGGCAAGAAATCGTGTCAGTAACCAACTCGCTAGAAGCATCTTTGGTAGGGGCTATTGAGCATGTAGATGCTGGCGGTACAGTTATGATTATTGGATCTCATGAGATTAAGCTTACGCAACAAGTTGTTATAGACAAACCTTTGACCATTCTTGCTGCTAGTCCCGATGTAATAATCAGAGCCGGGGATGCGATGGGGGATGAGCAACATATTTTTGTAATAGAAACAGATGATGTAAGTATTGTTAATGTGGAGCTTTCTGGTGCTACGGGTACTTCTGGTCAAGCATGTGGGGAGGAGGTATCAGAAGGTGGCGTAGGGGTTCTTGTGCGGCAAGGTGTTAAAAATACAACCATTGAAAACTGCTATATACACAGCAATGCTTCCCATGGGATTTATTTTGAAGGTGATAATGATGAAGTGGACATTATTAATTGTGTTGTTTCCGATAACTGTAATGATGGAATAAGGGTCAATGACGCAACGAATGTTAAAGTGGCTGGCTGTAAAATTGGAACCAACCGGGAAGGGGATGAGGCTTATGGTAATTACTGGGACGGTATCGTATTCAATAGATCGGAAAATTTTGTTCTGGAGAACAGCATCATTTCGGGCAATGGCGAAGAGCTGTCTTTTGCTGGAAATGTGGGAAGGGGGATTAGGGTGTATGAGACTGAGGAGGGGAGTATCGGGGCGAATTATATTGGAACAGACCTCACAGGCATGTCACGAATCGGTAACCGCTCTCATGGTATTTTTATAGAGGGCGATGGTGACGAAACGGATGTCGCAAATGGAATTGTTATGGCCGACAATATCATTGCTGGAAATGGGACAGCCGGAGCCGGCGAAGGGCATGGTGTGTTTTTGAAGGGTGCAAGTATTAGGGGAACGTTTTATAGAAATTACATTGGACTTAACTCTGCCGGAGAAGATATTATAGCCAACAATGGAAATGGAATCCATATTGAGCTGTCTGATCGTAATATCATTGGTAATTACAGGTATAATAGAAATGTTATCGGCGGAAATGACTATGGCATATATATAGACGACTACCCTGATTGCGGAAGAAACAGAATTGTACACAACTTTATAGGAACAGATGTTTCAGGTACAGAAGCTAAACCTAACCGTAGGTCTGGCATGTATTTGTCTGGTCGTAGATGCGGAAATGAACCAGGGGACATTTCTTTAGTGAGCGATAATGTAGTTTCAAGAAATCAGATGCATGGAATTGAGGGCAATAATCTTTCTGCCATTATAGAAAAAAACATAATTGGATTGCAAGAGGGGGGAAGTGGTTTTTTAGGGAATAATAAAAGAGGTATTTACCTTTCAGGGGCAGTATCTTCTTCTCTTAATGACAATACTGTTTCAGGTAATTTTACCAACGGTGTTGAAATAATTGAGTCTTCAGACATTGATATATGCTCCAACAGAATTGGTGTTGATAATGAAGGTGAGCCTCTTCCCAATGGGGGCAGTGGACTTGTGATCAGGAATAGTTCTAATGTTCATATAGGGTATAGTTCTAATGCGGGGCCTGATGACTATAGCTTATGCAGCAATACTATATCTGCCAACCAACTTCACGGCATAAGGATCGAGAATAGTAGTGATAATATTATTTTGGATAATGTGATTGGGGGGGGGAGTGAAACTAATAGTTTAGGCAATGGGGTCAATGGGATTATGATTCAAGGGCAGTCTCAAAATAATATTATTGGAAGGTTTTCTGAATTGTATGAGCGGTCGGCTGGTAATGAAATTAGTTATAATGCAAGGTCGGCCATTGCTGTTTTGGGTGAAGCGGCTTTTAACAACAGGATCAGCCATAATCAGATTTTCTGTAACGGGTATGGAACTGATTTGGATGAAACAGGTAACAATAATTTTTCCATGCCTCTTACTGCCCCTACTGTTGACTGGCATGAAAAGACAATTTCTGGGCTTGCCGAGCCTGAATCATTTATAGAAATTTATAAGGTACAACCGGATTGTGATGACTGTCAAGGTTGGAAGCTTATAGGTGAAGAAAGGGCTTCTGCAACAGGGGAGTGGTCATTCAGCTATCAAGAATTGGAGGGCGATGGAAGTTATACTTTTACAGCCTCAGATCAAATGGCAGGACAAGCTGGTAATACATCTGAGTTTTCCCCTTGTGGGATGGTATTGCCTGTAGACTTTTTGAGTTTTGAAGCTTCGCCTAAAGAAGGATATGTAGAATTGCTATGGTCTACTGCCTCTGAAAAAGATAATGATCGCTTTGAAGTAGAATTTAGTAAAGATGGAGATTTTTTTGAAAAGATAGGTCAAGTGGATGGTGCAGGTTCTAGCGCTTCTATAGAGGAATACTCTTTTGATCATCATGGAGTAAGGCATTCAGAAGTTTTTTACCGGCTAAAGCAAGTGGACTATAACGGCGCTTATTCTTATAGCCCTGTGAGAAGGGTGGTGCTGGAAGTAGCGGTTAATATTTATCCAAACCCTGTATCAGACATTGTTCATATTCATGGAAGCTTTGACCATGAAAATGTTCAAATTGATATTTTTAATGCCTTAGGGGTTCATGTTTTATCAGAAAATATTTCTGGTGTGAGTGAAGAGATTCAGGTTCCAGTCCATAAGTTGAAACCGGGAATATATTACCTTGAGGTTTCAGAAGAAGCCAAAACGCCAGAAGCTTTAAAGTTTATCAAGAAGTAACCTGTATAGGCTGGTGTAGTCTAAGAGTTCAGTAAGGTAATAAGATGTAGCGGCAAGGCATAACTTGCCGCTATATTTTTCTTAAGTGAATGCAGAGCCTCTCCTAATCCAGATTATGAAGGGTCTTAATTTCCATTTCTTAAAGTTTCAAAATTGTCTTTCCCTTCTTTCAAGAAATCTATAAAGCTTTCCACCTCTCTTTCATAGCCTATAGGTTGCGCAAGAATTTCTTCGGTGAAAGGATCCAGAATTACATAGTATGGTTGCGATTGCACACCAAATGTTCTTAGCTGAAAATCCCTGTTTACCGCTCCAATGGTTTTTTTTGTTTTTCCGTCATAAGGAGATTCATACCATTGGGACTCGTCTAGTTCAGTGCGGTCGTCGGCATAAAGGGCCACGATCATAAAATCGTTGCTCAGCATTTTTAAAACCTCAGGGTCTGACCATACATTGGCTTCCATTTCACGGCAGTTTACGCAGCCGTGTCCAGTGAAATCAATAAACAGGGGCTGGCTTTTTTCTCTTGCACATGCGAGTGCTTGCTCATAGTCAAAGTAGCCTTTTAACCCATGTGGCAGGTGCAGCCGTTGTCCATGTATCGGTTCTTCGCAAAGGTCGGTTTCTTCTGTTTGCACACCCGCTTGATGTTGCCTGACAAGTGCCGGAATGTCAAAATCATGGGTAGACATAGGCGGCAAATAACCCGAAAGCGGTTTTAATGGAGCCCCAAACATGCCTGGGAACAAGTAAATGGCAAACACAAAACAAACCATGGAGAGCAATAGCCGTGGTACGCTTACTTTTTCCACCTCACTGTCATGTGGCAGCCTGATTTTTCCTAACAGGTACACACCCATTAGTATGGCAATAATTATCCAGATGGCAAGGTATACTTCTCTGTCCAAGATCCCCCAGTGGTAAACTTGGTCTGCAATGCTTAGGAATTTAAAAGCAAGGGCTAGCTCTACAAATCCAAGCAATACTTTTACTACATTTAGCCAACCTCCAGATTTTGGCAAAGCTTTTAGCCAGCCTGGGAATATGGCAAAAAGAGTAAACGGAATGGCAAAGGCAGCGGCATAAGCAATCATGCCAAGAATAGGGCGCATCGGGTTTTCGCCGGCCGCTTCTACCAACAAGGCACCTACAATAGGACCTGTACAGGAAAATGACACTAGCACAAGCGTAAAAGCCATAAAGAATACGCCTATCAATCCACCTCTGTCTGCCTGGGCGTCCACTTTGTTGACAAATGAACTTGGCAGGGTAATATCGAAAAGCCCAAGAAAAGAAAGCCCGAAGACGATAAAAACAGTAAAGAATATCACATTGGGAAGCCAATGGGTACTTAAAACTTGTGCAAACTCTGGACCATTAATTGGTGCCAAAATAGCACCTAAGATGCCATAAATAACAACGATTGATAAACCGTAAAGCATACCGCGTTTCACTGCTTGCCCCCTTGTGTTGCTCGCATTGGTAAAGAAACTTACCGTCATAGGTATCATAGGGAATACACAAGGAGTCAGCAATGATATTAAGCCAGAGCCAAAGGCCAATAGCAAAAAGGCCGTCATGCCCAACGCATGGGCATTGTTTCCGCCTCGGTCTTTTAAAGTAATCTTCTGTTCGGGTTCTGATACAGTAGGAGTTTCTGCTCCCTCAGCTGTTGGAGGAGTGGTAGATGGCGGATCTGGCAAAGTTAGCCCCAGTTCTTTGCTCAACTCCCCAATAATTAAATTATTTATACTGTCTCTTTTAACAAGATTTTCAATATGAGAAGTAAGCTCACTTACTTCTTGTTCTGAAAGTGTTACTTGTTGAGCAGATAAATTAAATGTATAGAATATAAGCAGTAGTATGCTTAAAAGTATTTTTTTCATTAATTCCCGTGCTTTCTAACAAAATTACGCAGGTAAATTACAGATTCATCTCTGCCTTCCTGGTCTCTGGAAATGTATTGTTCTCTTTCTTTAACCAATTCTTCTACCCTTTCATTCGTCGGTTCTTCTATTTTTCCATTATCAGCTTTTGTGTCATCTGAAGGCTGCTTTTCCGGCTTTGAAGGCTGTTTTTCAGGTGCGATAGAAGATTGAACAACATTGATGCCGTCGAATGCGTGCTCTTCTTCAAAATAGATGCATTTTCCATCTTTATCGGAGCAAACTTGGTAAGTGATTTCTACTGCTATGACAGGGTTTTCTTCTAAAACCCTGACTTTTTGTCTAAACTCTGCTTTTTCGGTAAAGTAGGTGTAGTCCCCTTCAAAGATTTCGCTATACTTTGTTTTAGGGTTTATAGCCTGCACGTCTCCTTCTATTTGATAGGAGGGGTGAGGCTCAAACGAAAATTCTGTCGGCATTGGGCCGTCTAGTTCAAAATCAGAAGAGTACATATACCAAGGCTGTTTTATGTCAGCCTTGAATATAAGCTCAATAGTTTCGCCAGCTTTTACCTCAGACTTAGATGTTTCATAGCTCCAAGAAGCTGGATTTGCCCCTTGTGCAAAAGCAGATACAATAGTGGCAATAGTTAATAGGACAAGAAGGCTTATTTTTCGCATTTCTTCTTTATTTTATTTCTTTTCACCAGCATAATGTTTGTAAAACATGACAATGGTTTCTATGCCTTTAATATAGTTAAAAATCTTAAAATTTTCATTCGGAGAATGTATGGCGTCAGACTCCAATCCAAAACCTAATAGTACAGTTTTTATGCCAAGTTCTTTCTCTATCAAACTTACCACTGGAATACTTCCACCCTCGCGCATAGGTACGGGTGTTTTTCCCCAAACATCTTCAAATGCTTTGCTAGCTGCAATGTATTCTGCCGAATTTGTAGATATAACGGCAGGTTCGCCTCCATGATGTGGTTTTACATTAACTTTTACGCTTGGTGGCGCTATTTTAGTAAAATGCTCCTGAAAAAGCTTGGTAATTTCTTCTGAGCTTTGATTTGGTACCAGTCTCATGGAAATTTTAGCATAGGCGCTTGAAGGGAGTACTGTTTTGGCTCCTTCTCCTATATAACCGCCCCAAATTCCATTGACATCCAAAGAAGGCCTGATAGATACCCGCTCAAGGGTAGAATAACCTGCTTCTCCGTGAAGCTCCCCAATTCCTAACGTTTTTTTAAATGCTTCCGGTTCAAATGGAAGCTGCGAAAGTTCTTCTCTCTCTTCTTTTGAAAGGACTTTTACTTTATCATAAAACCCAGGTATTGTAATATGATTGTCTTTATCTTTTAATGAGGCAATCATTTCACATAAAATGTTGACCGGGTTCCCTATGGCTCCCCCATAAACACCAGAGTGTAAATCTCTGTTAGGGCCGATAACTTCTACTTCGAGATAGCTTAGGCCGCGCAAACCTGTAGTGATGGTAGGGCATTCATTAGAAAATATCCCTGTATCGGATATTAATGCGATATCGGCTTTTACCAACTCCTTGTTCTCACGAATAAAATTGTCTAAGCTGTCAGAACCTATCTCTTCTTCGCCCTCTATCATAAACTTCACATTGCATGGCAAAGTGTCATGCTGAAGCATTATTTCTAGTGCTTTTACATGCATGTACATTTGCCCTTTGTCATCACTGGCGCCTCTTGCATAAATTTTTTCATCTTTTATGACAGGTTCAAACGGAGGGGAGTTCCATAGGTTCAATGGATCAGGTGGCTGCACGTCATAGTGGCCATAAACGAGAATTACCGGAAGGCTTTCATCTACAATTTTTTCAGCATAGACTACAGGGTTTCCTTCTGTTGGTATAAGCCTGGCATTGTCAGCTCCGGCTTTAGTCAGTGCATCTTTGACATACTCTGCTGCGCGTGTCATATCATCTTTATGTCGACTGTCAGCGCTTACAGAAGGTATTTTTAGCAGTTCTATGAGCTCTTGTATAAATCGCTCTTGGTTTTTTTCTACATATTCTCTCATAATCAATCAGCTTAAATACAATTTTAACAATATTTTTTATCCTTATACAGATTTTAGCGGTAAATTCTTAACTAAATAGTAGGTCGGAGGGTTAAATTAAAAAAAGAGGGGGTGGTATGAAGGCAAATAAGATATTGTTTCCAACAGACTTTTCAGAAAAATCTAAAAACGCATTAGCTTATGCTGTCAATCTGGCAGCGAGAATGAAAGGTGAGCTGATCGTGTTTCACTCAAGTCATTATCCACGTTACAGTAGTGATATTTCTTTGGACTCTATAGACCGTGAATATGAAGAAAGGTTTCGGCAAGATGAGTCCAAACTGGAAAGGATTGTCGGTGAAGTGCGCGATATGAATGGTGATGTGCCTTGTAGGTATATCTTAAAGCACGGAATGGCTGCTGATAACATTGTTTCGCTTGTAAAGGATGAGCATATTTCTTTGATAGTTATAGGGACTGGTGGCAATGAAGCTGGCAATGGCTTTCTGCCAGGAAGTGTAACGGCAGATTTGGTAGAAAAAGCTTCCTGCCCTGTATTTGCCATTCCTGCAAATGCAGCTTTTAAGGATTTTCGCCGGGTTATGTTTGCTAGCGAACTATCTGACGCTGATGTGCCTGCTTTATGTGAGCTTTCTGATTTTGCAAAGACATTCGAAGCAGATATTACTGTATTGAATATTAGCGATGAAGATGACGCCGACCATTACAAACGTTATGAGGAGTTTAAAGATAAGGTAGTCAATTGCCTTGGTTATGACCGGCTTGAATATGAGCATGGCCTGAATAAAAATATTCTTAAGGGCATTTCTGAATATACGTCCGGGCACCATCCTGATGCATTGGTAATGGCTACCCATCGCAGAAAAGGGATTAATAAGCTTTTACGGCCGAGTATTACCAGAAAAATGGCATTAAATACCAATGTGCCACTTCTAGCTTTGCATGTATAGCGAGTTGTGCGCGAGGAGAAGGTTGTGCTGTAGGACTTATATGAAATGACTGGCCCAAGGACATATAATCTGAAATATGCATTAGGATTTTCTATTGCGTGGCAAAATATATCAAATCAGACGCTTCGCTAGCATTTGGTCTTTAACCATAGAACCACTATGCTTTGCAAACCCAATACGCTGATTTTTTGTTCTTTTGCCCCTTATAACATAATCTAATGCATAATTCAGGTGAAAAGAATAAATCATTGGGTGTATTTTCTGGTTTTTTGTTTACTGGTTTGCGGCCTCTAAAAAAGCGTATTGTTTTGTTCTTTAAACATTATTATTTGTAGGCTGTTAGTAATAAAAGTTTTTCAAGGGAATTTTAAATCCATTATTTTTTTATGGAATACCGTAGTGCGAATTTTGATCTGAATAATGGGCAGGGCAAAAACGAAGAGCCGAAAAGCAGGGTGTCTATGAATATCCCTGACTCTGACAAGCCTCGGGTAGTGGTGATCGGTGGCGGCTTTGCCGGTGTCGAAATCGTCAAAACCCTTGGCAGGGACAACCCTTTTCAGGTAGTGCTGTTAGATAAGAATAATTTCCATAATTTTCAGCCTTTGATGTACCAAGTGGCTACAGCAGGCTTAGAACCTGATGCCATTGCAGCACCTTTGAGACGTATTTTTAAAGGGTATAAAGATTTTTATTTCCGAATGGCTAAGGTCAACCGGATATTTCCCTCTGAAAACTGTATTAATACCAGTATCGGGCGTTTGAAATATGATTTTTTGGTAATTGCAACTGGTTCTAAAACCAATTACTATGGCATGGAGAACGTTAAAAAGAACTCTGTGCCAATGAAAAAAATACCTGAGGCGCTAGATTTGAGGAGTAAAATCCTTCAAAATTTTGAACAGGCCTTGTTGGTTTCAGATCCAGAAGTTCGTAGTAGCCTTCTTGATGTAGTTATTGTTGGAGGAGGGCCAACAGGCGTGGAGTTGGCAGGAGCTATAGCAGAGCTCAAAAAGCATGTGCTGCCTAACGATCTCCCAGAGCTGGATTTTACTAAAATGGATATTTACCTCATTGAAGCAGCTCCTCAGCTATTGAATGGCATGTCGGCAAATGCTTCAAAAAAGGCATTGAAATACCTTGATGATTTTGGTGTTCATGTGATGCTCAATACCACTGTAAAAAATTATGATGGGTACATTGTAGAGTTTGGCGATGGCAAGAAGATTGTGAGCCAAAGCCTGATATGGGCGGCAGGCGTTATGGGCTCTATTATAGAAGGGATTGACCCTGAGGTTATCAAAGGTAACAGGTATCATGTAGATTTGTTCTGCAGGATAAAAGGATATGAAAACCTCTACTGTATTGGCGATGTCGCTGGTATGTATACACCTGAAATACCTAGAGGTCACCCTATGGTAGCGCAAGTGGCTATTCAACAAGGACGCTTAGTGGCTAAAAACCTGCTTAGAATGCACAAAAATAAAACTCCTAAGCCATTTAAATACAACGACAAAGGCAGTATGGCTACAATAGGTAGAAACCGTGCGGTAGTAGACCTGCCGAATTGGAAGTTTGCTGGTGTTTTTGCATGGCTTGTATGGATGTTTGTGCACATTATTTCTTTGGTGGGGTTTCGTAACAAGGTTGCTGTTTTCTTTAACTGGGTATGGAACTACTTTACCTATGACCGCGCTACTCGACTGATTATAAGGCCTTGGGTGAAACATGAACAAAAAAAGGAAAAATTAGAAAGAGATTCTATAAAGGTTCGGAAAGGATAAATAGAGATGCCTTGCCTGTATAACTGTTACTTTCTATTTCAATTTCAGAAAAGCTTGTTGCATTCTTAACCTTTAGCACCAGTTTAGATTGTGTACTTGGCAAAATTTCGTCTGGGGCTTGCGCTAGTGTTAGGTTTTTAGGAAACTTAATGTCTGTTATTTTTAAAGGGGCATTTCCTGTGTTGCTTAGCAAAAATGTGACTAAGCTGTTTTCTTGCAATGGGGTTTTGGCAACAGGCTTCTCTATAAATAAATGCGCATAGGCTGTATCTGATCTATTGATAATGGAGGTTTGCATTTCGACCCGCCTTGCTTTTGCTGCTGCTGTGCTGTATATGTCATTCGCCGGTGCCGTTTGATTGCTGTAGTCAATCGTATTAGTTTTATATGCTCCATAAGGAACTTCTGTAATTACCAATGACGGCAAACTGTCATTTGCGGTGTCGATGTATTTTTTAAGTACGCCACCATTAAAGGTTTTTAGATAATTTTTGATGCTCCGTATTCTTCTTAATGTTAAGTTGAAATTGTAGTTGTTAGAAGCTAAGGGTGATGCATGACCAGATAAGGTTATGTGTACTTGGTGATTTTGCTCTAGTGCTTCTAATATTTTTCCAGATAAGAGCTTCAGGTCTTGCATACCTTTTTCCACATGGGAAGAAAAGAAATGCTGAATACTTTCTTTCATTGCTGACGATATATCACTGTTGGTCGCCTCTTTTAGATAGGAAGGTTTTAAATCTATGTATGATGTATAAAGCGCTTCATAAGATTGCGATGTTTCTTGTAGTATAGAGTTTGGATCAGGTTGGTCGTTATGAAAATATAGGTTAATGGCTGAAAGGCCTTTTGGCGCCACTGGAGTTTTTTGGGCTATCCTTTGGATGGTATCAGCTTTAGGAGGCTTTTCCTCTTTTGCTTTATATCCCTTAGCTAGCCAAATGTCATTACAGCAGTTCTCGTTTCTTGAAGTTAGCGAACCTGTCCTGTTTGAAATGAATACAGCCCCTTCTTTATTAAAAGGCTTAAAATATAAATCGTTAGCACTTGAATTTATCGGGTAGCCAAGGTTTTTAGGTGTGCTAAGATTTCTCAGACTTCCTTTGCTTTGAAAAATGTCATACCCGCCTAATCCTTTGTGCCAATTGGAGCTGAAGTATAGTATTTTATTGTGCGCATCATAGTATGGAGAAATTTCATCCTCTAAAGTATTGACGGTTGGGCCCAGGTTTTTAGGAGCGCTAAATGATCCATTTTGCAGCATGCTATACCAGATGTCTAAGCCGCCCTCTCCGCCAGGCCTGTCCGACGAGAATAGAAGAACCTCTACACCATCAATTAAGACTATGGATGGATTTGTGGTTGTATACCCCTCTAAGTTAATGTTCAACGGCTGTGGACCTTTTTCTTTTTCTGTGTAGTAAATATCACACTTGAACAAATTGTCGCAAGCGGTAAAGTATAAGCGGTTGTTATAATATCCAGAGCAAGCATTAACAATGTGTTTGTCTTTCAGGGTAAAGTTTTCAAAGAGCGGTGTACGTTTTTGCCACTCTTTATTTTTATATATGGTTTGATGCAGTGTTAAATAGTTGCTGGTTTGGGTCTTTGCTTTCGGGTCAGTTTCGTCTTGAAAAGTGGAGTATAAAAGAGTGGTATCGTTTATAATACATAACCCTATTTCTGAGTAATCGGTATTCACGTTAGTGCCTGCATTAGTTATTTCTACCAACACCGAGTCTTTTACTAAGTGTTGCGCAAATTTGCAGGCTTCAATTTCTTGATTGGCCTTTTTGTAATACCATGTGTTTTTATTTTTTGTCTGTTTAGAATATTTTTCAAAGTACTGGTGTGCGGAATTGTAGTTGCCAAGATTTTTTAACATCATGCCCAGCCAAAAGGCACTTTCAGGAAAAGCCATAATGCTGTCTTTATAAAACACCTGCTTGTACTGTCGTGCAGCTTTTTCGTAATCAGCCCCTTTTTTCAAAGCCTCGGCATACGCATATTGTGTTTTTATGTTAGAAGGGTCTATGTCTAATGCTTGCTTGTAATATAAAGCTGCTCCGTAATAATCCTTTTCAGCATAAGCTTGTTCAGCATATATAAGATAATGCTTTTGCCCGTATGATGAAAAGCTAACCAGTAAACATAGCAGGGGTATGTATTTTACATAAATAGTGGGCATGTTTTATATTGCTTTCTATCCTGTTTTTCCGGTATAAGGTAAATCAGTGCAAATTCAAGGCCGCCCCTGAAATGGCTTGCTGGTACAAGGTTGCTGTAATTAAAGTCGTAGCTGGCCCCGATATATAGATCATTTATATCCATGCCTACAGAAACAATGGCGGCATCTCCAACACGGGTTGAAAGTCCAGCATAAAAGTTTTTGTTTTCATAAGGAGAAAATGACAATTTATATTTTACTTGTCCGCCTACTACTAATTCTTGAAAAGTGCCTTGCCTGGCATACATAGCGTGCGGTATAAGCCATGTCCTGCGAGTTACTTGTTGTGTTACTGAGCCATGGATTAACAAGCGCCTGTCCAGTCGGATGTCTTGGTTTGTGAAAAATGATTGCTCTGGGCGGTTAATGTTAAATAATGATGCGCCAGCATTGGCTTGTGTTTTATTCCTTCTAGGCTTGTATTCCCAGAAAAGGCCAGCTCCTAAGTTAAGGTATGTCAGGCTGGTGGTATGAAAAACCTCTGCATTTTCTATGCCTAGATAATCACTTTCAAAAACCAGGTCGTCATAATTTAAGGTTCTTTGGGCAATGCCTGGTTGTATTCCAATGTACAGGTCTTGGTTGTTGTCTAGAGAGATTTTCCAAGAGGTGGAAAAATTCACATGTAAAGTTGAGAACCTAGAGTCACCGGCTTGGTCGTAGAAGAACTGAAGCCCGGCTGCGGCTTTTTTGTTCTCTGTCAAATTTCTGGCTTCTGCAGAGGCTCCAAAGGTTTGATATGGAATGGTCACAGAGCGCCACTGAGACCTTCCAATGGCGGTAAGTCTGTAGCTTCCTTCAAAAGCACCAGTCATTCCTGGGTTTAACGTTAGGGGAGAGGCATAATATTGAGAAAAATGTATGTCCTGAGCTTGTGCGCTATTTAGAGTGAATAATGCAAAGCAAAAGAGACAGTGGGCGATATGTAGCGTCAGGGTTTTGATAATACACTTATCTTAGAAGGGTTATATTTCCTTTTTCGAAATACTTTCTTTCTCCCGGACATTTTGCTTCTAAATAATAAACAAACACCCCGGGATCTGCTGCACGCCCTTTGTAAGTTCCGTCCCAACCAATATCCTTGTTTTTTGTTTCAAAAACCTTTTCTCCCCATCGGTTATAAACGGTAAAGTAAAGCTCGTAAATATTCTCGCCTCGTACATACAGTATGTCATTTAACCCATCACCATTGGGAGAGAATGCATTGGGGACAAAAATATCCTGAGGGCCACAGAACACCTCTTTTACCACCACACTTAATGTAGTATCCCTTTGGCAGTTTTCAGCTACCGGGTCAGTAACAGTGACCGTCCATGTTGTATTGGCGTCAGGGTATACACCTACCCTCGGAGCGTTTGCATTGTTCAGCCCATCCGCCGGTGTCCAGTTGTAAATATAGCCATGTTCTGGTCTTACAGTTAATGTTACCCTTTCTCCTTGCCAAATGGTGTCAGCGGAAATCTCTGCCTCTAATGGGTCAAAGAAGAGTCCCGAAATGGATACATTGGCGGTAGCGGTTGCTGTGCAGTTGTCTTCGTTGGTGGCAGTAACAGTATATTGGGTCGTAGTGTCTGGCTGTACTGTAATAACTGACCCATCTGTCGGTGATTGTATAGATGAATGGGGTTGCCAAGTGTAGGAGAGATCTTCTGGCTCCCCTATTGCTAATAACTCTAGTGGATCTGTGTTGCATATAATGGTGTCAGGCACTGCAACGGACACATTGCTCACACGAATGGTAATGCTATCTGTAGCAGGACAGTCTTTCTCATTATAGATTTTTACATAATAAGTATTGTAAGTATCCATAGGGTCCGCACTATAGGATGAGTCTAATGGTGATTGGTTCAATATGGGGTCAAAGTCTGGATTGGTTGACCAATAGTACCGTACAGGATTACCATTTGATTGGGAGACTAACTCCAGTGGTGGGGAATCATGGCATATAACAGTATCCCCCAAGATGCCTACATTGATGCTGTCTGCGTTTATTTGGTGAAATAACGTGTCCGAGCAATTGCTGTATGAAATTACCAAGGCATATTCTTGGCTTTCCGTTACTTCTAAAATAGGGTCTGGTATGGTAGGGTCGTTAAGTCCATTTTCGGGTATCCAGGTATAATGATGATCGGTCTGTTCGTCATGCTTTCTGCCCATTTGCAACTCTGTGCCCGGGCATACGGTAGTGTCTGGCAGGTTCCATATGCTGTCTGGTCTAACTACAATTTCCTGGTAAGTGGTGTCTGAAAGATTGCAGGTGCCGCTGTCTGCGACAATAAGTTTTATTAGATAATTTCCTCCTTCTGAATACGTATGTTGTGGATTTTTTTCAGTAGAAGTGGTTCCATCTCCAAAGTCCCAAAAGTATCGGGTGCTGTTGTGAGAGGTGCTTCTATTTTCAAAGTTTAGCTCCAGATCCAGGTTGCACGTTAGCTCAGGTAGCAAGAAATCTGCATCCATGGCTGGCATATCAAAGTCAATTTTAAATACCGCACTGTTGCATGAGTGGTTGTTAGTCGGAGAAACAGCGCCGGGGTTAGGATGTATTGGGAAGTCGGAATTGTAGCCACAACCAGCACATGCTGCATGGTAAATCTTTCCACTACGGTCAAACCGACTGGTTCCACCGTCTACATGTTCATTGCTTACAGGACCTCCCATAAAAGTTGCATATGATAAGAAAGAGGCATCATCTTCCAATACCATTAAATAAAAGTCACTGCCATTGGTCGTGGATTGAAAGGCATTGGCGGTGATGTCTAAACCAGTGGTATATCCTGCATTGTTTCTGCCCAATTGGTTTGCTTCGCCACCCCATCCTGCCAGGTAGATTTTCTGACAGTGATCTACCAAAAATGCTGTTGGAGAAATATCTGGCGCCCCCGATCCAGTACCGAAGGCGGTAGACCATATGATGGAATCCAAACCTGAGGTAAATTTCGTGATAAATTGACCACTGTTAGGGTGGTTGTATTCTGCGTTATATATATATGTTTCTCCTTCTGCTTCTGTTTGTCCTAGCACGTAAACATTGTTTCTGTGATCTGTTTCAATAAAGTAAATCTGGTCGTATGAGTCATATCCATAGAAAGTTGCACGTAACAAGTCAGATCCATCTTTGCTAATGCTGGCAATATAACCATCGGAGCGCCCTGTGCCATGGTTAGGTTGTAGTATTCCGTCTGTAACTGGTGCATCAAGCGAGGCTGTGCCGCCTGCTACATAGACTTGTCCTGTACTGTCGAATGCTATTGAATACAGTGCATCTGCATGTGAGCCACCTAAAAAAGTACTCCATTCCACATCAGATAAATCTGGTTTCAATTTGACCACGCATCCGTCTAGCTCTCCCGCATGTTCAGTTTGTACAGCGTTTGCGGTAACAGGAAAATCTGTTGACCTTGTACAAGAAGCAATGTACACACTGCCTTCCTGGTCGATGTCTATTTCTCCCCTTACTTCATCCGCATAATTGTATAGAAGGTGAATATGGGTACCTAGCCCATCAGTGTTGGTGCCACCAATAAGAGTCGACCCTAAAAGGTCTGTGCCATCTTGATTGAACTTTGTCACAAACATGTCGGTGCCATCTGGGAAATAGGTGCCCATTCCACGAGGGATGTAATTGATAGGAGGACCGCCTTTGAATGTGGTGTCATAAGCATTTTCAGTAACAGGAAAATCAGGCGAACCGGTCGTGCCAAACACATATAGCTCATCCCGGTTATTGACGATCATGCTATGGGGCATTTCGTCACTTTCCCCTCCCAGAAAAGTGGAATAGATCATGAATGTACCGGTGGTGTCATATTTTGTAATGGCAATATCTACAATGCCACCATTGAACTCCCGGTCATAAGCTCCCACAGTTGTTGGGTACCAACGACCAAATGATGTGCTCCCAGAGTAGAGAAAGCCGTCTGAGTCAAAGGTGGCCGTGTACCCAAAATTGTCCGAAAATGATCCAGAGAAGGTAGAAAATATTAATTCCGGGTCTATTATAAGAGTAGCGCTTTGGTCATAACCAGAAGGAAATTCAAAGTACACACGCTTTCCTTGTATTTTAAAATTGCACGGGACAGTCTTTTTCTCTGACCCTTGTATTTGGTAGGCATAAGGTTTAGTTTCAATAATTTCCCCTACTGATGTTTCAATGATTAAATCCCCATTTCTTAATGATAAGTTATCTACCCCGTCATACTCCATTGATATTTGAGAAGGATCTCCTTCTGGTTGTATTATAAAATCATATTTTACAGAGGTCTTAGACGTGTAAACCTTCATGTCAATGTTTTCGTATAAGCTATTATAGTAAAGCTCTGTAAATGCAGAAACCCCTGATGCCCACTTTTCCGAATCTTTCCCAAGGAAAAAATTAAAGTGTTCTGGGCGCTTTTGCTGTCCAGAAACAGAGGTTTGCTGTGATGCGTTTTTAAATTTCATTTTCCAGCTATGGCCTTTTAGGCGCATCTGGTTTTTTGCTGGTGAATGCGCATGTAATAGATCAAAAAGTGTAGGATCTAATACATTCCAAGTAAAACCGTCCTTTTCAAAAAATAAAGCACCTGATGGAATTTCACTTTTAAATAAGACATAGTCGTGCCATTGACCTTTATTTTCTATGAATTTTAAAGGCGTCTCTTCCGGTGGCTTATGTCCGGACGCTAAAAATGAAATGATTAAGCCAATGAAGAAGCAAAATGATTTCTTCATTATCCTGCAATTAAGTGTATTAAATTTCTGCATTTTTAATGAAAAAATCACTTATTATCTTAGAATTTTTACAAAAGTGCCTTTTGTGTAGCATATAGGTGAATTTAGGGTGTTCATTACATGTCTTTATTTTTTATTTGTATAGGATTGGTCTTTTGTTCAGCGACCGCTCCCTATTCCAGCACGTGGTGAAAAGTGAAGTTGCAATATTGTTTTCCCTGTAAATTTATTTGAGACCTATTGCTTGTATGTCTTACAAGAGATTCCTTTGAATTAAAGACCAATGGGAATTTTATGGGGTGTTCGTCCGTTTATGATACATCAACTAAGTCTGATTGTAAAAATTGGGTTTCGTAATTAATGAAAAGCATAAAACAACGCTTTGTGTCGTAGTCTTGGTTTTTATTAATCAAGCCTTTATAGCTGATGTATTATACTATTTTGAAAATACTTTTCCTTTCGCTCTTGCTGTCAATTTTTACCTCTTATGGTGCGGCTGGAAATGGGAAGCCAGGAGACCCTGACAATCCATCGGATACTTTGGAAGAAAGTAAAGGGTTTATGGCGCTTCCATTATTTTACTATACCCCAGATACCCGTTTTGCTTTTGGTGCTTTAGGGGTTACCTACTTTCGATTGAAAGGCCAAGAGGGCACTACACGTCTTTCTCATGCTAAGTTGATGTCTAATTATACCTTGAACAATCAGTTAGATGTTTATGGGTCTTGGGATATATTTTTGCCTGATGAGAAGTATTATATTAAAGGTGTTTTGAGGTACCGGAATTTTCCAGACCGCTTTTATGGTGTAGGTAATATGAGTGAGCCGGTTTATGAAAATTTTGACTACAGCTACTTTACCTTTAAGAAATTGGTCATGAGAAAGGTGCGCCCCAATTTGTTTTTAGGAGGCGACTTTCATTTTAACTATGCTTATGGGTTTGACTTGGAACAAGATAAGCTTTTAAGTACAGGGAGGATTTCGGGGCATGACGGAGGTCTGACTTCAGGCTTAGGTCTCGTCGGTATTTATGACTCCCGAGACAATGTGGTTTATCCTTCAAAGGGTGTCTTTTTCGAAGCGTCTTCTTATTTCTACGGTGGGTATTTGGGAAGCGATTTTAACTATACAAATTTAAACCTTGTCTTTAGTACTTATAAAAAAGTATTTAACAGAGGTGTGTTGGCTGCCAATGTCACTGGAAATTTTAACCATGGTGATATTCCTTTTACCAGTATGGCTTTTGCCGGTAGTGATGAAATCCTTAGGGGCTACTCAAAGAACAGGTACAGAGATAATAATTTCCTTGGTACACAGGTTGAATACCGTATGCCTGTGATCGGGCGCTTTGGTATTGCTTGCTTTGCCGGGATAGGTGATGTTTTTGAAAATATTAGCGATGTTGGTTTGAATACATTAAAGTATTCGTATGGAGGCGGAATACGGTACACAATCAATGAAAAGGAACACCTGAATATAAGGCTGGATTATGGAATTGGTAGGGGAGGGAATAACGGGTTTTACATTATGGTATCAGAAGCCTTCTAATCGGAGAATAAGTTAACACCGCATAAAAAAAGCCACCTTCTAAAGGTGGCTTTGGTATTATATGGCTGTACTTTATCGGTTTTTCTTAAAGAAGTTGATGAGGCCATTGGTTGAGCTGTCATGAGAGGCAACCTCTTGGTCGTCTTTTAACTCTCCTAAAATAGCTTTTGCCAACTGCTTTCCTAACTCTACGCCCCACTGATCAAAAGAGTTGACGTTCCAGATAACACCTTGAACAAAGATCTTATGCTCATACATAGCTATAAGTGCGCCCAATACTTCTGGAGTTAGCTTTTTGAAGAAAATAGAGTTAGTAGGGGTGTTTCCAGGAAAAACCTTATGAGGAAGAAGTGCTTTAAGCTGTTCGTCTGATAATCCTTCGTTCTGTAGCTCTGCACGTGCTTCTTCTTCTGTTTTACCTTTCATCAAAGCTTCTGTTTGTGCAAAGAAGTTTGCCAGAAGTTTTTCATGATGGTCGCCCACTGGGTTTTGTGTTTGTACCGGTGCCAAGAAGTCACAAGGTATAAGCTTGGTTCCCTGATGGATAAGCTGGTAAAATGCATGTTGGCCATTGGTGCCTGGCTCTCCCCAAATGATTGGGCCAGTGGTATAATTTGCCACTTTGCCATCTTTGGTTACCCTTTTGCCATTGCTTTCCATATCTCCTTGCTGAAAATATGCAGCAAACCGGTGCATGTACTGATCGTAAGGGAGGATGGCATGAGTTTCGGCATCAAAAAAATTGTTGTACCAAACACCAAGTAGCGCAAGAACTACAGGTATGTTTTTCTCAAATGCTGTATCCCTGAAATGGACATCCATCTCATGTGCACCAGATAAAAGTTTCTCAAAATTGTCAAAACCAATATATACAGCAATAGAAAGTCCTATGGCAGACCATAGAGAGTAACGTCCGCCAACCCAATCCCAAAACTCAAACATATTGTCTGTATCAATACCGAAAGCAGCAACCGCTTTTTCATTGGTAGAGAGTGCCACAAAATGCCTGGCTACACAGTTATGATCGCCACATTTTACAAGGAACCAATTTTTGGCTGTTTCGGCATTGGTTATTGTTTCTTGTGTGGTAAAGGTTTTAGAGGCAATGATAAACACAGTTGTTTCAGGGTCGACCTTTTTCAGTACCTCCGAAACATGTGTGCCATCGACATTAGATACAAAGTGGACATTTAGTCCCTCTTTTCCGTAAGGTTTAAGTGCTTCTGTAACCATATAAGGGCCAAGGTCAGAACCGCCAATGCCGATATTGACTATATCCGTTATGGCCTTGCCAGTATACCCTTTCCAGCTTCCACTTCTGATGTCATCGCAAAACTTTTTCATTTTGCCTAGCACCTCATTTACAGCAGGCATCACATCTTTTCCGTCTACCATGATAGGCGTGTTAGCCCTATTTCTTAGTGCTGTGTGAAGTACCGCTCTGTTTTCAGTAGTATTTATCTTTTCTCCTGAAAACATGGCGTCTATCGCATCCCTCAGTCCAGCTTCACGGGCTAGTTCAACTAGCAACTTCATGGTTTCTTCTGTTACCCTATTCTTGGAGTAATCCAGAAGGATGTCATTAAACTGTATAGAAAATTTTGAAAATCTTTTTTGATCCTCATTGAACAATTCTCTCATTTGCAGCTTTGATGCTGTCTTGTAATGGTTTTGGAGACTTTTCCAGGAGGTATAACCGGTTAGGTTGTTGCTCATAGTTTAATACTATTAGATAAGAACATTTTTCAAGCTTCAAATATAATGAAATGAGAATAGGAATTTAAAAAGGGGTAATATCTTTTATAAACTTTAACCTGAAATATGCATGAGGATCTTCTATTAGGTGGCAAAATAACTTCAAATCAGACGCTTCGCTTGCATTTGGTTTTTAACCGTAGAACCACAATGCTTTGCAAACCAAACACGCTGATTTTTTGTTCTTTTGCCCCTCATAAAGAAATCTAATGCATAATCCATTTTAAAAAATATGGACGAGCAAAAAAACCATTTTACTTTTTCGCCCGTTTGCCCTTTTTAGGGTCATAGAAAGGTTCTCCGTTTCTTATGAGCACGTTGCCTTGCTCATCCCACTCACTAAGAACATAGGGTTCGCTGTCGTCCGTATAGGGGTTCATTGGATATTTGGTTTCCTTCTTTTTTTTGTTTTTGTCGGGAAAATATTCTATCCAAATACCTATTTTATGACCATCCAAATATTTGCCATACTCAAGCACCTGTCCATTTTCTTTAAAACGGTAATATTCGCCATGCAACTCGTCATAGCGAAGGGGCTTAACTTCTTTTATTTTGGTTTTGGCCGGATCGTAATAAGTGATTTTAGAATCTTTTAAAAAGCCTCTTTTATACTTTGTTTTGTCCAGCAGGTTGTATTCTTTGTCATACCTTTCCCATCGTCCATGTTTCATTCCTACATAAAAAATACCCTCTTCTATGAGCTCGCCCCCTACTAATTTCTTGTAAGGGCCATGTAATATTTTGTACGGGATGTTCTTTTTGTCAAGCTCTTCAAGGGAAGAAACCTCTAATATTTTCTTCTTTTTTATGTCAAAAACATGAAGAGACTTTATATAAGGGTCTGGCTCAAGAGGTTTTTTAAGATAGTAGAACATCTCTAAAGTCTGCCTGGGCCCTTTCCCTTTTCGGATAAACGACCTTTTGGTTTTGATCCCATAAAAGACTTTTTTCTTAATCTTTTTCTTCGCAGACCTACTGTCGTCTTTCTCTTCCTCTTCTTCTTCATCTTCGTCTAGTAGGGTGTCCAGTCTAGGTATAGAGTCGTTTCTTGCCTTGCGAGGATTTTTTTGGGCAAGCACTTCTGTAGAACAAAGCATTAGCAGGACAACCCATATAGTTAAAATACGTGGTAATAACATGTTCATAGTCCTGAAGCAGAAAAATACACTTTTTAATACTAACTGAAACACTTGTTCTTTATTATTGCTATTGCTGGTTTTTTTCAATAGACTTAGTTCGAAATATTAAAATAAGATTTCATGTGTATGTTAAACTGTTTAAAAATCAAATGTTTCCATTTAAATTGTACCAGCTTTACTAATATTTTAACACCTGAAATCGCTAGTGGTTATCAAGGTTGTGCAAAAATACAATAAATCAGTTTGGCAGCAGCATAAAAGATATATTTCAGGTTTGACTGGGCAGGGGCATGGTCAGCTTATTTAAGAGGTTGGGATACTTCGATATTTAAAGGATATGAAAAGTCCTGCGGGTTGTTTGAATCTATCAGGTATTTACAGTAAATTGAAAGAAAGGGGAGGTAAATACAGGGGGCTGGGTTTAACGCCTAGTAATTTACAATTTTAAATTGAATGAGACTACTCGTTATTCTTTTGCTATTTGTTACATTAAGGCTGTGTAAATACTCAAAGACTTAAAGTTAGAATTAATTCTAATTTGTCAGAAGCAAATACTTTTAGAATTAATGAAGATTCAACTATAAGCGCTTTTGTTAAGGTTGGTTATTATAAAAAAGGGGTTATTCATTCCTTTCACCTTGAAGGGTTAAAGATTGATCTCAATCCTAAAAAAATTAAGATCAATAATAGAATTTGTCTTGCTGATTCTAATACAGTGAAGGTAGATTGTTCGGTGTTAAATAACTCTTATGATGGATTTCAAGAAAGAGGATTAGCTGGTTGGGTTAAGGTGAATTCGATCAATCAAGATAAAGGGATTGTTAAATTAAGCATGGATATTACAGTAGACGGCGCCTGGCGAACAGAGAAGAAAAGGTATAAGGGAAATTACAAATTAGAAAAAGAAAGCAGGTGACATTAGTTATATTAAGACCGCAGATCGGCGTTGAAAATTATTAAGAACATATCGACCTAGTTAAAAAAAGACAAGATTCAAGAATTCTTTATGGAATAGCATTGGCAATCCTTTCTTAAATAGCTAAAGCTATTGAGGGGTTTTAATACTGAGACTAATAAAGCTGAAAAGGGGCAAAATCTTTAAACGAGATTTTGAGAAATAATTCGGTATTAACTATTACGCCCCTTCAGGGCTTTGGGCAATGTTTGTTGTCTGGTACAATGGGCTGTTGCCCATTGTTATATATTACGCACCTTTGGTGCTATGCTAACGTTTTCTAGGTGTTCCTTAAGGATTTTAGATCCATGTGATAAAAAGGGGAAATTTTGAAAGTGCCGATGAAATCCGTTTGTTAATGATTTTAGTAAAGCTCCAAAGGAGCGAAATAATTAACTCAGGGGTGTGGCCCTGAGGAATGAACAATGTAACTTAAATCAAAGCCCTGAAGGGGCGAAATATTTATCTGGTACAATGTGCCATTTAATAAGTTGGCCTGAGCCTGCCAAAACCAGAGCAGTAGAAATGATACAGGTGTTAATATTATTCTTGGTCAGAAGAAAAAATAACCCCTTCGTCAGGATGTCCTTCGGAAGGGGTTGGTTGGTATGTGAGTTAACACTGCTTACACACAGGCAATGCTAATGCTGTTTTTTATAAAGTTTGTCAAGTCTTTACCAGTCAGCATTCCCTGAGAAAGTAGCGCTAGGTCGCATGCTTGTTTGGCCAGTTTTGTTTGCGTGTCTTCGTTTTCTTCTTTCAACAATTTTTGCATCAACTGGTGGTTGCCGTTTACCACTACATTAGTTGTGTCAGGCATTTGTCCCATAAAGTTCATGCCTCCACCACCCATGGCCGACATATCTTTCATTCTGCGGATGAACTCGGGCTGGGTAACAGTAACAGGCATTTCGTCTACAGGCAAAGCTTCTACATTCAGGGCCATGTTTTTGCCTTCTAGTGCTTTTTCAAAGATCTTTTTAAGTTTTTCTTCCTCGTCTTTAGAAAGCACACTTTCTGTTTTCTGGTCTTTTTCTATGAGTTTTTCTACACTGTCGGAATCGACACGTTTTAGCGAAAACTTCTCTAGCTTTCGTTCCAGCAGGTTTATGAAGTGACTATCTATGATAGTGTCAAATTGTAAAACATCATAGTTCCTCTTATGGGCAGAGTCTATATAAGCATCTTGCTTTCCAGGGTCTGTTGAATACAAAGCCACCACATTGCCTTCTTTGTCTGTTTGGTGCTCTTTGATTTTTTCTTTGTATTCCTCTAAAGTTGCATATTTTCCGTCAGTGCTTTTTAGCAGACAAAAGTCTTTGGCCTTGTCGTAAAACTTGTCCTCACTGATCATGCCGTATTTTACAAAAACATTAATGTCGTCCCACTTCTGCTCATAAGCAGCTTTGTCCTTATTGTATAGTTCAGACAATTTGTCCGCTACCTTTTTGGTAATGTGCGAGTTGATTTTCTTTACATTAGAGTCTGCTTGTAAGAAGCTTCTAGAAACATTCAGAGGAATGTCAGGAGAGTCTATTACTCCATGCAGAAGCATCAGAAACTCTGGAACTACGTCTTTTACCTCGTCTGTTATAAATACTTGCCTAGAGTAAAGCTGTATTTTGTTTCTGCTTACCTCTATATCACTCTTAATTTTAGGGAAATATAAAATACCTGTTAGGTTGAACGGGTAATCTACATTTAAGTGAATCCAGAAAAGAGGGTCTTCTGAAAAAGGGTATAGTTCTTTATAGAATTTTAGGTAATCTTCATCTTTTAGTCCTGAAGGGGACTTAGTCCAAAGTGGCTCAGGGTTGTTAATTACTTCGCCATCAAACTCTATCTCTACCGGAAGGAACTTACAGTATTTTTCAAGAATTCCTTTAATTCTTAGCTTGTCAAGGAACTCACTGGAGTCCTCAGCAATATGAAGAACTACATCAGTTCCTCTACTGTCTTTTTCAGTGGCAGTTATTTCAAATTCTGTTGAACCGTCGCACTCCCAACGGGCGGCTTCAGTACCCTCTTTATAAGACTTTGTGATCAGCTCTACTTTTTCTGCTACCATAAAAGAAGAGTAGAACCCAAGACCAAAGTGCCCTATGATTTGTTTGTCATCACCTTTGTCTTTGTATTTTTCAACAAATTCGGTAGCGCCAGAAAAAGCGATCTGGTTAATATATTTTTTGATTTCTTCTGCTGTCATACCAATACCTTTATCGCTAATGGTAATGGTCTTGGCTTCTTCGTCCAGTGATACTTTGATTTTTACATCTCCTGTTTCACCCGAATATTCGCCTAAAGAAGACAATCTTTTGATTTTTTGAGTGGCATCAACAGCGTTGGAAACAAGTTCTCTTAAAAAAATCTCATGATCCGAATACAGAAATTTCTTGATAATTGGGAAAATGTTTTCGGTATGAATCGAAATGGTACCTTTTTCTTCCATTGCTTACATTAATTTTTGTTCCCTCAGGTTTTTTCAATTTTCATTCCAATACCATGAAAAACACATTTACCTGTCATGATGTCAGGCTTAGAGTACCTTAAATTCTGTTCTTCTGTTGTTTTGTCTGCCTTCTTCCGTTTCATTGGTGTCAATAGGCTGGCTGCTTCCAAAACCTTGGTAGGTCATTCTGTTTGCAGGCACGCCATTTTCTACCAAATAATCATAAACGGCTTTTGCCCTTTTCTCAGAGAGCTGTTTGTTGATGTCATTATTTCCGGTGTTATCAGTGTGTCCTGAAATCTCTATCCGGATTTGGCGGTTTTCCAACAGGAGCCTTGCCAACCGCTGAAGTTCTGTTATAGATTCGCTGCTAAGCACATCTTCTCCTGTATTGAAAAATATATTTTTTAGAACTACTTTTGATCCTGATTTCAAAGGCATTAGGTCAATGTCTCTGTACATTTCTTTATAACCATCCTTAGGGTTAAAGTTGATGTTTTCAGAATAGAAAACGTAACCATCTTTTTCTACGGTTACATTGTAGTTTTTGCCTGAAGGTAGCGAGACCAAATAATTTCCACTAGACTGGTTGGAGTGAAATTCTGCTAAAAGCTCCCTTGAACTGTTGTCTGTAATGGTAATTTCAGCCTCTAACGGTTTGCCTGTTTCAGCGTCTTTGACTTTCCCTTTTAAAAGTGCTAGCTCCGGCCCTTTGTCTTTTACAGGCATGCGGATGGTATAGATGTCTTGTTTGCCAAGCCCTCCTTCGCGGTCTGAGGAATAAAGGCCGATTTTGGCATCGGCTGCCAGTACAAAAAACACATCGTTGCCTGCGGTATTAATAGGGTATCCTAAATTTTCGGGTTTGGTCCAAGATCCATCTGGTTTCAGAGTGACTTTAAAAACATCATACTCGCCCATTGAGGAGTGGCCTTTTGAGCTGAAATATAAAGTCTTACCGTCTGGGTGCATAAAAGGTGCGTCTTCATCATATTCAGTATTGAAAGGCAGTTTCCTAGGTTTAGACCAGTTGCCTTTGACCGTTTTGCTGCACATATAAATGTCCTTGTTTGACTTATAGTCAGCAGCCCTTACAAAGAACAGCATTCTGCCATCAGGAGATACGCAGGCAGAGCTTTCAAAAAATGGGGAATTTACTTCTTCAATAGGCTTGGGGTTGCTCCATTTTTTTCCTTTCAGCTCCGAGGTATAGATATCGCCTCCATTGCTTCCTTTGTAAATAAACATCGTTTGCCCATCGGCAGATATTCCTATACAGGCATCATGCCCGTCGCCATTTAGCGGTGGCCCCACGTTTTCAGGTGCTTCCCACGCCCCGCCTCTATTTACGGATGTGTAAATATCTTCGTAGTACATACCGTCTGGGGCTTTTTTCCCACCTGTAGAGCCTGGCCTCCTGGATGTAAAATAGAGCCTTGATAGGTCTGCTGTAATATAGGGCAGGTATTCTGGATGTTCTGTGTTTATGCTTTTGCCAGCATTCGTGATTTTAATTTTTTCTGCATTGGATACATAGGACTTGCCATATTGGCACTCTTTGATGTATTTGGAGATTGCTTTTTTATTTTTATTGCCAGGGTCTGAGTTTTTATAGGCTTCAATAGCTTTATCAAACTGGTGGTCCAAATGGTATGCTCGTGCCAATGTGAAATACATATCTAAGGTTGGCTTTTCTGCGTACTTAACTGCATTATTGGCATAGTAAAGCAGTTTTTTGTTTGAAGACATGTTTAGGTGACAGAGCGCTGTCTTATGGTTAAGCTCGGCGTCTTCTGGCGATTTTCCAAGAAGCTGCTCGAAATATTCAAGCGCTTGTGCGTATTCTCCTGACTCTAAAGCTGCTTCCGCTTTTTTTAAAATCCTGCCATCTTGAGCATGTAAGTTGAACGAACAGATAAAAATGAATATCAATAAAGAATATTTAACCATTATCAGCAATTATAATGATGAACTAAACAGGTGAGTACTTCAGCTTAAACCTGAAATTGCAATTTTTCTCTTGAAGAGTTCTATCGCATTATTCAGGTTTAACGAAAAAAAACTTTAAAAGATATAAAAAAGCAGCAGATGATATACCGTCTGCTGCTTTTATGGGGTGTTTTGTTCTTAAAATTTTACCTAAGCCTATCTACCGACCTAACCAGTTTTTCATCTTTTTTAATATACTTGTTGGCTAACCATGTGAGGACAATGGCTGCTATAGGCAAATAGAAACCAGTTTGGAAATTTTCGCTTTCGGTCTCGGTAAAATAGTTTCTTGCTCTACTTATAGCCAAGAAATATGTACCAATGAGTGCAGAAAGCAAAAGTAGGTTAAATGAACAGAGACGCATTTGCAAAATCCTGTTTTTAAACCTGAAAATGGTGAATAAAGCAGTTATGGCCGATAAAATGGCCAATGATGCAATATAAGCAGCACCCTCTGCTGGCTCGGTTTGTGTGTCAATGCTTATTGCAAAAGCATCTACCAGCGCAGTTATTTGTGCTTGTTCGCCTGCATCGGCTGCTGAGCCTATGCCTGTCCAGATCGGGAAAAATAAGATTAGTAAAGCTAAAATTGCTGCCCCAAACAGAAAGAGGCTTTGTACTCGTTGTATCATAGATTTGAAAAATTTAAATTGCAGATCGCAAAAATAACAATCGCAGGCTTATAACCTGTACAAAAAGATAAAGTTTGAGGTATTTTCTTGAAATAGCATATAAAGGCACCAATTATGCCGGCTGGCAAATACAAAAAAATGCTGTGTCGGTCCAGCAAAAACTGGACGAGGCCCTAGCAACGGTGCTACGGTATCCTGTAAAAACAATTGGTAGTGGAAGAACGGATACCGGAGTTCACTGCTCCCAGCAGTTTGTTCATATTGACGTGAAAGAGGCTTTTACAGAAAAAAACAGGTATAGCCTTAATTGCGTGCTGCCTTCTGATATTGCCATCAAGTCCGCTTTTCGGGTAAAAGATACCGCCCATGCCCGCTTTGATGCTTTGTCCCGAAGTTATGAGTATAAAATAACTCCGGCAAAAGATCCTTTTTTGAATGAATTTGCCTGGAGGTTTGACAAGAAGCTTGACATAGATAAGATGAACCAGGCTTGTGAAATTCTTAAAAAACATACCGATTTTGAAAGCTTTAGCAAAGTACATACAGATGTAAAAAACTTTAACTGTGAAATCTTTTCCGCAAAATGGGACGTGGAAGATGACCTTATCATTTTTAGAATTACCGCCAATCGTTTTTTAAGGGGAATGGTGAGGGCTGTTGGTGGGACGTTAATAGATGTGGGGCTTGGGAAAATTTCAATTAGTGATTTTGAAAAAGTTATCTTGGCACGTGACCGTAAACAGGCTGGAAGTGCTTTGCCTCCTCATGGACTCTTTCTTTGCAAAGTAGCTTATCCTGAAGAAATTTTTTTTGAGGAGTGTTAATTTTTGCAACAATTGTTCTTCAATTCAATTTTTTAAAGCAGACATTCCTATTTTTGCATGTTATTTAGAGAAGGGTAGTTTTGGAAGACCATAAAATTAAAAGTGGAAATATATTTGACTTCAGGATACTGCGGAGGTTGTTTTCTTATGTAAAACCTTACGCAGGATATTTCTACTTGCTTGTTTTCCTGACTGTTTTTACTGCTGTTCTGGGTCCGTTAAAACCTTTTTTAATTGGGAGGTATGCCGTAGACAAATATATTGCTTCGGGCGATTGGGAAGGGCTTCAATTTATTACGGTTGTATTGATAGGTTTACTCATACTTCATGGTGTGGTAAACTACATGCATACTTGGTTGGCTGGCTGGATTGGTCAAAATGTAATACGTGACCTGAGGATTAAGCTATTTCAGCATTTGCTAACCTTCAGGCTTAGATTTTTTGATAAAACACCGGTAGGGCGACTGATTACCAGAAATGTTTCAGATATCGAAACTTTGTCTGCGGTCTTTAGCGAGGGTTTTGCCGCTATTTCTGGTGATATACTGCAACTTATTTTTATCCTTTGCATCATGTTTTGGTGGAACTGGAAACTAACCTTGGTTACGCTTTCTGTTGTGCCCATCCTAATATTTTGCACTTATGTATTTAAAGAAAAAATTAAGGTAGCTTTTAATCAAGTGCGCTCTGCCGTTTCAAACCTTAACTCCTTTGTTCAAGAGCATATTACCGGCATGAGCATTGTGCAGATCTTTAATAGTGAGGAACGGGAGTATGAAAAATTCAGAAAGATCAATGAAGAGCATCGCAAAGCTAACTTAAAGTCCGTCCTGTATTATTCTGTATATTTTCCAATAGCAGATTTTATAAGCGCGGCAGGCACAGCCTTGTTGCTATGGTATGGAGCAAGAGGTGTATTGAATATGGAAGTTACCTATGGGGTGCTGACTTCTTTTGTAATGTATATCGCTATGTTTTTTAGGCCTATCAGGTTAATAGCAGATCGTTTCAACACCCTTCAATTAGGCATTGTCAGCTCGGATCGTATTTTTAAATTATTGGACGAAAAGCAGTACCAGTACAAATCAGGTGATGTTAAAGCGGATAATCTGAAAGGGCATATTTCGTTTAATAATGTATGGTTTGCTTATAATGAGAAGGACTACGTTTTAAAGAATATTTCTTTTGACGTGAAACCTGGAGAATCCGTGGCTCTGGTTGGGGCAACGGGGGCCGGAAAGTCATCTATTATCAACTTGTTAAATGGGTTCTATCAGATTTCTTCCGGTGGCATAAAAATTGATGGAAGAGATTTGAAGGAGTATGATTTGGGTAGTTTGAGAAAACAAGTGAGTGTCGTGCTTCAGGATGTGTTTTTGTTTTCAGATACTATTTACAATAATATCTCCTTAAACGAACCAGGTATTTCTCCTCAGAAAATACAGGACACCACTAAGCTATTAGGTGCGGAGAAGTTTATTGCTGAGTTTCCTGGAGGGTTTGATTATAATGTGATGGAAAGGGGAAGTACACTTTCATCAGGACAACGGCAGATTATTTCTTTTATACGCGCCTTGGTTTCCGACCCTGCTATTATAGTTCTAGACGAAGCCACTTCGAGTATAGACTCGGAGACTGAAGAACTGGTGCAGCAAGCTATGGACAAAATGATGCAGGGCAGAACATCGCTTATTATAGCCCATAGGCTATCTACCATAAAAAAAGCAGATAAAATAATTGTGCTTGAAAAAGGAGAAATAGTAGAATCTGGCACGCACGATGAACTTCTAGCGTTAGAAGGATATTACTATAATTTATACCATATGCAATTTTTAAAGTCTCAGAATTAATGAAAAAAGCACTTGTAATTATCGCCTGCGTCGTAATGTCCTCATTGCTCTTTGGGTATTATAAGCTAGGTGGTTTTAAGAAGCCAGAACATTCAAAAATTACAGCCAATGACTATTGGATCTATGGTAAACATTATAAAGGAAAACTAGAGGATAAAAATTTTGCCACGCTTTTTGAGGAGGCAGAAGCCTATATTAGCAGTAACAATATTGATGGGTATGGTGCGGCATATTATTTCAATAACCCACAACAAGGGTCTGATACAGCAGATGCATTTGTTGGTTTTATTGTAGAAGACTCTTTGGCTACACCTCCACAAGGTTACAATGTGCTTAAAATTGATAGCCGTGAAGTGGTTCAAATGCATATGAAGTCGCACTACATAGTTTCTCCTATCAATGTTTATGAGAGCATTTTAGAATATGCGGAAGGAGAAGGTATTAAAACAAAAGATAGCCCTTCTTTGGAAATATACAGAGCAACCGACGACTTAATCATTCAAGTGCCTGTTATAGAAGAGTAAATGAAGTTTTTGGAGCTTGAAAAAAATGTCATCTCCTTTAGTCGTAGCATCCCAGCTACGACTCATATCTTATCTTAAGTAGTGTCTCGATACATTTTTATTAATCAAACCCTCCTGGACACAATTCATTACATTACCCCACCGTCATCGGTAGGAGGCAACGACGAAGCAAGCCCACCGTCAGGTTGTTTAACACTTACGCTGTCAGGACCAAGGGACGCTGACAGGTAAATAATCTATATACCATCACTTTACCCCACCGTCATTGCGAGGAGGCAACGACGAAGCAATCTCATCGTCAGGTCTAGTGTTTACCCCCCAACCAACTAATCAGCAGAGCTTACCGCCACCAGATTGCCGCGGCATTTTTTCATAAGAAACTGAAGACTGTAAACTTTAAACTTATCGCTTTTACAACCAGTATCTTGCGCCTCGCAATGACGGTTAAATACTAATTTTCTGTTAATTACAACTTTAATAATAGCCTGTCATTCCGAGGCGCGAGGGATCTGTTAGACTCTGGCACATAATTAGTAAAAGAGCAGAAAGGCAAACTCAAACCAATTAAACAATCATAAGCCGCTCATCACGACCGCTGCCTGACCACTTCGTATAGGATCATTCCTGCTGCTACCGAAACATTCAAAGAACCTACTTTACCTGTCATAGGGATTCTAACTTTCTTATCGGCCTTTTTTAGATATTCTGGCGAAATACCATCTTCTTCAGACCCCATGACAATAGCTACAGGGCCTTTCATGTCGACAGATGCTGGAAGGTCTTCTGCTTTTTCTGTACATGCTATTATTTGAATACCACTATCTTTCAGATAGGTAAGGGTGTTTTTCAAGTTTTCCTCTCGGCAAACAGGTATAAAGTTTAAAGCACCAGCTGAGGTTTTTAATGCGTCGCTATTTATTTGTGCCGCACCTCTGGAAGGTATAACTATGCCATTTACGCCCATGCATTCTGCCGTTCTTGTAATGGCTCCAAAATTTCTAACATCTGTAATCCTGTCCAGAATGAGTAGCAGCGGCTCTTTCCCCTGATTCCATGCTTCTGAAATAACATTGTCTAGTGATGCATAGTGAATAGCTGAAAGGTAGCAAATAACACCTTGGTGAACCTTTCTGGTTATCTTATTTAGTTTTTCAAGGGGCACTCTTGCAATGGGTATTCCATGTTCTTGGGCAAGGGCTATTAGTTCATTAGTGAGTAGACTGTTCTGATCTTTCTGTACAAAAATCTTGTCTATTTCTCTTCCTGAGTGAATTGCTTCAATGACAGGTCTTATTCCAAAAACTATATCTTTTTTATCATTATAGTCTTCATTGATAAAGCTGTTTTTCTTTATCTTACCAGGATTCCATTTCTCCATTTTTCAAGTGTCTTTTGCCAATAGGTTCTATAGCTACCTTTACGGATTAACTCATAGTGGTTGCTAGAGAATATGCTTTCTTTTTTGACAAAAGTAAAACTAATCCCTGTACTATTAAAATCATCGTAGTAAAACCATTCCTCATATTGTCCATATCTAAATACCTCTTCTGGAACACCAAAAAGGATGTATATCATGCCTTTATCTGTTTTCCAGCCTTCTTTATGCGTGGTGAAAAGAATGTTAGCGTTTTCTACTTGGTGATAAAATTTTTTAATGAGCATTTTTGTGTGCTCTTTAGAACCTCCCGTAGTAAGCCAGAAAAGCTCTACAGCCTTTTTGGTATCTTCGTAATGGGATAGTTCTTCAAATTCCATTGGAGACATAATGTAGGCCAATGGAGCCAGTAATTCATCAGGTTTTGTGACAGCAGGGTAGCGGTTAGGGCTGACATATATGCTTCGTCCTTCTAGACTATTGGTGTCTTTTTGAATGAAATACATACCGGGTTGAGGCAGGAGGAAAGGCGTGTCCGCTTTTACTGTGAGCATGGTGTCAATACTTAGGTTTTTTTTGATGCTCCTGTTTGCCCATATAGGAGGTTCTGCACTTTTGAATTTGTTGCTGTAATGAAAAAGATAAAATACAGAATCTTTCTCGGCGGTGCCTTTTATAGCTAATGTGTCATTTGCCCTTGCATAATTTTCTGGCATGGGTTCATGGTTGCGGAACATGTGAAATGCAGACTGTGCATTTCTTCTTAGTGGAATGTCATATAAGTAACTGTACTTGCCCGTATTATGTATTAATCGGAGTACCAGTATTTTGTTTCGGTACTCGCCAGGAATGTTAATCTCTTTTACATTATGCTGCAATATTGGTTTAGCAATGCTGTCTCTATATAATACCTCATGCGACTTATAGTTTTCCTTTACCTCTAGCAATACGGTATAATGTGTCAGGATATCGTTTGGTACTGTTTTAATCAATACTTTCAGGTTTTTGCCGTCTGTTAAAACCCTATGTGTGATTTTTTCTGAACCGCTCATATAGGTATATGAACGGTTGTGGTTCATCAGCTTTTCCTGCATAGTGCAGGCGCATAAAAAAATATGGAAAAAAAATATTCCTACTTTCAGCTTCATAATAAATACTCCTCTGAAAGTAAAAACTAGATAATAAAAAAAGGGTTAAAAAAATTAACCCTTTTTTAAATGCTTATTTTTTGATTACCTGCCTAACATTCGTTCATACCTTCTAAACGTTTCATCGTATCTGGCAGCTAAATCTGTTTCTCCATGGTTTCTCAAACCTGTTATGAGCGTGTTGAGAACATGCAGGTTCAGATAATAGTCCCTGTTGGTATAAGGGGTGTTTTTTCTTTCCAGATAAGCCAAGTTCTCTACCGCTCTATCTCCCATTGTTTCTGTTATCTCAATTGCTTTGTCTCGTTCTCCTAGTTTTAGTAGAATTGGGACGAACGGAGGTATGGAAACATCATAAGGTATAGAGGTGTCTGGCATTACTGCGAAGCAATGGTTTATTACCTCTAAGGCCTGCTCTTTATTGTCTTCAAGCTCTAACTGTCCTGCTAGTCTTTGGAACTGAGTCCTTAAGTTTAGCGGGAACCTCAAGTGGTTTTCATCATAATACACATCAGGGTTGTCAAGCTCCCTGTAGTGGAAGTTGTTCATGAGGTTATCATGCATAATTTCCGTATTGATCCATCCTTGAGATGCACCTGGCAGTTTTGCCGGTAGTAATCTATGGGCCATCCCTTCTAGCTGTGTATATTCCTTTAGGTTTAGGAAGTTTGCTTGAGATAGCGTCGTCGAGAAATAAATTGGCCTTTCCCAGTTGTTGGTAGAGATCATATCTAGCATGATCAAATCTTTTTTCTCCAATGTGCTTTGGTTGATTGACCAAGTCATTCTATCAACAATGAAATCCCTTAAATCTTCAGGTACAGCTTGTGCTGCCGCATCTTTGCTTACAGGCAAGAAGAACTTTCTTGAAGGGAAGGTCGTAACAGCATCGCCGCTTCTGGTCTGAGCCATTACTAAAGAGTTTCTTTGCTTTACCAGGTTAATGTACCCAGGAAGGCTGATACCTCTATCCTTGAACCTGTCTACTTCTTGGAAATATAAAGCGTCATTAGTGCCTTGGATATAATCTTCGAACTCTAATGAAATTGGCAGTGCTTCAGATTCATATACATCCCTTTTCATCTGGTTTATATACCAGTCGGTATTTAAAAGGCTCAAGTTACATACACGAACATCTGTACGGAAACCTTCAACTTCCTGAACGTACCATAGCGGGAACGTATCATTATCTCCCCCTGTAAATAGGATTGCGTTAGGTGCACAAGAGTTTAAAAGATTTTTGGCCGAATCTACAGAATGCCATCTGTTCGAGCGGTCATGGTCGTCCCATCCTTCTGCCATCATGATACCAGGAGCGGTCAGTCCAATGACCAGCGCAAGGGATGATGCAATAACAGGCGCTTTTAAAAGCTTGCCAATCCATTCTCTCAAAGCAAGTACTCCTAAGCCAATCCATATGGAGAATGCATAGAAAGACCCTGCAAATGTATAGTCCCGCTCACGGGGTTCTACAGGAGGCTGGTTCAGGTAGATAATAATGGCTATACCCGTAAAGAAGAAGAAGAGCATTACCACGTTTGCATCTTTATTGTGCCGCGTATAATGGAAGACTAAACCTATCAATCCGAGAATAAGCGGTATCATAAAGAAGTTGTTCCTTGCTTTATTGACTTCCAGGTAGTGCGGTAGGTCTTTTTCAAACCAATCTGTTGGCCCTAACCAGTCAGCATCCTGTATATCGCTTTCCCTGCCGGCAAAATTCCATAGCAGGTAACGCAGGTACATGTGATAAAGTTGGTAGTTTAAGAAGTAGCTGATATTGTCAGCGGTAGTCGGCCTTTGGCCAGGTGCCAAGTTCGCCCTTTCTTTGTACGCTTCCACATGGTGCGACTGGGTACTGTACATACGTGGAAACAGTACCATGTGCTCTTTGTCATATATGTATTCCCTACGGTAGTCATATATAACATATCTACCCTTTTCTGAATCCTTACGGTATAGAGGCGCACCTCTTTTTACGTCAGGGTAGCCAGCAGTAAATAATGGACCTTTAATTAAAGGACGGTCTCCATACTGCTCTCTTTTCAGATAGGATACAAAGCTTAATATATTTTCAGGGTTGTTTTCATCTATCGGTGGATTATAATTCGATCTGATAGGAATAATTCCATAAGAAGCGTATCCTATAACGATGAAGGTGAAAGTTAGCAAAACTGTATTTAGAACCCTTTTTTCATGCTTGTTAGAATATATAATTCCATATGTTAGCAACGCTATAAATATGATGGAAAAGATAATAATCCCAGTCCCAAAAGGCGTGCCTAGTGTATTAACAAAAAACAACTCAAAGCTACCTGCCAGAGAAGGTAATCCTACAATAATACCGGACATAATCACACCAATGATTACAGCGCCGACTACAAAGGTAAGAACCACTCCCTGCTTGCTTACTTTATACTTTTTAAAGTAATACACAAAAGCAATTGCTGGTATAGCAAGTAGGTTTAGCAAGTGAACACCAATAGAAAGTCCTACTGCATAACCAATAAAAATAAGCCATCTGTCAGAACCAGGCTCATCTGCACGTGATTCCCATTTTAAAATAGCCCAAAAAACCAAAGCGGTAAAGAAAGAAGACATGGCATATACCTCAGCCTCCACAGCCGAAAACCAAAATGAATCAGAAAAGGTAAATGCAAGTGCTCCTACAGCACCACTGCCTAAAATTGCTATTTGTTGTCCTAGGCTAGGAGTTTCATTATTAGTAAGAACAAGTTTCTTAGCCAACATGGTAATGGTCCAGAACAAGAACAGTATTGTGGCTGCACTGGTAATTACTGATACCATATTAATGTATAAGGCCACTTTTTCTAAATCTGAAGTAAATAAAGAAAAGAACCTACCTATTAATAGATATAGAGGTGCGCCTGGCGGGTGGGGCACTTGTAATTTGTATGCTGCTGCAATAAATTCACCGGCATCCCAGAAGCTCGCTGTTGGTTCAACCGTAAGTGTGTAAACAATGGCTGCGAATAAAAACACAATCCAGCCTGTGATGTTGTTTAGTTTTTGGTATTCAAGCATATTTTATGGAAAAACTATATTTTGGGCGAAAATAGTAAAAATTAATTTAATAGTCTTAACCTGAATGTAACAGAAGTTTTAAGGAAAAAATTCAGAGGGGAATAAAAAAAGAAGAAGCATTGGCTTCTTCTGATAAGTAATTATTTAGTTCTGAAAAGTTTCTTAGTTTCGATAATACCTTTATCGGAGTATACACTGCAGAAGTAGATGCCAGGTTTGATATTGCTGGAGTCAAGTGTGTAGTTATTTATTCCACCAGAGAAATCTATCCATGCAACTTCTTTGCCTATCAAATCTACAATGCGTATCCCTGTTATTTTTTTACCCCCAGGAGTGACCTTTATATTGAGCTGGTCTTCAAACGGATTGGGAGAAAGCACCATTTCAAACTTCTGCTCTCCACCTTCCCACTTCATGGCCATTTCACCATCGTTGGTGTCTTGGCTGAAAACTGGTGTTATGAGCAAAATACTGAATATTATTAGTACAAGTTTTTTCATATAGTATTATTTCAGGATACTAATTTAAGTAATTAATATTAAAAATCATGCCAGATGCTATTAAAAAAGTATTAAAAATACTCTGATTCCCAAAACAATAATATATTTGAGTTGGTTCCATTTTATTTTTCGATGACCTAAAGAAGCTCCCCGAAACCTTATTATCTGATCCCAGCTTATGTCAACCTGCCCAGTTTTCCCTGTCCAAGCTTCTGTATTGGATTGCCTCTGCCAGATGCTCTATTTTTATTTCTTTGCTGTCTGCAAGGTCTGCGATGGTTCTGGCTACTTTTAATATCCTGTCATAAGCCCGTGCAGACAAGCCTAACCTTTCCATTGCGGTTTTTAGTAATGTTTTCCCTGCATCGTTGACTTGGCATAATTCTTTGACCATTTGTGGGGGCATCATCGAATTTGAATATATCCCTTTGTTGTCTTTAAACCTGGCAGACTGAACCTCTCTGGCTTTCATTACCCTTTCACGTATGGATTTGCTAGGTTCAGCTTTTCTATTAGCTGTAATTTCTTCAAAAGAAACCGGGGTCACCTCTACATGCAGGTCTATACGGTCTAGCAGTGGACCGCTTACTTTGTTGAGGTACCTTTGTACCACTCCTGGACCGCAGACACACTCTTTTTCGGGGTGGTTGTAAAAACCACAAGGGCATGGGTTCATGCTGGCGACCAACATGAAATTGGAAGGGAAGTCTACAGTCAGCCTTGCGCGGCTTATGGTTACTTTCCTTTCCTCTAGTGGCTGTCTCATTACTTCCAATACTGTCCTTTTGAACTCAGGCAGTTCGTCAAGAAATAGTACGCCATTGTGGGCTAGGGAAATTTCTCCAGGTTGGGGTATGCCTCCACCGCCTACCAATGCGACATCGCTAATGGTATGGTGGGGAGCCCTAAAGGGGCGCTGTGAGATTAATGAAGCTGCTTTGTCTAAGCGGCCAGCTACAGAATGTATTTTCGTGGTTTCTAGTGCTTCTTGCAATGAAAGCGGGGGAAGGATGGAGGGTATCCTTTTAGCGAGCATAGTCTTACCTGCTCCTGGAGGACCTATCATTATTACATTATGGCCACCTGCAGCTGCTATTTCCAGTGCTCTCTTAATGTTTTCCTGTCCTTGTACATTGGAGAAGTCCGCTTCATAGCTTTCTAAACTGCTGTAGAAAATATCTCTAGTGTCAGAAACGTAAGGGGTAAGCGTACCTTGGCCATTAAAGAAATCAACGGCTTCTTGTATATGCTCTACGCCTAATACGTCGAGGTTATTGACAATAGCGGCTTCTGCTTCATTTTCTTTGGGAAGTATAAATCCTTTGTATTTATGCTTTCTAGCCTCTATAGCTATGGGCAACACACCTTTGACCGGTCTTACATGTCCGTCTAAGGAAAGTTCGCCCATGATAACATATTGATCAAGTTTGTCTCCGCACATTTGGTCAGACGCTGATAATATGCCCAATGCAATAGGCAAGTCGTATGCGGTGCCTTCTTTGCGAATATCTGCGGGAGCCAGGTTGACCACAATCTTTTGCCGGGGCATTCTATAGCCCAAATGTTTTATGGCAGATTCTACTCTTTGTTCGCTTTCTTTGACGGCACTGTCGGGCAGTCCCACCATGTGAAATTTAGTTCCCTGTCCGACCACAGTTTCTATGGTCACCATAAAGGCATTTACTCCGTAAACCGCACTTCCAAATGTTTTTGCAACCATCAGGTAAGATGTTTTTCTAACAATAAAATAATAATATGTATAATTTTAATGTGTACTTCCTGAATTCTGTCGGCATAGCCGTCATAAGGTACTTTAATGGTTATATCTGAAATGTCAGACAATTTTCCTCCAGTTCGCCCACTGAGCCCGATAACTTTCATTGAAGCTTTTTGGGCTTGCTCTGCGGCTTTTAGTACATTGGCAGAGTTGCCGCTGGTACTTATTGCCAGAAGTACGTCTCTCGGGTTTCCTAGTGCTTGGACATATCTCGAAAAAACATGCTCAAAACCATAGTCATTGGCCGTGCAGGTAATATGCCCTTGGTCTGAAATGCTTATGGCTGGAATCGGTTTTCTGTTTTCCCTATACCTTCCGGTAAGCTCTTCGGCAAAATGCATCGCGTCGCAGGCAGACCCGCCATTTCCACAAGAGATTACTTTACCCCCTGATTTAATAGCTTCTACCATTATTTTTACCGCTTGTTCTATCGCTGCAATGCTTTGTGGATCGTTTTTAAAATCCTCAAGAACTTTGGCAGCAACGGTCAATTCTTTATCGATAATATTGGTTAGGCTCATTACTAAGTTTAACAAATGTAAGATTAATAAAAACAGTAGAAAAAGTAAACAAATAACTTATAAATCAATCATATCTGAACAGATTGTATGGTGCATTATGGGTGAATGATGACAACTTTGGCGTACGGCTGTCAAATCAAGTGTGCCTTAAGCAATTCTTTGGTGCTGCTTAGATTACACTTGCCCGTCCTGATCGCATTCTATCCTATTTGTCATGTTCAGTTTTCAAGAACTAGTTTTCTGTGCCTTCTTAACTATAATGGTTAATATAGTGCAATAAAACAAAAAGCCCGGAGGTTGTCCGGGCTCAGCAAATTTATTTAAAATATGTTTAACCTGAAATGTGCAATAGCACTTTCTATTACGTAGCAAATAACCTCAAATGGTTAATTTGCTCCTCGAATCTATCGCACCAGGTTTAATAATAGTCTTTTTCTTCGTCATCATCATTCCAGGAAGCATCATTAAAGTCATCGTCACTTTGCCACTCTTCACTGGCAAACATTGCATCATCATCTTCTTCCTCGGTCCATACCTCCTTAAATTCAGAGCGGAAGTCCAATTCGTCTTCCTCTGCTTCCAGGTCTTTCACGATTTGTGCGGTTAGACCTGTTCTTTCTAAGGCATTTTTTTTGGACAAACCAGCATCCAAAAGCGTTTTGTATGCCTCAAAGCTTGCGTAAAGCTGTTCGTCGTCCAGGTCATCAAACTCGTCTTTCATAAATTTCCTAAGTTCATTAGCTTGTTTCTTGAACTATATACAGGAAATTTTAAATTAATGTTCTGTTTCTCTCAAATATTTTTTTCTTCTTCGAATTCGGCGATTACAGTTTCGCCGCCCCTGGTTTTTTGTCCTATATTTACCTTGATTTTGGCGTCTAATGGAAGCAGTAAGTCTACCCTCGACCCAAACTTTATAAATCCTAGTTCCTCACCTTGTTTTACCTCTTCACCCGCTTTTAGATACCACACGATTCTTTTGGCTAATGCGCCTGCAATTTGTCTGATAAGCACTGATTTGTTGCCTTTCCCTTGAACAACAATGGTGGTTCGCTCATTTTCTGTGCTCGACTTCGGGTGCCATGCCACTAAGTACTTACCAGCATGGTATTTGAAATAGGAAACCACCCCTGAAATAGGGTTTCTGTTAATATGTACATTGATAGGAGACATGAAAATAGAAACTTGTCTTCTCTTTTCGTTAAAAAACTCAGGTTCGTCTACCTCTTCTATTACTACCACTTTGCCATCGGCGGGGGCAATCACATGATTCTCGTTAATAACTGTTCTTCTTTTGGGGCTTCTAAAGAACTGTAGTATAAGTAAGTAAATAAAAACACATACAATAATGGATATTGTCTGTAAATGATTGCTATCGGGAAATACGTAAAAAACGATAACAATAAAAATTGCTAATATAACAAATAACCAAGTGAGGATTTTAAATCCTTCTTTATGTATAACCATTAGTATTCTTAATTTCCGACAAATATAATTTAAATTGACAAATTCTTATTTTTTTTGTAATAAGTTTTTATGTTTTTTCTTTTTTTAAGACCACCCTGCCAAACGAACTAATAAGCAATGAGTGCTATTTATCTGTAAATATTTTTTCTTAAAAATAATAGTAGCTAACCTTTTCATGTATAGAAGGTTGTGTTTTTTGTTAAAAAAGGATTTTGAAATAGGCTGCTATAAATGGAGAGGCTATAAGCAAGCTGTCAAACCTGTCCAAAAAGCCGCCGTGTCCTGGAATCAGCGCCCCAGAATCCTTGATGTCAAGGCTTCTTTTAAGCAGGGATTCTACCAAGTCGCCGAAACTTCCAAAAACCATGATGATCAAGGCCAAAAATACCCAGTTAAGTGGAGAGAGCGTAGTAAAAAAAGTCGATAATACCAGTGCTGTTGCTACACTTAATATTGCGCCACCAATACTTCCTTCCCAGGTTTTTTTTGGAGAAATACGTTCAAATAATTTGTTTTTCCCAAAAGCGCGGCCTGCAATATATGCTCCTGTGTCTGTGGCCCAAATGATTAGAAGGACTGATAGTATGTGGCCATAGTTGTACGTGCCGGTGCTAAATGCCGGAATGGATAGCATGGCCAAAGGAAATGCTATATAAATGATGCCTAAAAAAGTAAAGGCTATATTGTGGAACGGTTTATCGTGTTTTGTGAAAAGTTCCATGATAAACAGTAAAAAGAATATGGGGATAATCATGTAAAAGGTTCTTGCATGCAGTAACCCATATTCTATGAAAAAAACGATTGTAAATATAAACAGTCCCAAAGCTGTTCCATAAATACGGTTTGGCTTTAGGCCAGAAGACTCCATCATTTTGTAGAATTCCTGCAATGCAATAACACAGATTGCTGCAAACAAAAAGAAAAATGTCCATTCGTTGAGGACAATTAAAAGGACAATTGTAGCGGCACCAACTAGTCCGGCCAATATTCTTTGGTGAAGATTGCTTTTACTACTCAAATTTAATTTCATCTTCTATAATCTTTAGCGCCTTTATGACATTGTCTCTGGTTACATGAATTTCAAACTCACCAAAATGATAAGAACTGTCTTTTTTGTTAATAATTACTGCTTCTATTTGATTGTCTGCCAACACATCCTTAACCAATTCTGCCCTATGGTGTTTGTCTGTGGAATAAACTTTCTGCCAATTAATCATGCTCTTGGTTTTTTATTGCTAATGATAAACGTTGATATGCTACTATAAGCATAACAGACACAAGAGTAAGGATAAATGTTAAAGCCGGAGCGGTTTCAGTTTCTTCAGGAGTACCTGTAATTCTGGCATAGCTCATAATGGCAAAGGTAAAGCTATTATTGATAAAATGTATAATAATAGGGATCCAGAGGTTCCCAGACCAGTAATACAGATAACCAAATAATGCACCTAACGCTACCCTCGGCAAAAAACCTTGGAACTGAAAGTGGATAATGCTGAATAAAATAGCTGTGACCCAAATGGCAATGTGTGGGTTTACAATGCTCCGCATTTCATTTTGGATAATACCTCTAAAAAGGAGCTCTTCTCCAATGCCTGGTAGGATGGCTACTACGAGAAGGATTGGAAAAATCTCGTAAAAGTCTTCAAAATATATAAGGATTCGGGTTAGTTTTTCTGCTCGTTCATCCAATTGCTCAAACGCTTCCTGTATTTGTGGCACAGGAAACCTCCATTGCTGGTTCCATTCTACTAGATAGGATATGAAAGGCATGGCGGTAAAAAATATAGCTACTGCCAATACTAAGAAATAAGAGAACCTTGGTGTTTGAAATTGAAGGGTCGGCCGCAAGTCTTTTTGTATATAAATTATATACAGTAAGGGCAAAAGCAGAAAGGTTGAAAAAGCACTTGCCCCCTGCATGATAAGCAGTAGGTTTCTTTGTCGCTGTTCATCATCGGTAATTGCTAAAATATCTTCAAGTTCAGCAATAGGTTCGCCTGTTAGCAGGGTTACTAACCCTCTGGTTATGAATGCGCCTACAATTAGAAATCCGAAGAGCCGAAGCAGTATGCCCGCAAATTTCAGAACTTTTAAAGGTCCAGGTATGTCTTCTGTATGTCTGTTTTCCATAAAAGTTGTAAATTTACTGTAAATATTGATAATTAAAATTGGTAAAGATAGGAAACATAGAGCTAGGAGAGTTCCCACTTCTGCTAGCGCCGATGGAAGATGTTAGCGATCCTCCATTTCGTGCTGTTTGTAAAGAAAACGGTGCCGACTTAATGTACACTGAGTTCATTGCTGCCGAAGGACTTATTAGAGATGCTGCAAAAAGTAAGCAGAAACTCGATATTTATGACTATGAACGTCCTATTGGCATCCAGATCTTTGGAGAAAAAATAGAATCAATGCGAGAAGCTTCTGCTATAGCTGAAGCCGCAGGTCCTGAACTGGTGGATATTAATTATGGGTGTCCTGTGAAAAAAGTGGCCTGTAAAGGTGCTGGTGCAGGGATTTTGTTAGACCTCCCAAAAATGCAGAAAATGACAGAGGAAATTGTCAAAAGGTGTAACCTGCCCGTGACGGTAAAGACCAGGTTAGGGTGGGACCATAGCACTATTAAAATTCTAGAGGTAGCTAAAAGATTGCAAGATGTCGGCATTCAGGCTTTGACTATTCATGGGCGCACCAGGCAACAAATGTATAAGGGGGTGGCAGATTGGAGCTATATCGCCGAAGTAAAAAATTGTCAAGACATTAAAATTCCTATTTTCGGCAATGGTGATATTGACTCTCCTGAAAAAGCTTTAGAATATAAAAACAGGTACGGTGTAGATGGGATAATGATTGGAAGGGCTGCCATTGGATACCCTTGGATATTCAATGAAATCAAGCATTTCATGAAAACAGGGAAACATTTGCCTAAGCCTGATATCAATGACCGTGTAGATGCAGTACGGAAGCACCTTCAAAGATCTGTGGAGTGGAAAGGGCCTCGTACAGGAATAATGGAAATGCGCATGCATTATTCTAACTACTTTAGAGGATTGCCTGATTTTAAACCTTATAGGACAAGGTTGGTGACAGTAGATTCTTATGAAGAGGTTCTTGAAATCCTTGAAGAAGTATCTAGCAATTACGTTGGAAACATTGTCTAAGCCTTTACTATTTGTGTTAGGATTTCTAATAAACATGATACAATCTCCTATAGCAAGAAAGTGCTTGTGAGCTATTAAACTTTAGAAATCCTAATGCATTTTATTATGTGGATAAACGTGGTGTCTAGGCATTATGCTCCCGTTGATATTCACTGAGCATTTTTTTACTCCTCTCTTAAATGGAGTAACTTTTCTTAAACGATTCTTTTCCTATAGAAGTTAAATGTGAAGTAGCATACTTATAAGAGGGGAAGAACGATGACATATAAGAACAAGATAAAACCTCCATTTTTCACGCCTGAACTTTCAGACGAAGATTACTTATGGCGATACTTTGATTTAAAAGGTTTCTTATACTTGATAACCATGAAGTCTATTTACTTCAGTAGGGTAGATAAGTTTGAAGATGCAAACGAAGGGGTGGATTTGCGCCTATTGATGGAAAAGAAAATGCGTAAAGAGAAATATGGAAATAGATTTTTGGAAGTTGGTAAACTGATTATGAGTGACAGTGCCAATAATGATAATCAAGAGTTGAACCAAAGGAAGTATTTTGTGAGCTGTTGGCACCAAAACGCACATGAATCACCTCTTATGTGGAGCATCTATTCTAACCCAGAGGGTATTGCTGTTAGGATTAAGTACAAAGACATGAAAAGGTTGTTTAGCAATGCCTACATCAACTGGACTAACCCCGAAGACTTTCATTTGTCAGTAGAAAAAATACGTTATATTAATGTCCATGAGCTTATTCACCTTCCTGATGAAGAAATTCAACGATTAAATAAAGTCTGTCTTTTTAAAGAAATAGGATATAAGTACGAGCATGAAGTGAGGATCGTAGCTAAAAGTCACGAGGAGTTATTTTATAATGGGCAGGAAATTACCAGCATTGACATACTTTTGAAGGACACACGTTTTGAATGCCTTACCGGTGTATTTCACCCAAAATCCAGCCAATGGTTTCAACGTACAATCAGAGAAATTGCACAAAGACTTGGTGTTTTCTTGGAGCTGCGCAGGTCTTCTTTAGAGTTTAGATAAGTACCCTTAGTTTCTTGTAACAAGTTTTTTTTAAAGCGTCTGTTTTTTTGACAAAGCTAAGTTTTCTCACGACCATAGCCTGCCTTGCATATTCAAGACTTTGGTGGGATTATTTTGCATTGCTGTTTCTTTTGTACCAGTATCCCCATGTATATCTAAAGCCTGCAGCAAATTGGGGCTCAAAAGTAAATGGCCTGTCAACAATTTCTGTGTATAAGTTTATATCAGCATATACATTTATAGGAATATTTTTTGGTGTATACTCTATGCCTACTATAAATTCCGGGCCTATCCCCAAGTAGGTTTTTTCCCCTGGCCTGTCCATAAAGGTGTCATAATACTCAAACTCAACCCTTCTGGCTTGCACACCTGCTCCATAGTAAAAAGTCAAGTGTTCGTTATCTTTTGAAAAGTTTTTATGCTGTAAAAGGCGGGCTTGTAAACTTATAGGGGCTCTATGCCTGTGGTAGCGGTACTCTTTGTCTATAAACCTGTACCTAAAAAGCTCTTCATTGTTATAGAACCAGAAAAGGGGGATGCCGGCTATAACTTCATAAGCTCTTTGGTTCCATGTATACCGTTTTAATGAGATTCCCAAAGGATTTCCCATTCGGCCCCCCCCAGCCCACTTATACTCTGGAGCGTCCCAGTCTTGTGGAACCTCATACCTTCTTTGTGCTTCTGCAGAAAGTACTGGAAAAAGAAGTAATAAGAAAACTATTTTATGTAAACTTCCCCTCATGCCAACAGCTTTTATAAAATAACTTGGGCATGAAAGGAAAGGTTAAGGAATATTAGATAAACTTTTCCCTGGGCATTATAGCTTTTTGTTTAGTTACTATATTTCTAGCTGCTTAAAAGTTAAATCTTGCACCTATGCCAAACAATGGTTCAAGATGAAAAACGCCTAAAACTTCAACATATAAAGATGCTTCTAAGAATAAGGAAATGAAAGGAAGCTCCTCAAAGGTATATTCCATACCAAAAATCGCTTCCGGCCCTAGCCCAAATGCCGTAAAAGGCTCATTATACAACATCTCGCTATGGCGTGAGTCGTACATATCATAATAATAGGTAATGGAACGGAAGTATAAACCTGCACCATAATACAATGCTAGACCAGGGGCTTGGTCAGACTCAAAGTTCATTTCTCTCAAATAACGCAACTGTAGGCTAATAGCTCCTGAGCGGCCCCTATAGTCGCCAAGGTAGTATCTGTTTCCGTGTCTTCTTGCTGCATGTTCTATTCTGTGGTCTGCAAACCACATAGGGGCGTGCCCCACGACACCTTCAAGTGACGATTGCCCAAAATACCTTTTTACTGTTACGCCTGTTGGAGCGCCAGCTCTTATGCCTATGCCCCAATCTTGCTGTGCAGTGCACGGCTTGTACAAAATAAATAAAACAAATAGGAGGTATAGTTTAAAGTGTTGATGCTTCATCTTTTTTATGGCTTAGCAAAGCTAAAATAGGACGCGCTGAAAAACGCCCAAAATGTTGACTTATTTATATTTGTGTAAAAAGTATGAGTGATAGGTGCAAGGGTTTTTCGGTTATTTCTTAATTTACCGTGCACAGTAAATTGAGAGACTTCTAATCCAATACTTTTTTTGGGCTAGCCACAAGCGCACAATCTACTTTATGGCCTTACATTCGAAGTATTCCAATACGTCTTCATGTAAGGCCATGCGTATCTTGCACACTTGTGACTTTTTCAGCAGGCCCTAAGATAAAGAGATCTCAAATATAATTGAAAGGTTATTCTATATTTCTTTATTCCACATGAAGAAATAGGAAATATCATGTGTTACAAAAGAGCCGATAGTCAGCCTATTGGTGTCTCGGCTTATATTGCTTGTGGATATTGACTTTTCAACCCTTGGTGGTTGGTTATAGGTCATAAGATTTTACTTTTATATAGAAGTCCTTTTTTATGCTAATGTTGCCATCCGTTTCAATTTTTATCTTTTGCTTTTGGGTAGTGGGGTAAATACGTAGGACCTCCTTGCCGTCTATTATCAAATCTAGAGGCATATCAAAATCAGGTGTTTTCTTGTCCCAGTGATACGTTAGGATACTATGGTTTTTTCTTTTCTTTATTTTATAGATGAAGTTTGGCGGTGAAGCAAACTTCAGGTATCTGTCAAAAAAGGGTTGTAGGTCTTTTCCTGTTTTCTTCGAAAAATAGTTAATGATGTCTTGTGTATTTACAATAGTGTAAGCTAAGTCATTGGTAATGTCTTTGAATGTTTGAAACCATAAGTCATCATTATTGACATAATGTCTTAAAGAGTGTAGCATCCATGCTCCTTTATAGTACATGTCCGGATGCTCCCAGTGATGAAAGTTTACATGTAAAGGTCCCAGCATGGGTTCTTTATTTTTGATCATCTTTTTTTGGTGAGCGAGGTATTGTAAAGCGGCATGATAACCAAACTTTTTTTCTATATACAGTGCCTCTGTATAAGTAGCAAAAGACTCATGTATCCACAACTCTCCATGGTCGGCAGCGGTTATACTGTTGCCCCACCATTCGTGTGCGGATTCATGGAGGATAATGTAGTCAAAGTCAAAATAATCTGTTTTATAGTTGTTGCCATAAGAAATACCGCTTTGGTGCTCCATTCCCCAGTAAGAAGTTTCTATAAGTTTATAGCTATCGCGTATGAAAGGGTATGGCGCATATAAATTCTCAAAGCCTCCAATAATGTCATGCACTTGTTTAAAATGTTTTTTAGCTTTCTCTAGATTGTAGTCCAGGACATAATATTGCAAGTCTAAAGTGTCACCAGATTGGCTGAGGTAATGATCATCAAAGCTGGCATAATGAGCTAAGTTCATGGTAACATTGTAGTTGTTGATTGGATAAGTAACTTTCCAGTGGTACCGGGTATAGCCGTCGTTTAGCGGGATTTTCTTTTCCAGTCTTCCGTTCGACGCACAAACGAGGCTGTCGGGAACCTCAAATGCCATATGCATGCTGTCTGGCTTCACGGATATATGGTCTATGTTAGGCCACCAAAGGCTGGCGCCAATACCTTCTACAGCTACACCTGCCCATGTTCTGCCTAAACTGTCTTTTGACCAGACAAATCCCCCGTCCCAAGGTGGATTGTTAGCTTCTTGGGGCTTCCCGCTGTAGTGAATGGTTACAATGTTTTGCGCACCTTGTGGTACAGGGTTCTTAAATCTTACAAAAATAAAATTGCTGTCTCTTTCAATTTTGGCTATTTCATAGGAGGAAATCACACTGTCTATAATAAAATTTGAGAATAGGTCTATTTGAATCTTGCTGTGATTTCTTGTTGATTTATAATGAATAGCATTTTTTCCAGATATAGATTTTTGTGCAGGGTTAATCCTTAGCTGCAGGTCGTAGAAAGAAAGCTCTAAACAATTTCTGTACTCATGAAGTTTTCCTCTCAGGGTATCGTAATGACTGATTCCTTGATGTTGAGCAGAGCTTGGTATCGATAGCAATAAACCTGATAATGTGATGAGTATTTTTAGAACAACGCTGCACTTCATAGTGAAAGAGATAATGTGCTAATCAATAATGGGTTTAATCAACTGCCACTGCCAATTATAACGGGCTTTGACATTAGGATGTGCAAGTATCTTAATTTTTTTAATATAAAACAGACTTTTAACAACTTAAAAACAATGAAGAGTATGAAGAAAGTATTACTTGTATGCAGTATTTTTTTACTGTCAATTATGGGTGCACGCGGTCAATCGATTAATGATGAGGGCACAGGCTTTCGTTCAGATTTTGATGTAGCAGGTGAGGACGAACCTCAGCCTTGCTGGATTGGGCTAGAGGCATGGATTGAGGATGATGAAGAAATGGGACAGGTTTATGAAGCTGAAAGAACAGAGGATAACACAGTGGTTATTACTGGCATGGGTAACAACCCTGAATACGCACCTGTTTGGTATGGTTTTAATCATGAGTGTGGTGAAGAACAGCAATACATTGATATTAGTGAAAACCCTACGATTATCATTAACGCCAAGGGAGCAGAAGGAACACAACTTCAGGTACACGTAGCTGATGCGGACGGCCATGCTACCAATTGCGACAACTGTATGGATAATGGGGTTGTGACTTTGTCGGAATCTTTTCAAGAGTTCGAAATCAGTGTTGCTGAATTCCTTTGTCAATATGGTGGCGACTGTGAAGATGAAGATGGTGGTATAGTAGTAGACGCTACTAATATTGGAAATGTTAACCTTACTATAAACCCTGGTTCTGTCAACGATGACGATGTTTGGGTTGAGATTGACTATATTGTAGTTGGAGACTACGAAGTAGAAGAGCCTGAGCTTCCTAATGCTCCAGAAAACTTTTCTGTAGAGGTTCTTTCTGAAACAGAAGTCGAGCTAGATTGGGATGATGTAGAAGGTGCCGATGAGTATTTGGTGCACTGGAATGAACTAGGTGAGGAAGTTGAGGAATTGACGATAGATGCAGATGAGGAACGCCCTTATGTCGTTTCTGACCTTGAGGCTGGTACACAATATTCTTTTATGGTTGCTACTTATGCTGATGGTCAGTTATCTCCATTTACTGATCCTATTATTGTAACTACAGACGGCGAAGTTGATCATCCAGATGCTCTGGATACGCCTCAAAATTTTGAAGTAAACGTTCATCCAAATAATACAATAACCGTAAGTCTTGATGCAGTAGAAAATGCTACTGGATATGCACTGGACTATGCGCCTGAGGGATCTGATAACTGGAATGAGTTGCAACAGTTCAATAATGTTACTTGGACATCTCCGGTACTTACAGAAGACCCGTATAATTTTCAAGGTCATTACGATTTTCGTGTCAGGGCGTTATATGATCATGCCGAAGATGATGTGCATATTGAGTCTGAGCCATCTGAAACTGTAACTGTACTTATTGGTGACGAAGTGGAGCCTGGTACACCTGTAGTTCCTGCAAACTTCCAGGCTGATGCTATTTCTGATACCGAAATACAGTTAAACTGGGATGCTGTAGAGCTTGCAGACAATTACCTAATTGCTTGGCAGGAGACTGACAGTGGAAACTGGGATACACTGACTGTGGCAGGCGATGTAAATGACTACCTTGTCTCGGACCTTTCTCCTGAGACCTCTTATGATTTTAGCATTGCTTCTGTAGTGGAGGGCGAGGTCTCTGATTTCTCAGGTATTGTTTCAGCGCAGACAGAAACGACCACTTCGGCTGCGAGGGCTAGAATGAAGGTTGACCTTGCCTTGTACCCGAACCCTTCTGGAGGAACAACAAGAATTGATTATGACGCTGTTAGTGGCATGGACATTCAGGTAAGAATAGCTACCTCTATGGGAGAGGATGTACATTCTTTTGCTGGTGGCCCTACTGGTGCGTCTTTCGATGCATCTATTTTAAACGCAGGTATTTATCTAGTTTATATAATGGCAGACGGTGAAGTTGTTGGGGTCGAAAGACTTGTAGTTGAATAAGCTTTTTCTTTCTACAGATATAAATAGGCTGCCATTGATATGGTGGCCTATTTTTTTATATGATGATTGTTAAAAGTTATAGCAGCTTTTAAAACGGGGGGTATTGCTACTGATTTTTCTTTCTTATAAGACCAAGTAGTTCTTTTTGAACCTTCCAGTCTTTGGCCAGTGTAAGCATAGCCATGGCTTCCATTTCTGTCACATAGCCTTTTTTGCTGGCAGCGTCCCAAGTCTCACTTAAGTAAGCGAGCTTAGTTTCCGTGTCATAATTGGCAATTGTTTCTTGAAAGAAAGATTTTGCCCTTTCAAAAGTAGATACAGAGTCTTTGTTAAGAAAATCATAGACCCACTCTAATTCTTCAGAGCCGTCAATTTGCTCTGCACTTTCTGCCAAAATGCTTTTTTCGTTATCTTTTATTCCATGATAACTAAATATAATGGCCTTAAGTAGGAGAATGGATTTCTTTTGTTCCTGTATCATTAATGGTAAGGAGTTTCTGTTACAAATATAAAAAATATCTATGTATTAACACATAATGTTGGTTTGATATTACAGAATTATCAAGTCCAATGTTATTTTGTCTGCTATGATTTTCCCTTTTGGGGTTAGTTTTACTTTGCCCTCATTTAATTCCACATATCCTTGTTCTTTATATTCAGCAATGGCATTCGTCAAATCGCTCTCTTTATACCCTTTTTCTATCAGCACCTGCATGTCCATACCCCATGTTGTTCTTAAAGTAGTGAGTATGTATTCATTTATTTTATCAGTTTCTGATAAAAGTTCCTCTTCGTTGGGTAATCTCCCCTGATTGATAGCTGTTATATATTGGTGGTTGTTCGATACATTGTATTGTCGAGCTATATTATTATAACTGTGAGCTCCTGGACCTAAACCAAGGTAAGGGACATCTTGCCAATAGCTTGTATTATGTTTTGAATACATTCCAGGTAAGGCAAAGTTTGATATTTCGTAATGTTCATAACCTGCCAATTCCAGTTGATGTATCATAGAGTCGAATTGTTCAGATGCTTCCTCGTCTTCCACAGGTTTAAGCTTGCCTTTTTTGAGCCAATTCCCAAATACGGTACCTTGTTCTATGGTAAACCCATAACAAGAAAGGTGTGGGACATTAAAGGTTATAGCTTTATTTAAGTCTTTTTGCCAATTATTCAGATTAGAGCCGGGTATTCCGTATATCAAATCTATACTTATATTATTAAGACCGAATTGCTGCGCTTCTTTTATGCAGTTTTCAGCCTCTGTAGAGGTATGGAGCCTGTTCATAAACCGCAGATTTTCTTGGTCAAAACTTTGGACTCCTATACTCAGTCGGTTAAAATAGTTTTTAATAATTGATAGCTTGTCTTTTGTAAGGTCGTCTGGGTTGGCTTCTAAGGTAATTTCTACATCATCGGAAGGGGAGAAGTATTTATTTATAGTGTTAAATATAGTGTCTATTTGCTTGTCTGTTAGTAAGGAAGGTGTTCCTCCCCCAAAGTAAATAGTTTTTATTATTTTTGTACCTAAGTAGTTTCTGCGCATTTCCATCTCCAAGCAGATGGCCCGTACCATGTCTTCCTGAACCTTGAGGTTGGTTGAAAAATGAAAGTTGCAGTAGTGGCATGCCTGTCTGCAAAAGGGAATATGGATGTATAATCCTGACATTTTTAATTTTTTTTACAAAAGAAGGAACTTTTTTCGTTAAAAGGTGAATGATTAGGTGGCTCTTAGTTATTTTTATTTCTACTATACCTCTTTGCTTTGCTCAAGCAGATGAGGATGGAGAGCTATTTCTAAATATACAGTCCACTCACAAAGTTAATTATCAAAAAGTTCACTCTGACTCCCTTTCTATAGTTAAAGAAGTAAACCAGATCTTGGGTCAATTTTATGCATCAGCATATTTAGCAGCATCTGCCGATTCTATGGTTCAAAAGGGCGATACGGTATTTGTTTCCATACAGTCAGGGCCTCTATATAAATGGGCATCGCTTACCCAAGGGAATATCCCTGATCATATCCTTTTGAAGTCAGGCTATAAAGAAAAACTATATAGAGAGAAGGCATTTTCTTATAAAGATTTTGCCAAACTACAGCAGCGCATTATTGAGCAGTCCGAAAATTCAGGCCACCCTTTTGCCTGTGTTAAAATTGATAGCATTACTATAGAAGGCGAAATGATAGCTGGTTGTATAAATTTTGAAAAAGGACCCTCCATTACTTTTGATTCTTTACATATAGAAGGAGAGGCAAGTATAAAAAAAAATTTCTTAGCTGGTTATTTGCAAATCAACGAAGGGCAGCTTTATGACCAATCCAAAGTAGATAATATTACCCGTCTTATTCGTGAGTTGCCATATCTAAAGCAGTCGAGGCCACCTGTCGTGACTTTTCGTGGGGGAAAAGCCCAAGTAGGTGTTTTTTTAGAAGACCGAAAGGTTAATCAGGTAGATGGTATTATAGGTTTTTTGCCTAATGAGGCTGAAGATGGCAAACTTTTACTTACTGGAGAAGTAAACTTAGACCTGAAGAACCTCTTTAATAGTGGTAAAAATCTTTTTCTTGAATGGAGGAGGTTTATGCAAGCCTCCCAGGTTCTTGATGTAAATTATTACCATTCAAGGATTCTTCATTCAGGTATTGATGTAGAAGGTAGCCTTAACCTATTTAAGCAAGACAGCTCTTTCATTAATATTGACCGTAGCTTAAGTTTGCACCATCAGCTAAACACGAAGGGTAAGGTTACCTTTTACTCTGGGTATCGCACTTCGAGGGTTTTGTCTGGATATCCAATTTCGGATCCTGATAAACTGCCCGAGATGGTAGACTATGATTTTATCAGTTATGGTGGTGGTTATAGTTGGCACAACCTTGATGATATTTTCTACCCTCATAAAGGGTGGCGTTTTTCTGCTACTGCCACTGTAGGAAATAAAATTATAAGAAAGAATGTTACTTGGAATGAGGAAATATATGATGATGTACAGTTAAGATCTGTGCAAGTGATGTTACGGTCTTTTGTTCATAAACATCTTCCGATCGGGAAAAAAAGTGTTTTATGGTTTAGGGGCGAGGGAGGAATGATATTTAACAACGAAGACAATATCTTTGTGAACGACCTTTACCGTATAGGAGGGCTTAGGAGCTTAAGGGGCTTTAATGAAAATAATTTCTATGCTTCTGACTACGGGTTGGCTACTATAGAATACCGTTTTTTTACAGAAGAAACCTCATATTTGCTTGTGTTTTATGACCAAGGGGTGGTTTCAAACCGTTATAATGAAGAGTTTAAGGTTGATGCACCCCGAAGTTTTGGGGTAGGGGTAAGCTTTTCATCTGGCCCTGGAGTTTTTAACTTTGTATATTCCATGGGTATGTCGCGCAGTCAACCTCTAAATTTAAGTCTGGCAAAAATACATTTTGGATTTGTCAGTCGTTTTTAATTAAATAAGCATCTTTTAATGCTATATATATATTATTCAATACTTTGTTTTTTGTGGGCCTTTTTGATATCCGTGTTTGCGATACCTTCCATAATATATGTAGCCCATGTAAAAAAGTTGCTGGACAAGCCTAACTTGAGGACTATTCACGAATCTTTGACCCCTAGGCTTGGGGGCTTGGCTATTTTTGCTGGTTTTATGTCTGCTTTGACTATTTTTGGCGAAGTTGTCGAGGGTATTCAGCAGTTATTGGCGGCTTGTTTGGTTATTTTTTTTATAGGGCTTAAAGACGATATAATTACTGTGTCTGCATTCAAGAAATTTTTTGTTCAGGTTTTGGCGGCAGGAATTGTTATGTTTATAGCAGATATTCGCATTACTAGCTTTCAAGGTGTTTTAGGCATATATGAATTGGATCATGGAACCAGTTACGCATTTACTTTTCTGGTTATTATAGGACTTACTAATGCTGTTAACCTAATTGATGGACTGGATGGCCTGGCAGGAACAATTATTTCTATTATTTCTGCTATGTATGGAATTTATTTTTTATTATTTGGCGGGACAGATTTTGTGCCTTATGCCTATGTTTCCTTTTGTTTATTAGGCGGAATAGCAGGTTTTTTGCGTTACAATTTTTATAAAGCAATTATTTTTATGGGCGATACCGGGTCTTTGGTTTGCGGTTTTATAATTGCAGTTTTGTCCATACAGTTTATTGAGATGCAAGCGGTACATAATGCACCTGCCATAGCTATGGCTATTTTATTTATTCCTATACTGGATACACTAAGGGTGTTTGTGTTACGTATACTATCTGGGGTGTCACCTTTTTCCCCAGATAAAAACCATATTCATCATCGTCTTGTTGATATGGGATTGACCCAGATGGGGACTGTGGGTACATTATCGGCATTGAATATATTTTCTATTAGCCTTATTACCTATTTGTCCCACCTTGATGGTACGGTTTTGATAAGCATGTTATTTCTGCTAGCACTGATCGTTTCTGTTATAATTGAATTGTTTTCTGGTACGGCTAAGTTTCAAATGAAATGAATATAAAGTTTTTTGGTTTTTATGTTACATTGCTTCTTCTGACCTTAAATGGCCTAGAAGTATACGCTAATTCAGGAAAAGGGGCGGATAATATTGTAATTAATCGGCTGGACAATAAGTGGAGTTACTTATATAATAATGAGGAACGCCCTTATTTTGCCGGATATACTTCAAGTGACCATATTTTTCAAGAAATAAACTTTCACAGATACAAGAAATATAACTTAAACTTAACCGCTTCGCCAGATCTATCTTTGTATTTTAACAATAAGCTTTTTTATAAGAATGTTTCGGGTAAATGGGAAGAGAAGACTTTTTCTTTGAATCAATTTTCGGAAGGTTCTAAAGGGAAGTTGTTGATTTCACTGTACGACCCCTCAGGACGTTTTGTTAAATCTTCCTACATTGGGCATTCGGCCACTTTTTCTCCTTCGGACAATCTTTTGCCAATTTATCCCTCTAGGTACCATGTCCCGTATCAGGACCTGACACTTATTGTATTTTTGATAACAGTTTCATGTATTGTTTTTTTGAAAAACAGATATCCTAAAAGGTTTAAGGATATTTTAAGTGTAAAAAGTATCTTATCGATAACAGATAATGATGAAAATACACTAAAGGCAGATGGTATTACTTTTTGGGGGTTAATTGTTATAAATACATTTGCATTTTATTTGGTCTCCCTTTTACTGAATGCCCGTCCAGAAGTCCGAGAGATCTATGATATGATGAATTTTCACCCAGATACATTTATAGGGTTTTTAAAAGCTACAGGGTTTATTTTGGTTTTTCTTTTGGCTCGGTATTTATATTTGTTGATTACCGGGAGTGTGTTTAAAACATCATCGTTAGTTGGGAACCAGTTTAGTGAGTTTATCAGGCTGTTGTCAATATCAAATATTGCATTTGTCCTTTTGGCTGTCGTATTTAATGTGTCTAATTTTTTTAGATTTGAATTTTCTTACATTTATTTTTTCTGGGGCATATTTGGCGTGTTACTTATAATTATGTTAAAATCAAGCCTTTTGATATTTAAGTTTTCTCCATTTAGAAATTTCTATTTAATTTCTTACCTTTGTATTTCAGAAATATTGCCTTTGTTCGTTATTATAAAGATTTTAATAAATATTAATATTTTTTAAAGTTTTAAAATTTCTAATAATACTTTATATAAAATGAATGTGACTCAGACCCAGGAAAGTAGAGATCGTTTAACTAAAGTATCTAGTATCTTAGTTTCTCAACCGAAGCCATCAGACAACAAGTCTCCATATTTTGCATTGGCAGAGAAATATAATTTGAAGATCGACTTCAGGCCGTTTATAGGAGTGGAGCCTGTTAGTTTAAAAGAGTTTAAGAAAGAGAAAATTGATATCCTCTCCCATACTGCTGTAATATTTACTAGCAGGAATGCCGTGGACAATTTCTTCCGTATCTGTTCAGAAGCTAAGATTGAGGTGCCAGCTGATATGAAATACTTTTGTATTTCCGAACAAACAGCCAACTATTTGCAGAAGTACATAGTAATCAGGAAGCGTAAAATTTTTGTAGGCCATAAGACTGCCCGCGACCTGGAAGACGTGCTTAAGAAGCATAAAAATGAGAAATATCTGTTCCCTTGCTCAGATATTCGTAAAGATGATATCCCTTCTTTTCTTAAATCCAATAACATTAAGTTTACAGAAGCAGTTATATACCGGACTGTGGCCAGCGATTTGTCAGACTTAAGGGATGTTAACTATGACATCATTGCTTTTTTTAGTCCTTCAGGGATAAACTCATTGTTTGTTAACTTTCCTGATTTTGAGCAAAAGAATACTAGAATTGCTGCTTTTGGGCCAACAACCGCTAAAGCTGTGAGGGATGCAGGATTGATACTTGACATTGAGGCGCCTCTGCCAAATGCCCCTTCTATGACGGGTGCATTAGAGGTTTATATTAAAAAAGCTAACAATATTGAGTAGGCTGCGTAAATAAAAATCCCCGAGTTAGCCATGTTTCTAGAAAAATTTAAATGAAAAATTATTTTATTTAAATAAATATTTATATTTTTATCATATTCAATAAAACCCGGCCCTTGCTTATATGAAACAAACCAGATATTTCGTAATATTTGCCTTGTTTATACTGTTTGGCGGAACTGCTAACGCTCAGCAGGATGCGCAGTTTAGTCAATATATGTTTAACAGCCTATATTATAATCCTGGCTTTGCAGGTGTAGATGGGCAGACGAGGTTTACAGGTATTCATAGAACCCAGTGGTTAAACTATGAACCTACCAATTTTAGTGGTGGTGCACCACAGTCCACTATCATTAGTGGGTCTACCTTGTTTCCTAAACAAAAAATTGGGGTGGGTGGTTTCATGATGTATGATAGATTAGGGCCTATTACCAATATTAACCTTAGCGTGTCTCTTTCTAAGCATGTTAAAATTGGTACAGGTATGTTAGGCCTTGGAGTTAGTGGTGGTTTTATGAACCAGCGGCTTCATACCGGAGACTATATAGTTGTAAACCCTGAAGATGAGGTTTACCAACAGTTAGTCAATAGTGGGGGTTTGTCCCAGTTCAATCCGGATCTTTCTGCAGGTATTTGGTATCACCACAAAAAGTATTACTTTGGAGCTAGCTTTAACCACCTGATTAGGCCAAATATAGATTTTAGTCTTGACGGGGTCAACTCTAGAATGAGTAACCATATGTATATAACGGGTGGTTACAACTTCCAGGTGCTTCCAAGTTTAGTGGTAACTCCTTCAGCGCTCCTTCAAAGTGATATTAATACATGGACATATTTATTTGGTTTTAATGCTACATTTCAAGAAAAAATATATGCAGGATTGCATGTTCGTCAATCTATAGGAGAACGTCGGGGTGGGGCTAGTGAAGGATTAGGTTGGTCAAACGACGATATTATCTTAATGGTAGGGATTAATTTATTAAAGAACGCCCAAGGTATGGATGCATTAAGGCTTGGGTATGCGTTTGATTTTGTTACAAGCGGTGTTGACGCAAAAAAGCGGACTTCGCATGAAATTATGCTAACTTATATGATTCCCAATCCTTTTGGACAGCCTAATCCACCGGTGAGGACTCCTCGTTATAGACATGGTGACTAATGAATGTTGGGATTTTTTTGCCCGTTTCAAGTTCTAAAATAAAGTTTTTCTTGGATTGTTATTAAAAACTCTTTATATTGTAGAACTTTTTCTAAAACAAATAGTAATAAATTTAGTTTTATTTGTCTTTAAGCAATAGTTGGGAAAATGCTTTTTTAAGACAAGTTTTAGAAGAGGCGAAGTGTTAAGCACAACCTAGATCATCAATAAATAGAAAAACCTATTAAGAAGTAAATTAAACTCGGAAGTTATGAATAAATTAAGTGTTATTTGTAAATTATGCCTTTTTGCGTGCCTAGGAGCAGCAGCTTTGCTTCAAAGTTGCCAGCGAGGTCCGGATGGCGGCGGTGACCTGATAGGTGTGCCGGATAGGGAAGGATGGGTTATGACCGTCCCTTATGGTATGACTACGTGTCCGTCTGGTACCTTTCACATGGGACAAGCAGATGAAGACGTTCCAGCAAGTCAGATCAACCTGAACAAACAGGTAACAATTGGTGGCTTTTATATGGACGAGACTGAGATAACAAACAATGAATATAGACAGTTCATGGATGTTTATCTTAATGATTCTGTGGAAGCTTTGGGAGAGCAGTATATTATGACAGAACTTTATCCTGACACTACCGTATGGGTTAAAGACTTCTCTCACCATATGGGCGACCCTATGATGGAATACTATTATGCACACCCTGCTTTTGACGAATACCCTGTTGTAGGAGTTGACTGGTGGGCTGCTAGAATCTTCTGTGACTGGAGAACCAAGCACATGAATAACTGGAGAGCCGAGCATGGGCTTTTCAAAATGCCTAATTTCCGCCTTCCTTCAGAAGCAGAATGGGAATATGCTGCTAGAGGTGGTAGAGATATGGCTAAATACCCTTGGGGTAACCCTTATATAAGAAATGCGAAAGGTTGTATGCTAGCAAACTTCAAGCCTGGTAGAGGTAACTACTATGATGATGGTTTTATGTATACTTCCCCTGTTGCATCTTACTTCTCAAATGATTTTGGCCTTTATGATATGGCTGGAAACGTAGCTGAATGGTGTGAAGACGCTTATTATGATGCTGCTGTGCCAGTTGTGTGGGATCTTAACCCTACTTATTATGATGATGATGAGCCTAGAAAAATTATCCGCGGAGGTTCTTGGAAAGATATAGCTTACTATCTTGAAACTGGTACAAGAACTTTCGAGTATCAGGATTCGGCTAAATCTTATGTAGGCTTCCGTTGCGTGATGACTTATCTTGGTAGATCTTCTGGTTCTGAATTTTAATTCATAACCGAAATAAGTCTCTCACTTATCCGTTTGTAAGTTCAAACTTAATTAAATAAAAAAGGTAAATTGTTAAACAAATTAAATCTTTAAAACAATGAGTAAAAGTAAAGGTGGTTTTGCAGATGTGTTCTTTAATAAGGTCATGCCTATGGTATACGGCCTTGGTGGTGCAGTTGTAATCGTTGGAGCACTATTTAAAATTATGCACTGGCCTGGTGCTGGTCTAATGCTTATCATTGGTCTTGGTACTGAAGCTTTGATCTTCGTAATTAGTGCCTTCCAGCCTGTACACAAAGATCCAGACTGGGCTAGAGTTTATCCTCAATTGGCAGATAATTATGACGAAGAGTATGAAGAAGAAGAAGAAGAGGATGGATTAATTCCTGCAGGTTCTGGTGTTACAAGAAAGCTTGATGATATGTTAGCTGACGCTAATATCAATGAAGATGTTATCGGTAGACTTGGTCAAAGCTTTGAAGCTCTTTCTACAACTGTTTCTGGTATGAAAGATATCACTGATGCATCTGTTGCTTCTAATGAATATGCTAACAATGTTAAGACTGCTTCTCAGTCACTACTTGATATGAACAGCTCTTATGCTAGAACTGCTGAAGCTATGGCTGAAATGGCTAACGCTTCTACAGACGCTAAAGAGTATCACGCTCAGGTTCAAAATATCACTAAAAACCTTGGTGCTTTGAACGCTGTATACGAAATGGAACTTTCTGACGCTAACAACCACATTAGAGCTATGAACAAGTTCTACAGCAACCTTTCTTCTGCTATGGAGAATATGGCTGATGCAAGCAAAGATACTGAGCAGTTTAGAGAAGAGCTTGGCAAACTGTCTAAGAACTTGACTTCACTAAATAATGTATACGGCAACATGCTGACTGCTATGAAAGGATAATCCTTTCTTATTGTAAAATTATTTTAATAACTAAAATTATAAGATTTTAAAATATGGCTGGAGGAAAAGAAACCCCAAGACAGAAGATGATAGGTATGATGTACCTAGTTCTTCTTGCCTTGCTAGCCTTACAAGTCAGCGCCGTGATTATTCAGAAATTTCAATTTCTGGACACGAGTTTGATGATTGTTAATGATAAGGCGGGTATAGAACATGATGAAACTGTAAGGTCCATTAGGGCAACAGTTGAAAAAGAAGGTAACGATGAAAAAGACCTTAAGGTCGTGGAAAAAGCTGAAGAAGTTAGAGATAGGACTACTGAGCTTGTAAATTACATGAACGACCTAAGGAACATGCTTATCGAAAAAACCGGTGGGTACAATGATGACAGTACTTATGCCGGAGCTAAAGAAGAGGACAAGGTAATGGAAATTATGCTTGGCCCTGAAGGTAAGAAAAGTGGAGATGCGTATGAGCTTCAGAAGCGTCTTAATGCTTTTTCAGATTATTTGAATGAAGTTGGCGTAAAAGCTCCTAAACTTGCCATGGATGGCAAAGAAGATCCATTGTTTAAGAATGACAAAAGTCAAAGAACAAAGGATTTCGCACAAATTAACTTTGCCCAAACTCCAATGGTAGCTGCGCTTGCTATGATTGCTCAAAAGCAGTCTGAGGTGCTAAAGTACGAAAACGAGGCACTTACTATGTTAGCAAGTGAAGTTGGTGCACATAAAGTTAACTTCGACCAAGTAGTGGCAATGGTTAGACCTAGGTCAAATGTAGTTGCTGCTGGAACTAAGTATGAAGCTGAATTATTTATTGCAGCATCTTCTAGCTCTATTACTCCTACTATGAAATATGAGGGAAAAGAAATTCCTGTAGTAGATGGTAAAGGTCAGGTTTCATTTGTTGCTAAGCCTGCTGGTAAATATGACAAAGAAGGTAATGCAAAAGCAACTTGGACTGGGTCTATTACTATTAAGAATAAAGGTAGGGATACTACTTTTACAGTAACGGAAGAGTATACTATTGCTAAGCCTGTAATATCGATTCAAGCTGCTGCGGTATCTGCTCTTTACATGAACTGTGGTAATGAACTTGATGTGCAAGTGCCTGCTCTAGGGTCTACTTATAACCCTAAGTTTACTGCTACTGGTGCTAAAGTAATTCCTGGTTCTGAAAAAGGTAAAGTTACGCTAGTTCCTAACAAAGCTAAGGTTAGATTGAATGTAGCTAGTAATGGTAACCCTATTGGACATCAAGACTTTGGTGTGAGAATGGTTCCTAGACCTGAACTTCAAATCTGGGACAAAGGCAAGCCTGTAAATGAGAAAACTGGTGTGCCAGCTCCTGGACCTAGAATGCTTGTTGCTAAAGCTATACCTGATGAAAGTTTCAAAAACTTCCTTCCAAAGGATGCGCGCTACAGAGTAGCACAATGGGAAGCCATTCTTGTAAGGGGGAAGAGACCTGTAGGAGCTCCTCAAGTATTTACTTCAGAAAATGGAAACTTAGCTACTTTCGCTTCTCAAGCACAGCCTGGTGACAGGATTTTGGTAGAGATTAAGAAAGTTGTTAGAATGAACTTCCTGAATGAATTAGAAGAGGTTTCTATTCCTACGACTGTTAAAAATATACCTCTGAACTAAATTATTTTATAATAAACAGGATATGTTATGAAAAAATTAAGTGTTATTGTTATGGCATTTGTCTTATTATCTGGATTGTCTGGGCTTCAAGCCCAGACAAAGATAAAGGACATTATGTATGAAGATGGATATAATAAATACTCTCTAAGGCCAGTACATGAATCTGATATTATGTACAGAAAGACCCTAATTAGGGCTTTGGATTTGAGAGAAAAGCAAAATAAGCCGATTTTCTCTGAAAAAAGGGAAATTACCAGAATTTTCATCGAAGCTGTGGAAAACGGCATCATTACTCCTTACCGTAATGACTCTCTTGAAGATGGTGGTCAATTAACAATTGCGGAATTTAAGGAAGCAATAGAAATGCCTTCTTCAGAGCCGGAACTTTCTCCGGAAGAAAAAGAAATCATGTTGCAAATGGGAGACTCTTCTTTCATGTATTCATCTGGAACGGAGTACTACTTCCCTCGTGACCTTTATCAAATGGAAATCAAAGAAGATCTTTTGTTTGATAAAGAAAGATCTAGAATGTACTATGACATTATAGCTATTACTTTATTTGTGCCTGCTGACCACGGAGCAAACATCAAAGGAATTCAGCTTCCTATAGCATCTTTCAGCTATAAAGAAGTTACTGAAAAGTTGTTCAAGGATAACCCTGAAGCTATTTGGTATAATCCGCAAAATGATGCTTCTCACATTAACCTTGCTGATGCTTTTGAACTTAGATTGTTTAGTTCTTATATCATTAGGGTTTCTAACCCTATGAATCAGTACTTGGTTGACATTTATGGTGGCGATCAACAAAAAGGTATCATGGCTTCATCATGGGCTGCACATGATCTTCTTGAGTACGAACATAACCTGTGGGAATTTTAATACAACACTTAATTTTTTCATAAACCGAAGGGCTGTCGTTAGACAGCCCTTTTTTAGTTTTAAGGATAGGGGATACAACCTAGTTCTCAGGTTCTACAGATCCCTCGTTTCTCGGGATGACCGGTTATTATGAATGTAATTGACAGAAAACCAAAATGTAACCGTCATTGCGAGGCAAAAGGTAGCGATGGAAAGAGTTCTTGGTTGAAGTTTAAATTGTTAGTTTCTTATGAAAAAATGCCGCGGCAATCTGGTTGCGGAGAGCCCCTACGGTTGTTATTCTAAAATCTATTAATCTGGTATTTTCTATTTATAACCTTTGACAGGTTGTTTTAAACTTTAAAAACCAAGACTATAGCTGCCTTCCCGCACCTGTTGCGGGGTCTGTTTGGGTAATGGTAGGATGTATTTCTTCGAATTATCAAATCATTACATTGGTCGCTTTATTATAAACCTAATGAGCTAATGTTACCTAAAGCTCATTCTCCATTTTTTCTTACCTTTTTTGCTTGTCCAAAAAAGGTAACCAAAAAAAGACACTATGGCTGAAAGGCATATTGCCACGCGCTAAACGCACAGTGCCTCCCTGCCAAAAAAATGCCTTAACTGACGATTCATTGTCAAAGGCAGTTCTTAATTGCGGCATTTTTAAAAATCCGGCACCCCACAAGCCGCAATATGCCCACGCCAGCCATAGAGTCCCCTCCCGCCCTTAGTAGCTATCGGACTGCTGATTATGGAGTTATTCTTTTTGTCTACTTTTCGGCTCTTGCCAGTTTGGAGGTTATCGCTGGTTTTTGTTGTTAGAATTTTGGGATGGTGGTTAAAACTCTAATATCAAACACTATAGCTGCCTCCCCGCACCTGTTGCGGGGTCTGTTTGGGTTATGGTAGGATGTATTTCTTCGAATTATCAAATCATTACATTGATCGCTTTATTATAAACCTAATGAGCTAATGTCACCTAAAGCCCATTCTTCATTTTTCTTACCTTTTTTGCTTGTCCAAAAAAGGTAACCAAAAAAAGACACTATGGCTGAAAGGCATATTGCCACGCACTAAACGCACAGTGCCTCCCTGCCAAAAAAATGCCTTAACTGACGATTCATTGTCAAAGGCAGTTTTTAATGGCGGCATTTTTAAAAATCCGGCACCCCACAAGCCGCAATATGCCCACACCAGCCATAGAGTCCCCTCCCGCCCTTAGTAGCTATCGGACTGCTGATTATGGAGTTATTCTTTTTGTCTACTTTTCGGCTCTTGCCAGTTTGGAGGTTATCGCTGGTTTTTGTTGTTAGAATTTTGGGATGGTGGTTAAAACTCTAATATCAAACACTATAGCTGCCTCCCCGCACCTGTTGCGGGGTCTGTTTGGGTTATGGTAGGATGTATTTCTTCGAATTATCAAATCATTATATTGATCGCTTTATTATAAACCTAATGAGCTAATGTTACCTAAAGCCCATTCTCCATTTTTGGTTACCTTTTTTGCTTGTCCAAAAAAGGTAACCAAAAAAGGACACTATGGCTGCAAGGCATATTGCCACGCGCTAAACGCACAATCCCTCCCTGCCAGAAAAATGCCTTAACTGACGATTCATTGTCAAAGGCAGTTTTTAATGGCGGCATTTTTAAAAATCCGGCAGCCCACAAGCCGCAATATGCCCACGCCAGCCATAGAGTCCCCTCCCGCCCTTAGTAGCTATCGGACTGCTGATTATGGAATTATTCTTTTTGTCTACTTTTCGGATCTTACCAGTTAGGAGGTTATCGCAAATTTTGACTGTTAGTTTTTTGGGATGGTGTTTTAAACGCTAAAAATAAACAATATAGCTGTCTCCCCGCACCTGTTGCGGGGTCTGTTTGGGTTATGGTAGGATGTATTTCTTCGAATTATCAAATCATTATATTGATCGCTTTATTATAAACCTAATGAGCTAATGTTACCTAAAGCTCATTCTCCATTTTTTCTTACCTTTTTTGCTTGTCCAAAAAAGGTAACCAAAAAAGGACACTATGGCTGAAAGGCATATTGCCACGCGCTAAACGCACAACCCTCCCTGCCAAAAAAATGCCTTAACTGACGATTCATTGTCAAAGGCAGTTTTTAATGGCGGCATTTTTAAAAATCCGGCACCCCACAAGCCGCAATATGCCCACACCAGCCATAGAGTCCCCTCCCGCCCTTAGTAGCTATCGGACTGCTGATTATGGAGTTATTCTTTTTGTCTACTTTTCGGCTCTTGCCAGTTTGGAGGTTATCGCTGGTTTTTGTTGTTAGAATTTTGGGATGGTGGTTAAAACTCTAATATCAAACACTATAGCTGCCTCCCCGCACCTGTTGCGGGGTCTGTTTGGGTTATGGTAGGATGTATTTCTTCGAATTATCAAATCATTACATTGATCGCTTTATTATAAACCTAATGAGCTAATGTCACCTAAAGCCCATTCTTCATTTTTCTTACCTTTTTTGCTTGTCAAAAAAGGTAACCAAAAAAGACACTATGGCTGAAAGGCATATTGCCACGCACTAAACGCACAGTGCCTCCCTGCCAAAAAAATGCCTTAACTGACGATTCATTGTCAAAGGCAGTTTTTAATGGCGGCATTTTTAAAAATCCGGCAGCCCACAAGCCGCAATATGCCCACGCCAGCCATAGAGTCCCCGCCCGCCCTTAGTAGCTATCGGACTGCTGATTATGGAATTATTCTTTTTGTCTACTTTTCGGATCTTACCAGTTAGGAGGTTATCGCAAATTTTGACTGTTAGTTTTTTGGGATGGTGTTTTAAACGCTAAAAATAAACAATATAGCTGTCTCCCCGCACCTGTTGCGGGGTGTTATGGTAGGATGTATTTCTTCGAATTATCAAATCATTATATTGATCGCTTTATTATAAACCTAATGAGCTAATGTTACCTAAAGCTCATTCTCCATTTTTTCTTACCTTTTTTGCTTGTCCAAAAAAGGTAACCAAAAAAGGACACTATGGCTGAAAGGCATATTGCCACGCGCTAAACGCACAATCCCTCCCTGCCAGAAAAATGCCTTAACTGACGATTCATTGTCAAAGGCATTATTTTATGGCGGCATTTTTAAAAATCCGGCAGCCCACAAGCCGCAATATGCCCACGCCAGCCATAGAGTCCCCGCCCGCCCTTAGTAGCTATCGGACTGCTGATTATGGAATTATTCTTTTTGTCTACTTTTCGGATCTTACCAGTTAGGAGGTTATCGCAAATTTTGACTGTTAGTTTTTTGGGATGGTGTTTTAAACGCTAAAAATAAACAATATAGCTGTCTCCCCGCACCTGTTGCGGGGTGTTATGGTAGGATGTATTTCTTCGAATTATCAAATCATTATATTGATCGCTTTATTATAAACCTAATGAGCTAATGTTACCTAAAGCTCATTCTCCATTTTTTCTTACCTTTTTTGCTTGTCCAAAAAAGGTAACCAAAAAAGGACACTATGGCTGAAAGGCATATTGCCACGCGCTAAACGCACAACCCTCCCTGCCAAAAAAATGCCTTAACTGACGATTCATTGTCAAAGGCAGTTTTTAATGGCGGCATTTTTAAAAATCCGGCACCCCACAAGCCGCAATATGCCCACACCAGCCATAGAGTCCCCTCCCGCCCTTAGTAGCTATCGGACTGCTGATTATGGAGTTATTCTTTTTGTCTACTTTTCGGCTCTTGCCAGTTTGGAGGTTATCGCTGGTTTTTGTTGTTAGAATTTTGGGATGGTGGTTAAAACTCTAATATCAAACACTATAGCTGCCTCCCCGCACCTGTTGCGGGGTCTGTTTGGGTTATGGTAGGATGTATTTCTTCGAATTATCAAATCATTACATTGATCGCTTTATTATAAACCTAATGAGCTAATGTCACCTAAAGCCCATTCTTCATTTTTCTTACCTTTTTTGCTTGTCCAAAAAAGGTAACCAAAAAAAGACACTATGGCTGAAAGGCATATTGCCACGCACTAAACGCACAGTGCCTCCCTGCCAAAAAAATGCCTTAACTGACGATTCATTGTCAAAGGCAGTTTTTAATGGCGGCATTTTTAAAAATCCGGCACCCCACAAGCCGCAATATGCCCACACCAGCCATAGAGTCCCCTCCCGCCCTTAGTAGCTATCGGACTGCTGATTATGGAGTTATTCTTTTTGTCTACTTTTCGGCTCTTGCCAGTTTGGAGGTTATCGCTGGTTTTTGTTGTTAGAATTTTGGGATGGTGGTTAAAACTCTAATATCAAACACTATAGCTGCCTCCCCGCACCTGTTGCGGGGTCTGTTTGGGTTATGGTAGGATGTATTTCTTCGAATTATCAAATCATTATATTGATCGCTTTATTATAAACCTAATGAGCTAATGTTACCTAAAGCCCATTCTCCATTTTTTCTTACCTTTTTTGCTTGTCCAAAAAAGGTAACCAAAAAAGGACACTATGGCTGCAAGGCATATTGCCACGCGCTAAACGCACAATCCCTCCCTGCCAGAAAAATGCCTTAACTGACGATTCATTGTCAAAGGCAGTTTTTAATGGCGGCATTTTTAAAAATCCGGCACCCCACAAGCCGCAATATGCCCACGCCAGCCATAGAGTCCCCTCCCGCCCTTAGTAGCTATCGGACTGCTGATTATGGAGTTATTCTTTTTGTCTACTTTTCGGCTCTTGCCAGTTTGGAGGTTATCGCTGGTTTTTGTTGTTAGAATTTTGGGATGGTGGTTAAAACTCTAATATCAAACACTATAGCTGCCTCCCCGCACCTGTTGCGGGGTCTGTTTGGGTTATGGTAGGATGTATTTCTTCGAATTATCAAATCATTACATTGATCGCTTTATTATAAACCTAATGAGCTAATGTCACCTAAAGCCCATTCTTCATTTTTCTTACCTTTTTTGCTTGTCAAAAAAGGTAACCAAAAAAGACACTATGGCTGAAAGGCATATTGCCACGCACTAAACGCACAGTGCCTCCCTGCCAAAAAAATGCCTTAACTGACGATTCATTGTCAAAGGCAGTTTTTAATGGCGGCATTTTTAAAAATCCGGCACCCCACAAGCCGCAATATGCCCACACCAGCCATAGAGTCCCCTCCCGCCCTTAGTAGCTACCGGTCTGCTGATTATGGAGTTATTCTTTTTGTCTACTTTTCGGATCTTACCAGTTAGGAGGTTATCGCAAATTTTGACTGTTAGTTTTTTGGGATGGTGTTTTAAACGCTAAAAATAAACAATATAGCTGTCTCCCCGCACCTGTTGCGGGGTCTGTTTGGGTAAAGCAGGAATGTGAATTGCAAAATATTAGGCAGGTGCCAGCGTCTGACAGATTCCTCCTGCGTCGGAATGACAGGTTATATATCATTGCATCATCATATCATCGAATCATCCTTAAGCTTCTTATGAAACAATGCCGCGGCAATCTGTTGGCGGTAAGTTGTGTTGGTTGATTATTTGTGGGAGAACAATATTAGACCTGACGATGAGATTGCTTCGTCGTCCCTCCTCGCAATGACGTGGTGGGGTGAGTAGTAATAGTGGTTGGTATTATCTATTAGGTTGTAAAAACATCTTCCCTTTAATCCAGTCTATCCTTTTATCCTGCGAATCCCGGTTCAGATAGTACATTACTAGACCTGACGATGAGATTGCTTCGTCGTTGCCTCCTCGCAATGACGGTGGGGTAAAGTGATGGTATATAGATTATTTACCTGTCAGCGTCCCTTGGTCCTGACAGCGTAAGTGTTAAACAACCTGACGGTGGGCTTGCTTCGTGGTTACCTCCTCGCAATGACGTGGTGGGGTGATGTGATGAATGGTATACAGGATGAATGTTTAGGGATCAATTAGCGGAGCGAAAATCCAACAGATCCCTCGTTCCTCGGGATGACCGGCTATTATAAGGCAGATTGGGTTTGTTGTAGTGTTAAAATGCGATTTATCGTCTTCTATACAAGCAGTTAACTGCCTTTATCAGAATGTAGCGAGATACTAGGAATGGTGATGAAATCTGCACACTTCAAGTAAAGCTTTTTCATAGGCTTTCTTTTGCTCAAATCTACACTTTTATTGTTGGCTGTAGAACTTATAGATTACTTCTGCTTTACTTTTTCCTACCACTTTCTCTAATTCTGACAGTTCTGCTTCTTTTATTCTCTTCGGCGATTTAAAGTGTTTTATTAACTTTTCGTGTGTTTTCTCCCCAATTCCTGTTATTTCGCTCAATGAACTTTTTAAAGAGCCTCCCGATCTTTTTTGTCTGTGGAATGTGATTGCAAAGCGATGGGCTTCATTTCTGATAAATTGGAGCAATCTTAGGGATTCAGATTTTTTATCAATATATAGTGGATCTTTATCGCCAGGGTAAAATATCTCTTCCAGCCTTTTAGCTATTCCAATAATTGGGATTTTTCCGTATATATTTAACTCTTGAAGTGCTTCACATGCTGCATTTAACTGGCCTTTGCCTCCATCAATAACGATAAGCTGAGGCAAGCTCTTTTGTTCATCCAAAAGCCTTTTATAGCGGCGATAGACGATTTCACGCATGGAACCAAAATCATCTGGCCCTACTACTGTTTTGATGTTGTAATGACGATATTCTTTTTTGGCTGGTTTCCCTTTTATAAAACATACCATGGCTGCTACAGGGTTGGTCCCTTGAATGTTTGAGTTGTCAAAGCATTCTATGTGCTCCGGAAGTTGGGACAGGGACAAGTCTTTTTGCAATTGTTTTATAACCCTGAGGCCAGGATCTTCTTTTTCCCTTAGGCTTTTTTGGAGAAGCTGCTCGCTAGCATTTTTGTAAGACAACTCCACTAGCTTTTTTTTGTCTCCAATTTTGGGTATGATTATTTTGATTCCGCTTATGTCGGAGTCTGTTTCTATATTGGACAGTATTTCTACAGGTTGTGCTCCAGTGTCATTTTTTACTGCTGCAATGGCCATGAGCAATATTTCTTCTTCTGTTTCATCCAATTTCCTTTTGACAGTCAGTGTTCGGGTATAGACTATTCTTCCTTCTCTTATCATCAAGCAGTTTACAGCTACCATTTTATCTCTGGTAGCTATAGAAAAGACGGCTAAATCTGTCACTTTGGGATTAACAATAACAGATGATGCTTGGAATTTAGTGAGCAAGTGCAGCTTTTGCTTAAAGGTTTCTGCTTTTTCAAAATCTAAGGCTTCTGCAGCTTTTTGCATTTCATTTTGAAAGTGTGCTTTTACTGAACTGATATTTCCTTTCAAAATCTGGTGTACCTGCTCTATATTGCGGTTATACTCTTCTTCTGACTGCAAACCTTCACAGGGGCCTTTGCAGTTTCCAATGTGGTATTCTAGACAGACTTTATATTTGCCGTTTTCAATGTTTTCTTCTGACAATAGGAAGTTACACGTCCTTAACTGATAAAGGTCTCTTGCCAGTTCTGTAATTGTGTTTATCGCTTTTACACTTGAATACGGGCCGTAATAGGTGCCTTGGGCTTTGTTAAATGTCCTTGTGTTGAACAGCCTGGGGAAGCGTTCATTGGAAATACAAACATAAGGATATGTCTTGTCATCCTTTAAAAGAATGTTGTATTTGGGTTGGTGATTTTTTATCAGGTTGTTTTCAAGTAAATAGGCATCAAATTCAGTATTAACTATAGTAAACTCGATAGATGCTATTTGAGAAACAAGCCTTTGTGTTTTTCTGTCTAGGTAAGACTGTTTATTAAAGTAGTTACTTACCCTTTTTTTGAGGCTTTTAGCCTTGCCTACGTATATAAGCTCTTTTTCAGTGTCAAAGAACTTATATACGCCAGGTTTGTCAGGCAAATTTTTTATTTCTTCTTTTTCAATATGTTCATTGGCCATATTCTATTCTCAAGAAATTAGCACTGAGGTGTTCTTAATCCCTGAAGCCATCAAGATCATATCCATCTATCTCGTAATCGTCTTCGTCCTCCTCGTCCTCTTCATTTTTCTCTTTAAACTTTTTACAGTCTACTTCGACAGAAAGTGGTTTTGATGGTTGTGGAAATTTTTGTCTTTTGACTTCCAATGATTCATCTTCATATACTTTTTGCATAAATCCAGCCCATATAGGCATGGCCATTCTTGCACCTTGTCCCATTTCCATTGTTCTGAAGTGTATGCTTCTGTCTTCACCTCCTACCCATGCACCACCGACAAGTTTTGGGGTAATACCAACAAACCATCCATCGGAAGCATTCTGAGAGGTACCTGTTTTTCCTCCAATTTCATTGTCAGGGCCAAGAAGGCCATATCTGTGCAAGCCAAGTGCTGTTCCTCCCGCTTCTTGTGTAGCACCTTTAAGCATGTGTACCATTAAATGTGCCGTTTCTTCATTGATGGCTTCTTTGGTTTCGGGAATAAACTCTTGAAGCACATTACCATGTTTGTCTTCTATGCGTGCAATGAAAAATGGTTTCGTGTAAACACCTTCGTTGACAAAAGCGCTGTATGCGCCGATAAGTTCATATACGGATACATCACTTACGCCGAGACAAAGCGCAGGCACAGGGTCTAACCTGCTTTCTATGCCAAGTCTTTTTGCCATATCTACTACTGCATTTGGACCTACCTTCTTTATCAGGCCTGCAGTGATAGAGTTAACAGAGTTTGCCATAGCTTTTCTCAAAGTATAAGGCTCTCCGCTGAATTTATTGTCTGCGTTTTTCGGCGTCCATGTTTCATTTTCATCGCCAGTTTGGAAACTTACCGGGGCGTCTACCATTTCATAGCACGGCGAATAGCCATAGTCTAGTGCGGTGGCATATACTAAAGGCTTAAATGTTGAGCCTGGCTGCCTTCTTCCTTGTTTTACATGGTCATATTTGAAGTGCCTGTGGTCTATGCCACCTACCCAGGCTTTGATATGTCCCGATGCAGGGTCCATAGCCATAAACCCGGTATGTAGAAAATGCTTATAGTACCTAATAGAGTCCATAGGGGACATAAGTGTGTCTTTTTCACCTTCCCAAGAAAACACCCGCATGTTTACCGGCTTGTTCATTTCCTCGTAAATCTTCTTGGTGTCATCACCATGTTTAACTTGCAGTGATTTAAACCTTGGGGTTCTCTGGGCTGCATTTTCTATGAAGTTTTTGATTTCTTTTCCATCGTCGTCTATCCAAGGGTTTCGCCCCTCCCAGTGTTCAAAGAACTTTCCTTGTAGCATTTTCATGTGTTCAGCCATAGCGTTTTCAGCATATTTCTGCATGCGGCTGTCGATGGTACAATATATTTTCAGGCCATCGGCAAAAAGGTCAATGCCTCTGTTGCGGCACCAAGCCAATAAGTAGTTGCTGACTACACTTCTAAAGTAGGTGGCCAAACCTTTGTTATGGTTTTCTACATTATAGTTTAGTTCAAGCGGTATTTGCTTTAGCGAGTCTGCTTCTGTTTTAGCCAGATAATTGTACTTGTGCATTTGCTCGATAACAACATTTCTTCTTCCAAATGAATTGTCAGGGTTCATTACCGGGCTATAAGTAGTTGGCGCTTTGAGCAGACCGACCAGTGTAGCCGCCTGTGGTATGTCAAGACTGTCAGGAGTTGTGTTAAAGAAGGTTTTTGCTGCTACTTTGATACCAAAAGAGTTACTTCCAAAGTCCACCACGTTTAAATACATGGTAATGATTTCTTCTTTCGTATAGCTTCGTTCTATGTTTACGGCAGTGATCCATTCTTTAGTTTTTATGATGAGCATGTTAAGGGCGTGGCTGTTCAGAGAAGAAAGCCTTCCTTTGTATAGTTCGCCACGCGTGTCAAACAAGTTCTTTGCCAACTGTTGCGAAATGGTACTGCCCCCACCTGCATTAGACTGTCTCATTATCCCGGTTCGGATCATTACCCTCATAAGGCCTCTTAGGTCAATACCTGAATGCTCTTCGAACCTGGAATCTTCAGTTGCTTTTAGTGCATTGATCAGATTGGGTGAAATATCGTCGTAGTCTACCGGTGTACGGTTTTCTCTAAAATACTTTCCAAGCAACACTTCGTCTGAGGTATATAATTCAGACGCTACCTCACTTTTGGGGTTTTCCAGGACTACCAGGCTTGGCATTGGCCCAAACAAACCCATAAAATCAACAGATACCATATAAATATATAGTATCAGCACAGACAGTCCTGTAATAAAGGACGCCCATGTAAAAATCATTAAATACTTAAACTTTGATCTTTTGGCCATAAAACTTTTGACTTTTATTCATAAAAAGCACGGTAAAACCTTAAGTAGGCGTCCATGTCTCTTGATTTTTCAAACAAACTATAATTATCATCAGTAATCAATGCTATTCTATAGGACGGTTTGTAGTCATTCAGGAATGAATGTATACTAGTAATATCGTCCATATAATTAAAGCCTTCTTCTATGGAGCCGAATGCTCTTACAACAACTGCCACTGTTGAATCATTCAAATCTAAAAGATTTATTTCTTTTGAAGCACCATTTTGGGCTGATTTGTCTGTGAAATTCCTGAACTGAATCATTATTTTATTTTTAATGATTTTATCCTTAGGAAGTTCTGCTATAAAGAAGTGAGGTTTATCAAGTTTGTTGATATACTTAACTTCCACACCACCTGGCCTGTCTCCGTCTTGTTCTTTTTGAGCCAAGTAGTCATCAGCCGTTTTCATTAGTTCTTCTGCTTTTTTAAGCAAAGTACTATTGCTGTATGTTTCGATGAACGCTTCCAGGTCATTTCTGAACTGGAGGGTACTTCCGGTTTTTCCATGGATAAGTATAAGCAAAAATTCTATTTTATCTTCTATATCACTCTCTGGATATTGATCTTTTATATTATTTAATGCTTTTTCACTTAAGAAATATTCCTTTTGTGAATAGAGTTCATATGCCTGCTTGAACAGTTTGGCCACTTTTTTATTTAGCGCCTTACTTTCTTCAAGGTAATTCGGATTTTTAATTATTTTGGCAAACACTGAATTAGGGAATTCACTAAGTATCATGTTTTTATAATCTTCTGCTTCGGGGCTTTCTTTTTCTTTATGTAACAAGTACAGGAAGTAAAGCACCTCAGGCCTATGCTCAGATTTAGGATATTTTTTTATTAACCTTTTAAATGTTTCAATAGAGTTTTCATATTCCTCTAGGTTTAGGTCGTAAATTTTACCCAACTTATAAAGCGCCTGCTCCAGACGGTGGTCAGAAGTATCCATTTGTGTTTGTGTAAATGGAATGTCTTTATATAACTCCTCTTTTCGCTGAGCTCGTATAGCCGCGGAGTCAACTTCTTCTGCAAACATTTCCTCCTCTTCCTCCTCTTCTTCATCGTCGTCAAAGTTCACTTCTTTCATAGACCTACGCCAATGGTCTTCTAGTTTACGTTTACCCCATTTTCTTTCAAATTCCATTCTACCCATATTTACATTCGCTGGGTTATAGAAGTACCATTTGCCGGAGCCATCACCGGTACCCAGGCCTTGCTGCTGTTGCATGGCTGCTGCATTGGCTTGTCTTTTAGCTGCTTCTTCCAAGCGCCTCATATCTTCACGCTGTTTCTTTTCTTCGTCCAGAATTATTTGATCCAAGAAGGCACTAAGTTTTGTACTGTCCATTGCTGCAAGTCTTTGTAAACTATCTTCGCGTTCAATGGTTTTTAGTTGTCTAACGAACTCGGCCAATATTTCCTGTCTACGGGCTATAGGTTTATACTCCCTGTCTTTTTTGTCCCATAGCGTAACAGTACTGTCGTAGTAAGCTTTGGCTAATTCATACTTTTGCAGGTCTTCATAATACAAGCGCCCTAGCTGGTGGTAAGAGCGGGCTTTTTGAAATTGGTCGCCAGCACTACTTGCCAATGACTTTTCGAAAAACTCGATGGCCTTTTTATGATTGTCCTGATTAAGTCTGAACAGTGCCATTTCATAGTATATCTTGTCCTTATATTCTACGTTTTTCTTGTCCTTTAGTAATTTTCTGAAATACTTTTCTACCTGCTGTACGTCGCCTGCTCTGGACAGGTCGGATACCTGTGTCATATATAAACGTGCAAAAAACGATAGCTCGTATGGGGGATTGTTTTTGAGTACGGCTTGATAATGTTCGTGCGCTTCTTTGGGCCTTCCTCTAAATTGGTTTAATTGCCCAAGAATAAAATGTACCCTAGAGCGCTCGTCACGTTTTTTGATAAATGGCACAGCCCTGGTGAGGTGGGCAATTACAAAATCGTAATCCTCTTCTTCCAGCACCTCTTTGCTATCTGCAAGTTTTTGGTAGTAGTAGCCAAGGGTTAGGTGAAAGTTTCTTTTGTTGTCATCGGTCAGCTTCCTTTTTTTCAGGTAGTCTACTACCGAAGGGACAAGCTTAAGTTCTTCTGAATAGATATAGGTCCTAATGAGCCAGATGAGAGCGTCTTGTTTATGCTCAACGTCTTTTCCTTTGGTGTTTACATATTTAAATGTTTGTACGGCAGTTTCAAACTCCCCACGGAATATCCTTGACTGGCCGATTAGCAGATATGACGGATCTACCCAGTTGCTGTTTTTGTGTTTTTGAACAGGCAGGGCTGCTTTTTCTATAATATAGTCAGTGCTTGGGACTAAGCTTTTTTGAAGGGTCGTGTCTAAGTTAGGGAAAACATAAAGCGGCCTGTTGTAGTCATCTTTGTGCGCTTCCCACATATCATGCTCTACCTCTTTCATTTTTTCTCTCGCCAGAAAATATGCATTGTACCTGGCCGTTACATTATGGAATGTTTTGCTTACAAAGTTTTGACTATACTGCGAACAGCCCGAAAAAGTAAGGATGATGGCTGCGAAAATCAGCCAAATATTTCTCGGTGTCGTTAAAAAATTAAAATTTGCAGCTCTCAATTTATTAAATGCTGTTTTAATCTGTAATTTTACAATCCTTTATAAAACCCAAAAGGTAAATTGAAAAATAAAAAGACAATATACAAGTGGTTAACGAATAGATTCCTTTTAATTATTCGTAACGAAGAAAATTTTGCAGAAAAAAGAACCTATAGTTTCAACTATGCAAAACTAATAGTCTTTTCCATACTATTTCTTTCTTTGGTAACCGGTGCCTGCTTTTTTGTTGCCACTACGGCTCTTGCAAAATGGTTTAACCCGCGGTATCAGCAAATAGAGACTAATAAAAAAGTTATTTCACTTTCAATTAAGGCCGATTCCTTATTATTAGAAGTGCAGCGGAAAGATATGTTTATTGCTAATATCAGAAAAGTGATTGCTGGTGAAATTCTGGAGTATTCTGAGGACAGTGTGGTTTCTTCTAATCAAAAACAGGTTCAAGCCGCCAATCTTGATGAGGTTTCTGACGTTGATAAGGAACTAAGAGCCCGCTTTGAAAGTGGGGGGCACGAACTTTCTTATTTTGAGCAGAATGCTGGTGGCGATTTAAATGATATTTTTGTAAAACCTGTGTCAGGAATTCCCGTAAACGGACAAGTAGAAGGGGGCAACCTGTTAAGGTTAAAGGTAGGCAAAAAGGAAAGTGTGAAATCTGTCGCTGAAGGGAAAGTGCTTTTTACCTCTTGGACGTTAGAAGACCAACATATCATAGCGGTGCTTCACCCTGGAAACTTTATTTCGTTTTATAAAAATGTTTCAGTAGTCTTGAAGAAAAATGGAGATAGTGTAAAAGCAGGTGAGGTAATAGCCAAGGTGGGAGACTCTGATGAAGATGCACAGGTGGTAAGTTTTGAACTTTGGCACGAAGGTGTTCAGGTCAACCCGCAAGATTATATTTTATTTTGACAATTTCGTAGATAAACCTTATTTCCCATGTTCAGTAAAAAAGATGACAAAAAAATTCCCGAGGAGGTTTTGAACTCCCGTACTATTATAGCCAAAGGCACACTTTTAGAAGGTAACATAGAAACTTTTGGTAATATACGTGTAGAGGGAAAGTTAATCGGAAATGTAAAATGCAAGTCTAAGGTAGTGCTAGGAGACTCTTCAAAAGTAGAGGGCAACATATTGGCCAATACTGCTGAGGTAGAAGGTGAAGTTGTAGGCGTAGTTGAAATTTCTGATGTTCTGATCCTAAAGTCGACGGCAATAATTAATGGAGACATTGTTACCAATAAATTGGTTATTGAGTCAGGTGCCACTTTTAATGGAAAATGTAAAATGGGCGCTGTAATCAAAGAGATAAAAATAGGAGAAAACGTTGAGCAGACAAAGCAACAACCGACAATCGCAAAAGAAAAGACCGCTTGAGGCTTATATAAAATATTCCGGCCTGGCCATGCAAATGATCATGCTAATGCTTATTGCTGTCTGGGCCGGATCAAAGCTTGATGCTTACTTTGAAGTAAAGAATCGCCTTTTTACTATATTTTTATTATTGTTTTCCGTGATAGGCTCCGTATATTTGGTGATTAAATCCCTGCTCAACAATAAATGAAAAACGGAACGACGAGTTTTTATAAAAACTTTCTGCTTCTTTTTATAACAATTAGCCTGATTATCTTCTTATTAACCCATGTAGTGGATGCAGGGTTTCCAAGTCAATACATTTGGGTAATACAGATATATTTTCTGATCGTGTCTCTTGCTAGCCATAGGATAGCTGAAATGGGGCTGAAGAATGTCGAGACTTTCCATGTTTATTACATGGGGTCTATGGGTTTGCGGTTTTTCTTATCCTTGGTATTTGTGCTTATTTTCCTTTTTCTGTCCAAAGATGCACGGTTAAATTTCGTTATTGACTTTTTTATTTTGTATTTCACATATACATCGTTTGAAATATATATACTATTGCGTAATTTGCGAGCCAATTCTAAAAATGAGGGAAAAAATGTTTAAAAAGCAGCTTTTAATTGCTTTGCTGGCTGTGCTATGCCAGTTTAACTATGCTTTTGGGGGAAGCCAGTCAGAAGACACTCCCATTGAAGAAGTTAATGTCGGAGAAGTAATCATGCACCATATAGGTGATGCGCATGAATGGCACTTTGCAACAATCGGTGAAACACATATAACACTTCCTTTGCCGGTTATTTTATTTTCAAATCAGCGGGGCTTAATAACTTTTATGTCTTCGCAGTTTCATAACGAAGAACACGCCCACCAAGGACTGCACTTGGATCATGAAACGGCCACCATTACTTCTACCCATCCTGATGAAGTTATATATGACTTCTCTATTACTAAAAATGTTGCAGCCCTTTTTATAGCATGTATTATACTTGTGTGGGTATTTCTCGCTGTAGCTAAAGGCTACAAAAACAATGCCGGTCATGCTCCTAAGGGTGTTCAGTCTTTCTTTGAGCCTATCATTGTATTTATAAGAGACGATGTAGCTAAAAGCATTATTGGTGAAAAGAAGTATGAAAGGTTTCTTCCTTACTTGTTGACTATATTCTTCTTTATTTGGTTCAACAACTTATTCGGGTTATTCCCAGCCGCTGCAAACGTTACCGGAAATATCTCAGTAACCTTTATGTTGGCTGCCACTACTTTTCTTATCACTAACTTTAGTGGTAATAAAAACTATTGGGGGCACGTGTTTAACACACCAGGGGTGCCTTGGCCTATTAAACTTATCATTGTACCAATTGAGATAATAAGTTTATTTACCAAGCCATTTTCGTTAATGGTCAGGTTGTTTGCCAACATCACAGCGGGGCACATCATTATTCTCAGCCTTTTGTCTCTGATCTTTTTGTTCAGGACTGCCTGGGCTAGTTTGCTAAGTCTGCCTTTTGCATTGTTTATGTCCTTCCTAGAGTTGTTCGTTGCTATATTGCAGGCTTATATATTTACCCTGCTTTCAGCTATGTACTTCTCAGCGGCAGTAGAAGAACATCATGAGCATGAGCACGACACTGTAGAAAAACCACTTTACTAAGAATTTTTTGTTAAACTATATATAAACAAACCTTTATGTTCAATCCATTATTCTTAATCGAATTAGGCTGGGCTCTTTTCGGAGCTGGTGTTGGTGCTGGTATCGCTGCTTTAGCTGCAGGTATAGGTATCGGTAAAATAGGTTCTTCTGCTGTTGAATCTATTGCAAGACAACCTAATGAGAGTGGTAAGATCCAAACTGCTATGCTTATTGCTTCTGCCTTCATCGAGGGTGTTGCTCTTTTTGCAGTAGTTGTTTGTCTTCTTATTTCTTTCACAGAAGCTTAAGTCAAAAAGTTTTTTGAAGCCGGGCATTAGGCTCGGCCTCAGAAGACTGGGTTTTACATAATCTTGATTACCGGAATTTATTACTAAATACATACATGGAACTTATAACCCCAGATTTTGGCCTATTATTTTGGCAAACTCTTACTTTCATTATCGTATTGTTCATACTTTCAAAGTTTGCCTGGAAGCCGATTATGCAAGCCTTGAAAGACAGGGAAAATACGATTGAAGAAGCTTTGTCTTCTGCACAACGTGCCAAAGAAGAAATGCTTCAGATGAAAGCAACAAATGAAAAACTTCTTCAAGAAGCTCGTTTGGAGCGTGAGAAAATCCTTCGAGAAGCCCAAGCAACTGCCAATGAGATGGTTTCTAAAGCTAAAGAAACTGCTCAGGTGGAAGGTAACAGGATGATTGAAAACGCTAGAGTGGCAATCAACACTGAAAAACAAGCGGCTCTTACAGAGGTGAAAAATCAAGCGGCTGAACTTGCTATTGATATTGCAGAAAAGCTTTTAAGAAAAGAACTTTCTGATGCTGCTGCTCAAAAAGAACTTGCAGATAAATTTATTAAAGACGTAAACTTAAATTAAAGGCAATGCATGAGTCGAGGGTGGCGTCCAGATATGCCAAATCTTTAATAGACTTCGCAATTGAAAAGGGAATCTTGGAAGAGGTTAAGAAAGATATGGCCTTTTTTGGGGATCTTTGTGAAAAAAATCATGAACTGGTAAGGGTACTTAAAAACCCAATTATCAAAAGTGATAAAAAGAAGCAAATTCTTCACATCCTTTTAAAAGGTAGGGTCAACGATGTTACCCTTAAGTTCTTTGATATTGTTTCTGGTAAAGGTCGGGAAAAGTTTCTTTTCCATACTTCCAAGGAATTTTTATCTCAGTATAGAAACTATAAAGGTATAGTAAAAGCCCAGGTGGTAAGTGCTTATCCTATTACAGAAGACCAAAGAAAGAGCTTTGTAAAAATAGTTTCTGATATAACTGGTAAGAAGGTCGAACTTTCCGAAGTTATCAATGAAAATATTATCGGAGGCTTTAACCTGACCATTGGAGACCGTCAGATAGACGAAACAATTAAGAGCAAGCTCCAGAAATTGAAAAGTAATTTTAGTTATAATCCATATTTAGCCAAAATATAGTTATGGTAGAAGTAAGACCCGATGAGGTTTCTGCAATATTAAGAGAGCAGTTATCTAATTTCAGAACAGAAGCTGAGCTTGAAGAAGTCGGTACCGTTCTTCAGGTAGGTGATGGTGTGGCAAGGATTTATGGCCTTACCAACGCACAATCTGGTGAACTTTTAGAATTTGAAAACGGGTTAAGGGCTATGGTTCTTAACCTTGAAGAAGATAATGTAGGTGCTGTATTACTTGGAGATTACAGTAATGTTAAAGAAGGTGATACAGTTAAAAGAACTAAAAGGATTGCTTACGTTAACGTAGGCGATGGTCTTATAGGTAGGGTGGTGGATACGCTGGGTAATCCTATTGATGGAAAAGGCCCTATCGAAGGTAAAACTTATGAGATGCCATTAGAGAGAAAAGCTCCTGGTGTTATTTATAGACAGCCGGTAAATGAGCCTCTTCAAACTGGTATCAAGGCTATTGACTCTATGATCCCGATCGGTAGGGGGCAAAGGGAGTTGATCATTGGTGATAGACAGACTGGTAAAACGGCTGTTGCGCTTGATGCTATTCTTAATCAAAGGGAATATTATGAAAAAGGTGAGCCGGTATTTTGTATCTACGTTGCTGTAGGTCAAAAAGCAAGTACTGTAGCTCAAATAGTTAACGCTCTTGAAAAAGGTAAAGCGTTAGATTATACTGTTGTAGTTGCTGCTTCTGCTTCAGACCCAGCGCCTATGCAGTTTTTTGCTCCTTTTACGGGTGCTGCTATAGGTGAGTTTTTCAGAGATACAGGTCGTCCTGCTCTAGTGGTTTATGATGACCTTTCTAAGCAGGCTGTAGCTTATAGAGAAGTTTCTCTTTTATTGAGAAGACCTCCAGGACGTGAAGCTTATCCTGGTGATGTATTCTATTTGCATAGTCGTTTGCTTGAAAGAGCTGCCAAAATCAACAAGTCGGACGAGATTGCTAAGAACATGAACGACCTTCCTGAAAATATCAAAGATATTGTTAAAGGTGGTGGTTCTCTTACTGCACTTCCGATCATTGAAACACAAGCTGGTGACGTTTCCGCTTATATTCCTACCAATGTGATCTCTATTACAGATGGTCAGATATTCCTAGAAACTAACCTTTTCAATGCTGGTATCCGTCCTGCTATTAACGTAGGTATCTCCGTATCTAGGGTAGGTGGTAGTGCTCAGATCAAATCTATGAAGAAGGTTTCTGGTACACTTAAACTTGACCAAGCGCAGTTTAGGGAACTAGAAGCATTTGCTAAGTTTGGTTCAGATCTTGACCCTTCTACAAAACTTACGATTGAAAGAGGTAAGAGAAACCTTGAAATTCTTAAGCAAGCACAATACTCTCCAGTAGCTGTAGAACTTCAGGTAGCTATTATCTATGTGGCTACCAATGGTCTTTTAGACAATGTACCGGTAGAGGAAGTTAAGAATTTCGAGAACCAGTTTTCTGGGCTTCTTGTGGCGCAACACAAAGATGTTCTGGAGACAATAAAATCAGGTAAAATAGATGACTCTGTTACCAGCGTACTTAAGCAGGTAGCTAAAGATTTATCTTCAAAATTCGCTAAATAAATTATGGCAAGTTTAAAAGAGGTCAGAGGAAGGATAGTATCTGTCAATTCTACGCAGCAGATTACCAAAGCCATGAAAATGGTGGCCGCTGCTAAGTTGAAAAGGGCACAGGATAATATTATAAAAATCCGCCCTTATACTCAAAAGCTAGATGAGATTCTTCACAATATTACGTCCAGCCTTGACAGCTCTTTTGAGAATCAGTACAGTGTTACTAGAGAACCAGAAAAGATTTTGTTAGTGGTAGTTACTTCTGACAGAGGTCTTGCGGGGGCTTTTAACACCAATATCATCAAAGCAACGAATTATTTTCTGGAAAACCATTATCGTGAGCAACATAATGCTGGTAATGTGACTTTGCTTTGTATCGGTAAAAAAGGTGCTGATGCTTTTAAGAAAAGAAGTGATGTCAAAGTTATCAATGACTACGCTACGCTTTTTTCTGATCTTGTATTTGATAATGTCAGGAAAGCTGCCGAGTATGCTATGGATAGCTTTGTGAAAGGTGAATATGACAAGGTAGAAATCGTTTACAACGAGTTTAAAAATGCGGCTGTACAGGTGGTAAGAAGGGAGAACTTTTTGCCTCTGGTTGATGAAGAAAAAGAGGAGGGACAGGAAGAGCAGAATGCACAAGGTTTTGGAACGGATTATATTTTTGAGCCTTCTAAAACCGAAATTGTAAACGAGTTGATCCCTAAAAGCTTAAAAATTCAATTTTACAAAGCACTTCTTGAGTCTAATGCTTCTGAGCATGGTGCACGTATGACGGCCATGGACAAAGCTACTGAAAACGCAAAAGAATTGTTGAAAGAGCTTAGGCTTAGCTATAACAGGACAAGGCAGGCGGCTATTACCACTGAAATTCTCGAAATTGTGGGTGGTGCCGAAGCGTTGAATGCCTAGTTTATAAAATTTTTGTTTCTAAGCCCACCTTTTTGGTGGGCTTTTTGCGTTTATTACCTATGGGGTACAACGTTTTTATCGCTTTTTGTGCTTTTCTTCTTTCCCTTTCTACATTTGTTCTTCTTGGGCATGCCGAAATCCATTATTTAGGGATTTCATTGGTGTCTTCGGTTGCTACATTTGCTGTTTATGCATGGTTAAAGGACCAAGCCAAATGGCCTTTGTGGTTCATGCTCCTTTTGGTGTTTATGATGATACCTTTTGGGGCGAGCTTTTCACTGATTGTTTACTGTATTCATTTGGGTGTAATTGCCTATTGGTATGGACGTTCTTTAACAACACCAATTTTTAACCTTCAGGCACTTAGGTCAATTCCTTTCTTTAAGGCCATTGTCTTGGGATACACATGGGCTTCTGTTACAGTCATACTGCCTGTTTTATTTTCAGGATTAACATTAGGTCAGGAAGTACTTCATGTTTTTGTACAGCGACTGTTTTTTATCGCTGGTATTTCTTTTGTATTTGATGTGCGAGATCTTGTTGCGGATAAAAAAGGCAGAGTCGCAACCGCCCCGTTATTAATAGGTGTACCTTGGACGAAGCGGGTCTCTATGGTATTTCTTTTTATTTATTTATTATTGGTTTTTTACTATACTCATAATGATTATGCTATTCCATTGTTGATTTCAGGTTTGGCGGCTTGCTTTTTTGTGGTTCTTGTAAACAAAAAAAGGCAGCCTTATTATTATGCTGCCTTTTTGGATGGTTGTATGGCTTTTCAAGGAGCCATGATTATCGCATGGTTACTCATATAGATATTCAATGCCGTTATGTTTGATGGTCAGCCTTTTTTTGTCAGACTTTTCTACTCTTCCTATTACTGCTGCATCAATATTATAGCTGTTAGCTATATCAATGACCGTTTTGGCATAGGATTCAGGTAAATAGATTTCTAATCTATGTCCCATATTGAACACCTTAAACATTTCTTTCCATGGGGTGCTGCTTTCTTCCTGAATTAATTTGAACAAAGGTGGTACTTCCATTAAGTTGTCCTTTATAATATGCAGGTTCTCTACAAAATGTAAGACTTTTGTTTGGCCGCCACCACTACAGTGCACCATTCCATTAATTTGGCTTTTAAGTTCTGCAAAAAGCTTTTTGGCTACCGGAAGGTAAGTCCTGGTAGGGGAGAGCACTAGCTTTCCTAAATCGAGCGGAAAGCCATCAGGCTTTTCTGTTAAGCTACGGCTGCCTGAATAGATCAGATCCTTAGAAATGGATCCGTCATAACTTTCAGGGTATTTAGTTGCATAGTCATGTTTAAACACATCATGGCGGGCAGATGTGAGTCCGTTGCTTCCCATTCCTCCATTGTACTCGTTTTCATATGATGCTTGACCATGGGAGGCAAGGGCAACGATTACATCCCCTTCTTTGATCCGGTCATTTGATATAATATCTTCCCTTTTGGCCCTGGCTGTGACAGTACTATCTACTATAACTGTTTTTACTAAATCGCCTACGTCAGCGGTTTCTCCACCAGTACTAAATATATCTACATCATTGTCACGAAGCATTTGCAGGGTTTCTTCCGTTCCGTTAATTATCTCTGCAATAACTTCTCCTGGGATTAGATTTTTGTTTCTTCCAATGGTAGAGGATAGCAGAATTTGGTCGGTTACGCCAACACATAGCAGATCGTCCGTATTCATTACCACCGCGTCTTGTGCTATTCCCTTCCACACAGATATATCTCCTGTTTCCTTCCAGTATATGTATGCCAGGGAAGATTTGGTCCCTGCGCCATCCGCATGCATTATATTGCAATAATTGGCATCATTGCCCATAATGTCGGGTATGATTTTACAAAACGCCTTGGGAAATATGCCTTTGTCAATGTTCTTTATTGCATTATGAACATCTTCTTTGTCCGAGGAGACACCTCTCTGATTGTACCTGTTCATGATATTTGTAATTATAATGCAAAAATAAAAAGTCCCGGGATTGCCGGGACTTTTTTGTGAAAGTTTTTGATTAAATTTTTATTGTTAGTGTTTTATTCCTTTTCTGGATCTTCTACCTCAACTTCTTCTATTTCTCCTATACTTTCTTCTTCCTCTTCTGGAATAAGCTCTTCCGTAGCTATTTGATCTTCAGGTTTGGATTTATTGAAAGACTCACCTTTATAGTCGATTTCTACATCTTCTAGAATACCAGTAATCTTCACTTCTGTTCTTCTGTTTTTTTGGTGTTCTTCTTCAGTTTTTGCACCAACGATCAGTGGCTGGGATTTTCCATAACCCATAGCTGTTATTCTCTCGCTTTCTATACCTTGCTTAATGATATAAGCAACTGCCGAGTCTGCTCTTCTTTGAGATAACTTTCTGTTGTATTCTGCATCACCCCTTTCATCTGTATGAGAGCTTAGCTCTATGGTAATGTCTCTATTGTCGTCAAGGAATGCTACAATTTTGTCAAGTTCTTTTGCTGCGGAAGGTTTGATGTTTGCTTTATCATAATCATAGTAGATATTGTCAACAACAAACTTGATTTTCTTTTTCGCCATCAATGTTAGGGAGAATGGGATTTTTATTTCATTGTCCCCAGGTTCCAAGTCTTCAAACGCTACCGTTTCGTCTTTGGTAGAAAGCTCAAATGACTTTCTCAAATATGCAGGTTCACCTGGCTTGTCAGCGACAATTCTATAGTTTTTCTCAGGTTCAACTGGTAGCTCAAATTTACCTTCGGGATCAGATTTTACGACAGATAGGGTGTCTCCATTATCGTCAATAAGTCTGATAGTGGCACCTGCCAAGATATGTTCCTCTATTTCATCTTCTGTTCCGAATGCTGTACCGTCTATAGAATAAATAGCAATACGTACGCGAGACTTGTCAACAAATTCATAAATATCGTCATCACCTTTTCCGTCCGGCCTGTTAGAACAGTAAAAACCGCTTATGCTATCAGTTTTGAAGATGCCAAAATCATCATAAGTACTATTTAAAGGGCTTCCCATGTTTTCAACAGCCAGCTCACCTTCTTCATCTTCAGTGACTACAAAAACATCAAGTCCGCCAAGCGTCGGGTGGCCGTCAGAAGAAAAGTAGAAGGTTCCGTCTTCGTATTCAAACGGGAACATCTCATTGCCTGAGGTATTGAAAGGGGCGCCAAGGTTCTCTACATTGCCCCAGTCTCCTGTAGAGTCTCTGGTGGCTTTATAAAGGTCAGTTCCGCCCATTCCGCCTTCACGGTTAGATGCAAAGTATAATGTTTTGCCATCTGCCGATAACATTGGCGTGGAATCCCAAGCTTCTTCATCTGATATTTTCATCATAACAGGCTCTGACCATTCACCTTTTACCATTTTAGACATGTAAAGGTTTACATCATGAGATCCCTCTTTCTTTTTACCTGTATTGCTTCTTGTTAGGTACATGGTCCTGCCATCTTTAGAAAAGACCGCACAGGCTTCGTGTGCGTTCTCACTGTTGATAGACTTTGGAAGTCTTTTCGCTTGTCCGGAGTATTTTTCTACACCGTCAAAGATAAACTCATAAATATCGGTAAACCCAGTTCCTGTTCCGCCGTATACTTTCTCAGAGCCTCTTGAAGAAGTGAAAAATAAGCTGTTGTTAAACAAAACCGGTGCATAGTCAGCTCCTTCACTGTTTAGCTCTTCAAGGTTTCTGATGTCGTACCATGTTTTTTTCTTGGTTACATCTGACAAGAGTTTGAGGTTTTCTATTTCGGCTTTGGCCCTGTCGATCAAGTCAAAGTTGCTGGCAATTTTCAAAAATTTGCGGTACTGCTCTTTGGCGTTTTCATATTTGCCATTTGCCGTCATGGCTTTGGCATAATAAAAATAGGCTTCCTCGTCCTTGATGCCTGCATCTATTGCATCTTTATAATAAGACTCTGCATCGTGAATCCTGTTTGATTTTCTATAAGCCTCTGCAATATAGTAGTTGGATTCAGCCCTAGGGCCACCTTTGGCTAAAGCTTGCTTAAAATCTTCTTTAGCATATTCAAACTCTTCTTGCTCATATCTTTCTTGACCACGACTAAAAAGCCTTTTGGCACTTGGGGAGCAAGATGAAACGATAACTGATAGTATCAGGACGCTCAGGATTCCGGTTTTTTTCATTGATTTTTTTGATTAATATTTATCAATCAATTTTTTACAAACTGCAAATAAATTAAGCCAAATTTATAAATGTGTCTATGCCTAATTTAAATATTGCAATATGCAATAATAATCAAAAAAAATTACATTTCTTATTTATGACTATTATTATTTTTGATTGGAATATATTTTGATAGCCAAGATTCCTTTAATGGTATTTGCCACTTGTTTTCCAGTTCTTTTTTCTTCGTAATCGTATTGTTGAAGATTTTGATATCAGAACTTACTTTTTCTTCAGAAACTAACTTCTTAATTTCCTGAAGCGTGGTTTGGCTAAACTCTTTTTCCGTACCATAGATAACGAAAGAGCGGTCCATTAATTTTATATTAAGTTCTTTTTCAAGTTCTTTAATAAAATGGATAGACTTATCTATACCGCATCCGCTTACATGTTCTCCTGATTCTGCGCCGATAACCACAAACCTGTCATAAAAAATTTTGCCTGCGGCCTCTACATCTTCGTTATGGCTTTGCCAAGATGAAAAAAAATCATCCATCCTTGCCATAACTGTTTTTTGCTCTTCATTGTTTAAAACTCTTTCGGCCTGGTAAATCCAAACGATTGACTCGGGGCTAAGGTCTTCAAATGATACTTTCATGTTTATAGATTTTCGTTTTTGGCAATAAGTTCTGCAATATCGTATACCTTTACCGATTGTTCTTTTTCTTTATTTTTCACACCATCAGAAAGCATCGTCATGCAAAATGGGCATGCAGATGCAATTATTTCCGCGCCTGTATTGAGCGCTTCTTCTGTACGCTCTACGTTTACATCTTTCTTGCCAGGTTCTGGCTCTTTGAACATTTGCGCCCCACCAGCGCCACAGCACAATCCTTTGGTTCGGCACCTTTTCATTTCTATGAGCTCTGCATCTAAAGTTTCTAAAACTTTCCTTGGGGCTTCGTAGATATTGTTGGACCTGCCTAAGTAGCAAGAGTCGTGGTAGGTGATTTTCTTGCCTTTGAAATCACCTCCTTCTTTGAGTTTTATTTTGCCTTCATCAATAAGCTGCTGCAAAAAAACAGAGTGGTGGATCACCTCATAATTTCCTCCCAAGCTTGGATATTCATTTTTGATGGTATTGAAACAATGAGGGCAAGCCGTAACTATTTTTTTAATATTATAGCCGTTTAGGAGCTGTATGTTGTTTACAGCCATCATTTGAAAAAGGAATTCGTTCCCAGCCCTTTTGGCAGGGTCTCCTGTACATGCCTCTTCGGGGCCTAATACAGCGTAATTTATCTTCAGCTTATTTAGTATTTTAGCAAAAGCTACTGTTACAGACTTATATCTTTCGTCAAAAGAGCCTGCGCAGCCTACCCAAAACAAGATTTCCGGCTCTTTATTGGCGGCAGCCAATTCCGACATTATAGGAACATTATTATCCATAGTATTAATTGTTTTTAATTTTTTCCGCCCATTTAAACCTGTCACTAGGGGCAAATTTCCAAGGGGCAAAGTTAGTTTCAACATTTGAGAACATCGCATTCCAAGCGGCTGGCGTGCTGGATTCTTCCATAGCCTTATAGCGCCTTAGCTGCATGATGATATCTAGCGGGTCTATGTTTACAGGACAAGCCTCTACACATGCTTGGCAAGTAGTGCAAGCCATAAGTTCTTCAGAGGTTATGTAACCGTCCAGAAGGGCAGCCCCTTCATTGGCTTTGTCTGTACCTTTAGTCTTAATGTTACGGCCAATTTCTTCAGCCCTGTCTCTCGTGTCCATCATGATTTTTCTTGGAGAAAGCTTTTTGCCTGTCATGTTGGCTGGGCATGAGGCTGTACATCTTCCGCATTCTGTGCAACTGTAGGCGTCCAGTATGTTTTTCCAAGTTAGGTCTTGAACATCTTTGGCGCCAAACCTTCCTGGAGGTGCTTCTTCTGTGCTTTCCGCAGGCGCTTCTTCTGGCACTCCTAGCATAAGTTTTACTTCTTTCGTTACTTCCGGCATATTGCTGAACTTCCCGGTAGGGGTAAGTTTGCTGTACCAGGTATTAGGAAATGCGAAAAATATATGCAGGTGTTTTGAATCATAAAATATGTACATAGAAAAAGCAAAAATACCTATTATATGAAACCACCACGCAAACCTTTCAATGGCAATTAAAGTGGCATTGGAGAAATTGGTGAAAAAGTCTACCAGTAGACCACTGAAGAAGAAACTGCCAGTTTGTACATAGTGTTCCGCCCCACGTTGCTGAAGCACTACGTCTGTAGAGTTCATTGTAAGAAAAGCCAGCATCAATAAAATTTCGGCGGTAAGAATAAGGTTGGCGTCGAGGGTTGGCCAGCGTCTCATTTCTTCCCCTTTAAAACGACGTAAGCCAAGAATGTTCCTTCTGATCAAAAATATCACACATCCTATGATAACAGATACTGCTAATAGTTCAAATACATTGATAAAGAAAGGATAGACATTGCCTAAGCCAGTGGCAAACACACGATGGGTGCCAAAAAAACCATCGAGTATGATTTCTATCATTTCAATGTTTATGACTATAAAGCCTATATATACAAACAAATGCAAAATAGCGGGGAGCGGCTTATGGAACATTTTTTTTTGGCCAAGAGCAAAGAGAACCATTGTCTTGAACCGTTCGGAGCGGCTTCCGGTCAGCTCTACCTCTCTGCCGAGCAAAATATTTTTTCGAATTTCTCTAATTCTTTTGGTAACGTAAAAAACTGTTACACCGAATATTATGATAAAAATTATTTGTGGTGCGTAAGCCATATATATGTTTTTTTATTTTTTAAGTTTAGAAAATTTGCATTGAAAAAAAAAATAGATACCTTTGTGTCACAATTCGGCGGTGATGTAGCTCAGTTGGTAGAGCAAAGGACTGAAAATCCTTGTGTCGATGGTTCGATTCCATTCATCACCACGCTTAGAACCCTCCTTTTTAAGGAGGGTTTTTTTATTTGTATCTGCTATATTGTTATAAGTGTCCATTTTTTCCTAAAGTATACTGTATTTCTGCCTTCAAAGTTATTGAAAGGTGATTTTTTCTTAAAAATACAACGTGCTTCACCTTTTATCTCTGCTTGGGGTAAAAGTAATAAGCATAAAAGTTGAAACCTAGACGTAACTAAGCTAATAACGCAAAATAATTTACGGTTTAGTAAAAAGAAGGTGGAAATTTGTAATTGGTGTAGCTACAAGCTACATTTTTTACCTTGTTTTTATATTCATAATTCCATATCCGACACAAGTTACGGATAGCAATGGTATAAGCTGTTAGTGCTCTTGCGTATAAAGTAAAAGAGCAAAATGTAAAGTCAAACTAATTAAACAGCCATAAGCTGTTGAAACTAACCCTTGCCTCTCTTCTTTTAAAGGTGACCTGCGGCTTGCCAATCGCAATATCTAATGTTTATTTTCCTATTTGCGTCTTGTTTAGGGTATCTCCGTAGCTGCAAGCTACGGATAGCATAGGCGTTTAGTGTTAGAGTTTTCGTGGCTGGAGTGTAGCTATAGGTTGACCCTAGTTTTAGCCTCTTAATATACGCTTACTGTAGCTTGCAGCTACAGCACCATAATATTCAAATAAATCCGTAATGTCGAAGGTAGCTTGGTATAGCTACTAGTGATATCAGTGAATATAAATTGTCATCTTTTTCTCCCGATGAGTCCATAACTATAAGCTATGTTTATTTTTTGTCTGACAATTTTAGCGATACTACCGCCTCTGTGTTTTTTTAAAGGTTAAATTGTATTTAATGTAGATGTATGGCGTTGGGCGACGGGCAAGATGTTATGTTTTTATGTATTTGTTTTAAAAATATTTCATGAAGCCCAAGAGGCTTACTGGGTGACTTTTGTACATGATTGGTGTATGATTTATTCAATTGTAAGGTTTTTTGCAAGTTTTTGCTTTTTTACGCTGTGAATATTTGAAGATTTTATTTTTATGATTCTTTGTTTTTTTCTTTAAATATTACATTGAGTGTAATTTTTTTTCTTTGTTAATATTTTTTACGGTTGTAAAATTGCGAGCTTGTTAAGCGTAGTGTTCTGCGTGTTTTGTCTTTGTTTGTTGTCTTTCTGTAGAAATGTTTGATTGTGTAAGAAATGTTTTGTTTAGGGTTTTGGCTTAAGATAATACTATGATTTAAGATTATGTATAGGAATAGTTTACTTTGTACTTTTTTACTTTTTTTATGTTTTCATGCATTTAAAGGGGTGGGGCAACAAACTTTAGTTAAAGGTGTGTCTATTGCTGAAGACTCTCTGCCTCCTCACCCTTCTGCTATTTTAGATGTAAGGTCATTGAATAAAGGTATGCTGATCGCAAGAATGACCTATGATGAAATGGTGGCTTTTGGTGATAAGAACCCTCCTGCTGGAACTACCGTGCATGTAGAAGTTGCACCTGATGCTAATTGGCAACAGCAGCAACGAAGGGGTTTGTACTATTGGAATGCTAATACATGGAAAAAGCTAGAAGTTCAGCGAATCCAATACCCTGTTGGCTCTATCTTATTTTATTCTCTTACGGGTCAAGAAAATCCTTCACAGCTTTTTGACTCAAATGGAAAAGGTCTCAGTGGCACTAAAATGGCAGGATGGGCAATATGTAACGGCAACCATGGTACGCCAGATTTAAGAGGGCGCTTTGTCGTCGGAGCAGATGGTAATGATAATGACTATAATGTTGGAGGAAAAACCGGTGGCATTACCATACTACATGGCAAAGGGCCTAATCCTACATTGACTTCAAACAATATTCGGCACCATAAACATAAAGTAGATTTTAGTTTTATGGATAGGGTTCGTATAGACCATGACCATGAGTTTGTTGAAGACCCGCACAGACATGAGTTCAATGTTACGAACAAAGGTTCCGGGAATAGTCACCGAAGGAGAGAGGGGGATAGTATGGATGAACAAACCACGGTTATGGTACGAAAGCGTAAAAATAGGCGGGGGCTTAGGAGAAATAATCCAGCTTATGAGGAGCTTCCAGGTCACCCTGTCATTCAAAGTAGAAGGACTGTTCTTAAGGTGGGTGAATCTCCTATTAGTGTCAATAATGCTACTATAGGTGAAGCGGTTCAGGAGACTGGAGGAGGAGAGCCTATAGATAATGCACCTCCATTTTATGTAGCACTTTATATTATGCGGGTAGAGCAAGGAACTGCAGTAAGTCAGCCTGGGCAAGGGAATGTGGAAATACCTGTTCCTTTATCAACTTCCTCTGGTACATGTAATTAATAAACAAATGCGATTTTTCCACCTATTTATCTTTATATCCCTTTGTTGTGCTTGTCCTTCTCTTTACGGACAGGTTTCTACTAATGGGGTAAAAGTTATTTCTGAGCAAGACAAGAACGTATTGTTACAGGACATCCCTGAAAGGGAATATAACACCGAACTAAAGAAAGTCAACCAGCCCGATGAATCGGCTATACTTGAAATTTATTCTAAAACACAAGGGGTGTTATTCCCAAGCCTTAGTTATAGCCAAATGGTCAGTATACAAGAGCCATCGGACGGGTTAACTGTTTTCGTCACTGATTCTGACAGGCAAGGGTTCCACATATATTATAGGAACAATGGATGGTTAAAGCTATCAGAAGAGGAAAACATAATTGCTCTTCCCAATGGTGGCGTGATTATGTATTATGGAGAGGTGGATGATTTTGATGAGTCAGGTCTTGGTAGAATAGGTAGCTCTTTAGAAGGCTGGGCTATTTGTAACGGCAATAACGGTACGCCTGACTTACGGTCAATGTTTACTGTAATGGCTGTAGATCCATCAGTTCATAACATTTCGGGCAGGGAAAGTTCTCTTACCAGTTATGGTTTACGGGTTACTTCTGGCAAGCAATACCTTATGGAAGACGCTCATTTGCCAGCCCACAAACATGCCCTTTCTTCTATCTCTGTGAATGCCCCACATACACATGTTGTTTACGAAGACGAGCCGCACAAGCACCATATTGAAACTTCCACTAAAAGATCCGTTAGCGATATCAGTGATGGACGACCTTTAAGGAGGTTCACTAGGGTAAAGAAAAAATGGGGGAATCAGTACCGGACAATCGCTACTAATGAATCTACTTTAGCAAATGTGGTGGTTTCTTCTGCGGTAGATGATGTCAGGTTTGAATTGCCTGCAGAAATATTTAAAGCAACTCCTGAATCAGCATCTGGACAAATGCCCATAAACAACCGTCCTGCATATACTGCTTTGTTATACATTATGAAAGTGAATTTCCTTTTGGATGAAAATTGCTATCAGCAATACAGAACCCTTCAACAATTTGACTGATATGAGATTACGGTTGCTATTTTTGATGTACTTATTAGGTGCCACTTTTTTATTAAAAGCACAGAGTGGTATTAAGATTACGGATGGGAGTGATTTAGAAAGTCATCCTGATATACTGTTTCATGCAGAAGCAGTTAATGAACCCCGAGGTGTTCTTTTTCCTCGAATGACTCACCAGCAGATGCTTAACATACATAATCCTAAAGAAGGGTTAATGGTTTATGTCACCGATAATACTGGTAATGCTCAAGGTATGTGGTTCTATGACTCCTATGATAAAGAATGGAAGCGTTATACGCCGGTGGATAATAGTCCCAGGTATGTGGAGCCGGAAGGGTCTATTATTATTTACACAGGAAATTTGAATAACTTTTATGGGTATGATGGACAGCCAGTTCCTCAAGGAGTTGGTAAAGGACTGGGTAAGGAAGGTACTGATATGGAAGGTTGGGCTATTTGTAATGGCAACAATCTAACCCCTAACCTTAGCGGAAGGTTTATTGTAGGCGGTTTTAAAGCAAGTGAAAATGGTACAATAAAGGAGCGAGAGGTTTCAGAAGGTTTTGAAGAAGCGCCTAATATCTCAATATATAATAGTACAGGAAGTACAGGGGGGCAGGACGAATATGCATTCACTGTCAATACAATGCCTCCACATGTGCATAGGTCCAATCAAGGTGGTAGCAGTAGTAGACTGGACCACTCTCATACAGTTACAGTTACTGGAGACCACGATCATGGTATAAACTATGGAACTTCTACTCTTTCTCAAAATGGAGAAATGAAAGTATCTATGAGAAGGCAGAAGAACCTAGAAAAACACCATAGTGGACCAACCAGAGATGGCTTAGTCGCAAAATTGGAAGTGCCGGAAAACCAAGCACAGATAGAGATTAACTTTAATCGGCTCCCTGATGGATCTTTAATGTCCACTTTCCCAGAAAATCAGACACATATAGAACCTGTAGACAATAGACCGCCTCATTACATTGTAGTGTATCTGATTAAAGTGGATAAAGGCATTTATCAGGGTCAGGGAAAAACTTATAATACTCCAAAAGCTATTAATTATTAGGGAAATTTTTATGAACCCGTTTAGATTACTTTTCATCGTTTTATCAGTAGTTTTTATTGCTGAAGTATCTGCTCAGGATTGTTCCTTGAACTATTCTATTGAAAAAACTAACACTACTTGTTTGACTGGTAGCGATGGCTCAATAGAAATAACACCTGTTTTACCAAACTCCGGGAGCTGTTTAAGTGCAGAAAATGCCCCTGCGGATATGTGTTCTGAAGGAACTGAAATTAGGGAAAACAAGTATTACCAAATTTCATCTGGGGAACATCTAAGAATTCCTGAAGATTTTGAATTTACCGGTGGAATTATGGTCAATGGAGGGACACTTACTATTTGTGGATCCGCCCATATTCAGGATATTGAATTACTGCATGGACAGGTTTTTATTACTGGTACTTTATATACTGATCACCTTAATGCGTCTGATAATTTTGGAGGTATAAAAAACTATGGTCAAATAGTTGTCAAATATGGGGGTGGTTTTAGCTCAGTTCTGGAAAACCATGGTTCCATTACTGTTAATGAAATTTTTAATGTCCACCAAGCAGGAAGACTAGACAACTATGCCAGTATGTACGTAGGTGGATTGGGGAACAATGGCTTAGTTAGGAACTATAATAACCTAGAGTTTTTAAAGGGTACAATGTACATCAACCAAGGCTCTAAACTTGAAAACTACTGTAAGATTATTGTAAAAGAGAATTTTGAAATAAATTCTGTTGTAGACAACAAGGGACAGATTGTTGTCGAGAGTAGAACTAGGGTTAACTCTGGAGCCTCTTTGAATCTTTTCAAAGGTGCTTATCTAAAAACAAAGGATATAGAAGTAAACGCAGCCATTAATAGTGAGAATGAGGGGTGCGCTCTTTTAGAAGTTACTTCTGAATCTGTAATTAATTGGGGAGCGTCCGTTCATTCAAACATTTTTTATTGTGATGTTAACGGTGTAGAGACTAACCACCCTAACATTGAGCTGAATCTAAACTGTGAGTGCCCTTATGTAAATAACTCGCAACAGACCATTGAAGATTTTACATTTCTTTGGCACCAGTTCCCAGAATTGGGTTCTGTGAATTATGTTGAGAATTTGTCAGTAGGAACTTATAACATTACTATATCTGATGGTAATTGTAGTAGAGATGTAAGCGTTTTTGTTCCTGGACCTAATAACCCAATTAGAATTTCTGCCATTACAACACCAAATTTATGTAGTGAGACGAGTACTGGGCGTGCAGAATTTTCTGTATCAGGGGGAAGCAGCGAATATCAGTATTCCTTCAACGGAAATGCATCAAATAGTTTAATTTATGAAAACCTATCTGGTGGAAGCTATGTGTTCAAAGTTACAGATTCAGAGGGTTGTGTCGCCGAAAAAAGAATCAGTATTTATGAAGGGGATGAAATAGAAATTAAGGTAGAGGTTACAGATGAAAGTTGTGAGGACGCAGGTGATGGAGAAGTTACTTTAAGTGTCAATAGTGAACTATGTGGGGAAGCTGATGGTGAAAATGGGGAGAATGGTAAAGGTTGTTATGAGGGTGGGCTTCCTGACTCTGATGCTTGTCTAGCTGGATGTCACAAAGTTTTTTCTGGAGAAAATAACTACGCTTTAAGTGGATCTGAAAAAGCATGTATTAAAGATTTATTTACTGGTAATGTTGACTTTGTTAATGGTAATAATGTCTTAAATGTCTGCGGTGTCGCTAACTTTAACCATATTGTCCTTAAGCGAAAAGACAAAATTATTAACTACGGTGTACTGAATGTAATCTCCATTAAACTGGATAGACCAGATGCTGAAATTATAAATTATGGGGAGATTAACTATTCTGGTGACTTAAATATTGAAGCTTTTGTTACTAATTACGGAACCATTAATGGTAGTGTTGGAAACCTTAATGTAGAAAGTATCGGAAAGCTTGAAAACTATGGATCCATTACTGTGGCAGGTAGTTTCCATAACAATCAAGGATTTTTTCAAAATGAAGGGCCATTAAATCTGGGTAATTCTTTGATTTGTAACGGGAGTAGTGTTTTTGTTAACACTTGTAATATTACTGTTGCAAAGCGTTTTATTATTCATGATAATTCCGTCTTTGAAAATTATGGGGTTGTTTCGGGAGTCAATGAAACATTTTTTAGCCCACTTTCTCAATTCGTGGTTCATCCAGGTAGTGAGCTTTCTACTTCCTCTATTAATCTAAATCGTTGTACCATTGTTAATGAGGGGGCTTCTTGTGGGAAAATCACTTCTAGCACAACTGTTTTTGATTCTCCCGTATTCAATGGGAAAATCTACTTCTGTGATTTAAATAATACTATAGAATTAGATAATGGACACACTTTTTTAAACGGGGCTAAGTTTGAATGTGAGTGTTTAGGTAGTGAGGAGGAACCTGAGCCTGATCAATCTGAGGGTGAGTTTGTTTGGGACGATGGATATGTAGGGAAAACGAGATCTGGTCTTAAAGCAGGAACCTATTCCGTTTCTTTATCATGTGGAGAGTGCTCTGCATCCGAATCATTTGAAGTAAAAACGAAGTCTGATTTTTCTGCAGAGGCAAAGGTCACTAATGAGTCTTGTAAAGGTAAGATGGATGGAAAGCTAGAAGCTATTGTTTCAGGATTCGATTTTGATGATGTTTATCAGGTTTACTGGACTACTCCCAAAGGGCAGGTTTTAGACGGTGAAGAGGTTTATGATTTAGAGGCAGGACTTTACTCTTTAAAAGTTGTCAATGATCATGGTTGTACATTCTTAAAGGAAGATATTGAAGTGGGATATGATGATGAGGCTTGTTTTTCGGACTGTCTTAACGCTAGAGCTGAAATCTCAAGTGATAATGTAAGCTGTGGTCAGCTTGATAATGGGAAAGCTTTTTTAAATCTTAAGTCAGAAAACCATTCAGTTTCGGAAACTTATTGGTATGATATTGATGGTGAGGTTATTGGTCGATCTCTGTCGGTAAACAATCTTAGGCCAGGGGATTATCTTAATAAAACATATTTTAAGTATGAAAACAGAACATGTTACAGGGAGTTCCCTTTTTCTGTTGGAATAAGCCCTGGACTTGAAGTTGCTTATGAGACAGTTTCTCCGTGTAAAACAGACGAAGGCGGTGAAATTTCTTTAAATATTACCGGAGGGGTAAAGCCTTATTCAATAAACTGGTCTCATAGCATGGAAGAAAATACAGAACATGCTAGTAGCTTATCATCGGGTAAGTATGATGTAGTTGTAAAAGATAATAGTGGCTGCTCTGTTGGAGAAGAGATAGTACTATCAAAAACTAAACAAGAGTGTTCAGAGTGTGATAAAATAAAGATCTCTGTAGAGCGAGAACATATTTCTTGTTATGGACTAAAAGATGGTAAGATTACTGTACACGCAGGAACTAACACTGTCCCTCTTAATACCACTTGGCGCCAGGATGATCTTTTTTATTCCGATAATCTTAATATATCAGCACTTGATACAGGGCTTTATAGTTTGAGTGCACAATTTAAAGTAGAAGGGTTTACATGTGACTATACTAAGGATGTACGAGTAGAATCGCCTCAGGAACTTACAGTTAATGGACACTCTGTAGTTCAACCTTCTGGGCCTGGGTGTAAGGATGGTAGTGTTGCAGTTTTTGTAGAAGGGGGGACTCCTGACTATGAATTTACTTGGAGTGGATCATCGGAAAATATGTCAGAAATTAAGGGTATATCTGATGGTAATATTTCTGTTGATATTTTAGATCAGAATGGTTGTTCTGCAAATTTTCAAACTTCATTAAGCCCAGTCGGAAAAGAATGTAAAGAATGTGCCAACCTTAGTGTTGGAGAAGGGTCTGATAATATTACCTGCTACGGGTATAATGACGGTGCTGTTCAACTGAATGGTCTGTCTAATTATGAAGTGCAAAGTATACAGTGGTTTGGACCAAATGGCTTTACTTCATCTTCAGAAAAAATAGAAGGTCTTTCTAAGGGAGCTTATGAGGCAGTTGTAGATATTAAAACCGGCACTGGAGTATGTCTTTACAATCCTGTGGTTGTTGTAACGGAGCCTAAAAACCTTAAACCATTTGTAAGAAAAAAAGCCCCTATTTGCAAGGGAGGGGCAAACGGGTGGATACTTCTTGACAATATCGGTGGTACAGCACCTATTCAGGTTACTTGGGAAAATAGAAAAGAAACATCTATACATTTAAACTCTATCCCTTCAGGCACATATGCTTTCTCCTTAAAGGATGGTAACATGTGTAGCTATTCAGATATTGTTGATTTGGATGACAGTAAAAGGGCGGCTTGTAGAGATTGCGATCTATATGATGTAAATTACTCTTTAAAAGAGCCTTCATGTTTTGGAGAAAGTAATGGTCGAATTGTGCTTAATTTTAAGCCAGGTGAAACTATTAAGGACTTGAAGTGGATATTTCCTGATGGCAGCACCTCTTTTGATAAGTCTATCTATGGTTTACGGGCAGGTAAATATGAATTAACTTTTAAGGTAATACTTGCTGATGGCCAAGAGTGTAAAAAAGAATATGACATTTACTTAAAAGAACCAAAGCAACTGCAAATTCAAACAGTAAGGGTAACACACCCTTCTATTGGCAAACAAAATGGAAGTGTTGCTGTACGGGTTTCGGGAGGAACTGGCTCGCTTAGAACATACTGGCCTTCTCTTTCCTATGTTGGGACTACAGCATCTGGTTTCGGGAAAGGGACACATTCGGTTATACTTAGCGATGAAAACAAATGTCGTACTTCTCGAGATTATACTTTAGATGAAAGTGAATCAGCTCCTGCTTGTCAAGATGTAATAGCAAACCTCCATAAGAAAGATATTACTTGTAGAAATGATCAAGGTGGTGAACTCCATTTGGAGTTAAAGAATCAGGACGAGGTCAACTATATTGAATGGATCGGCCCTGGTTATCAAAAAGAAGGCGTACGGTCTATTTATGGACTGCCTGCGGGTGAATACACTGTGAATATGGAGGTTGTTAAGAATGAAACTGTTTGCAACCTATCAAGAACTGAAGTATTAAATGCTGCCCCATCTGTTAATATAGACTTTAGGCTTGTTAATAACACATGTTCGGAATATCCAAATGGGGAGGCTTATGCTATTGTTTCTGGGCTTAAATCACCTGCTACTTATGTTTGGGAAGAAAAGGTGGGCGACGTTTGGAATATGCTTCCTTCTAATAGTATATCTCTGCATCACCTGAGAAGTGGCTTGTATAGGCTTAATGTATATGGAAGTGATGGATGTAGTGCTAATAAAACATTTAACATTGAGAAGGATGGCAACGCTGGGTGTAACCCTTGTGATAACATTGTTTTACGGACAATCAGATCTGATAACAATTGTTATGGTGAAAGGGCAGGATCTGTTGAATTGTTTTATACAGCGGGGACAGAGGTTAGCTCTATACAATGGAAGAAAGATGGTTCTTTGTATTCTGAAACCCAGCATATAGGGAATTTGGCTGAAGGGTTTTATGAACTTGACTTTGTGGCCATTATTGAAGATAGTACCTGCACGTATACTAGAGGTGTTCCTATTTATACGCCAGAACCTATTTCTGTGACTTATGCTGTTAATGATCCTGGTTGTGATGGCGAAGCCTATGGTAAGATTCAGTTGCTTTCTGAAGGTGGCACTGCTAATCATGAGTATTATTGGGGACTTTCTGGTGAAATTGCTTCTTTTAAATTCATTGATAGCCCTGGCTCATATGATTATTCTATAACTGATGGTAATGGATGTTTATATGAAAATTTTGTAAAGGTCAATAGCTTTAGCAAAAGCTGTCCTCCTGTATCTATAGGCATTACTGTAACACCTCCTTCTCCTCCCCAACAGAGCGATGATGAGGGGCCGGTAGTGACTTTAGTTTCCAGCTATCCACCTAATAGTACGGTGACTAACATTACATGGGAAACACCTACAGGAGAAACTATTTCTAATACTGATCAGCTCACTAATTGTGGTTCTGGTGTCTATGTGGTAACTGTTACTGTAGTTACAGATGACGGTGAGACATTTTCAGTTACAGAACAGTTTGTAATAGAGGAGGATTTGCCTGTAGGAGTACATGTGGGGAATAACTCCAATAATAGCAATCCGACTCCGACGCCTGAAGGTGGTGATGGGAACCCTCCTTATGTTACCACTATAACTGCATGTAACACACGTGGCCCTGTTAATATAACAGTTAATACTCCTACAGGAACTACTGGTGTAAGCCAAGAGTCTTCCTCTACATCTGATAATGATAACACTACTGTTACTGTTACTGATTCCAGACCAAGTAATGGCTCTACAACTATCCCTCCTTATACTAACGCGCCAGCGGATGAGGATACTTGTGCTTCTGCTTATTTTAAACTTGGTTATGAAAATATTACCTGTAGAGAGAAGGCCAATGGTGCTTTGCATGTAAGGTTGCCTGATGATGTAGAAAATGTCTCTTTTCATTCTGTCAAGTGGAGAAGAAATTCAAATATTAATGAATTCTTTGGCTACGATAGTATAGACTTAAGCGGGCTTATGCCTGACAGGTATACAGCTGTGGTAGAGCTCGAAGTAGATGGTAAAGTGTGCCCTGAGCAGCAGCTTTCACATACACTTTATGAAGCTTTGCCTTTCCTTATATCATTTCAAATGACACCTGAGTCTTGTGAGCCAGGGCATGATGGAGTGCTTATAGTTAAGACCAATAATGTCAACCGACCTTTTCAATATGAGTGGAGCCATACACCACTTAATACGGATACTGTAAGTGGTCTCACCTCTGCTTCTTATTATGTATCGGTAAAAGACAACAATAACTGTACGGCATCAAAAAGTAAATTTGTTCGTAAGGAATCCTCTTCTTGTGGGTGTGACAATTTTGAATTCTCTGTTAAACCTCAAAATGTTACCTGTAAGGGACTGTCAAACGGTTCTGCTAAATTTAATTTACCTGAAGGAAGCGAACTGACATCTGCAAGATGGTTTAAGGATAACGCTCCTATTCCAGACACAGAAGGGCTTGCCGAAATAGATGGCTTGAGCGGAGGTGTTTATAAAGTAGATGTTAATTTCAAATTTCAAGGGGTTTCTTGTTCTAAGGGGCAAACCTTCAGTATTACCGAACCGAAAGAGCTTACACTGAACCTGAATCCTACAAATACATCTGGGCTCGGATGTAACGATGGTATGTTGATTATCAGTGCTTCCGGTGGAAGTGGTATATTGCATTTTGAAGTTAATAATGAGGGGGTAACCCAAAACTCTCTTAAAGAGTTGTCCGCTGGAACATATTATGTGACGGTTTCTGATACCAATGAATGCAAGAAAACTGACTATGCTGTTATTAAAGAAGGTAGTAAGGGTTGTGGCGTATGCGCTGACTTAGAAGAACTGATTTCAGGTAAACTTATTTTATGTGACGCTGATGATATCGGCAAAGTAAATGTTAGCTTTTATAGTGAGGCTAATGGTCAAACCTATAATCCTCAAATAACCTGGAGATACCCAGACCAGTCTGTTTATACTTCTAGTGAAGGCATTTCTAACCTTCAACCTGGCTTTTATCATTACGAGACGCAAGTGCTGTATGCGGGTGAAGTGTGCCCAATGGAAGATAGCGTTAGGGTAGTTCGAAGTGAACCATTGGTTCTCCAAGACTCTGTTACGCATGTCTCATGTGCAGATTTGTCTGTCAATGACGGAGAAATCAACGTTGATGTTTCTGGTGGCTCTGGCAGGTATTTCTATTACTGGAATAAATCTAAAGAATTTAGTAGGAAACCTTCAATGGGAGGTCTCGCACCAGGTGTTCATCATGTGTTGGTTAAGGATTCCTATAATTGCTCTATAAGCAAAGATGTTCTTGTAGAAAGGAATATGGGAGGCGAATGTGGGCCTTGTGCTTTTTTCCCAGTGGAGGTTTCTAGTGTTAGCCCAGATTGTGAGACTGGCTCAAATGGGGAGATTATTGTCAATCTAAATGGTTTGGATCCATCTGGGATTGATATTAAGTGGGATTACCCAATTAGTAGGACTGGAGACAAAAGGATACGCAATCTGGATATTGGTGAGTATAGTGTTACTGTTTCTGATGATAGCACTGGGTGTTCTTTGTTCAAAAATATTTCCCTTGACATACCTGAAGTGTTTATTTATGTACCTGAGGAATTTGATGAATTGGGAGAGCAGATTTATGTAAAAGATGTTAGTTCATGTGATGCAAATGATGGGGAAATAGATTTGACAGGTAAGATTCTCGCATTTGACCTTGATGATAACCCTCTCAATTTTATCCCTCAGGGAGAAAATGATTTTGTGGTGACGGATCCTGATTACTGCCAGGTGATCTGGTATGATGAGAATGAAGAAAATGTTCTTGGTACTGGGCCTAAGTTAAGCAATCTTGCTCCTGGCGTTTATAATGCAGATATTATATGTGGAAGTGCTGAGCAGGGCAACTCTTCATGTACTGATTACGAATTTGAAGTAGGGGGAGGTATTTATGCCTATGTGGATGCTGACGAGTATTTATGCGAAGGGGAAATCCTTGAATTATTTATAGAAACAAATGCGGGAGAAGATAGCGATTGTGAGGACTGTGTTTATTGGGAATCGCCTTCAGGCCAGAGAGTTTATTCTGAGTATGCTGCTTTTGAAAATCCTGAAGCGGGTGTATATAAAGTGTTTGCTACCCTCGAAACCTCTGAAGAACTTTGTGAACATGAGGAAAGTGTTAACATTACGATTAGCCCTAAGCCTGTGTTGGCTTACACAGCACAGCATAATGTTTGCGCCGAAGAGGAAATTATAGCTGAGGTCGAAACCGATATACCATCTACTTTCCACTGGGAAAATGTTCCTGGATTATCTTCCAGAATTATTAACAACCCTGTTATAGTTCCTGAAACTAGTGCTTCCTATGGGTTTGAAGCTACTGCTATAGGGACTGGATGCGTCACTGAAGGAAGCATTGCGGTTAGTGTTAAACAGAACCCAGAAGTGAATGTTGCTCAAAATGTTAATGCATGTTATGACGGTGAGGTGCAATTAAGCGCTTCTGGAGGGGCTTCGTACGCTTGGTCTCCTCAGAACATGCTTAACAATGCATCTATTTCTAACCCTATAGCGAAACTTACATCTAATCAGGTTTTTACTGTAAGTATAACAGGCGGCAATGGGTGTGTAGTAGAAAGGGATGTTAACGTAAATGTATACCCTGCATTTAACCCTGTGGCTGAGGTAGTATTTAATGCGTGTCTTGATGATGGTTTTCAATTAATAGTTACCGAAGGCCAATCATATAGGTGGTCCCCTTCAGAAAGCTTAAGTGCTGATAATATTAGAAACCCTGTTCACATTGGCTTCTCTAGTGAAAACTATTCGGTAGAGGTGACCAACAGTAATAATTGTATGGCTGTGGCTACTGTAGAGGTGCCAACCCTGCAAATGCCGAGTGCAGGTGATGATGTGCCGGTTTGTTATGGTGAAGCTGCTCAGCTTGAAGGAAAAAATGCAGTTAGCTATAACTGGTCACCTGCGGCGGGATTAAACAATCCTAATATTGCCAACCCTTCTGTTAATGTATCTTCAAATGTTACCTATACTTTAAGGGCGACAGATGCATATGGTTGTGTAAGGCAAGATGAGGTTACGGTAATTTTTGATGCGAAATGTAGGTGTGAAGGAGGAGAGTCGCCTGCTATTGCTTGGACTGGAAAAGGAGGAAACTCTAACTGGAATAACCCTCTAAACTGGTATCCCGAAACTGTTCCGTCTGCTGAAAGTAATGTGGTTATTAAATATGAGGTTGCTTTACCTGGTGAAGGTGAGGATAATGTATATACCGTATCTACTTTCCCTGTGCTTTCTGAAAATATTCATATAAAGGATCTTTGTATGATGGGTGGTAGCCTGAATTTAAATGGGCGACAGTTTACTGTAAATGGAAATGGTACCTATACAGGAGGGGTAGTAAAAGGTGATGGCGAATTTCTGATGAAAAACAATAGCCAAGGACAGAGTGCATTCTTTGCTGGTACTAGATTTGAATCAGTAATTAAAGTCGAAGAGTGTCCTTCTATTTACCTTAATGGTTCTGAATTTGCCACATATACCTATCTTGAGCAGAAAGGAAGTGCTAAGGTAGAGTCAAAAGGTAATAATAAGTTCTCAGGAGAAACTTTCCTCGTAAATTCAGGTACAGGAGACTGGTACTTGTCCTCTATGCCACAGGCTGACCCTGATGTGTATGAGGGCGAAGTTACATTCCAACAGAAATCATCGGGGAAAATTTATCCAACTGCGCTTAATAGAGACTATTATAAAGGCAATATCTACCTTGTAAATTCTGATATTACATTTGGTAAACGTGGAGGTGAAGTTGTAATAAGCGGGCTTACCAACCAATCTTTAGAAGCAGAAGACCTTGATGGATACCCTTCTTCTGTGGCCAACTTCTCTAATCTGTATTTAGAGAAAGCTGTCAATAACTCCTTGAATAAGTTTTATATCAGTGTTCCTGCTTATATAGGTTTGGGTGCTTCTCCAGGTAAGCTCAAGCTGGAAAAAGGAAATATAGTAACTAATACTGATGCTGTTTTGACAGTCTCTAGACCATCTACCATTTCAGGTTATAGTAGAAATAGTTTCATAGAAGGTCCTGTTAAAAAAATTGCTACCAATAGATTTGAGTTTCCTCTTGGAAAAGACCAGCAATACAATCCTTTGACTGTACAGGCCTCCATGCAGCATGACTATCTTGTAGAATTTGTTGGAGAGCCTAAAACGGGTGTTTATTTGGGTGAGAACAACGAAATCAAGAGTGTGAGTGAATGTGAGCACTTTAAAGTGTCCGCAGACTATGACGAAGCTTTCATTGCCACACTTGGGTTTGACAGACGTTCATGTGACATACTCAATAATCTTTCTCTTATGAGGGTAGCTGTGGCTGCTGGCCAGGATTGGGTAAGTCTTGGAAACGACTTTCACACCGGATCAAAAGGCTCTGGTGGTGCTATCAAAGCCCAACTTTCGCCGGCCTATGCAGACTGGAATTTGGATCAAAACTATTTGGCCCTAGGTTCTGTCGTAATTCCTGGAGAGGAAAGTCCAACTGGATTCTCTTTCAATAACTATGGTGTTAAGGTAAATGTCGGGGATGGATATAGTCTTAATGTTTATGGAAACGTACTGAATGAACAAAGGGTGAGTGGTAGCTTAGCTGCTGATGAAGACCAAGGCAGGTTCAAAAATGAAGGTACCATTATAGTTGAAAGTGACTGGACTAACAATGCAGAAAACCTTGTCTTTGCTAACATTGATGATGAAAACCTCCCGCAGCATGGCCTGGTGATTCTCGACGGTAATGCCCAGCGCCTGAGAGGCCGCAATGCAACCCAGTTTTACCACCTATATACACAAGGTAATGGGATCAAAAGCATGTTTGCTGACGTAAGTGTCAATGGCTTGCTTCGCTTGAACAATGTTGAACTGGCTACAAGAAATAAGATACTTCATATTAATACGTCCCAATATGATGCCATAGAAAGGGATGAAATAGGAGATAGAGGATTTATATCTAGTAGGAAAGATGGCTTCCTCAAGAGGGATATAATGGATGATAATATGAATGATTATCTGTTCCCTGTAGGCTCAGGTTACCTTTACCGTCCTCTGTATCTAAGCCCACTTAGAGGAGCAGAGGCTGGCCTAAAAACTTTCTCTGTCAGAATGGTTCAGAAAAACCCTGATTATGACAATTATTTGACGACGGTAAGGTCTCCAACAGTTTCGGGCATCAATACAGACTTTTACCATATCATAAGAAAAGACGACCAAGTTGAACAGGATCCTGAGAATGCAGATAACTACAATGATCTTCCTGTAAACCTTAAGCTACTTTTTAGCCGGAGATCTGACGGTACCTTCCAATCTGTTGCACATTGGAAAAACGAGCCGGAAGAAATGCTTACCTCCTTCCCAGTTAATGGTGAAATGTTGAGGTTGTATCCTGTAAACGCTCAAGGAAACAGTATTAGACTTGATGACCCATCTGGCAAATATGCTTACTGGAAGAATGTCCTTGATTATGACCTGGCACAAGTTTTCTTTGAGAGCAATTCAAATTATGCGGACAGGATCCTTGATCGGGTCATTGTGCAGAATTACAAGAATTTTGATACAGAGGTATTTGCTTTGGGTAAAGCTGGCTTTGTCATGCAAACCAATAGTTTTGGGGATCCTGCTGGATCTGACAATGCTGTAGGGTTTTCGATGAGTGGAGATCAGTTTAATACCGCGCAGTCTGAAGGCGACTTTACTGCAGGCTCACCTGTATTTGAAACTGGTGCGGAATCAGGTGACGATGATGGAGTAAATGCTGGGCATACTGTAACACCGATGTTATTGGCTGGTGAACACATTATGGAAATACATGGAAACTTCAATAACATACCTGGTAGAATTAGAATAGTGACCAATGATCAAGGACAAGTCGTGAGAAACAATGACCAATACAGGATCTACTTTATTGATCAGGACGACCAAGAACATTTGTTAAGTCCTGAACTGTATGATGTATACTTTAACGATCGCCTTATATCATGGCATTCTTCTGGTAGTGCCCGTGAACCTGTCTCATGTTCAGGCATAAAAATTCAGCTCAATGAGCAATATCCTTTTATGTTGTTCCATGATACTGACCAATTTATAGTAAATGGCATCTCAGGAGAGCTTATAGACTACTTGAAAATTAGTGCCTCAGACCAACACGATGCACCTGTATATATGAAAACAGGTACTGAAGTTATTTCTTCTCCTTTCGACGGAAAACAGAATGGAATTGACCTGCCGGAAGGTGTCTATTTCTTCCAACTCAAAGTCGGAGAGGAGTATTTGAATGGACAATTTATTATATCAAGATAGATGAAAATTATCTCTTATGCTTCTTTGTGCTTAGCTGTAATAGCATTAGCACTTGTTTTAGTACAACAGTTCTCCAAGCCCAAAATTGGCTTTGTTAGGAGTCATGATTTATTGGAAAATTATGCTGGTACCCAAGATGCTTACCGTCTTCTCGATGAGTTTCAGGCATCGGGGAGTAAAGGACTTGATTCTTTGCAAGCTTCTTTGAGTATTGAAGTGGAAAATTATAAACGCGATTCTATTCATTACTCTACACAAGAAAAAATCAGTAAGCGTGAAAAGATTCGTAGCCTCCAGTATGCTTTATATCAAAAGCAAAAATCTGCGGAAGAAGAATATGAAAAAAGAGATCAGCAGCTTTCGCTTGGTATACTTAATAGTGTCAGTGACTTTGTTTCAGAATATGGAGAAGCAAATGGGTATGATATAATATTCAGCACCAGTGAAGGGGGAGCAGTTCTTTATGGAAATGATATGTTCGACCTGACCGAACCAGTGCTAAGGGCTTTAAATAAAAAATACTCCGATGAATAAGTTGTTGATGTTTGTCCTTTTCCTTGGCTGTTTCTCTTGTAAGAAATCTTTTAATTCTGAGTCTGAGTTTTACAGGTGGTTAAATGAAGGAGGCAATGGCTTTGTGGTCAGTAAAGAGGCTGGGGTATTGAAAATGGAAATGAAATACCTGCCCCCAGAATATTTAGTTTTCAAGGAGTTTGGCAGTATTCAAGACTTGCCTTCCGAGCGCAAAGACAGCTTACTCGGGCTGTATAACAATTCACTGAGCTTTTTATTGAAAATTGGCTATAAAGACCCTGAACATGGCGATTTGCTGAAGAACGCAGTGGAAAATTATGCTGAATATTCAGAAATGTTGATGGAGCTTAATTTCCAGCTTAATGATTATTTCAGTTTGCATTTTGATGGTCAAAAGACCTCTCCTGTACTCGCCAAAATGGAAGACAGTTATGGGCTGCAGCCCCATCGTACTATTTATCTCGTATTTCCTAAACCAGAAAAAAGTCTTTCTGACGATATGAAAATAGTTTTTACTGACTATCTGTTTAGCACAGGCATTACCAAATTTAGTTTTGACCATAATAAGATTTCTGATATACCTGAATTTCATTTTTAACAGTTTATGTTCCGTTTTACCAGATTCAATAGAGCTTTAGCAGTTTTCCTGCTTTTAAATTTACTAGTGGAGATTTTTGCCCCTGCTGTGGCCCTGGCGCTTACAGGAGGACCTGAGTCTCCTGAGTTTTCCAGTTTCGAACCTGTGAGTACTACCGATATGGTGGACGATTTTTCAGGTGATTTTACTTATAATATCCCTGTTGTCAATGTGCCTGGTCCTGAAGGTAGTGGCTATGCGCTATCTCTTAGCTACCATAGTGGTGTCAATCCGGAAGAGGAAGCATCTTGGGTTGGTTATGGATGGACATTGAACCCGGGAGCTATTAACCGATCTAAGCGTGGATATGCAGATGAGTTTGATGGACACCCTGTAACTCAATACAATAAAACCAGACCTTCCTGGACCTCTTCATCATCCGCTATGTTAGGGTTGGAGATCAAATCTCTGAGTTCTGACAAAGTGGAAAAGATGAGTGAACAAAAGAAGGTTTTAGCACAAGCTGTTAAACCTGATTCATCTAGTGATGCTGGCCCAATGAGGTTTAACCTGTCTAAGTCGGTTCGCTTTAATAATTACAGGGGCTTTTCGAAAGCTTTTAGTTTCGGTGCCAGTTTTAGTGGGGTAGGTTTGGGCATGTCCATGAGTGGAGGGGTTGCTACTTTTAATCCGACCATAGACCCTTTTGCCATGTTTGGTAACAAAATTAAAAAAGCGGCTGATGTTGAAAAAGGAAAAAAGAAATTAGGGAATAAAATTGCTTCTGTAGTCATGGCACTTAAAAAAATGGATTTAGGGAAATCATCCATCAAAAGCAAGGGTAGCTTTTTTAATTATGGTGGCGCTGATTTTGTCGGAGGACCTTCTGGGACTTTTAGCCTTAGTTCTTACAGAGGCGTTTCTATGAAGAAAACCATGTCCTTGCAGTTGGATTTTTTTACTAATCTTGGTATAGAGGTAGGGCATACTGGAAACTTTTCTATCCAATTCCCAAGAAAAAGGACTGAGGTGGCTGCTTATGGATACCGCAACCCGTACCAAAAAGAAGTTACAGGAAAGTTTAGAAAAACTGGACAGGGAAGGGGGGACATAGACTCTTTTCACGATTTTTCTGGCTATGATTACATGGTGGAGAAAGGTACAAATGTGAATAAAAGGGACAGATATTTACCAATCCCTTTTTCTACGCCTGATATTTTCATGGTTACTGGAGAGAAATTGGGTGGTAGCTTTAAGCTATGTAGGCAGGATGTAGGTCATGTATATCCTTTTAGTGTGTATAATAGAGAAGGGGTCAGGGCATTTGGTCTAGAGGGTAATGTTGGCTGGAACAATGCTGGCGTGGGACTGGAGGTCAATCCTGGACACCAAAAAATCATTATGGGTGACTGGGATCGTGTGGGAAGATTTGCTTCAAGTGGAGCCGCTGGTGCTGATGAATTTTATCCTCAACGTTATCAGTACGGTGGTGCTGATAAGGCTTACTTTAGGTTTTTGAATGACAAAAGTGGTGAAGTGAGCTATACTTCTGATGACCACGAGGCCTCTGCTTCATTAGAGTCTTATTTAGACAGGCAGATTCCTGGAAGAAGGGAGTTCTATCCTGGTTTGACCGGCTTTAACTTTTCTTCTGGCAACAACGATTTTGAGAAGGCTTCTTCTAGCTCTTATATAAAAGAAGTTAGTTATGCTGATTATTCAAATGGAAATGCCTTGGAAGAATCGTCGGTAAGAAACTTCTTTTCTAGTGACGAACCTGATATGAGGTTAAACAACTCTGTCGCCCAGTTCAGTATCAAGGATGGGAGTGGCAACTCCAAAATATTTGGGCTGCCGGTTTATACCAAAGATGAATTGAGCCTTAGTTTAATGGAGGTTAACAAGGATAATGCTGAAATTGAAGACAACTATTTAGCATACCCTCATGAGCCGTTGAAGGTGGTTGACCATTGGAAGGGAAAAGATCATGTATTGGAAAATGATTTTGTGACCGGCCAGTATACCCCTTGGCCTGTAGCTGGAACCTTCCTGCTAACTGAAATTCATACACCAAATTATGTGGATGTGAACAATAATAAAAAAGCCGATGAGGGTGACTTTGGTGGGTGGACAAGGTTCAATTACCGCCAGTGGGAACGTGGTAACGACGACGAATCGAATTGGTACCGGTATCGTGCACCTTATAACGGGCTTTTTTATAATAAAGGTAGCCTTATTAACAGATATGATGACGCAGCCAATGTTAACACGGGGCTAAAACAGGTCTTTTATTTAAAAACTGTAGAAACCAAAACCCATGTTGCTTTTTTTGTGACCAATACCAGCGACTATGACGACTTTAGTGATGCACTGGAAAACTACAGTGTTCCTGATAAAATGCAGACGCTCTTAAAAGGCTCGTACACTCGTTCTGGCAGTGAGGCGGATAAGAGAAAAGATGGGTATGGCGCTTTAAAATTCATAGAGCAGGACGGGGTACTTGTGGATCCTGCTGCCAATAAAAATGAAAACAGTGAGGAGGTAATAGATAAAGAACAGCACCTTGAAAAGCTGGAAAAAATAGTTCTATTTTCTAAAGATGACTTTACCAAACCGCTTCAGGTAACAAACTTTGAATATGATTATAGCTTATGTCAGGGAGCTACCAATGCGGTTGATGGTTCTGGCAAGCTTACTTTAAAAAAGGTCTGGTTTGAGAATGAAGGGGTGTTTAAGAGTAGGATAGCGCCTTATCAGTTTGAATACGAATACCCTAAAGGCTATAAAGAAGAAATCGATAATCGGTATCCCGCTATTAAGTCGTTTCTAGATGTGCTTCCTGCTGCGGAGGTATATGCAAACCCAGATTATGACCCGCGCCTCATGGATAGTTGGGGGTTTTATCAGGAGCATAAGGAAGCAAAGGAAAGGGCGGATAGGTTACAAGATTGGGTTTATCAGGGATACAATGAGAATTTCGATCCTGCAGCTTGGAACCTGAAGGTGATAAAGCTGCCTTCTGGCGGCGAAATCCATGTACAGTATGAGCAAAAAGACTATCTCTATGTACAAGACAAACAGGCTATGGGCTTGGTAAGCCTTAAAGGTAATTCTGTGGACGACTACGATTCGGACAATACTAAGTACTATCTTAATTTGTCCGACTTTGGAATGGAAAATGCTACTCAGGAGCAACTGGTGTTATATGCATTAAAGTTACAGAGTTTTTATTCTTCTGCGGATGGCCCTAAAAACTTCATGTTTTTTAATTTCTTATATGATTTAGTGGGAGAGTCTCCTTCTCTGGATGATAAAGGTTCTGAATATATTTCTGGATATGCTACAGTCGCCAGAACAGGTGTCGATGAACATGGTATTTGGATACGGCTAGGAGATATTCAAAATTCGAGGCGGAATGGTAACTCCCACCGTCGTGTACGGAAAACGGTGCCTGCTCATATCTGCTATGATTATTTTGTGTCGAACGCAGATGGCTTGGTTAGAGATGACCAAGGAAATGTCGAGCTTAATAGGTTTGATCAAATAGAGGAATCCATAGCCCGCCTAAACAATGTTCCTGATGATGAAATTGCCGACGTAGTCAATAATCCTAATAGGGCATTTAATAGCCGACACCTGCATTGGGATGCAGCACGTAGGGCCATCAACCAAACCTTTCCGCATATACATAGATTTTCTCCGAGCCAAAAGTCTAAGTGCCAAAGTGTCAATTTTGGCCTCTCTTATTTGAAGATCCCACTTTTTAACGGCAAAAAAGGTGGCGGGATTCGTGTTAAACGATTGTTGATGTATGATAAGGGTGTGGAGACTGGCGATGCCAGCATTTATGGCAATGAATATCGCTATGAACTGGAAGATGGTAGAACAAGTGGGGTGGCTACTAATGAGCCTATGGATTCAAGAGAAGACCATTCTTTGGTGACTATTCTTGACCGTACCAACCAACGTTGGCTCAACAGGGTAATTGCCGGACCAGACAAAGACCAAAACGAAGGCCCTCTGGGGGAAAGCCTATTGCCTGGACCTTCTATAGGGCACCGCAGGGTTGTTATTGAAAATATCCACAAAGGGAAAACTGGTACTGGAAGGCAGGTAAATGAATATCATACCTGTAAAGACCATCCTATGCTTGTGAAAAATACTTCCCTTGGCGATATGCATGACGAAGCCAAGGATGCCCGAAAGAATGATTGGTTCGTGCTCCCATTACCGTTTTTATATTATTCTGGTAAAAAAACATGGGTGGCACAAGGCTATTCTATTATAAAGAATAATATGCATGGCCAACCAAAAGCTTTTTCGACCTATGAAGTGTTGGATTATAGCAAGATTCCTGTAGACGCACAATTGGTGGCCTCTACTAGGTATGAATACTATAATTCGGGAGAAAAAATTCCTGTGGTTAGCTATGATCCTACAAACAAGTACTTGGTCAAAGAAATGAAAAGCATTGGAAGGGAGGAAGAGATTACCATGGAGATGAGGAGTACCTTGGAAGAAAATTTTGACCTGTCACTTGAAATAGACCTTGCTTTCACTTGGGTACCTACCTTCTCTATAGTTCCGAATTTAGGGTTTATGCTTACTAACACCTTAAATTGTTTTAGTTCACATGTCACCAGTAAGGTGGTCAGCTATCCAGTAACTGTTAAAGCTGTGGAGCAGACGGTTAATGGTATTACCACCAGAGAAGAGAACATTGCTTTCTCTGAGTATACGGGAGATCCGCTTATTACTAAAGTCACTGACGGATATCATAACCTGAAACTGGCAGATCCTGAAATTCCTGTGCATAATGGAAATTACTATACTTATAACTTCCCTGCGGCATGGTTCTATAGCGAAATGGGCAGGATTAGCGATAACCCTGACAACCTTAACCAACTGTCAGCCATGGCTGGTAGTGTTACCGCCTATGGGGATCAAGGTGATTGGTTCATTGATAATATTATTGATACCAAGAAAAGGCACAATGGAGTAATTGCCGCCAATGCTGTTCACTTTAAAAAAGATTGGTACTCTAATAGCGATGATATTATCAAAGAATACATTTTAAACGATAAAGATCCTGGGAACAATGGTATTGTAGATAATACTGATGAGCTTGATGCTCTAAAGGAAAAGCTCAATAGGTTCTACATGCCGAAAGCCAGTTTTACCTATAAAGCTGACCGTAATTCCAGAACTGATAAAAAAATATATGCCGATGGGGTCATTAATGATTTCCAGTTCTTTGATTGGCATACTGAAATGGCGAAAGACCAACAGACAGGGTTAGTGCAGTCTGGAGATGAAAAGTGGCTTCTTGCCAATCAGGTAACCAGGTATTCTCCAAATGGTATGCCTATTGAAGAAAAAAATACCATTGGTATACCAAGTGCGGTCAGGTTTGGCTACAGAGGCAATATGATGCCTGTAGTAGTTTCTGCGAATGCGGAATACCCGTCTATATGGTTTCAGGATTTCGAAAATGAAGATCTTGCGAGCATACTCAAATTCAGCCATTCTGGTAGGAAATGCCTTAATATTAGGTCGCACCCTAATTATGAGCTCATAAACACTAGCCATGGGCTTAAACTCAACCAACAGCTGATGGACCAGGGGGCTATAATGAAAATTTGGGTACGGTCGGTAAATACTGTTAACCCTGTTAACGTCAATGATTTGGCGTCGCCTGCTCTAAATGTAAATAATAACATAACTGTCCCGCTTCAACGCATTGGTACCTCGGGTGAATGGGCGCTATATGAAGGTAAAGTTTCGGATTGGAGAGGCATGGCTTTAGATCAAGAACTGTCAGTAAGATTTGTGTATGATTTCTCTGATAACGAAGAGGTACACTTGGATGACTTTAGGTTCCAGCCTATGGATGCAGAAGCTACTTGCTATGTATATGATGTTAGGAACCTAAAACTTCTAACGCAGTTCGACGACCAACACTTTGGGGTATACTACCAGTATAACAGCGAAGGCAAGTTGGTTAGCCAGATGGTGGAAACTGAAAGAGGAATGAAAACCATCAAAGAAACACAGTATAATATCCCTTTAACAGATAGACAATAATATGAAGTTTTGTATATACCTCATTTTGCCTTGCGCCATTTTGTTGTCCGCTTTTACGGAGCAATCGGTGGATGTAAAACCTCAGGATGTATTGGGTAGGGTCCAGGTTTTTTATGAAAAGCTTGAAAATATACAACCGTCAGGTTCTAAAGGCTTTTTATTTGACATGGTTATGCAGATCAACACCGCAAAGCCTGAACTTGGCTATAATGTGCCGATCTCGTCTAAACTAATTTTTGGCAATGGATTCAAAATGGTGTTGCATGACGACGTGCAGGTTTACCAAGATACCATTGAGACTTTTATGGTGGTTCCTAGGGAAATGATGGTCATTAGGGCTGCGACACCTACTGGAACGATGGAAAAAGACCTACTTAATGAATTTGGTCAAATACCTCTTAAAATGCTGAAGACATCTAGTATTGTTTCCTTGAAAAAGGAAAATAGTGATGCAAACATATATAGACTGGTGCTTGCTGTAGACGAAAATTTCATGACGGTTACTGGGGTTTCCAAGCTTGTGTTTTGGTATGATATGAACAACGACAAACTGCTGAAAACTGAAGCGAATTATGTCGCTGGACATAAATATAAAAGTGCCATCCTCAGCTTTCATGATATAAACTTTAAGTACAGAATTAAATCAACAAAGGCGCAGAGCTATGTTATGAAAAACGGCCAACTGCTTCCTGCTTATAAAGAATATTCTTTCATCGATAATTTGGAGTAATTTTTATTATGTCACGGTTTTACAAATCCATAATTGCCCTGTTGCTTTTAGCCTCCCCATTATGTTTGCATGGGCAGGTTACCAATTTTGCTTATTCCGCTCTGCAGGAAAACGGGGAGTATGTTATCTCTATTGATAAACCTGACCTTAATTATAAGGTCAGAAAGGCTGAACTGCATTTCAAATGGGGCATCCAAACGGAATTTCGATTGGCCGATGCTGAATTTGGAGAGCCTGAAATTTCTTTTTCGGTGGAAGTAAACAATATGTTTATTGGCCCAAGAACCTTACAGGTCAAGCAGAACAAACCGCTAAATGTTTTTGTGCTGGACTTGTCCAATGACTGGGTAGATATAGATGGTTATAAAATTATTGTGCATAGCATAAGCGAGCTTAATACCGTGCAGCAATACCAGCAGTACTTGATGGACAACCTGATGTTTGGGGTGGAAGAAAAAGTGGATTATGGTATAGATGTACGTACAGAAGTGAATGGAACGCCTCTTGATGTCTTCCCTGATAATTTGGTTTCTGTAGAGAACCAACGCCATGTGATATTGTCATGGCAGTCAGAGTACGAATTTCCAAATTACCAGGTGCAGCTTGTAAGACTTTATAACAATGATCCGACGCAAACTAATTTTTCCTCAAATATCATTGCCGAACTCGATTGGTCTAAGGCGGTAAATGTTGAAACTTCATCTCCCGAAAAGAATGTTTTACTTTCTTTGGCAGGCGGTAGTGGGTATTATGCCTGGCGTGTTAGGCCTTTGGGTACTTATTATGATGGTGGTATTGCTGACCATAGAAACTATGGTGCCTGGAATGAGACTGAAGAAGAATCCCTTAATTTTGGGGTAGACAATTCTCAGACATCTAAAGAATATATATTCTACTTTAATGACCCTGACGACCAGGTTAACTACATATATAATAGGGTGTTTACTGAAAACAATAAGCTGAGTGAAGGTATTACCTATGCGAATGGCTTGAACCAGGTAAAGCAAACGCAAACCTATTCAAATGAGCAAGGAAAGACCATTGTCATGCAGTCTGTACTTGACTATAGCGGAAGGCCTACTCTTCAAACATTGCCTGTGCCGGATGCTGGAAGGCTTAATGCATATAAACAACAGTTTGTCCGTGATGAACAGGGTAACTTATACACTGCTGATAACTTTGACAAAGATGCTGCGGATCTGAATGATAATAAAGTAGCTAATCCAGACAAGCTTTTCTTTAGCAATGGATACTACTCCGACAATACGCCAGAAGATACGGACAACTCCGTCCCTGATGCCGAGGGCTTTCCTTATACCAGAACTATCTTGAAAAATGATGGAACAGATCGGGCAGAAGAGCAGTCTGGTGTCGGACTCGTACATAAAATCGGTGGCAAGACGGTAAAGACTACGTATTCTAAACCTTCAGATGACGAACTTGTCCGGGTTTTTGGCGATCAAGCGCTTTCTGCTGATGCGGTTATTAAAACAGAAACTACTGACCAGAACAATGTTACTTCTGTTACTTATACAAGTAACGAGGGCCATGTTATTGCTACATGCCTGAAATTTGAAGACAACCCGCTGCTGTCCAGTATTGACAACAGTGGATCTGACCCTTTTCGGGCGAGGGTAATGACGGAAGAAAATGACTATAAGGAGTTTGAAAATCAAATTATATTCGAAAGCTCTGCTAAACTGGAAGTAGCTGCTGAAATAGATTTCCCTGATATCTCTTATTATAAAGAATGTAAGGACTTTCAGTCCGAAGACTGTTTCACTGTAAATCCTGACTGTGGCTATGAGTTGTCTATTATTATTTATGAAAAAATTCAAGGCAGCCCTTTGGTGGAGCGGTATGTTATTGGCCCCCAACCATTTTCTTGTGGCTCTTTTCTGGCACAGAAACCTGCAGATAGATTAGAGGCCGGTACCTATTATATTAAAAAAATATTAAGGGCCAATACCGATAACAGAGACAGCCAAGTTATGGCCCGCTTTGAGGAAGAGTCTAAAAGAATTGAGCCTTTTGCCAACGTTTTTGTCGGTTGGTTGGGTAATGTTGATTCTGAAGAAACACTCTTGAACTTTTTTAAGGCTGTTAAGGACCTCCGTACAGACCTGGAAGCCTCAAAGTCTGGTACCTATCAGTTCGCTGATAAATATTATGAATTCGATTTCTATTTGCCAGAGCGCTGTGTGGGCGATCATGCCGGTGAAGATTGTTTCGACCTGCTGGATGTCCATGATGTGGGGCTTTTCAACGTGAAAGCACCAGATGGCAACTATAATTTTGACAACTCCATTGATGTGACCCAATCCAATGAAAAACCTACCATACTTGTCATTGCAGGTGGGTGCTGCGGGCCGATTGAGGTACGTATTCCTTATGAACAGTTTATGTCTGTTTATACCAAGGACCAACTGAGGTGTATTTACAGAAATGAAGGTATAGACCCAACTATCGAGAACCCTTGTGGGGATGTGGATGACCCCGAAGCATTGGCTGGTGCCGATCCTGTAGGCGATATGCTTGACTTGCTGGAAGCTTACCTCGCAGACCCTATTGAAGCGTATAACGGAAGCCTTGATGAGTTTTACCATGAAGTGATCAGTTTTGGGTATTCCAAAGAAATAATGAGGCAAATGCTGATACGTATGGTTACCGACAAATATGAGGTAGAAAGGACCATTACGGACTTGGATGGAAATCCGCACACTTTTATTGAACAAATTCTCCCTTATGATTACCAAAAGGTGCTGAATGCTTGGATGGGCGCTTTGGTTACATACCAGGATATCCTGCAGAGCCTTAACGAAAGCCCTGCTAATATTGATGTAAACTCTGCGCTTGATCAGAACAGGGAAGATATGAATGAGGATGATGAAGACAATATCAATTTTGCAGATGCCATCAACGACGGTATGGAAAAGTCGCCTTTAAGATCTTTTATCAGATTTATTATGCGATTCAAGAAAATCAGGGATCTTGGCGGCTATGCAAAAGATGAGGCAGATGAGTCTTCTGGTACAGAAGGCGTCTTCTATGAAGCTAATTTTGTTGATAATTTTATGCAAAGCATCGGCTATAAGTTTACTGATATCCTTGAAGAACTGGAAAATATTCCTGGTAACAAGTACAATACTTTTGACCGGGACAAAGAAGCATATATGCTGGACAGGGAAGTATTTATCCAAAAGCTGGAAGACCATAACCTAATGTATGCAGACGATGAGAATATGCTCAAAGAGGATGTATATGTAATGTCTCCTGTTTTTGCTTATAAATATTTTGAGTATAGGTCTACAAACATGGTACAGGAGGGGAACGATGAAGGTTTGGCACACAGTGTTTTTGCTCCTGCCAAAGCTCCTGTGGAACTCGAAAATTGTTTTGTGGACTTTCAGCTTAGATTGAGCAGTATTGACCCAGACGGTGTGCTTTGCTCTAATCCATGTGAAAATGTAACGCCTGTAAAGGACTGGGAAGTAAGCAAAAAAGCCCTTTTTCTTCAAGACGTCCAAAGCTTCAAAGCCTTAAATGAGGTACCTGATGATCCCGAATTCAATATGACCGCACTTACCTGTGAGGAACTCATAGAAAATGATGGCCTTAAGAATGAGATGCTCAGCTATAGAACCCGCTGTCTTAGTGCCTGTGAAGAAAAAAGGAGTGAGTTCCGAATGCTCATTGAGGAAATGTTTAGGGAAAATTGCTATGAAATAGGAGGTTGTATGGGAGATCCTGGGGTAGTTACCTTGGAGGAAATCGATTTGCTCGTGCAGGAAATCCTTAACGAGTGTAGCCGGGAGTGCAATGATGCTTTTGACTTAGCCATTAGTGGCGGCTACCCTCATTGCGATGAGTTAAGTTGCTATAATATTGACCTTTCTTATAGCCCTGCCGGACAGCAAAATGTGGATTTTGAACTGTATGTTGATGCTCCACAGGTAGAACTTATGCCTTCTTGCACCTGGCAGGTCGTAGATCAAGTGGTGTATTGGGAGCCGGTCGTAAACTTAGACGATGCTTCTTTTATCCCTTCTAATTGTCCCGACAGGCCTCAGAATGAATGGGTGGGAGATATTATGGATTGCCTGGAAGTGAATGACAGGGATATGATACAGGTTTCTAAGGGGCAAAGTGTTAGCATTGGTACGCAAATAGTTCCTGAAGATTAGTATCCCTTTAATGATTGATTTTAGCTTATTGAATTAATTTTACTCTTTTTTCGATGAACACCAGATTTTTGTGCCTGTTTTTCATGTTAGCGTTCAATTCGCTCGCAGGCCTAGCCCTTTCACCCGCTACTCTTGGGGACTGCAACACGCCGTGCAATATACCTGCTGGCGTAACAGGGTTTTCTCACTGCCTTGTGGTTACCAATGGTGGTGATAACCCTGATTTGGAAAGCGCAGATGAACCCTGTGACGGCACGCTCCGCTGGGCTATTTTAAAAGCAAATACCCTTACAGGTGGAACCTATATTAAGATTGAAGTTGCTGAATTTGAATCGATAACTTCTCTCCCAGCAATCGAGCGGAAAGTTTACTTGCATGGTTTGCCTGGTATGGCAAGACCTAATAGTATTATAAAATTAACAGAAGGTTCCGATGGAAGTATTGTTAAGGATTGTAACTTCTTTGAACTTTATTTCGATAATACTTCTGGTATTCAGATATATAATACGAAGCTTGCTCTCTTTGATGCTAAATATGCTTCTGGAATTGAAATATATGAATCAAACATTACTCATATAGAATTAGAAAATTGTCAGCAAGTGACTGTTGGTTCTATTGGTGGTGGTAATATAATAGGTTCTATAGAGTCGAAGCATTCCGGAGGCTTTGTTTTTCAGGGTAATTTTATTGGGAATGATGGTACGTCTCGTATAGAATCAGCTGGAGGCCCTATTAGGCTTGAGGACTGCAATAATGTTATGATTGGAGGCAGTGTCCCTGGCGCTAGCAATGTGATTGGAGGTGGCAGTTTCCGTGATTTGGTTCTGCAATCGTGTACGGATGTTTCTGTTTTGGGTAATAAGATTGGAACTAATGCTGCTGGTACAGATGGTTTTAATTCAGTAGAAGCTATATACTTGTCTGCTTGTACTGATATTACTATTGGCGGTACTGGAGAAAATGAAGGGAACCTTATTTCTGACCATAGGGCCAAGGGTATCTTTATAGCTTCTGGAAACACGAACCTTTACATTCGTGGAAACAAAATAGGTACAGACATTACTGGTACAAAACCACTCCCCAATAAAGACGGCATCGCTTTCCACACATCTGGGGGAAGCAGTAATAATACAAACATAGTCATAGAAGGCAACCTATTGTCTGGAAACACTTCCAATGGTATCTGGATGATTAATGAAAGCGGTAGTGTAAAGGTCAGGAATAATATTATCGGGCTTACGGCAGACGGCAATACTGCTTTAGCCAACGAAAATTGCGGTATCCTTGTAGACTATTGTTCAGGGGATATTGAAATTGGTGCGCCTGGAGCGGGCAATACAATTTCAGGACACCAACCGGGCGAAGATTTTCGCAATCAGAACGGGTATGGTATTTTACTTAAAAACTCAAGTAACACCAAAATACGTGCCAACCGTATAGGAACGGATATCAGCGGAACTGTGGCCATCGGTAATTATGATGGTATAAATATTTCAGCAACCTCCGAAAACAATACAATAGGTGGTACATCGGAAGCAGGAAACATTATTGCCGGAAACCATAATGGTATTTATGTGACTTGGGGCTCCAGGAATAATGAAATTATAGGTAACCATATAGGAATTACTGCTGAAGGAAGCATTTTGCCTAATGAAAATGGTATCTATTTTGATGGCGTAAACCAAAATAAAGTTGGCTTGGTGGGAGCTGGTAATACAGTAGCCGGAAATAGATACAACGGGATAGTTGTTGCTGGAAACAATCAAACCACCATTAGTGGAAATAGTATCTATGAGTCGGGTAAAGCAATCAGCCTTGTTAATAATGGGAATGACAATAAGGAAGCCCCTGACATTGAATTTGCAGACGTAAGCAGTGACCGGCTCTTGACCGTGAGTGGTACAGCCGGCAATGGGGATATTGTGGAACTGTTTACCAGTGACGCTTCGGGATTGCATGCTTATGAATACCTGGGCAGGGTAAGCGCCGACAATAATACCGGCGAATGGGAAATTAGCATTTTTGACTTTAATTCACCACGAGGATATGTGGTGGCCACGGCTACCAGTACAGGTGCATACAGCTCCCCTGGGAGTACCTCAGAACTGAGCAAACCTTATTCTGTACCTGTTTTTGTGCCTGAAATTAGGGCTTTTTTCACCTATGTATCCAGTTGCGAAAACAAAACTGTCAACTTTGAACCGCTTTATGACCAAAGTGGCGCAAGTTATCACTGGGATTTTGGTGACGGACATACTTTTAGGGGAAGGATTGCTTCTCATACGTATGAGGAAGAAGAAAAATATAATGTTACCCTTACGGTGCGTGTTGGGGAACACAGCCACAGTGAGGCGCGTGAAGTGCTTGTAGGCGCACCAAGGGCTGATTTTGATATCTCCGATGCATGTCTCGGCCAACCGGCTATTCCTGTAAATGTGCATGAAGGCTATAGCAGCTACAATTGGACAGTGTATGATATGGATGGTGAGGTTGTTGACCACCAAGAAAACGATAGACCGCAATTTCTCTTTTCTGAAAAAGGGCAATTCCGTATTGTATTGGAGGTTGTGGTCAACAATGGTGGGGAAACTTGCCGGGCCACTGAAGAGCGTACGCTTGAGGTCAATGACGGTGTACAGGCTAGAATTGATTATTTTACACAAAATGCGTGTATTGATGCAGAGGCCCTTTTTACTGCAGTACGTGTGCGTGATGCCCATTATAGCTGGACTTCAACTGGACCTTCTGGACTGACCGAAACTTTCAGCAGTCGTCGTGAGGCCAGGCACCGTTTTACCGAGGCTGGCAACCATAAAGTTACCCTGACCGTGAGTAACGGTGGCTGTCAATCTACTGCCGAAGGGTATGTTCGGGTAGCACCGCGCCCTGACTTGTCTTTGGCGCCACATGAGGACATTTTCCTATGCGCTGGCGGTGGCACGGTATCGCTTCCGCGTGTAACGGTGAGACAAACCAATGGGGAGTTTCGTATCCGTTGGTCAAGGCTGGACCCTTTGTCTGGTGAGGAAAAGTTTGTCGGAGGGCAGAGAGACCAGGTTGTGAGCCATGCAGGTACCTATTACGTGAGGGTGGAAAATGCTTGTGGGCTTAGTGAGCCTTTGAGCGTGCAAGTGGATGAAAAAATGCCGCCGGTGGCAGCAGTGGAACAGCTTTCTCCAGAAACATGTAAAGGGGCGCAAGACGGTAGTGCCAAGGTTAGTGTAGACCTCTCTGGCAGTGAAGGGTCTCAGTTTGAAATACGTTGGTCCTCGCTCGATGCTGATGCAGGGATCAACCAGAGTGTACGTGAAAACCTCGGTGCTGGAAACCATTATATAAAAGTTACCGATAGGAATGGCTGCGTTTCGGTGCATACGCTTACTATTGAAGATGCATCACCTGCGGTGTCTGTCCGTACAGAAGCCTCTTCTTGTGAAGGCAATACGGGCGTGGCCCATGCCGAAGTTACAGGTGGCGCACCTTCTTTTAATTATCAATGGTTTGCAGGAAATAGTACAGAACCTATCAGTGAAAACACCGATGGCTCGTTGGTCGATTGTGCCCCTGGACGCTACCGGGTAGTGGTTACCGATGGCAATAACTGTACGGTTAATGCTTCTGGACATTTAGGGCGTATGAGTACCGACTTGCGTGTTAAAACCAGCCCTTCTTGTGGGGACAGTGAAGTGAAAGTTACAGCAGAGGCTGTGCTTTATGGTGGTGCGGAAAACAATACAGACCCTTCGCTTTTTGCCTGGAATTGGCAACGTAGGGAAGGGCCTGACTATGTACCCGTGGAGAGCACCGGGGGAGCAGAAATATATTTGGGACCTGGTGACTACCGCTTGGAAGTAACCTCCTCTGGTTGTAGTAACCAACAGGAGTTTACCATTGACCGGGGCGATGAGATAGAACTTACGGCTGAAGAAGTGTCCGCGCCGCAATGCCGCACAGGACGGGCTTCAATCATTGCGCTTGCCAGTGGTGGTGTTACTCCTCTCCAATACAGTTGGCGTGAGGTGGGCAATGAAGAGGTGCTTTCTGTCAGTGCCCGCTACGAAGAGGCGGTCGCTGATCAAACTTATGAAGTAGAGGTTACCGATAAAAGGGGATGTACCAGGACCGCTGAGGTCTCGACGGGTGTGCTGCCTGTCTATGCTGTGGAGTGGAAACAGCCTCAGAGTGGATTGCCATGCGAGGCAGAAGTGGTATTCCGAAAAGACGGGGTAGTACAGTATAACGACAATTCAGAATATCGCTACCAATGGCAAGTAATTAGAAAAGACAACAATTATGAAATAGACCCTGGTGAAGTGGATGTAGATGTGCCTCTTACGGAAGAAGGTACCTTAAAGCCTTGGTTCTATGTCTTAACGGTAAAGGAAACCCGCTATGTAGAAGGCATAAACCACGAGCCATGGAAAGCTTATGAATTGCCGGCGGGCAAGTATATGGTAACGGTGCAAGATGAGAACGGTTGTTTTGCACGGACCAGCGAAATATATGAGGTGCATCCTCCATCTCCTAAGTATTTTGCGGTGAGCTTTGCCTGGAAAAAACCGGACATGGATATAGAACCCGAAGACGTGGGAGATTATAAAGAAGAAATTGCCGAAGCTGCCGCCCAAATGCAGCGCGACATTCTTGAGAAAACAGACCAGTGTCTGGCAAGTGCAGAGGAAACCGCTGCTGGTACCTTAGGCGAGTTCTGCTACCACGAGGACGCTGTGAAAGACCAGTTGACCATTAGTTACAGCCTAGATTACTACCATTATACATTATATTATTATGACCGTGCGGGCAATCTTACTAAGACTGTTCCGCCTCAGGGGGTAAAACCGCTGGATGAAGAAGAGGTTCAGGCGCATATCGACCACCGTAAGAATGGTGGTATGGCAGAGCTGGCAAACCCGGAGCATGCCATGGCTACGGAATACACGTATAACAGTCTCGACCAATTGGTAGAGCAGGAAACGCCCGATGGTGGCATCACTAGGTTTATTTATGACCATGTAGGCAGGTTGCGTTTTTCACAGAACGACGAGCAAGCGCTGCCGATAGAAGGCCAAACACGTTTTAGCTACACCAAATATGACAAGTTGGGTAGGGTGATAGAAGTGGGTGAACACAGTGGCAGCACTTCTTTTGAAGATCTTAGGGAATTGGCGCATGAATACAATGAAGAAGACGCTTTTATGAGCTTCCCGGCCGAGGGTAACCATGAAATTACCCGTACCTATTATACCTTCCCTTCTGAAAACATCAGTTATTACGGACAAAGGCCACGGTTCCTCAAAAACAATGTTTCTTATGTGATCAGGGACAAGGACGGGGACTTTGATACCAAAGAGGACCAAAGCCGCACCCACTATAGTTACGACCCACACGGCAACGTGGAATGGCTGGTACAAGAAGTGCCCGGGCTTGGTAGGCAATACCTGAAATATGAATATGAACTTGTGAGCGGCAATGTGACGGAAGTCCGCTACAATGAACGCGGCGAGGACGCATTCTACCACCGTTATGAGTACGATGCGGACAACCGTATTTTGGCCGTACACACTTCTGCCGACGGTACTGTGTGGGAGCAGGATGGAAACTATGAATATTATGACCATGGCCCGCTTAAAACAGCAGGTATTGGACACGATAAATTACAGGAGCTGAACTATACCTATACCATACATGGATGGCTTAAAGCTGTGAACAACCCTCACGAAGGGGAGGTAGCCCAAAACGGTTATGTAAAAGATGTTTTTGCCTTTAGCCTTGGCTATTACCGTGGCGACTTTAAAAGCGGTAACAACAGCTTGAACCAGCTCCATGGCAGCTTTGAAAAAGAACTCTTTAACGGTAATATCAGCAGTTGGACGAGCTTTAAAGCCCTTGATCTTCCGCAAAACGGAGGTTCCGAACAATTTAAAGATGGACTTACGGCAAGGGAATTCTCCTACGACCAGTTGAACAGGATCAAATCCAGTAAATTCTATACCCCTGAGGCAAGCACAGGGCAGGTCAATTGGGAGCTTCAGGCCAACCGGTTCAGCACCACCTATTCTTACGATGGGAATGGAAACCTTTACCACCTGGGGCGCCATGGCAGGGACAACCTGATAGACAACCTACGGTACGAATACTATGGCGAAGGTACAGCGGATGCCAAAAACATGCTGAAACGGGTGACCGACGAGCACGATGTGGCCGGAAACGGCATGGAAAACGACCTGAAAGGCACCATTACCTATAAATATGACCGGAAGGGCAACTTGGTGGCAGAGACAGGAGAGCACCGTTTTATTGACCTTAACGGCGATGGTGAGCTGGAAAGCCATGAAGAATTTGTGTCCACCAAATTAATGGAATGGGATACCTATGGAAAGATTTCGGCTGTGTATGATTACCTGGAAAATGTGCAGGATAACAGCAGGATTAGGTATGTCCACTACTTTACCTATGATGCCACAGGCAACCGGATTTCCAAGCAAGAGATCAAACAAGAAAATTATGAGGGGGCTGCACCGGTTATTGCCGGCGATGGGCCGCACCTTGAAAACTATTATGAGCTTATTGCGGCTGCCCGTGGAGAACACAGCCCCTTGGAAGAGGTGAAAACCACGTACTATGTGCGGGATGCTTCTGGCAATGTGATGAGCGTGTACAAACGGCGCATAGAGGCCGGAGAGGTGCCTGATACCTATCTGGCAAGGTTTTCCCTGGAAGAGCAGCCTATTTATGGCAGCAGTAGGATTGGGCAACATACCCCTAACAAAGACATGGGCGAGGTGGCATTTACTGCCGGTGAGTTTAATGGCCTTAGCCTGAACGCCATGCCAAGGGCGGCAAGGGCTACGCTCCAAAACTGGTTGACCGCCTCTAACCGCATCAGCGAAATAGATGGACAGCAGTCTTGCGCCTGCCGTATAGACCGGATAGACTTTGGTGGAGGCGATGTTGAACCGAAGGGCAGCTTTATGGGTTACAACACCAATAATATAGCCGTAGCGGAAGACTATGACGGCCACTTGCAGTTCTATACTGCTACCACCGAAAGTTACATGGGTAGCGAAAACCCGGTAATGCTGGTTTTTGACAGGGACGGCAAACTGATGGAGAACAGCTATGGCATGATCTCTTCGGCCAAAGGCAAGTCTATTGTCATGCAGTCTCCGGAAAGGAGCCAGTGGTATTATATCTTTACAACCAGTGAGCAAGGTGTTCCGTACTACCATATCGTGGATATGTCTGCCCAAGGCTATGGAACCACCCTCGGTGCGGCAGGAAGGGTCATCAGCAAAAATAATGTGCTGGATGCTAGTGGCCAATATACCTATGGCAGACATTTTACGTTCATTGAGGACAGGATCAGTAACGAAGGTATTGTTTACGCCGTACGCTACCGTGCACCAGAAACGGCAGACGAGCCGGGACTGGCACAGCTGGTATACTTTGAGCTGAGGCAAGGCGAAATGTCAGCACCAGTACTCTTGACTGGCTTTGAAAGTTACGATGCAGAAGGGGCTGGCGAACTTACCCTTTCTGAAGACGGTCGCATTCTTGCTTATTTCAATAGAAAACAGCATATTGCAGGCTTTGGGTACCAGTCCATAAGCATAGAACGCTTAGAGCTGGAAGCCGATCACCGGACCGCCACCGTACTTAGCCCTATTAGCGGTACACTGGCAGGAACTGACGACAAAGGTAGCGTCGACTTTAGTGGCGATGGCAACATGTTGTACTATAACCAACATGGTCTGTACATCCACAACCTTACCGGCAGCCAGTCCAATATTTGGGCTTGGGGCAGCAGTACACAGTCGGCACTTGAAGGCGGTGCGTATGGTGATGTGCGGCGACAAGGCGAAGTGTACATTGGTTCACGCAACGAAACACAGTTGAAAGACGTACTTGCGGGAGGCATTACACTGCCAGACGGAGACGGTTTTGGTCTTTCGGGTTATTTGCCGGTACAAGGCTACCGGATCAGGCCTGCAGGGCGCGAAGTGTTTACCAGGGAAGTGGGCAGGAAAGTATATGAACTTGCAGATCATTTGGGCAATGTCCAGGTAGTGATCAATGACATGCGGATGATGGTGGAGGTGCAGACAGCTTCGGGCAATGCCGTATGGGAAGACAGAGTGGCCATAGTGTCATCGAATGAGTATTATCCATTCGGTATGATGATGTCCACCAGGTCGTACAGCAGTTCGAGCTATAGGTATGGGTTTAACGGACAGGAAAAGGACGACGAGATATCAGGCTCTGGGAACAGTTGTGTATTTACCTTCAGAGTCCATGATGCACGATTAGGAAGGTTTTTATCTGTGGATCCATTATCGTCGACTTATCCATGGAATTCTCCATATTCATTTGCAGAAAGCAGTCCAATTGCTTTTATAGATTTGGAAGGATTGGAAAGGTATTATGCTCCAAATGGCGATCATTTAGGCACATATGGTACTTCAACGGAAATTAGAGTGGTTAAGCAAGATTATGTAGAAGCAGCATCTGATATGTTAAGAAATCCGCAAAATTATACTGAAGGTACTTTAACTTATTTCTTATCAGGTGCATTAAGTGTTTCCTTAAGCGGATATGCAGAAGATGTGACTGATGTATTAAATGATGCTCCATTACAAACATGGGCAAATAATGGTCAAAATTGTAATACTGCTGCCAGGGCACAAATGACTGATGCTGGTGTAACGACATATGGATCAAGTAATGTGATTCAAACAGATGTAAATAATACTGCACAGACATCCTATCAAAATTCAGCAGGTGTAACTGTTAACAGACCTCAACTGTCGGAAAATAAAGCTGGAGGGGCAATTTATGTAATGACTCAATTAAAATCAGGTAATCCGGTAATGGTAGGAGTAAAAGAATCAACTAGTACATCAACTTACATTGATGTGTATAATATTAATGCTTTAACAGGCCATTTTATAGTTATATCTGGTATGAGCGTTGATGCTAATGGCAATATCACTTTCAGATATTATGATAATGCCTCTCCGGCAACAGGTAAAAGCTTAGATAATCAACTTCAATTAAATACTACAACAGGAGCTATGCGTGATGATTCAGATATACCTGTAGGTGGAGTTGAAAGTTATGAAGTAAGTGAAGTTAGGACTAATCAATAATAAAGGTTCAAATGGTTAAAGGTTTTATATTATGCCTATATATTGTGTTTTTTTTGCTTGGTTGCAGTTCTGTAAATGACGAGCCAAAAATTAAAAGCAATTGGGTTTCTTTAGAATATTTAAACTGTATTAAGGCTAAATCTCCTTGTGATTGTCTTAGTCTAATTTCAAATTCTTATTTAATTTTCGACTCTCTAAAGTCTGTAAATGTATTTGGGCAATATGTTGAACCTCAATTTTATGAAATTAAAACTATTAATCTTGATCCTTATGTTGTTGTAGGTGGTGATACTGTTTTTTTTAAGTTTACTGATTGGTATGATACCTTATGGTTTAATAACAACACTTTTATCTCCAATGATAGTTGGGAGGTACTTAATGATAGTTTTTTTGAAAAGATAAATGGAGACTATTTTGTTGAAAAATACTCAGACCATATTCGGGGCTTGTATAATCTGGATTCTATAAGGGTTATTTGTAATTCTTATAGTGGCATTCATTTTCTTAAAACTGGTAAATCTTGTAAACAGCAAGACTTAATTAATTATACGGCTGATAGTATATTTGTGTATAACTTCATAAATAATTGTGATTATAAAAGTGTAAATAGAAAATTAGAAAAAGAATTAATTGCTGCTTTTCCGCGGCGCTAATCCTGATCAGGAAATAGCTGATAACTTCACAGTACAGAAAGAAGGTCGACAATTTAAAGTAGTTGTTCGTGAAGGAGTAGGAGCTTCTTCCCGTTAGCGCCTGAATATCCTTGGAATTCACCTTATGCTTTTAGCGAAAATAGAGTTATTGATGGTATTGAATTGGAATGGCTGGAATATGTTTCTGTAAATGATGCAGGTATTGATCCTGAGCAACACAGAAATGATGACGGTACATATAGTTTTTCATTGGGCGATCAAACTTTTGATAATGTATCTATGATTGATATTAACGGAAGTCAATGTCAATATTTTGATTTAGGTCAGCATATGTATTATGGAAATGATGGATGGAGTGCGGAAGGAACGAGAGCAGAACAATTAACTGAAGAAACGAGAGTAGGATTAAGGCTTATAAGTAATATTGAAAGCTTACCACAAACACCTGCTGGATATAGCGCTCCTCCATTGTGGTCTAATCCTGGACAATCTTGGGCGGTAGCAAATCAATATCAAAACTGTCAAGGTATGTGTTTTGCTGTTTCTATGGCAAGAATCAACCAAGCTTTTGCTGATGAAGGGATAAACAATGCAATTAGTCTGAATACAAGAACTGTTGATTATAGGTTGTCGGGAACAATATTACATAGTATACCTAATCAGTACAGGGGGTACGGAGTAGGTGGGGCACTTGCTAATAATGGGTATGGAGCTTTAGTTGACAATGACGGAGTTTGGTTAGGTCAGTTACAAAAAGGGGCAGCATTGCAATACTGGAATAGTTATGATACTTTCCAAGCCGCAAATCAAAATAATTTTGCAAATGGAGGACATAGCATTATTTTCAATCATTATAATTTTGATTCAAATGGAAATATAACAGGATTTAGCTATATGGATTACAATGGGGCGGGGTCTATAAATTACAGTAATGGGGCTGCTACCACTCGTTATGGTGCTCAAGTTATAGTTGTTGGTGCTAATCCAATAGATCCATAAAGGAAGATAGAGCTTGAAAAAATATGATAAAAAAAATAATTATTGGTTTGATTTTAGCTAGCACACCGCTTTTATTCGGGTTTGTTTACGTTGACGATATAATGTTTTTGGGAAAGAAAACTTGTGAAACGAATGTTCAGGTTGAAAAAATATTTGAGAAGGGAAATGAGGGTGTATTAAAGAAATACTTTTGTTCAGAAAGTGTTATGTCAGCTAATACGATAACTGTTTGTGGTTCTAATGTAAAAGAGCCTTTTCAAGGGGATACGATTGTCAACTTAAATGAATCTTATTTAGATATAGAATATGAAGATGATTATGCAGATGTTTCATATGATAAGCTTCTTAATTACTGTGAATCAAGAACTTTTGATAACCTAAAAGAAAATAGACTGTTTGGCTTTTTTAAACCTGGTAAGGTTATATGCTTAGATACTAAAGGAAAAAGTTTAAGAGTTATTTCTTTTAACACCTGTGCTAATATGTCCAAATTAAATAAAATAATTAATTGTTTAAAAGCTGATACAAAGTACAACAAGGCTTTTGCTGTTAGATGTGGCGGGATGGATTTAGTTAAAATAAAATAACAAGACTGATGCAAGAATAGGTAGGTTCTTGTCAGTTGATCCGCTACCGGGCCCCACTGGTCTAAGACTAGCGATAGCGTATCTTAGACCTAAAACATTGCAAGCTTGTAGCTTGCGTAACGAGAGTTGAGAAAAAAAGAAAATGAGAAACCGGAAGGTCTTTTTGAGAGGCTTTCCGGTTTTTTTGTCTGAATCAGAATTTTCAGGATTATAGAATTAATCCCGCTAATCCCACAATAATTTAATAAACCAACCTTCGTTACAACGAAGTTTCGGGTTAAAGTAAAGAGAAACAGGTATTTGTATTTCCTGTTTCTCTTTTCAACCTTAAACGCTCACTGTAGCTTGCAGCTACAGCAACATACTATCAGAAGCTACGGATATCTTGGTTTTCTTTTAGATCATTGTAAAAAAAGAAAAGATTATCATTTGCAAAAAGCTTTGTGTATGATGCCTTATCATGGTTTCCGGTTGCATCTTGAGTATTTCGTCAATAATATACTTGTGTTCCGTAGCTGGAAGCTACGGTTATCAGTGAGAGGGAGTATTATTCGTGTAGCAGAAGCTACGGATATCTTGGGAGGGGCCTTTGTTCCGTAGCTGGAAACTGGGCTGGTTTGGTATATAAAGCAGAAGATTATACCTATTCCAGTGCCTCTGCATATGCTGGTATGGAAAGTATGCTTGAAATAGCTTATATATATTGAATAATTGTCTTTATCTTTTTTATATCCTGTTTCTCTTTCAACCTTAAACGCTCACTGTAGCCCTACGCTCACTGTAGCCTGTGGCTACAGAAACGTACTGCCAGACAAAGGGAGTATTATAGACTTTAGTGGCGATGGCAACATGTTGTACTATAACCAACATGGTCTGTACATCCACAACCTTACGCCGCTAATCCCACAATAATTTAATAAACCAACCTTCGTTACAACGAAGTTTCGGGTTAAAATAAAGAGAAACAGGTATTTGTATTTCCTGTTTCTCTTTTCAACCTTAAACGCTCACTGTAGCTTGCAGCTACAGCAACATACTATCAGAAGCTACGGATATCTTGGTTTCCTTTTAGATCATTGTAAAAAAAGAAAAGATTATCATTTGCAAAAAGCTTTGTGTATGATGCCTTATCATGGTTTCCGGTTGCATCTTGAGTATTTCGTCAATAATATACTTGTGTTCCGTAGCTGGAAGCTACGGTTATCAGTGAGAGGGAGTATTATTCGTGTAGCAGAAGCTACGGATATCTTGGGAGGGGCCTTTGTTCCGTAGCTGGAACTATGGATAGCTTGGAGGACAGATTTTAGCCTGCCCCCTCTACGCTCACTGTAGCTTGCAGCTACGGCAACGGCCGCATTGCTAAAGGTAGCTTGCGGCTACCAAACGAATTACCCTACGGTTATTCCGGTATAGTCACAGAAGCCAGTCTTTTATACTTCCAATATTCTCCTGAAAGAATGATTTGGTTATCAGAGATTGGTTTTGAAACTTTTGGAATTGTTACAACAGAAAATTTTTTGTTATTGAACAACTCTTTGATTGAAAGCTGCCCTTGGGCATCTACCACAGCCATAGCCAGTGAATTTCTTTTGTTATCATTCGTAGAGCACATCCTATTTCTTTCAAGTTTCTTTAAGTTTCCTTTTAGATCATTGTAAAAAAAGAAAAGATTGTCATTGACGAAAAGTTTTGTGTATGATGCCCTATCATGGATTCCGATCGCATCTTGATTTTTCGGTATTTTTCTAGCCCAGAGAATCGAGCCTTCCGGAGACAGGTTTATGATAAAAATTTCCCTATAATTGTGGAACCTGGAGTTAAAGGGGCGCACACGCCCCTCGCCATCTATTCTGTAGGTTACTTTAGTGGAATAGTAGTATTCACCAATAAGCAATACCTCTCCATTTTTCCTTAGTTTGATATCATCTAACTTATAAGAAGTGACCTCTTTTTTCTTGCCTTTTTCTGCTTTTTTCATAAGCTTCCGTTTATAACCTTTTTTCTCATTTTGAGCAATAAACTCAATGCTAAACGCTTCATAAGCTTCCCCTATTTGTTTCTTTGTATCTATATCAAAACTTGTTACATAAGGTCCTTCCATCTCCTTAGGGTCATTGGTCGAATAAAAACCTGCACAAATGAGGTCATTGTTGTTCCCAATGGCGAGTCTTAAGTTGTTAAGATATTTGGCCTTTGGCGAAATGGTATAGGAATGTTCCTGCCCGCTAGTATCAACTGACATGATTACAGCGTCTCCTGTTGATTTTATTGTATCAGATGTATTTAGAAGAAAGAAGGAACTCCCGTGGTCGTCAACTTTTGCGCACTTAACCTGGAAAGGTTTTTCTGCGGACAAATAGTTCTGGGTTGTTTCCAAGTCTTTATTAAAGGTGTAAAGGACTATTGGGTTCTTTATTTTACTTAATTCATACGGGTGGTTATAGACCATCAAAAACTTTTTATTTTTTGAGATTCTATAATTTAAATTATCTTTCTTGAGTAGCGTATAGGTTTTTATTTCTCCTATTTCCTTTAGGTCATTGTTAGGAAGTAAAGTTTCTTTATTGAGTGTTTCGAGAAAGATACGACCTTTTTTAAGCTCTTCATTATAATGTGAAGTAAAGACAAGTATTTGATCGTTGAAGTATACTGAGAATTCAATACGTCTTGCTACGTCACCAGGAAAACCTTCTATTGTTTGGGATTTTATCAGTTGCATGTTTTTGTCAAAACATTCAAAAATCACAATATCCTTGAACATATCTTTTCTCTGCATAAAAAGTCGTAAACCATCACTGCCTATAATTTTAGAAGTTTTGTGTCCTTCGTATTTTATACGTTCGCCTTTAATAAGGCTGTAATTGGGGAATTTTTCCTGACCGAAGGCAGTGGTACATAAGAAAATTAGAAGTATTAACAAAATTGATTTGTTGTTTTTATGGTTTATAAGTTTCATTTTATTGTTAAGTTATAGTTGTAGGTATAAGCTACATTTGGCATTTAGCCTTAAATACTAGGTATTTTCGTAGGCATTACGGGTAGCATGGCTAAAAGCTATGGTCATCCCGATGCAGGAGGGAGTTGAAATTTTTTCCGGGCTATCATTATTTTTATACTAGTTATTTCTATCACCTTCTTCTTTTACACATCACTGGTGCTTGAAGCTTCAGCAAGGTAATTTGATCCGCAGGTTCTATTTAATTAAATCAAAGCTTACATCAACAAAACAAGGAATTGAGATGTGTCCTGGATTGTAAATGTATGATTCGCCTTTTAGCTCTTGTTCACTATATATTTCTTTGGATGTATAATAGTTGATAGGCGGTATCTCTAGCTCTGTTATGCTATGGATACTTCCGAGGGCTTGACCTGTCCCCTTGATATAGGCAACTGCTTTTTGGCGGGCGTTTTCAATGGCTAAATTTCGGGCTTCCCTTTTATGTTCTTGAATAGCCGTGGAACGGTAGCTTATCTCAAAGTTTCGAAAGCCTCTTCTAAGAAGCTCAAAAACAACTCTGCCGAGCTTGTTGATGTCTTTGACTGACAAGATATAATCTTTTTGGATGAACAGCATGCTGTCTGTGGAAAATATTTGTTCTATGGGATATACGATATCTATATCATTTACACCTGCCATTCTTATTTGGTTGTTTTCGGTTTGGAACAACGTGGGGTAACTAGCTGGGTGCAGATTGGCCTTAAATACTTGTTTCGGAACATTGACAGTTATAATCGCATGGTCTGGTAAAACTTTAACCACCGCTTCTCCTCTTACTGAAACCAGAGGGATGTTTTCGAGCTGGGCTTGAGAGGTAAAGGCCGCACAGGCTAAAATTACAGTTAGACTTAGAGAAACGATTGATGGAGTTTTTTTTAAAATAGCATGAAAGCCTGTTTTTATTGCCTTATGCACCCTTGTTAAAGGCGAGTAGATGTCGAAATGATATATAGCCATTAATTGTGAGGTAATTAAATTTTACATGTAAGTTATTTTGTCTTTTTGAAAATATTGTAGGGAAGGTCTTTTCCTTCTTTGCTAGCATGTTTTATAATGTTATGTGTTTTTAAGTAATATTTAATCTGTTGTAGCCTTGCTATTCTATGAAATAGATTGTGAAATATTTAAATAATTATATTTTCTGTTTTAGTCTTTCTTTTGTTTTCTTTCTTTTGATGTTGTGTTTTATTAAGAGTGTAAGGTAATTTTTTCTTGGCTTTAGGTATATTTTTGGTGTTGTTTATCTGTTTGAGTGTCTGTTTAATCATGCTCAATGTCTTATTAATCTTGCTAAGGTACACTTTAATTATTTTTTGTCAAATATTGAATTTGAACATTATGTTCGTTAACTTTGAAGAAATATGATATAAAAAATGATTGCTTTTAAATTCAATTCTAAACTTAAGGCTGTAACACTTCAAGAAACCTTGGTAGCCTTATTGATTATTGGAATTATAGCCTCTATAGCTATTCCTGTTTTAATGCCAATGATAACTAAGGCAAAAAGCCTTGAGGCAAAGACTCAGCTTGAGCATGTGTTTACCCTTCAGAAAACTTACTTTTATGAGTACTCTAAGTATGGAAATAATCTGGATGCCATAGGGTTTGAACAAGAAGCCTTGGTTACGGAAAGTGACAATGGTAAAGCTAATTATCGGATTGAAGTGATCAATGCATCCCCAACTGGGTTTACGGCACGTGCAACTGCTGTAGTGGACTTTGATGGTGACGGGGTCTATAATGTGTGGGAGATAGATGAAAAGAGGAACCTTGTGGAGGTAACTAAAGACTGAAGGAACCATGCATTTGCTCCTGCAAATTTTAGCAGCGGTCCTAGTCATGATTTTAGTATATCAGGACTTTAAATACAGGGCGGTATATTGGATTTTGTTTCCCATACTCGCTTTTTTATTGGTGCTTGCTGAGGCGATAGATGGCAAGGTTTATTTGCTGGCTTCTAACTTTGGGATTAATTTATTATACCTAATCATTGTCTATTCATTAGTAACAATATACTTCTCATTCAAAAGAAGAAAACTCATTAATCTTGCGCACAATCTGATAGGGGCTGGGGATTTGCTGTTTTTCCTTATCGTGGCTATGTGTTTTTCTCCAGTAAATTTCATTTTGTTTTTCAACGTGTCTTTAGTATCTGTGTTTCTGCTCGTCCTTATTTTGCCAAGGTTGTCTAATAGTATCCCTCTCGCTGGACTTCAGGGAGTTCTTTTGATATTGATAGGAATTTTGTCTCAGATGTACAACTTGCCTATGAATGAGGAATGGCTACTTTATTTTATGCAGCAATGAATCAAGAGTTCCTCGAAATAAAAACTGAATTGGTTCAGCTATTATCCTCTGAGCAGGCATGGAAATACCGGATTATTCCTAAAGAAAGTTCGGTGACATCTATCATTTTTTTTTCCGATCTACAACCGGACAATAATTTACTTGAAGAACTTGAAATGCTTTTTGGCAAGTTTATTTCAATAGAGGTTGTTGATAGTGACTTTTTTCAAAAGTCTCTAGGCAAGTACTATAGAAAGGAAGAGTCGTCTTCTAAACTCAGTTTTTCCGGGAATTCAGAAGATTTTGTCTATCAGCTTATTTTAGAAGCGAAAAATTTCAAAAGTAGTGATATCCATATTGAAGTCTATGAAGATGTTTGCAGAGTGCGGGTTAGGATTGATGGCATGCTTACTGAACGATGTTTTCTTGAAAAGAAAGACTACCCTTCTTTGGTCAATAAGATTAAGATAATGTCTAATCTTGATATTGCAGAGAAAAGGCTGCCTCAGGATGGAAGGATATTCTTCAACTATAAAAAGAACAGATTTGATATACGGGTATCTGTTTTGCCTACGCTGCATGGCGAAAAGATTGTAATGCGTTTGTTAAGCAATGACGCAACCAATATCGATATAAATAAGCTTGGGTTTTCTCCTAAAGATTTAAATAACTATTTAGAAGGAGCGAAACGCCCTCATGGCCTGCTGTTAATCAGTGGCCCTACAGGATCTGGCAAAACCACCACTTTGTATGCTACTTTAAAACTGCTGAATGAAGTTAAAAGGAATATAGTAACTATTGAGGATCCTATTGAATACACGCTGGAAGGTATAAATCAAGTTCAGTTAAAAGAAGCACTTGGCTTGACCTTTGGGAGTGCGTTACGTACTTTTTTGCGTCAAGACCCAGATGTGATAATGGTTGGTGAAATAAGGGATGCAGATACGGCCACCATGGCTATTAGGGCATCTTTGACAGGCCACCTTGTGCTGTCTACTATTCACACAAACTCTGCATGGGGAACTGTGTCTAGGCTTGTTGATATGGGTATCCCTTCTTTTTTAGTGGCCAGTACCCTAAACACTTCTGTTGCACAGCGTTTGGTGAAAATTCTGTGCAACAACTGTAAAAGCAAAGCAGAATTTTCTGATGATTTATATCCTGCCAGTTTTAAACCTCCTAAAAATATAGCTTTTCATTATAGGCCAATCGGTTGTAGTGAGTGTCATTATACAGGTTACAAAGGGCGTAAGGCTGTTTATGAAGTAATTACTGTGGACTTTGTCTTATCGGAACGGATTAAAAGTGGAACTTTTAGTATTTCTGACTATCTGAAAGAAAAAGGCATTAAAACTCTTGGAGAAAATGCTTTTGAGCTTTTTGAAGAAGGTTTAACAACAGTTGAAGAGATTTATCCTTTATTAATAAACTACTAGTTTTGAGACGTTTTATTTTTTTATGGCTGTTTGTTTGGTTGTCCATCTGTATACGATCGATGACTTCTTATGGGCAGTCTGTTGGTGAGCAAAGGATCAAGCAGCTGGAAATGCAGTTGCAGGAGATAGCCCTACACAACAAAGGGTTAAATGAAAAAGTAGACTTCTCTGTATATGGTGCCTCTATACAGGACTTCCTAATGGGATTGGCCGAAGCAAATGACCTGAATATCAACGTTGACCCTTCTATCGGGTTTAAGATTTACAATAACTTTAAAAATGAGAAAGTAATCAATATCTTACTCTTTTTGGCTAAGGAGTATAATCTTGATATTGATATTACCGGCAGTATACTTTCTTTTCATCCTTACAATGCCCCAATTGACCCGAAGTCGTCTTTTAGGGAAAAAGAAATAAAGGTTAAATATAATGCTTACAATAATAATCTTACATTAGATCTTAAAGGGGACAGCTTATATAGGGTCGTTAAAAAAATTAGTCAGGAAAGTAAGAAAAACATTATCCTCTCATCGGGATTAAATGACCGTTTGGTAACTGTTTATATACAGGAAGCCAGCTTTGACAATGCTATTCAGAAAATGGTTTTGGCTAACAGCCTCAAGGTTGTAAAAACAGAAGATAATTTTTACATAATCAAGACTTTGGAAGACGGCGACGACGTTGAGGTGACTGCTTCCGCCAAAAAGGCCACCTCTTTGTTCAACAACCCATTTCCTCCTATGGATCCCAAAAAAGCCAAAAAAACAGAGGGAGCCGGGGATGTGCTTGTGGATGTTCAGGCTGATAGTTTAAACATGCCGTTGATTTCTGTTGAAGCGCTGAATGTACCTATTTTTGAAACATTAAAAACTGTTGCGGCGGCATCTGGGGTCTCTTATTTTTTATTTTCCGAAATTAAAGGAAATAGTACTTTGCGGGTGCTAAATGTAGACTTTGATAGCTTTCTTAAGAAACTTCTTCAGGGAAGTGAGTATACTTATAAGACTCAAAATGGACTTTACCTTATTGGTGAAAGGAAGTTGGAGGGTTTGCGTGCACATAAAGTGATACAGCTTCAATATCGTTCTGCCAAGGATATAAGTCAATTAATTCCTGCTGAAATTAAACATGGTGTTGATATTAAGGAGTTTATAGAGCTTAATAGTATGTTGCTTACCGGTTCTCAACCACAAATTGAGGAAATTGAAGCTTTTATTCACTCTATTGACCGTGTGGTTCCTATGGTGCTTATTGATGTTTTGATTATGGACGTAAGAAAGAACAAGTCCATATCTACAGGACTTCAAGCAGGGTTGTCTGATTCTGTTAGGACTGGAGGTAAACTTTTTCCTGGTATAGATTTTTCATTTAGTTCTAGGACCATCAATGAATTTTTAGATATAGTAGGGGCTAACAATACGGTAAATCTAGGAAGGGTTACCCCTGATTTTTATGTAAAATTGAAGGCGCTTGAAGATAATTCAAATGTGGAAGTACGATCTACTCCAAAACTAAGTACCCTGAATGGGCATAAAGCTACTTTGTCAATTGGTAGTACCCGGTATTACAGTATTACCACACAGAATGTTATGGGGTCTATGACTCCGCAAACGGTTGTTACCAAACAATATCAATCTGTTCAGGCTAATTTAGCCATCACTATACTGCCAGTTGTGGCTGGAGATGACCAGGTAACGCTGGAGATAGATGTTAATAATTCCGACTTTATCCAAATACTGGATGACCAACCGCCACCTTCTGCTTCTAGTCAGTTTAACTCCATGATTAGAGTGAGGAACGAAGAAATGATTGTATTGGGAGGTTTGGAGAGATATGAAAGGAGTGATGGCGGGTCAGGAGTTCCAATTCTTTCTCGTATTCCTATTTTGAAATGGCTATTTAGCGCACGTTCCAATTCAAAAAGCAAAACTGTTACATTGGTTTTTATAAAACCGAATATTATTTATTAATATGGCTTCTTTTTTTTCTGAAATATTTACAATTAAAAAAGTCGCAGGGGTAGAAATAATTCTGTCCCCAGAAGGAGTCGTATATAATTATGTGCTTTTAGAAAAAACAGGGAAGAAAATTAAAGTTTTAGCTTCTGGAAAAGGATTGAGTTCTATTAAGAATGACATTGGTACAGATATACCTGTTGTGTTAGTTTTTAATGGTAAAGGTATATTGTCTAGGAGCCTTAAAGGTACAGTAGAGGAGTCAGAACTGGTTGAGAAAATTTTTCCAGGAGGCGAGGAAGACTCTTTTTATACAAGTGGTATATACACAAGTAAAGGGACTTTTGTGTCAATAACTCGTAAAGATGTTGTTGATAAAGAGATTAATGAATTTATTGGTAACGGGTATTTTGTAGTTTCTGTATCAATAGGAGCTTCAATAGGAGCTTGTATTGGTGCCATTATACAAGACAATGAATACATGTCAGGAACCTTCCTTTTTAGAAAAGGTAGTGACGATCAGATAGAGGAAATTGTTTATCAGGTAAGCGAATCAGAAAGCACTTTCCAGATAGGGGATGATAAAGTGCCATCAACTCTTTTGCCATCTTTTGCAGTATCGTTTGACTTTCTTCTTCCCATTACAGAGTATTTAAAGCCTCAAGTTCATCAAGCCGATGTTTTAAGGAAAGAGTGGCTTGAAAAGATTAAATTTAATTTTTTGAAACTTTCAGTTTTGAGTGTGTTCGGTTTTTTTATTCTAGCCAATCTTTTTTGTTTTCTTTATTTCAATGGCGAGAATGATAAACTTTCGCAGGAAAATAGCCAACTTCTCCATGACCTTGCGCTTTTTCAAAAACTTAAGTCATCTGTGGAAGAAAAGGAAAGTTTTCTTAAAAAAACAGGTTGGCTGTCTCAGTCTATGTCCAGTTTTTATGCAGACAGAATTGCTTCAACTGTTCCTGAAAAGGTTGCTTTGCTTTCTTTTACTATAAATCCTGTTAACGAGGAGTTGTCGAGGAAGCGCAAAAGTTTAGTGTTTGATCATAATGTTATAATAATTCAAGGTACTTGTGAATCACCTGTAATTTTAAACCCATGGTTGAATAAGATGAAAAGTTTTGAATGGGTTAAAAACATCCATACTAGTAAATATAACTATGATTACAATGCCATGAGCGGTATCTTCGAATTAGAACTATGGGTCGATGTTGAAAAATCTGACATTTAAAAAGAAAAATCAGTTGATTCTGATTGCGTCACCGGTTCTGTTTATCATGCTATATTACTTTGTATTTAGTAATACGGTAGGATTGGTTGTTGATAATCTTAGGCTCAAAGAAGAAATAAAAGAAGCCGCAGGTGCAAAAGGGCAGTTAGGTGCATATAAAGCAAAGCTGGAAAATATAGATTTAAAGCTTAGGAATTATACTATTGACTCGGTCAAAAACCGTGAGTATATATTTCATGTAGTAGGACAGTTTTGTGTTGCTAATAACCTGACCTTAAAAGATTTTCCAACACTTCCTGAAGAGGTGCATGATGGGTATAAAATTGAAACTAATAAAATTATTATCGAAGGAGGCTTTTTGGACTTGCTTAAAATTCTGTATGAAATAGAAAAGGTGACAGAGGCCGGTCGTCCAGCGTCTGTTGTTTTTGAGAAAAAGGAAGACAGGAAAAGGAAGAGGGAGGTTTTAGAACTCATTATATACCTTCAAAATCTTAAAAAAGATGGATAGAGTTAACAATGTCTATTTATTATGTTTTTCAACTTTGCTTTTGGTTTTAAGCTCTTGCAGTTTGATTTTTGAACCTTCTATTGAAGGGGAAAAAGTTAGTTTAATCTCGCCAGTAGAAAATAACATATATAACACCGGAAGTATTACCTTTTGGTGGGAAGTTGTAGAAGGGGCAAGAAACTATCGCGTTCAGATAGTCGAAGGTACCTTTAACAATGCACTTAACCTTATTGTTGATACTTTGATTTCTAAGGATAAAATATTTTTAAATTTAAGTAGCGGTACTTATGAATGGAGGGTAAGAGGAGAAAACGGGTCTTTTATGACGGATTTTACTTCCAGAAAACTTGTAATTGATTCTGTTAATTTTAATGATGAACGGTTAGAACCGTTAACTCCAGATAATATTGTTTTTTTGGGAGGAAAGTTAAAGCTGGAATGGCAGTCTATGCCGAGTGCTGTATCTTATTTAGTACAGATTGACTCGGTCAGCAATGTATTTGGGGAGGGTGTTTTGGAAGAGCGTGTACTTCAAAGCTCTGGCTCTATTGCCAGCCTTCTTCATAAAGTTAACAATACCAGTGGGCAATTTTATTGGAGGGTAAAAGGAGTAGATCATCAAGACAATTCTACGCCTTTTTCTTCTGTTAGGACTTTTTCAATTAAGAACTCTCCACCTGATTTGATTTCTCCTTTTGACCAGCAGAAGGTGAAATTGCCAGTACGTATTTTTTGGAACAAACTGTCCGGCGCAGTCAGCTATAACCTATATTGGTCAAAAAAATCTTTTCAAAACGAAGAGCAAATTGAATCTGTTAAGCGGGAAAATAATTTTTATGATTTCGATTCGGCAGAGCCTGGCGATACAATTTATTGGAGGGTATCTGCTGTTGATATAGCTGATAATATATCTAAGTATTCTGAAGAAAGCTATTTTATTATTGACAATGAAGAATAAAAAGGTAACAGTATTTTTATTAGTTGCAGTTGTATTGGTATGGGGAGTAGCCTTATGGCAAATCCTTGCTCCAAATCAAGGAAGCAGTGGTAATATGGTTAGCACCAAAAATGTTGATTTGACACCTATCTCTTTCGAAGCTGACTCCTTTGCATTGTTGTTGAATTACAAAGATCCTTTTCATGTAAATGCTCCTAGAAAAGGGTTTTATGCTAATGGTAGGAGTGCGTATTTGGGAAAAAAGAAAAGTGACAATGTTTCAAAGGTAGCAGTAAAAAAAAATATGCAGATAACGGAACATTCTATTGAAGCAGAAAAAGTCCCTGACATTAGATATTTGGGCTTAATTAGAAATAATCAAACTAATAAAGAAGTCGCTTTTGTAGTAATTGACAATTCAAAGGTTTTTGTTTCTGAAGGAGATAATGTAAAAGGGATCAGTTTTGATAAAAATTTTAGAGATTCTATTCAGGTAGGACTTAACGGAAAGACTTTTTTTATAAAAAAAGGGTAGTATGATGAAAGTACTTATATCCATATTGATTTTATGTAGTACCCTATGTTATTCTCAGAAGATTCCTCCATATGCGCCAGAAGGTCAGAATGTTATTGTTAATCACGAGGATGTGAGAAAATATGCCAGCCTGCTTACTTATCAAAAAAGGATTAAGATAAAAGATGATATAGATTATTATTGGTTTAAATCTAATGATATTAAGCATAGCCAAGGAGGGTACTTTGGTAAATTGCTTCATGGTAATTATACAGAACTGTATCAAAGTAACAACCTAAAGAAAAAAGGGCATTTTATATATGGAGTAAAGCATGGGGTGTGGAAAAGCTGGCATGAAAACGGAAAACTGGCTTCTTTGGTAAAATGGCGTAAGGGTAAAAGGGTAGGTAAATATTGGCATTATGATGAGGAAGGGGCGTTGGCAGAAGAGGGGAAGTATAGAAAGGGGCAGTTGCGGGGTAAGGTGAAGCGTTATTCTTCAGACGGAAAGAAGCGGAAGCTGAAAACGCGCAAAGGAAAAATTGTAGACCGGCTAAAACAAAAGAAAAAGGCAAACAAGTCTTCTGAAAAAGAATTGCGGAAGAGTCGAAAATCAGTGGATCATAATCAAAAAAAGGATAGTAAAACAAGCTCAGAAAAAAAGAGCAAGAGGAGGGAAAAAAAAGAAAGAAGAAAAGCAGAGAAAGCTGAAAAGCTAAACAGTAAAAAGTTAAAGTAATTCCACATACTAAATACGATACTGTGAAATATAATTTTCTATTTACAAAGCTAGGTGGTAATGCTTATTTCGTAGTTATAGCTATTTCTCTAATGATTTCAACGCTTTGTTCTTCTTTATTATATCTTGTTCTCGTCAGAAACCTTGAGTATAAGGAATTTGATAGTTACTGCCGACTTGTGAGCTTATCTAAAAGCGGGATCAATATAGCACTTTCCTCAGACTCTCCTGAAGCTGGCGATAGTTTGTTTTTTCACTTGTCTGACGATTTTAATGATACCGTTGTTGTGAAAAAAAACATTTGGGGATGTTTTGAAATTTGTAGTGTTCATTCAAAATATAATAGAAAAAGCCTTGATAAATATTTTTTATCCGGTGTTGAAAATAAGCTAGTAAAGGATTATGCGCTTTACCTTGCTGATCATAATGTTCCTTTCAGACTTGGTGATGCATATGTAAATGGAGACTGCTATCTTCCCAAAGGAAAGTTTGAAAAAGTAGGTTTTTCTTCTAAAGGGGTAATCAAAGGTAAACTATACAACAGTAGTGCTTCAGTTCCAAAGCCTGACACCTCTTTCCTTAAGTATGTTGGTTTGTCTGGAAGTCATCTTATGGTTAAAGAGTGGATGGTGGACGTTGACCTTCCTTCATTTAACTCATTTTCCGGCCCTACTCAATACATTCATATTACTGAGTACCTGAACATTAAGGATTCTATTAAAGGGAATATGGTGATTTTTTGCGATAAGGAGGTTAAAGTTGCTGCAGGCGCTCACACCGATGATATTATTATTATTGCCCCCGTGGTTACTTTTGAAGCAGGGTTTGAAGGTTCGCTGCAGGTTTTTGCTCGTGATTCCATTGTTGTCGGAGAAAACTGTAAACTTCTTTACCCCTCAATATTGTGTAATGTAAAACACCAGTCTTCCATGTTTCAGCCTCATATCCGCATCGGAAAGTTTTCATCTTTAAAAGGGGCTATTTTTACTATAGACAATAGTAGCGACTTCCAAAAACCATTAATTATACTTGAGGAAGGTGTTTATGTGGAAGGGTTTGTCAGTACAGGAGGTTTTGTAAGACTTAGAGGAATGATTGCAGGGAACGTTTCGGCTAATAAGCTTATAGGGAGAAAAGCCGACTGCATCAATTGTTTGTCAGAAGCTCAAATTGACCCATATGCTCTTTCGTCTCATTATGTATCTCCCGTGATTTATGGAAGTGGCTTACGGAAAAAATTAATTAAATGGCTAGACTAAAACTAAAAGCTTCCACTATAATAGAAAATGTTATTGCCATGACTATACTTTCTATTGTATCAGGAATAGCGCTGACTGTATTTTTACAGGTTTCTGCTGTATTAAGTTCAGGAGAAGTTATTGAAGCAAAGCTCATACTGGATGAATATTTTAATAAAACCGTGAGGGAGCATCGGGTTTTTGATGAAAAAGTTTCTATAAATGATTTTGTCATAGACCAGAAAGTTGAGCCTTATGGTAATCCAAGTGCTCAGTTGCATCAATTGGTTATAATTGTTTATAATTTAAAAGGTAGAAAGCTTTGTGAAAAAAAAGAGATTTTATTGGTCAAATAATGTTCGAGCATTTACTATATTAGAGCTAACAGTAGCTATGGTCCTTTCGGGGATAATCATTATAAGTGCTTATAATAGCTATTTTTTCCTTTTTAAAGGTACTCAAAGTTTAATTAGTAAAAGTAAAGAAAAGCATGATTTTATAAGGTTTCACTCTTTGTTTTCCTATGACTTTTTTACATGCAAAAAGGCTGTGCTTGACCAAAACCAAGTTCAGATGGACAATTCCAGTTCAGGCGTTAAATACGTTTGGCTTGAGGAATGTATTGTAAGGCTTTATAATAATGTTCCTGATACATTTAAGTTGGTTAATAAAGGAGTGTCGGGTTATTTTGAAGGTGACGAGATTCTTGTGCCTGGACATGTGTGCGATGCCATTGAATTTGATTACTATGCAAAGGATTCTCTTTATAAGGTTTCTTTTGAGAAGGTTTACTTACCTGACTTTTATTTAAACTCTCAACCTGTTCAATATTAGAGATGCCAGAAATAGAACTAAGTTCGGTTATTAACAAAAGAAAGAAGAAGGTTCAAGAATCTTCTGAAGAGAGTTCTATTACTCGATTGTTGAACACTGAAATATCTTTATTTTCTTATAAGCTGTCTGATAAAAAGAAAGAAGCTTTTTTTCATGAATTAGCGCTTTTACTGGAAGCTGGTATAGATATAAAAACAGCTCTCGAGCTTATTCTAGATAGTACATCAAATAAAAAAGATAAGGGGATTTTTAATGCTATAAAAGAATCTGTTATTAGAGGGAATACTTTGTCAGAAGCACTTGCTTCAAAAAAAGTATTTTCGGATTACGAATTGTTTAGCATAGAAATTGGAGAAGAAACTGGTAAGCTTGTTAAAGTTCTTGATGAATTAGCCAAGTATTATAAGACAAGAATAAAACAAAAAAGGCAAGCTGTAAGTGCGCTTACATATCCTGTTATAGTTTTTTCAACGTCAATGGGAGTTACGGTCTTTATGCTAAATGTTATAGTCCCAATGTTTGCAGATGTATTTAGTAGGTTTGGGGGAGAACTCCCTTATATAACTCAACTTGTAATGGACGCTTCTGATTTATTTGGGACATATTTTTTCCCAACCTTTTTGGTTATAGGCTCTGTGGTGGCGTTCTTATACATGAACAGGAATAAAGCTTGGTTTAAGAAAAGTAGTTCTAGGGTTATTCTTAAGGTTCCTGTTTTAGGAGAGTTGGTGCGTAAAATCTATCTTGCCCGTTTTTGTAACACGCTTCATTTATTAATAAGCGCAAAGATCCCTTTGTTAAGATCATTGAACCTGGTTCGTCAAATGATATCATTCTATCCATTGGAAACAGCATTAGTTCATGTTGAAGGTAAAATTTTACATGGTGCACCCTTGCATGAGGCATTGCAAGAATTTCCTGTTTTTCATAAAAGAATGGTTTCTTTAATTAAAGTAGGGGAGGAGGTTAATAGGCTAGAGGAGTTTTTCGGTAGAATTTCTTTACAATATGAAGAAGATATTGAGCATCAGTCAAAAGTTCTTACAACGGTAATTGAACCTTTAATGATGATTTTTTTAGGCTTTATTGTTGGAATTATTTTGGTAGCCATGTATTTGCCAATGTTTAAGATGAACTCATTCTTTTAAAATTGTTGCCCCCTTAAACGCTTACTGTAGCTTGCAGCTACAGCAACGAACTACCAAACAAAGACGCACAGCCAAAGGTAGCCTGTGGCTATCAAACGCACTGCCAGACATCAGCCGCTATCATAACGGAGGTTGAGTTTATGGGTAACGGTGTAGCTACAAGCTACCTTCTGTATTTTGTTTAATATTAGTGTTTCCGTAGCTAGAAGCTACGGATAGCATGGGAACCCAAATATTTTAAGCCTGATCAGAATTATTTTGAAATAAGAATTATAGAACAATTTTTGAAAAATAAAAGGGAGTATTGGAATGAATATGCTCCAATGACCTTTGTATTAAGTGATTTCATATATAACAATAATAGGAACACTTTCCCATTTATTGTAGGGCCCCGCTAATCCCATAATAATTCATAAACTACCCTTCGTTACAACGAAGTTTCAAGTCAAAATAAAGAGAAACAATTGTTTATGTACATCGTTTCTTTTTTTAAGCTTATAGACTATGTTCATTATATCCTGCAGCTACAGCAACGTACAATAACTTATAGCTACTACAACGGAGGTTGAGTCCATGGGTAACGGTGTAGCTATAAGCTACATTTAGTATTTTGTTTAAATATTAGAGTTCCGTAGCTGCAAGCTACGGATAGCATGGGGAGCAGTGTTTTAAGCTCTTTTGTGGATAATTCGGAGAACATTGTGCCACCCATTTCGGGCCATGTTGTGCCACCTATTTCGGACGTCATTGTGCCAGTTTATAGCTAGCCCCTGAGCATTGTTTCGGAGATCATTGTGCCACTTTCCATAATACTTATTAGTCTTGCCATAAAAAGCAATGGCAGGTCAACGATTGGACATTATGGAAATACTTCAAATAATTCAATTAAAGAAAAAAGGAATGAGCAGTCCATGGGTAACGGTTTTGCAAAAAAAGAATGCGAAATTTTTCCTTTTGGTATATGTTGTGTTGTCTTTGCCATATGATTTGACTTTATCTCGTAATCTGTATCTGTATTAATCAACCGGTACAGCTTACCGCAAGCAGATTGCCGCAGCATTTTTTCATAGGAAACTAAAGAGTTAAGTTTCAGGCAAAGAGCTTTGTTCACCGCTACCTTTTGCCTCGCAATGACGGTAAAGTGGTGGTTTTGTGATAGATGATCTTTGGTAAAAGATGTAATTGGGGCCTCGGGGTGATAGGTTAATCATGGGGGTAATGATGCCAGAGTCCCAGAAGGGACGATATGATTATAGAATAAAAATTGCCCTATTAAAGAAGCCCCGAAGGTGGCGACATGAATAAAGAAATGCTTTTCTGCCAACTTTGACAGATGCCGGAACGGGGCCGTCAAGATCTGTTAATTTTATTTTTCAGGTATAGGTACTGCTACACTCCAGATTGCTTCCTTATTTATAACCGGTCATCCCGAGGGACGAGGGATCTGCCAGACTTTCACACCGTCATTATATTTTGACTAGCTCCTTAATATTCAAACTGTATGCAATTTATCACATTACCGCGTCACGTCATCGGTAGGAGGTAACGACGAAGTAATCTCACCGTCAGGTTTGGTGTTTAACACACTATATTTTTATCGACACAGCAAACCGCTAACAGATTGCCACGGCATTTTTTCATAGGAAACTAAAGGTTTAAGTTTCAAGCAAAGAATTTTATCTACCGCTACCTTTTGCCTCGCAATGACGTTTAAGTGTTGATTTTGTGAAAGTTATGATCTTTGGTAAAAAATGTAACTGGGTTTTCGGGGTGATAGGGTAATTATGGAGGGATTTAATGATACGCTCGTGTGTTATCTCGAAAGTTCTTACTGATAACAGAATGAAAAAAGGAAAGTTGCAAAACCTCTTTGCAAGGGAAGGGATTATAAGTTCTCCGGGTTCATCTCTGTAGGGAAAAACCTTGCCACATAAACTTTCTTTTCTGCCTGATCAACTTGATAAAAAATTTTAATGGTCATAGTCTTTGTCCTGTGATACAGCAAGTATCTGTATTGGTTTTTGCGACCAGACAATAAAGGCTCTAATGCGCCCCTCTCTGGCATTATTTCTAACTCATGGGGCTTGGAATAAAGCTCTTCGGCAATTTGGGCAAAGCGTTCAGGAGAGTAACTATCAAAAAGAACCTCCAAAATTTCATAATAGGATTTCTTGGCAGGTTCGGTAATGATTACTTGGTAGCGTTCTTGTCCCGTATCCATTTGTCTGCCTCTGCTTTAAATTCCGTCATAGTCAAAACCCTCCCCTCGTCAATGGCTTTTTCAGAGTCATCTGCCATTTGGTTCAACCGTTCCTTTTCTAAAAGCTCTTTAACATAGCTCAACACTTGTTTTTGCTGATCTATTTCCAGCTTTAAAATATAGCTCAGTAGATCTTTTTCTATTACGTTTCCCATAGCCATACCTGTTTAGGATTAATAATGAAGTTCTGTAAAGTTAACGATTAATTTTGATATACGGTTTGTTGTTTGTCCGTCCTTTTTTTCAATTGAAATAAGTTACTCGATCCTCGGGGTGATAGGTTAATCATGGGGGTAATGATGCCAGAGTCCCAGAAGGGACGATATTATTATAGAAATAAAAATTGCCCTATTATAAAAGCCCCGAAGGTGGCGACATAAATAAAGAAATGCTTTTCTGCCAACTGCTGACAGATGCCGGAACGGGTTCGGCAAGAGCTGATAATTTTATTTTCAGGTATAATCACTGCTACACTCCACAAATACAATCTGCCTTAATAATAACCGGTCATCCCGAGGGACGAGGGATCTGCCAGACTTTTACACCGCCATTAGGTTTTGGTTAACCGATTAATATTCAGCTTATATGCAATTTGCACATCACCCCTTCACGTCATTGCGAAGAGGTGACGACCAAGCAATCTCATCGTCAGGTTTAGTGCTTATCCTAGTATTAATTAACCGGTACAGCTTACCGTCAGCAGATTGCCGCGGCATTTTTTCATAAGAAACTAAAGGCTTAAGTTTCATCAAAGAACTTTATCCACCGCTACCTTTTGCCTCGCAATGACGGTTAGGTTTTGATTTTGTGCAAGTTATGATCTTTGGTCAAAAAAACGTAATTGGGTCTTTTGGGTGATAGGTTAATAATGTGGGGGTTTAATGATGCGCTAGTATGTTATCTCGAAAGTTCTTACTGATAACAGAATGAAAAAAAGGAAAGTAGCAAAATTTAGTTTTTCTGAATCCGGTGGTTTATGGGATTTACACAGTGAAAAGTCGTACTTTGCGGAAGGCTTTACACTTCCAGGGGAGAGATGGTTTCGGACTGATGTCACAGAAGTTTTGACGCAGGACTCGTTTTTGAAGACGAAGAGGTTGGTGTGCTTAGGTAGTTCTTTTAACACTGCTGTTTTTGTTTTTTTAAATTTATGAACTGGCTAGTTTTTTCAATAATAATTATGGCCCTATGTGGAATACTGTGGGTAATTGAATTTCAATTTAGAGGAAATAAAGTAAATCATGTTGATAAAATTTGTAATATTCCGATATCCACGAGCTCTTCTTTTAGCTAGTTGTATTTTGCTGTTAATCCCTTCCATGACACCATTGGCAATCTGGGACTCGACATAATTGGTAATTCCTTGCCAGTGGGACTTTATTGTGTTTACAAACTTCTTGAAGGCATACAAGCCTTCCTCTTCAACAAGGTCACACCAGTAAGCCAAGAAAGCAGAGCCCTCTTCTTTTGTTTTAAACTCCCAAAAGCTCTGAAATAAGGTCTTTAACCGATAAGCCTTCCCAATAGTTGGTAACAGTTCAATAAGTACCTGCCGGTCCTGCTTCTGTTTAGCGCTAAGTTTGTGTGTGGACTTTAATAGCGTGTATTTGTGTCCTTTAAGTATTGAGTGTTCTCGGACTTCTCGCTTACGTACATCGTCCATAGCTTCATTAAGCAGTTTGACTACATGAAATTTATCAAATGTTACCGAGGTGTTAGGAAAATGTTCGAGCATGCCTGCGATAAAACCTGTAGACATATCAATGCATGCGTCGGTAATTGACAGATGTTCAACACCCTTTGCTTTTAAATGGTCTTTAATTCTTCCGATAGTGTGCCGATCCTTGCCTGGAGTAACATGAATCACACGGCGAGTAGCCAAATCTGCTGCTACGGTCACATAATCATGTCCTTTTCTTACAGAAGTCTCATCAATACCCAATTGGGTCACCGAGCTTTGATCATCTGCCCGATAGGCAATTTGTATCCAGTAGTTAAATATATTCCATATGCGCTGTGGGTACTCATTCACTAAATCAGCTGCTTTGTTCACGGGCATCTCTCGCTCAATCAAAGCCATGCTAAAAGCCTCAAACAACAAAGTAAAACCACTTCCTTTTCTAGCCCACGGCACTTCCACGGTTTTTACCTTTCCATCCGTTGTTTTGATTCGAGGGACTTTGCAATGAAGATAACATTCATGTTCAAAAAAATTGAGGTGACGCCAAGTCCTATATTGAGTATCATGAACTTTACTTTCTGGTTCAAATACGAAACCACGCTCAAAGCTAATGGTTATATGAAGTTCTTGTTTACCATTGGATGCTTCCTGAAACCTAACATCGGTTACCGACCAAGGCTTTGTTAACTGCAAAGCCAATTGAAATATTTCGATACTGTTCATTTTGTAAAAATAACTACATTATATCACCTTTCCACAGTAAATCATATAGACCCATAATCCATAATTATACTAATATTGACTTGGGTTTTACACTTCCTATTAATTAAAAATGTTAGAGTTAGGTGGTACTATTTTGTTACTCAGGTTTTTATTTTGTTTGTGTATTTCTTTGTGCTTTTTTACCACTATGGAAGTGATTTTCACATTTATCTTCTAATTATTGCAGTATTACATTGTTTTTTGTCATTCTTTGTGTTAGGTTTTATAAGGTGGGTCAAGTTTACAATGTACTTACATCTAAAGTTTTTAAACAGAAACAGAAAAAAGTAAATTCAAATGGATAATGGCCACTTTTATAGACCTCTAAAAGGCTGAAATATTTCCTAGATGCGATTAAAGAATGAATGTGACATTTAATAATACATTTAAATATATTTCTAGTGCAGCAGGATATTCTGGTTCTTGTAATGCAGAGGTAGCTTTATCTCTTTGGAAAGATTTCGTTGAGGAGTGTAAGGAAGGGTATAGTTGGACTGTTTGGGAGTATATGAATGAGGTTGATATAAGAACCATCATACAAAAAGTGCTTGACCATCCTGATATTAAGAACTTTCCCGATTATCAAGAATACAAGCAAGAAGTTCTAAAATATGACGAAGAGTTTAGAGGTATAATTCTAACCAAAGACTATTTTGATAATGACTATTGGTGGGAGAGGAAACTTCCAAAATGTGGTTATGGTGATTTTATAGACACCTTACGTAATGCATATGGAATTTATGATGTAGTAGAATGTTTGTGAAACCGGTAGAAAACCTTTTGAATAGTTCAAACTGACCAAAGATGTCATATATATTCAGGTCTGACTGCCTGAAATAGCTAAAAGTAGGTGTAAGTTTTAAATTATCCGGGTTAGTTGAAAGGGTGTTAAGCCAACATTAAATTGTATAGCATACTTCCAGGAAACAGGTCTGATTTTGCGAAGAACAGTCGCATAATAACTTATGAAACGACCTTATCTCAAATACTTTTTTTGTCGATTATACTACAGTAAAAGGAAAAACCGGAAGTTTTTTTTAAGTCCTTCCGGTTTTTTTAAAGAAGTTAGTGTCTTAGCCTCTACGTTGTTGCAGGCTTAACAATTTCTTTGTTGCGCAACGCAAGCGCTATCACAATGCCAGCGGTAAAAAACATAATAAGGCTGTAAATGGCCGGCGGAATGGTCATCGGTACATTTTTCAGCATTGAAGCACCAATGGCTATCGCTAGGGTGCCATTCTGTATTCCTGATTCAACGGTCACTGTTATGCTTTGTCGGTGGTTAACTTTAAACAATTTTGCAGACAAGAAGCCTGTAGCAAGCGTAAGTATGTTCAGCAGTAATGTAACTGGGCCTGCCAGTGCAAAATATTCCATAACATTGCTTCTCTCCTTTAAGATAGCCCCGGCGATGATCAGTACCAGAAAAACGGCGGACATGATCCTAACAGGTTTGTCTGCTTTTCTCGAAAGGGTAGGAGCAAACTTCTTGATCATCATGCCAAGGATTACCGGTACAACTGCAATGGTTGTCAGTTTGAGTATGGTTCCACCGATAGGTAGGGTCACAGCTTCCCCTGATGGCATAAAGTGTACAATGGAAAAATTTACAATAAGTGGAATGCTGAACATGGTAACAAAAGTGGTAACAGCGGTCAGCGTAACGGACAATGCAACATCTCCTTTTGCGAGGTGACTGATAAGATTGGACGTCGGACCTCCTGGGCAGGCTGATAAAAGCATTACACCTACAGCAAGTTCTGGTTTTAAAGAGAACATGCTGAGAAGAAGGTAGGCGATGAGCGGCAGTAAAATTACCTGGTTAATTAGTCCAATCGTAACAGCCTTAGGATATCTTATTACTCTTTTGAAGTCATTGGGTACAAGCCCTAGCCCCATCCCAAGCATGATAATTGCCAACGCAAGCGGAAGAAAAATATCCGTAATAAAGTTCTGTTCCATTGTAAAGTTGCTCTGTGTTGAAAATAAGCAATAAAGATAATAAACTAATTATTAAAAGTACTTTAAAACTTAGGTTTCGGAACGTAAATAGCCTTTCTGGATACTGGTAGGATGTAAAGTGTATATCCAATAAAAAGCGGAAAGTAGAAGTGGTTCAAATAAAAAAAGCGGGATAGAAACCCCGCTTTATGTAAATATTTAAGACATCATTTTTAAGTGACCTATTTCCCTTTCATCTAAAAAGCGGAACTTGCCTCTTGGTAGGTCTTTTTTGGTAAGGCCGGCATACATTACCCGGTCTAGGTATTGGATATCATACTCAAAATGCTCAAAAATACGCCTAATGAGCCGGTTTCTACCTTCGTGCACTTCAATGCCCAATTCTTTTTTGTCGGCAGATATGATTTCAATATCATCTGGCTTTACCGGGCCGTCTTCCAAATTAATGCCAGCTTTGATAAGCTCAAAGTGATTTTTAGCTATTGGCCTGGACAACCTTACGTGGTATATTTTTTTAATCCTTTTAGAAGGGTGCGTTAACTTTTGTGCCAATTCACCGTCGTTGGTCATGAGTAGGAGCCCGGTTGTATTTCTATCTAGCCTTCCTACTGGAAAAATCCTTTCTTTACAAGCTCGGCCTACCAGGTCCATAACAGTTTTTCTGTTGTCGGGATCGTCTAGTGTGGTAATAAAGTCTTTGGGCTTGTTCAGCAATAAATATATAGGTCTTTCTGGCCTTAAAGACTTGTTTTTATACTGAACCTTATCAGTTGGTTTTACTTTATATCCCAATTGGTTGACAACTTGATCATTGACTTTAATTCTTCCTTCTATAATCAGTTCGTCAGCATCTCGTCTGGAACAAATACCTGCATTGGCGATGTATTTGTTCAGCCGGATTTCATCTGAGTTGTTTTGTTGGGCCAGGTTTTGCGCAGCAGGTCTCCTACTTCTAAAATTTGGTGATTTTCGAAAGTTAGATGAACGGTTGTTTTTTTGACTGATATTCTCTTCTCTTAGCGCCCTAAGCTTGGAAACTTTTCTTTCTGGCTTGCCTTGGTCAGATTTGCCTGGTTTGGTGTTTTTTCTTCCAGAAAAACCTGGTTTTCCGGTGTTTCTTTGAGCAGGTTTCCCCCCTCTTCTGTTTTTTTGATGTGCCATAGTTTTTGCAGTATCGCTACTGTAAGTTAAATTTTTGTTAGTCTTCTTTATTGTCGCCTATCTCATTGTCTTCAACTTTGAAGTCTTTTGGCATAGGCAGATCTTTTAAACTATTTATTCCAAAATAGTCCATAAATTTTTCACTGGTGCCGTACAAAAGTGGTCTGCCGGGCGTATCCGCTTTGCCTTTTATTTCAACCAGCTCTTTTTCAAGCAATTTTTGAACCGTGTAATCGCAATTTACGCCACGGATCTGTTCAATACCAGCCTTTGAAATGGGCTGCTTATAAGCTATAATAGCAAGTGTTTCCAATGCTGAAGTAGACAGTCTTTTTTTTGATTTCTGCTTCAACATAATACTGATACTTGCCTGATATGCAGGTTTTGTCAGGAACTGGTATCCTCCTCCGCTTTTGTAAATGCAAAATGGGTACTCGTCCTGCTCGTATTTTTTTAATAAATTTTCAAGCGCTTCGGTAATATCGGATTCAGGAACTTCTGCTTCAAACATTTCATTGAGGCATTGCTTGATCTCTGTTACTTTTAGCGGATCGCTTGAGCAAAAGATTAAACTTTCGATATGGTTTGAAAGAAAGTCCAATTAATCTTTTCTATTTAATTTTGCTTCTATTGAATGTTGTGTATGAGGTACAGCTCTTAGCCTTTCTTTTGGTATCAACTTGTTAGTTTCGATGCATATACCATAGGTGCCATTTTTGATCCTGGCCATGGCTTTCTCTAACTGCTGGACAAATTTTTGCTGTCTGGCCGCTAGTTGCGTAAAACTTTCCTTTTCTAATGTGTCAGCACCATCTTCCAGAAGTTTTAATGTTCCGGCTGTTGTATCCGTGCCCGAATCATTTTTTCTGCTTAGAGCTTCTTTCATGTAATTTAGCTCTTTTTTAGCTTTTTCCAGCTTGTCTTCTATAATAGTTTGGAATTCTTTTAGTTCCTCTTCCGAATATCTGAGTTTTTCTTCCTGACTCATAGCAAAGTATTTTAGTTGATATTATTTTGTCTGGCTGATTCTGGCATTTTTAAAAACTTTTGCAAAGTTATGAGAAAATGCCTGATTGCCAATCAATATTTTATCAACGGGTAAATTCTTATTTCAGTTGCATAAACACCTAATAAATTTGAAAAGTTCTATTTTCTTCTTTGCTTTCAGGTTAATGCTATAGGACGCAATGGTTTTACTGTCAACGGTATGTGATTTTTTTGACTAGTTTGCTTAAAATACTTTTTAGAAACTGTAGGTCATAATAGTGGAATAACAATAATTTGTCAACCTTAATTTTATTTTTGATTATCTAATTTCGACCAAACCGTGTTCCGACAGCAACTGTTTCTTTATATGAAATCACCTGGCCTGACATATTTGAAACTTCGATATAAACAAGATAGTAGCCAGTGTTTACCTTTGCCTTTTGTTCGTTAGTGCCGTCCCATTGAAAGAAACCCTCTTTGCCAAGGATGGCATTTTTTACTAGCTCTTTTACTTTTCGCCCATGACTGTCATATATGGTTATATTGGCCATGGCGCCACTAAAATCTAAGGCATAGTTGATTGTGGTAAAGTCATTATATCCATCGCCGTTGGGTGAAAAAGATTTAGGTTCTACAGAAAATAACTTTTCTGTTTTGTTAGTGCTTTTCTGAGAGTTTTTAAATCCTGGGGTAGCAAATCCTACGGATTCAGATGCCGAGAACCAGTTGTCAGGGGTATTGGTTGGGGCAAAAAAAGAAATTCTTTCAAGCGATACGCCACGTTTATTGTGTAATAGTGGGAAGTGGTAACTCTCCGAGTAGTCGAAACGGTCACACATTTTTCCTGTGTTGTCTATAATGGCAATGGCTCCCGAGCTGTTGGGAATAGAGGGCAAGGTATTTAGTAGGACAACATTTTCGGCAATGGTATTTGGGTAGAATTCCAGCAACAGGTCTAAGTCTGTGGTCAAGACGAGGTAGGAGTAAGGCGCAAAGAGTAGGGGGCGGTCTGAAATAGTCCTTCTTACCGCTATTTCACCATTCCTGATATTGGCAATTTCCCAGTGTTGTAAATCAATAAATTTGTTTGACTTATTGTAAATCTCGACAAACTCCCTTCCTCCATTGGGTGGGTTAAACAACACTTCGTTGATTATGATATCTAATGAATCTGCAATATCTGGTATGATCAGGTTAATTAAAGTATCTTTTGCAGGTTTCCCGGCACAATCTGATAGGTTTGCTATGGAAAATTGATAAGGTAGGTTTAGCTCAAGTGGAGGGGATATTTGGACCGTGATTTCTTCTTCTTTATAAGTGGGAATCACTTTATGGTTTCGGTATAAAATGGAAAAGTTCGAGCTGTTGATCTCGGAAGTGTCTGGTTTTATGTTTAAGCCAATATTGATATTTGCTGTATCTAGTATTTTTAAGTCATTGACGTGAAGCTGGGGTATGGGTAAGTTTTGTTTTTCCAAACTATTGATGTTTCCAGGAGTCCCTCCTGTAGGATCTGTAGATGCAGCCCAGTTTTCTTTGCCTATACAGTGGTATGCGGTATTTTTCATTTCCAGTGACCACCCGCCATCAGATTTTTCCCTGTCCTTATACCAGGAAGGGTGATAGTGGAGGTTGAAAATCAAATTTCCAGCCGGGTCTCTGAGCCACAGTTTATCTCCAGTTATATTTAATCTAGGCCATCTTTCTAGCGCTAAGGTTTTGCCAAATGCTTCATAAGCTTGTTGTGCTGCGGCCCTGCATAAAATGACCCGCTCACCAGCTTCTAAATTGTATGATGGGAGTATGGCTGTAACCGATCGGTCAGCATAGGTGAAGTTCTCGAGGTTTATTTCATCCGAAGTGTTGTTGAACAGTTCCACAAACTCTTCATTGGGAAGTGCTACAGGAGGATTGGGGTTCGGGTGGATCTCTGTTATTAGTATGTCTCCATAACTGTAATGGTGCAACAGGTTGATAGGAAAACGGAAAGGCGGTACCAGTTCCCTTCCGTCTGTGTCTTTTATGTTTTTCACCTTAAGCAGATATTGGCCAGGGGGAAATGCTTGGTCATATTGTAATCTGATCTCTAGCGCTGATCCAACGTTGGTCATTACTTCTTGTGGATTTCCTATACTCTGTAAGTAGAACTTTTCTTTCGAAATAGTTTGACTATCAGGCTGGCTGGTGAAGCTTAATTTTAATGTTTTGTTATCTTCCTGTTTTACTTCTGTGAGCAAAAATGGAGCTGTCCGGATAGAAAAATCCCTGAAGTGGAACAGAGATCGCCGGGTGGTAGTATGCGTGAAAGATAGACCAAACCATTTTGCGTAGGTAAAAGTATCATCTCTTCCACTGCCTTCAAATATAAAGTCTGATCCGCCTGTGATATCTGAGTAAATATACCAATGCCCTCTCGAATCGCGCACCACCTTTATTCTGACGTCATTTTGGCTGTTGCCAACATTTCCGGGAATGCCTTCAATTATTTTATGTGAAATATCGCCTTCCTGTCGGTAAAGTTCTATAGCGTCTTGGTCTCCCGGGATGCCTCCTAGTTTAATATAGTATCCATTGAGCGGTTCTGTAAGATTGGGAGAGTCGCTTGCAAGGTATATTTTTATATAATTTGAACTACTGGGGTTGAAGGCAAAGCTTGTATGAAATTGCCATTCTGTATTTTCAAGGACTTGACTTTCTGTACTAAGGTAAATTTCTGTTGATTCCTTAGGGCCATTGCTTTGTATGTATTCATGGTCATGAAAAATAAAATAATCAGTGTCGCCCGTCCAGGTTGGGTTTGTTAAAAAATTAGTATCTGCTAAAGAGCCTTCAGTCTGGGAGTATGTTTTAATAAAAATGAATAAAAGCAGAAAAACGAGACAAATAGGTTTCATTGTAAAAAATTCTGAATTATTACTTAAATTTGTAAAACTCAAACCTTATCCAATTAAATTAAATAAAATGAAAATTGCAATTGTAGGTGCTACCGGACTGGTAGGCAGTGAACTGTTAAAAGTACTGGAGGAAAGAAATTTTCCCGTTACGGAATTAATTCCTGTTGCTTCTGAAAGATCTGTAGGTAAGATATTGAAGTTTAAGGGTAAGGACGTAAAGGTTGTTGGTATGGAAAGTGCAATAAGCATGAAGCCTGCCGTTGCTATTTTCTCTGCAGGTGGCGGTACTTCTTTGGAGTGGGCTCCAAAATTTGCGGAAGCAGGAATTACTGTGGTTGATAACTCTTCTGCCTGGAGAATGGATCCGACCAAAAAGCTTGTTGTTCCTGAGATAAATGCTAAAGAGCTTACCAAAGATGATAAGATTATCGCAAATCCTAACTGCTCTACTATTCAAATGGTGCTGCCTTTGGATACCTTGCACAAGGCATATAAAATCAAACGTGTGGTAGTCTCTACTTATCAGTCTGTAACTGGTACTGGTAAAGATGCTGTAGACCAATTGATGAACGAGAGGAAAGGGATAGATGGGCCAATGGCTTATCCTTATAAAATTGACTTAAACGTTTTGCCTCATATAGATGTATTCCAAGAAAATGGATATACAAAAGAAGAAATGAAGATGATCAAGGAAACAAACAAAATCCTTGGTGATGATAGCATAAAAGTAACTGCAACTACGGTGAGGATACCTGTTATGGGCGGTCACTCAGAATCAGTGAACGTCGAATTTGAAAAAGACTTTACAGTAGAAGACGTAAGGTCGCTTTTGGCTAAAACTGATGGAGTAATTGTCGAAGATGATGTGGCTAATTTAAAATATCCAATGCCTTTAAATGCACATAACCGTGATGAGGTATTTGTAGGAAGGATCAGAAGGGATGAAAGTCAGGCTAATACCTTAAATATGTGGATTGTGGCAGATAACTTAAGGAAAGGTGCTGCTACCAATGCTGTTCAAATTGCAGAATATCTATACAAGAACGACTTAGTTTAATAAGTAATGAAAGAGCTGGGGTTTTACCTCAGCTCTTTTACCTGAATTATTCGATAGGATTTGTCATGAGGGGTAAAATGACAATCACTCAGCACTTTTGGGTCGTGTTATTTCAGGTTTAAATTCCTGCCAAGGCTGCACCCCATACACCTGCCGAATCGCCACACTTATTTTTTACAATAGATGTTTTTAGTTCATCATTGAATATGTACTTTTTTACTTGTGCAATGCCTTCTGTGTAAAGTTCATCTATATTAGATACTCCGCCCCCTAAAACAACCACATCAGGATCAAGAATGTTAATTAGGTTTGATAATGCTATTCCGAAATGTTGAAAAAAGGCTTCCATTGTTTCTTTGGCATGGACTTCTCCTTTTTTATAGTCCTCTACTATGTGTGGTAGTTTTTTGTTGAGCTGGTATTTGCTTGCATATACTTTTTCCAGTCCACCGCCGGAAATGTATGTTTCTACACATCCTCTTTTTCCGCAGTAGCACTCAGGACCAGCTGGATTAATGGTCATATGTCCCCATTCTCCAGCATTTTCGTGTAGTCCTTTATAAATTTTTTCATTGAACACTATACCGCCGCCACAGCCTGTTCCCATAATTACTCCAAAAACGGACGTATGTCCTTTTCCTGCGCCCATAATGGCTTCTGCCATGGCAAAACAGTTAGCATCATTTTCAATGGTAACTTCCCTTTTTAAAATTGCTTGCAGGTCTTTGCCAAAAGGTTTACCGTTCAGACATACCGTGTTGGCGTTTTTCATTAAGCCTGTGGATTTAGATATGGAACCTGGCGTTCCGATACCAAAGGTGTGCGGTTTATGCTCTGTCTGTTGAGCAAGGTGTTGGTATAGGGTGTTGATATTGTTAAGGATATGGTCGTACCCTTTCTCTTGCTCTGTCGCTATGCGCTTTCGAGCTATTTCTTGGTTTTCATGGTCTAGAACAATCCCTTCAATTTTTGTCCCGCCTAGGTCAATTCCGATTTTATGCATAAAAAAAGGCTATAAACTTAAATTTATAGCCTTTTTTACATATTTGCAAAGCTTTATTTCAAGCTTCGTTTTACTTCTTTGATTTCAAACGCTTCTATAGTGTCGCCTTCTTGAAGGTCGTTATATCCTTTTAAGCTAATACCGCATTCGTAACTGGTTTTAACTTCATTGACATCATCTTTAAAGCGTTTCAGCGCATCAATATTTCCGGTGTGGATTACTATACCATCCCTAATAAGTCTTATGCTGCTGTTTCTCTTTATGTAACCTTCAGTTACATAACATCCTGCTACCGTTCCAACTTTAGAGATTTTGAATACCTCGCGTACTTCAGCCGAACCTAATATTTCTTCAACCTCTTTCGGTGCAAGCATACCTTCGATGGCATCTTTTACGTCATTGATTGCATCATAGATGATTGAGTACAGACGGATTTCAATTTGCTCTTGTTCTGCCAGCCTTTTGGCATTTTTAGCAGGGCGAACCTGGAATCCGACAATAATCGCATCTGATGCAGAGGCAAGTAGAATATCTGACTCTGAAATGGCACCTACAGCTTTGTGAATGATATTTACTTGTACTTCTTCATTAGACAGCTTCAGTAATGCATCAGATAAAGCTTCAATAGATCCATCCACATCACCTTTAACAATTACATTAAGCTCCTTGAAGGTACCGATAGCCAAACGTCTACCAATTTCATCCAGCGTAATATGTTTCTTCGTTCTGATAGACTGCTCACGTAGAAGTTGTTCTCTTTTGGTGGCAATTTCACGGGCTTCTTTATCAGAATCGGTAATGGTCATTTTGTCTCCTGCTTGTGGTGCACCGTTAAGACCTAATACCTGTACCGGTGTTGACGGCCCAGCTTCTTTAATCCGTGCGCCTCTGTGGTCTGTCATGGCTTTAACTTTACCATAGTGAGCACCTGCAAGCATTACATCACCAATTTTAAGCGTACCAGCCTGTACCATAATGGTAGCCAAATACCCTCTACCTTTATCAAGCGAGGCTTCAACAATCGTACCAACCGCTTTCTTTTTAGGATTGGCTTTCAATTCCATTATTTCGGATTCAAGCAATACCTTTTCAAGTAGGCTAGATATTCCCTGTCCAGTTTTTGCCGATATTTCCTCACACTGATATTTACCGCCCCAGTCCTCAACAAGTATGTTCAATTGTGCTAATTCCTCTTTGATTTTATCAGGATTAGCACCAGGCTTGTCCACTTTATTGATCGCAATTACGATAGGTACACCAGCTACTTGGGCATGGTTGATAGCCTCTTTGGTTTGAGGCATCACATTATCGTCTGCTGCAACAACGATAATTACAATGTCAGTTATTTTGGCACCACGGGCACGCATAGCGGTAAAGGCTTCGTGACCTGGTGTGTCAAGGAAGGTAATAGGCTTACCTGACTCTGAAGTTACTTTATAAGCACCAATGTGCTGGGTTATACCCCCTGCTTCACCTTGAGCTACTTTAGCTTTCCTTATATAGTCAAGCAATGAAGTTTTACCATGGTCAACGTGACCCATGATAGTAACAATAGGTGCACGTTCTGTAAGGTCTTTAGGATCATCTTCCTCCTCTATAGACTCAAGTCCTTCCTCTTCAGCAGAGGCAAAGTCTACAGAATAGCCAAACTCATCAGCAATTACTGTAATGGCCTCAGCGTCTAACCTTTGGTTTATGGAAATAAACATACCAAGGCTAAGGCAAGCAGAAATAATATCATTGACATTTACTCCCATTAAAGAAGCTAAATCGTTCGCTGAAATAAATTCGTTTACTTTCAGCGTTTTAGCGTCCTCCTGTTCTTGGAGCATACGCTCTTCTTGTGCCTCTGCAGCCGCAGAACGTTTTTCACGTCTATATCTTGAGCGTCCACCGCCTCCACCACCAGGTTTGTTCCCGCTGAGTTTAGCCAGTGTAGCTTTTATTTTGTCCTGAATATCTTTGTCAGATATTTCCTCTTTTTGTGGAGGTGCAGGTTTATGCCTTCCTTTCTTCTCCCTTTGTTGCCCTGGTGCCTGTCCACCACCACCTTGGCCTTGGCCGGTGTTGATTCTTACACGTTTCCGCTTTCTTTTGTTTTTCTTCTCAGCTGCCGTTGATTTATCATCAGATGAAGCAACTGGTTTAGATTTTTTCTTTTTCTCAGGAAGCTGTATTTTACCTACAACAGTAAGTCCTTTTAATTGGTCAGCTTTTGCTTCTATAACAGTATCTGGCCTGTCATCTTCTTGCTCTTGCACTTCTTCTTTTTCTTTGAGCTCTTTAGCAGGTTGTTTTTCTTTCTTATCGGAAACCTGCTTTTCTTCTTCCGCTTTAGGTTCCTCAACTTTCGGCTTGTCCTCAGTTTTAGACTTCTCCTCCGCTTTCGCTTTTTCTTTGGCAGGTACTTTTTCTTCTTTGCGTGGCTCCTGTTTTTCCTCTTTTGCTTTAGGAGGTTCAGGGGTTTTTGCTGCAGGTTTTTCTTCTACAGGAGTTGGTTTTTTCTCAACTTTCGGCTCTTCAGGTTTCTTTTCTTCAGCCTTTTTCTCTTGTAGCTTATCCTGAACGTTAGCTTTAGGCTTTTGTGGCTCAGCTTTCTTTTCCTCTTTCGGTGCTTCTGGCTTTTTCGGTGCCTCTGGCTCCTTAGGTTTTTCTTCAGCTTTTTCCTCTTGTTGAGCTTTGCCTTTTTTCTGTTCCAGGTCTATTTTGCCTACAACTTTAATTCCTTGGAGTTTTACTTTAGAAACAGGAGTGTCTTCCTTTTCTTGTTCGGCAGAAGATTCGGAAGCCTCATCAGGCGCGGCAGGTGAAAGGTTTTTGATGAGGATTTCCTCGTCATCTTCCTTTGTAGGCTTTTCTGGAGCTTTTTCACTTTCTATTACTACATTTTCATTATGCTTCTTGCCTATAGTAAGGCCGGAAGCCTCCTTTTTATCAAGAACGGATGACTCAAATTCCTTCATGAGCATACCATATTGCTCCATGGTAATTTTGGAATTTGGGTTGTTCTCAATAGGGTGTCCTTTGGCTGATAAGTGGTCCGCAATAGTGGACGTACCTACATTCAGCTTTCTGGCCACCTGGCTAAGCCTCATTAATTTTTCTTCTGCCATTCTGAAACTCCTGTTTTTGGAAAATTACAAAACAAAAATAATCAAATTATTCAAACTCCTGCTTAAGGATGCCCATCACGTCTACGATGGTTTCTTCTTCAAGTTCTGTTCTTCTTACAAGATCATCTACACTTAAAGAAAGCACACTTCTTGCTGTATCTAAGCCTATTCTTTTTAGCTCTTCTATTACCCACTCCTCTATTTCATCGCTAAATTCATATAGGTCAATGTCTTCGATCTCTTGCTCATCAAGTTCTCTGAAGACATCGATTTCCATACCTACAAGTTTGCTTGCTAGTTTTATATTTTGACCACCTTTGCCAATTGCTAAAGAAACCTGGTCCGGTTTAAGGAAAACCGAAACTCTACCAGATTCCTGGTCAATCTTTAAATTTGAAATTTTAGCCGGGCTCAATGCCCTAGCTATATATAACTCTATATTATCTGTAAAATTAATTACATCGATATTTTCATTCTCAAGTTCGCGAACAATACTGTGTATTCTTGAACCTTTCATTCCTACACATGCACCTACTGGATCAATCCTATCGTCGTAAGATTCCACGGCCACTTTTGCTCTTTCGCCTGGTTCTCTAACAACTTTCTTGATAGAGATAAGCCCGTCAAACACTTCAGGAACTTCACTTTCGAACAGCCTTTCAAGAAATACCGGTGAAGTTCTCGATAAAATAATCCGAGGGTTTCCATTGTGCATTTCTACTCTGTGGACAATAGCCCTTACACTATCGCCTTTGCGGAACCGGTCTTTAGGAATCTGCTCATTTCTTGGCAAAATCAGCTCGTTGCTTTCGCCGTCTACAAGTAAAATTTCTTTATTTAATATCTGGTAAACTTCTGCAACAATAATTTCTCCAACCAGTTCTTTGTATTTTTGGAAAAGGATATCTTTTTCAAGGTCTTTAATTTTCTGAATTAAAGTTTGCCTTGCAGTCATTACCATCCTTCTACCAAAATCTTCTAATTTGACCTCTTCAGCTACTTCTTCGCCAACTTCAAAGTCTTCCTCAATTTTTTTCGCATCAGTAAGAGAAATATGTTTATTTGGATCATAGTCAAAGCTGTCCTCTGCGAATTCATCATCCACAATTTCTCTGAACCTCCATATTTCCAAATCGCCTTTGTCGACATTGATGATTACGTCAAAGTTGTCGTCAGACTCGAACTTCTTTCTGATCATAGTCCGGAATACATCCTCCAGGATTCTGATCATTGTCGGGCGATCAATATTTTTGAATTTTGCAAATTCTGCAAACGATTCAATTAAGGTTGAAGTTTCCATGATTAACTGAATGAAACCAAAATGTTTGTTTTTATAATATCTTTCATAGGTAATTCTGTCAGGGCATAAGTTGTTTTTTTGCCTTTTCCGCTTTCTGCATTTATAATGATTTTATCATCATATACTTCTTTTAACTCTCCTTTAAAAACCTTGTTCTCCTGAACAGTTACCTCTACTTTCCTTCCAATATTTTTTTTGTATTGCCTTAGCATTGTAATGGGCTGGTCTAGCCCCGGAGAAGTTACCTCCAATACATGCGCATTTTCTATAAGCTTGTTTTCTTCTATTTCAGAAGCAACTTTTCTGCTTATTGAAGCGCAATCATCTATTGACACTCCTTTATCCCCATCAAGTATGACTTTTATTTTTGTCATGCCTGAGTTACCGCTTATAATTACATCTACAAGAAAAAAGGATGGATCTGTAATATACTTATTCGTGATCTCTGTAATTTGTTCCTTTAACTCCATAAATGAAAATAAAATAGGGGATTCGTGTCCCCTTCATTGTTCCAATATATAAATATATTGCAGTGCAAAATTACAACAAATAGCTTTTTATTCAAAATATTATCTTAAAATAAACGATAAAAAGCCAATGTTTTACTCGGGGTAATATATATTCGTGTTCCGCATTAAATTAAAATTACATGTTTTATTAACTCCTAAGGTATTAATTTAGTTCTTTTGCGGGCTGGATTGATTCTCAAAACAAAAATATTCTATCTCGTAAGTATTTTGTTAAATTTGCACGTGATGAAAAAAGAACTTAGTTTATATAATACATTGTCAAGGTCAAAGGAGGTTTTTGCTCCCTTGAACCCGCCTATGGTTGGGATGTATGTTTGCGGTCCTACTGTATACGGTGACCCGCATTTAGGGCATGCCAGATCCGCTATTACTTTTGACGTGGTGTACCGGTATCTTGAGTTTTTAGGGTATAAAGTAAGGTATGTCAGAAATATTACCGACGTGGGACATCTTGAACATGATGCAGACGAGGGTGAAGATAAAATTGCTAAAAAAGCCAAACTGGAAAAGCTGGAGCCTATGGAAGTGGTTCAATTTTATACGCATAGGTACCATCAGGTAATGGATCAGATGAATGTCCGCAGGCCCAGTATTGAACCCCATGCTTCTGGACATATCCCTGAGCAAATAAAGCTCATTGAGGATATACTCAGCAAAGGATTGGCTTATGAAGTAAATGGGTCTGTATATTTTGATGTAGAGGCTTATTCTAAAGCTGAGGACTATGGCTGTTTGTCCGGACGGGTTCTCGAAGACTTGCAGGCAAATACACGTGAACTTGAAGGGCAGCAGGAAAAGAAACATCCTTATGATTTTGCACTTTGGAAAAAGGCATCTCCTTCTCATATTATGCGTTGGGATTCTCCGTGGAGTGTTGGTTTCCCTGGTTGGCATTTGGAGTGCTCTGCTATGAGTGCCAAATATTTGGGTACATATTTTGATATACATGGGGGCGGTATGGACTTGATGTTTCCACACCATGAATGTGAGATAGCCCAAGCCAAGGCAGGTCATTCGCATGATCCGGCCAAATATTGGTTACATAATAATATGATTACCATTAATGGTCAGAAAATGGGCAAGTCGCTCGGTAACTTTATTACTATGGAGCAGCTTTTTTCAGGTAATCATGAATTGCTAGAAAGGTCTTATAGCCCTATGACCATCAGGTTTTTTATCCTTCAAGCCCACTATCGGAGTACCTTAGACTTTTCCAATGAGGCGCTTATCGCTGCTGGAAAAGGTTATAAAAAGCTTATCAATGGCCTTAGGAATGCTAAAAGTCTGGTGTATACCCAAGGGAATGAGATTCTAGATGCAAAAGTCGATGAAAACATTTTAAGGCTATCGGAAAAATGCTTTGATGGTTTGAACGATGACTTTAATACAGCTGTTACCATTGCAAACCTTTTTAATCTACTGAAAAAGATTAATTCTATCAGCACAGGGCAGCTTCATCCAGGAAAAATTAGCCAGGAAACTTTTGACCGTATGAAAAATACCTTTATAGGAATTGTAGAGGACGTTTTGGGGTTGTATGAAGAAAAAGTTGGTAGCGCTGAAGGTTTGATTGATGGCCTGCTTGAAATTTACCGTGAAGCAAAAGCAAACAAGGATTTCGAAAAGGTAGATAAAATTAGGGCTTACTTTAAAAAAGAAGGCTTGGTCATTAAAGACATGAAGCATTCTATAGATTGGGCATATGAAGAATAACAATATATCTTACGCTGTAAGCTGTGTAGCAGCTTTCCTCCTGTTGCTTTCCTCTTGTGGGGAACAGCAAGACCGGGCAACTACGGAATCTCCTCAGGTTTCTACCACCAAAGAAGTTAAAGAGGTAAATGTCCCTAGTTTCAATGCAGACTCTGCTTATTATTTTATAGAAAAGCAGGTTTCTTTTGGGCCTAGGGTGCCCAATACAGAACCTCACCGAAAAACTGGTAAATACTTGGTCGGTCAGTTGGAGAAGATGGGTTTGAAAACGTATGTTCAGGAGTTTGAGGCCGAAGCTTTTGATGGTACGGTACTTCAATTGAAAAACATCGTAGGCAGTATTAACCCTGAAGCCTCAAAAAGGATTCTTTTGGCAGCTCACTGGGATACCAGGCCTTTTGCAGACCAAGATTCTGAAGATACCGATGTGCCTATAGATGGTGCCAATGATGGTGCAAGTGGGGTAGGGGTTTTGCTTGAACTGGCCCGGGTTATCCAGTCCCATGAGAATAAGCCTGATGTAGGAATTGATATTATATTCTTTGACGGTGAAGATTATGGGCAGCCTGAAGGCAGCGGGGATTTTAAGCCTGACACATGGTGCCTTGGATCTCAATATTGGGCCCGTAATAAACATAAGGAAAACTACTCTGCTTACTATGGCATTTTATTGGATATGGTAGGAGGAGCTAATGCTAAGTTTGCCCTGGAAGGAACGTCTATGAAATATGCCCCTTCTGTAATGAAAAAGGTCTGGGACACAGGAAACCGGTTGGGGTATTCAAACCACTTTATTTATAAGCAAACAGCTCCTATTACAGATGATCACTACTATGTGAATACTATTGCTAAAATACCTATGATTGATATTATTGAATACAATCCTCACGGAGACGGTTATTTTGGCGACTATTGGCATACCCATGATGACAATATGGATGTGATAGACAGAGCTACATTGCAAGCTGTTGGTCACACACTGTTAGAAGTGTTGTATAGAGAATAGGTTAAAAGGCTATTGTTGCGTAAGTTTCAGACACTTTTAATGCCGCACTTTTACCAATAGCCAGCGTATAATTTTCAGGCTCATGTCCAGCCGGGAAACCATAGCAGACTGGGTAGGCATATTCGCTTACGTGGTCTGCTATTATTTCATAAGCCGTTTTGCCAAAGGGGATGTCCCCGTCTTTCATATCGGAAAAGTGCCCAACTATTAATCCCGCTAAATTACTAAGTTTTCCTGAGCGCTTAAGCATCACCATCATTCTGTCTAGCTGGTACATATATTCGTCAATATCTTCGAGAAATAGGATTTTGCCCGCAGTGTCAGGTTCTGAAGATGTGCCCGTGAGGGTGCAAAGTATCGAAAGGTTACCGCCAATCAATCGAGCCTCTGCAACCCCTTCTCGGTTTAATTTATGCCCCGCGATCTCGTAACTAAGTTTTTCTCCAAATAGTGCTTGGCGTAAATATGCCAGCGATTCGCTTGTAGTTCTATGGGCAAAAAGTACGGGCATGGGTGCATGCAGTGATGGAATTTGCCATTGGGCAATATGGTTGAGTAACACCGTGACGTCGCTAAACCCTGCAATCCATTTCGGAGATGCTCTAAATTTCGAAAAGTCAACTTTGTCTATAATTCTACTTGTGCCATAACCTCCGCGCGCACATAAGATGGCCTTTATTTCAGGATTGTCCAAGGCATGCTGTAAGTCTTGCAGCCTTTCTGCATCTGTGCCTGCAAATTGGTTATCTTGTGATAGCGTGTTTTCGCCAAGTATAACCTCAAGCCCCCAAGATTTGATGGTTTCTATACCAGGGGCAAGCTCTTCGAATTCAAATTTCTTGGCGGTTGCTACTATCGCTATTTTGTCTCCTTGTTTTAGGTAATCGGGATTATGCATAATAAGGGCTTTATTTGCTTTTTTGATTGGGTAATATACTAAAAATAGTAAAAACTAGCCTGAGACATTTAAACCCGAGTTATGCGGTAGTGTTTTACCTTTTAGCGATCATGAGATTGGCCAACCTGACTTTTATATCGAGATTTTGGAGAAAAAAAAGAGCCTTGACAGTCAAGGCTCTTGTACACTCTTTTAATATTCTCTTAGATTATTTCTCTATTGATGGAGACGAAGTAGGGGCTGAAGCTCCTGGGGCGTTAACACCTAGTTCTTTAAGTACAAGTTCAGACACATCGTCCTCTTTGTTTTGTGCATAAAGTACAGCGCCTTCACCGCTAAGGATATAAGCATATCCTTTATCTTTTCCTACTTTGTTGATAGCGTCCTGAATTCTGTCAAGAACCGGATCGGTAAGCTGTGCGTGTTTCTTTTGTAGGTCTTGCTGAGCTTTGTTTTCAAATTCTCTGATAGACATTTGTAACTGCTGCAACTCTCTTTCTTTAGTTTGCTTTACACTTTCAGCCATCGTGTTGGCACCAGCCTGGTAAGCTTCAAGTTTCTTTTCGAACTCATCATACTTTTCTTTCAAATGGTCTTGAAGTTTCTTTTCATAAGTCTGCAGATCGTTTTTTATCTGTTCAGATTCTGGCATTTTTTCAAATACATATTCTAAGCTGGTGTATCCAATTCTGATATCCTGTGCATTTACTGCCAGGCTTCCAGTCAGAAAAAAGAGTGTCAGGAATAGAAAGGCTTTAGTTCTCATTTTTTTGTATTTATTACTTTGGTTAAAAACAATATGGCAATTTAATTAATTCCTTGGTTTATTTATTATTTTCGAGATAATCATCTTTGTCTCCGAGCCCAAGTTCTTCCAAAACATAGTCTGTATAATCATGGACAGGGTTTGTATAAATCATTATCAAAGCGCCAGATCGGTCAAAAACAAAGGAAAGTTTCTTTTTCTTTGCAACTTTTTCGACTGCCTCATATACTAAGTCTTGAACAGGTTTGATTAGTTCCTGTCTTTTTAAAAAAACTAACCCTTCAAATCCGAAAACTTTTTTTTGCCGGTCTTTTACCGCTTTTTCTTTGGCGGCGATTTCTGCCAACCTTTCCTTTTTCATTTCCTCAGTTAGAAGGACTTCTTCGGATTGATATCCTTTTACCATCTTTTCATGTTCGGACTTCAAATCCTCTATTTCCTTCTGCCATTTGGACGAAAGTTCATTGAGCTCTTTTTCTGCCTCTTTATATTCAGGCATTTTTTTCAGTATAAAGTCTGAATCAATATACCCGAATTTCTGCGCATAGCTTGTATTTGACAAAGCTGTCAAGAAGAGTGCCAGAATTAAGATTTTCCTCATCTGAAACATTATTTTTTTATCTAATCTGCTGTCCAATAGTAAATGTTACTTGCGAACGGTCGGTCGTTCTGTCTTGACCAGGCAGATTGTCTAAACGATAACCCCAGTCAAGTCCGATCATACCAAAGGCAGGCATAAATATTCTTGCGCCCACACCAGCAGCACGGTACACATTGAACGGGTTAAAGTTATTAAAATTGTTCCAGGTATTACCTGCTTCAAGGAAACCTACACCAAATAGTGAAAATGCAGGGCTCAAGTTGATCGGATATCTAAGTTCTGCCACATATTTGGCAAACATAGTACCACCTGCATCTCTTGGAACAGGACCGTCAGGAAGTTCTGGCAATACTTGGTTGTTTGGATATCCTCTTAGTCCGATAATGTCTGAACCTAATAGGAAGTTGAAACCAGATAGACCATCACCACCCATTACAAACCTTTCAAAAGGAGCAATACCTGCACTTCTGCTATAGCCGCCGATAAATCCAAAGTGCGCTCTCATGTTTAGTACTAGGTTTCTTTTCTGTCCTGGTATTAGTGTGGTAAACCAAGAGTTGTCCATAATCCATTTATGATACTCTACCCACCTGTATCTGTCTTCAGGAAGTATAGACTCATCATGATAGTTTATGTTCCTGAATAGCGAGTAAGGCGGTGTTACTGCTACCTGTAGGGATATATTAGACCCCGATGTCGGGAATGTAAAATCGTTTACACTGTTTCGTGCGATGGTAGTCGTAAAGGTAAAGTTATTCGCGACACCATCAGAGAATCCTAACTGAGCAGACTGATAATTACTTAAACGGTACTGCAATAAAGTAATTGAGTTGTTTAATGTAAAGAAGTCATCAGGCCAGGTAAGGCGTTTCCCAAGACCAATGGTTGCACTGGACACATCAAGGAAACCTGTTGCCCTTCTGGTTTCGGGGTCGATGGTGTTCATCCTAGACTTGCTCAAGCTTATGTTCAAAGATTGAGGTCGTTTACCTCCCAACCAAGGTTCTGTAAATGACAGAGAGTATGTTTGGAACTGTCTACCACTGGCCTGAACCCTAAGCGCCAAACGCTGCCCATCTCCAGAAGGTAGCGGGTTCCATGTTTTAAAGTTGGTGATGTTTCTCATAGAGAAGTTGTTGAACACCAAACCTACGGTACCTACAGGACCAAACCAGCCACCCCAACCACCAGAGAGTTCTATCTGGTCGCTTGGTTTCTCTACTACATGGTAGTTGATGTCTACCGTACCATCTGCCGGATTAGGCACTGGGACAATGTTTAGCTGTTCTGGGTCAAAGTATCCTAGCTGTGAAAGTTCTCGTTGCGAACGGATAAGGTCCGACCTACTAAATTTCTGTCCTGGCAATGTTCGGACTTCCCTTAAAATAACATGGTCATGTGTTTTGGTATTTCCTGACACAGTTACATTTTTAATTGTAGCCTGCTGTCCTTCGTATACCCGCATCTCTATATCTATGGAGTCGTTTTCTACTCTTACTTCAACAGGTTCTGCATGGAAAAACAGGTAGCCGTCGTCCAAGTAGAGAGAGCTCACGTCCCAGCCGTCTGGGTTATACGATAGTCTTCTTTGAAGTTTTTGGAAGTTATAGACATCACCTTTTCTGATGTTCAGGATCGTGTCAAGAACACTGCTAGGGTGGATGAAGTTACCTGTCCAGGTAATGTTTCTAAAGTAGTACTTGTTACCTTCCTCAATGTTAATGTCAATATTTAGCCTGTTTTCTTCTACTAAATATATCGAGTCAGACACGATCTGGGCATCGCGATATCCGAGGGTGTTATAATACTCTATGATCCTCTCTTTATCCGCCTCGTACTCGTTCTTTATTAATTTAGAAGAAGAGAAGATGTTTCTAAGGTTTCTCTCTTTCGTTTTTTTCATTTGGCGTCTCAGTTTTCTGTCTGAAAGCTGATCAGGGTCAGAAACATTGCCATGAAAGTTTATCGAATTGATTTTTACCCTTTGTTTCCTGTCGACGTTAACGGTTAGCACGACATTATTGGGTAGGAGTGAATCTTTTTTCTGAACGATATTTACGTCGGCGTTAAAGTATCCTTTTTCAACATAAAAGTTTCTTACTTTTCTACGGGAGTTTTTGATCATGGCGTCGGTTACAATGGCACCGGTGCGCAATCCCATCTTCTCTTTTAAGTCGTCGTGGTCTGCTTTTTTTACGCCTGTAATTTCTATCCTAGAAAGTCGTGGTCTTTCTTTAAGGTGGAAGTTTAGGAAAATTTTGTTGCCTTCAATTCTGGTGGCATTTACCTCTACATCCCCGATTAGTTTCTGATCCCAAAGCTTTCGGATGGCATTACTGAGTTCTTCGCCAGGTACCTGTATCACGTCGCCCTCTCTCAATCCTATAATAGACATGAGTGCGTTGTGGTCTAGGTACTCTATTCCTGAGAAGGTGATTTCGCCAATGGCATACTCTTCAGGATTGGTATAGCTCAAGTTTAAGTCTTTGTTGGACTTTCTTTTGTTAAACCTGATTTGGGCATCGGAAGAATAAAAACTAAAGAAAAAGCCTAGAATCAGTGTTATAGATAATATTTGTCTCATTAAGAATTTGAATTCAATTGTTCGCTGGTTTTGCCGAACCGTCTTTCTCTATTCTGGTAGTCAATAATAGCTTCATATAGGTTTTCTCTTCTGAAGTCCGGCCAAAGGACATCAGTTATATGAAACTCTGCATAGGCGAGTTGCCACAGCAGAAAATTGCTAATCCTGTTTTCGCCACTTGTGCGAATCATTAATTCTGGATCGGGAACCTTGCTTGTATTCAGATAGTTAGTAAAAATTTCTTCATTTATATCTTCCGGGTTTATTTTGTTCTTTTTTACATCGAGTGCAAGCTTTTTTGCAGCATTGGCAATTTCCCACCGGCCACTATAACTCAGTGCAAGGATCAAGTTGAGACGGGTGTTGTTTTTTGTTTCTTCCATACCCTCGTTCAACTCTTGCTTACACTTTTCAGGCAACTCCTCTGTATTACCGATCGTAAGTAACCTGATATTGTTTTTGGAGAGTGTTTTTATTTCTCCGCCTATGGTAGAAACCAGTAGCCCCATTAAGGCATTGACTTCGTCTTTGGGCCTATTCCAGTTTTCTGTAGAAAAAGCGTAAAGCGTCAAATACTCAATACCGAGCTCTGCACAAGCTTCTGTTACATCACGTACAGACTCAACAGCATTTGTATGTCCAAAAATTCGTTCTGCACCTCTTTTTTTTGCCCAACGTCCATTTCCGTCCATTATAATGGCAATATGGCGTGGTAACTTTTTCGGATCAATCTGATCTTTTAAACTCATGTAGAAGAATCAAAAATTTTAAAAAGCAAATCTACAAAAGCATATTGCTAAATTAAAAAATCAATACACATTATTTTTTCGCTGGAATTCAGGGCAAGCTATGCCGTAGAATGTGTAGCTTATGGAAAAGCCGGTATAGTAGTACCAGTCATTAAGATGTGGATTGGCTAACTGTTTGCTGTACCCATCAGCGTAAGTGTCTGATATGTTGTCTAAATAGTCGGTAAATGTTTTACGGGCTACAAACTCGGCATTCAAATTGACTGTTTTTGTTAACTTATACTTAATGCCGATACCAATAGGGATAGAAGGGTTTACGGCTCCTCCACGTATGGCTGTTCCCGGATAGGCACGTTGATAATTGAATATCGCAAGACCTGCGGTAAGATAAGGGGCAAACCTTCTTCTGTCCTTGTATCGCCTGAAGTCCAAAAAGTTGTACTCGGCCATTATAGCCGCTTCAGTGATGTTGTTGTGAAACTCACCGTCACGTGCTGCAGGCACAGGATCTTGGGCGCCTTCGTCAGAGCCTTTTATCCTTCCAGTCATAATGGAACCTCTTAAGGTAAAAACCGGGCTGAAGTTGCGTCTGTAAAATACCATGCCACCTGGACGGTAATTGAGCACGTCAAAACGTGGTGCATACTCTCCTGTATAATTTAATGCACCTAAACTAATTCCTATTTCATTTTTTTGCCCGTTTGCGCTAAAGGCTATTAAGGCAAAAAAAATAGGAAGAATGAACTTTCCTATTTTTTTCATATGTGCTAAACGTAAGTATTAAAATATTGTTATCTAAAGTTTGGACATATTATTCGGTTTGGAATAATATATGTCAAATGAAAACCTGTTACTATATACATGTCCCTTCTTCCATTCCCTCTTTGATCGCCAGGCATCCCATACCCGTTGACAGAACCATAGACATTGCCGGTTTGTGTCTCTTGGAATACCAAACCTCCCTGTTGTTCCATTATCTGCCTTTGCAACTGTGGGTCTTCAGCCAAACTGTATATTGATCTATCAGCCATAGTAGCGGCTAATTCACCTCTGTGCTGCTCTATTAGGTCTCTGTCTGCATATACCCCGCTTACATCATCCAGGTAGTTTGTAAAGGTAAAGCGCCATCCTATTTCAAAGCCTAAGTCCCAGTTTTCACTAAGCTTATACCTTACCCCGATTCCTAGCGGTATAGCAATCTGGTGCAAAGAGTATGGGGCTTGGTCGACTCCTGGCACCCCTTGTCCTTCTGTACTGAGTGGTCTTAGGTCTACCCAATCGCCCGTTCTAGGGTCTGTGCCCTGTGGGTTGTGGTGGAAATAGGCCAGCCCCGCAAAAACATAAGGAATAAGGTTTGGTCTCTCCCTATAGTGTCCTCTGGTAGCTATAAGGTCAAAAACGACATCGGTTTTTATCTCAAATATATCATTTCTGAAGTTTAGGTTTCGCAACCTTCTTTCCAGGTCTCTTTCTGGATTGGCATAAGCATCGCTTCCTGTTATGCGCCCATAGGAGATATTTCCTCTAAAAGAAAACCTCGATCCGTGTCTATACGTATAAGAAATACCGATATTTGGTCTTGTAAATCTTAGAGAAGACCCGATAAAGCTGGGGCCTGGGTCTAGCTCGCCAGTATAGCTCATGGCATTGATATTTGCCCCTATGCTGTAATACCTGTTCCTTTTCATATAATCCTGACCCTGGGATTCTGAAAAGTTTAACAGAAAGTATATTAGTAATACTATCCTGAATGGGTTTTTCATAGATTTTTTTTACACCTTCCTTTTGTAGGGTGGTTAGGAAACGAAAATATGCAGAAACTCTGCTATTTTACAGGACTACAAAAATAAATTTACGAAAATTATTTAATTTCTCATGTCCAAGCCCCAGTTTAATTTGCTGCGAAGGGTTTCTAGGTAGTTATAGTTGTCTAGTTGTACCAGCTTGGCTTTAAACCTACATTTTCTTACTGATAGTTTGGTGCTTACCGGAACACTTTTTGATCGTGAGTCAAGAGAGATTAAAAACTTTTTATTTCTGGACTCAATTTCAAATGATATAACGCTGTCATCAGAGACTACCATAGGCCTGACATTGAGGTTGTGAGGGCTTACTGGCGATATGATAAAATTGTTTGATTTGGGCATGACCAAGGGGCCGCCACAGCTAAGGTTGTAGCCTGTAGAGCCTGTTGGAGTTGATATAATCAATCCATCTGCCCAATAAGAATTGAGATAGTCGCCGTCTATGTAGGTATGGACCACAATCATAGACGAAGTGTCTCTTTTTAAGATGGTAAATTCGTTTAGACCAAAGTTTACTCCATCAAAAAATCCTTCTCCTTCATCCAGCTCGATAAGGGTTCTTTCATTGATCGTAAAGTCTTTGTTAAAGATAGCTTCTACGGCAGAGTTGATGTTTTCTTTGGGGGTTGTGGCCAAAAAGCCTAGCCTTCCTGTATTAATTCCCAGAATAGGGATGTTTTTAGGGCCGACATAAGTAACCGATTCCAGTAAAGTGCCATCGCCTCCAATACTAAGCACAAAATCTGGTTTTTTAAACTCTTCTCTTGTACAATAAGTCCCTACTTCCGGTAGTGAAATACCTTTTTTTAGCAGAGAGTTATAAAATGGTTGGAAAACTTCCACCTTGCAACTTCTTCCTGCAAGGAGGTTAAAAAGGTTTTGAAGTTCAGAAAGAGATTTACTATCTGTTAAAGGCCTTCCATGTATGGCAAGAATCATGGCAGAATTAAGAGTTAAATATTCAGGTATCGAAAAAGTAGATCCAGTCGCTCTTTATCGTTGTTCATAAAGTCAGACTCTTGAAAATGCGCTACAATGGCATACTGGTATCTTTCAAGTGTAGCAATAACCCTAGAAAGGTCTTCTTTGTTTAACTTAAGGGTAAGTTTGAGCAAGTCAGGTTCATTCTCATCATCCATTACAAAGGCGCTCAATATTTTGACGCCATTCTCTTCTACCAGTCTGCTTATTTCGGCAAGGGAATAGTCTCTTTGCCTCACGGCCAGTACCAATATGCCACCAGGGCTTTGGCTGGCAAAAAGCTGTGCAGTCGCAGATGCTGTATCATTAATTGAAATGATACCTAAAAACTTTTTATCATCATCTACTACGGCAAGCAGTTGCAGTTTATGCTGACCTGCCAATTTAATTAATTCATAAAAGTGGGCTTGTGGTGTGGCATATACCTCTTCATGTTGAAGAGGATATTCCGACAAAGGTTTTTCTGAATCGTTGGCTCCCAGAAGCGTTTCTTCCGATATGATACCCTTATAAGTGCCATTGTCGACCAATACTAGCTGTTCGACTCGGAACTCTTTCATCCAGTTAAGAGCCATCGCAGTAGTATCGGATGGCTTTAATGGTGGCATCATATGGTTGATAAGTTCTTCTGCTGTCATGCCATAACTTTATCTTCCAGAAATTCGATTAATATTTGGTTAAATGTTTCCGGATGCTCCATCATGGGAGCGTGTCCGCATTTGTCAATAAATCTTAAAATAGAGCCTTCTATGAGCCTGTTAAACTCATGTGCGACCATTGGCGGCGTAATGGTATCATTAAGCCCCCATATAAGTAAAGTCGGAACTTTAATTTTAGTTATTTCTTTCGCCATATTATGTCTTTGTGCAGACTTTGCAATGGCTATAATTCTCATGCACTTCGGAATGCTGCTGATGATATTAAAAACTTCATCAACTAGTTCTTTAGTCGCGCTTTCCGGTTTATAGAAAGTATATTCGACCCTTTCCTTGATGTAGGTATAACTTCCCCTTTTCGGGAAAGAGCCGCCCATAGAGTTTTCAAATAAACCTGAGCTGCCTGTAAGCACTAGTTTTTTAACCTTGCGTTCATTTCTGAGTGTATATATGAGTCCTACATGACCACCCAAAGAATTGCCCAGCAGGGTCATATTGTCAAGTTTCATTTCTTCCACAAAACCTTCAATAAAACTAACTAAACCATCTACACTGGCAGATTTTATTGGTGTTTCATATATGGGCATTACCGGAATTATAACCCTATACTTATTTGAGAAGCAATTGATAACACTTTCCCAGTTGCTTAGGGCGCCAAACAGTCCATGCAAAAGCAGCATGACTTCCCCTTCTCCTTCATCTATATACCGGAATCCGTTACGATTTTTAATATCCCAGTTTTGCATTAAAAAAAAGATTTAATAAACAATATAACAAACGTGTAATAGTATGACAAAGTTTTATTCACAAAGCTCCAGGTTTTGGGTTATGGTCAGCCAATTTTTCAAAATTTCCTTTCCATATTCCGTCATCACTGCTTCAGGATGGAACTGTATCCCATATACTGGAAGCGATTTATGTTTAATGGCCATTACTTCTTTTCCAGCTCTTGCTAATACCTTTATATGCGATGATAAAGATGAAACTATTAAAGAATGATAGCGAACGACCTTAAAATTACGTGGAATATTAACAAAAAGCGGGTCTTTCTCACAAAAAATTTCTGATAATTTTCCGTGCATGGGTTTGATAGCATGTGATAGTGTGGCTCCAAAGTATTGACTTATAGCCTGATGCCCTAGGCATATGCCTAAAATAGGGAGTCTCGGCATGAGTAAGTTTAAGTAGTCCATAAGGTAGCCTGCGTCATTGGGTTTTCCTGGTCCGGGCGAAATCACTACACCCTTATATTGTGAGATCCTACTTTCTATTTCTTCGGGCCTGGTTGTGTTTCTGCACACTTTTACCTCTGCCCCTGCCTGAAGCAAGTAATCTTTTAGATTATGTGTAAATGAGTCGAAATTGTCTATAAGAAGAATCATACTTTTTTAAAATACTCCTGTATGACAGGAAAAACATCTTCAAATGGAACAATCTCTGTTAAATAGTGTACTGTGCCAGGCGCAAAATTTACTATTGGCATATATAAGCTACTTTCCTGTGTATATGCCTTCATGCTTATTACCTCACTGCTATTTATCAACCATAAAACCAAACTTACTATAAAGGCCATTCGCGCTGCTCCAAATAAGGCACCAGCTAAACTGTCTACATGGCCTAGAAGTGTCAGGTCTAAAATTTTTTTAAGGATCTTTCCTATTAAATGAAGCCCTATAAGAACGACTACAAAAATTAATAGGAAAGAGAAAAATACTAAAAGTATGGAGTCTGGCAGGTGCTCTTTCAGCAAGTTGATCCCATGGTTCAGGAGCTTAAAAGCAGCAACAATAGCCGCAACTAGTGCGAAGAAAGAAATAATCTCCCGCAAGAAACCTTTTCGGTAGCCTTGGTAGGCTCCTAATAAGAGTAATACAATTAATATAATATCAATTGCCTTCACCTGCTTTTTTTAGCATTGATTTTACAATAAAAGAAATAATTTTCCCATCCGCTTGGCCGGCCAGTTCTTTAGTGGCTGTACCCATTACTTTGCCCATATCCTGTGGTCCTTGTGCGCCAGTGTCTTTGATTATCTGTTGCACCTTTTCAGCTATTTCTTCTTCAGAAAGTTGCTTTGGAAGGTACTCTTCTATAACGTTAAGTTCCGCAGTTTCTATATCCTGAAGGTCTTTGCGCCCTTGTTGTTCATATAGCTCTGCAGATTCTCTTCTTTGTTTAGCCGCTTTGGTCAACAGCTTGATTTCTGCATCTTGAGAAAGCCCGCCTTGGTTCCCTTTTTCAGACTCTGCAAGCAATATCAGCGACTTAACACTTCTTAGCGCCCTTAGCCTATTTTTGTCTTTATTGAGCATGGCTTGCTTTATGTCAGCCTCTATTCTTTCTTTAAGACTCATATAAAATTACTTTTAATATTCAATTATATTAAATTGCAGGCAAAGTTAATAAATAATTATTCAAACGGATGACAAGATTAAGTGTCAATATCAATAAAATTGCAACACTACGCAATGCCAGGGGGGGCAACAACCCTGATGTATTAAAAACTGCCTTGGATTGCGAAAGATTTGGAGCGCAAGGAATAACTGTACACCCTCGCCCCGATGAAAGGCATATAAGGTATGAAGATGCTAGGGTTTTAAAGAAGCATATAAGTACTGAATTAAATATTGAAGGGAACCCTGAGGGGAAATTTATTGAACTGGTGGAAGAAGTGAAGCCCGCCCAGGTAACTTTAGTGCCTGACCCACCTGGAGCTATTACTTCTAATGCTGGCTGGGATACTATTAAACATCAGGATTTTCTTAAAGATATGATAAACAGCTTTAAAGGTCTGGGAGTAAGGGTGTCTGTGTTTGTTGATCCTGATTCGAAAATGGTGGAAGGCGCTGCCAATGCAGGGGCTGACAGGGTAGAATTTTACACAGAACCTTATGCTAGTGCTTACCTTAAGGATCCTGAAGCTGCGGTTGCACCATATATAAAAGCGGCGCAAGTGGCTGTAGAACTTGGGCTGGAAATCAATGCCGGCCATGATCTGGATTTGAAAAATTTAAAATTTTTGGTGCAGAAAATACCTTCTATAAGTGAGGTCTCTATTGGGCATTCACTGATATGTGATGCGCTTTATTTTGGTTTGGAAAATACTATTCAATTATATTTAAGACAGTTGAAATGAAATTATTTTACAGAGAGCTTGGGCAAGGGGAGCCATTGATTATTTTACATGGTGTGTTCGGATCGTCTGACAATTGGCTTACCCCAGCCAAATTATTGGAAGATGATTATAAAGTGTATTTGCTAGATGCCAGGAATCATGGACAGTCGCCGCATAGTGATGAGTTTACATATGATGCCATGGCTGATGACCTTATGGAAATGATTCAGGAGCTTGGGCTTGAGAACCCTTTGGTAATGGGGCATTCTATGGGGGGGAAGGTGGTAATGAAGTTTGCCATAAAATATCCTGACGCTTTTAAAAAACTTGTGGTTGTAGATATTGCTCCTAAATACTACCCGGTCCACCACAATCAGATACTCGAAGGGCTTAACGCTATCAAGCCAGAAAACATCAGTGGGCGAAATGAGGCCGATAAAATCCTGTCAGAATATGTGCCGGAGTTGCCCGTAAGACAGTTTTTGTTAAAGAACCTTTACCGGAATGATGAAAATAAATATGCTTGGCGCATAAACCTTCCGGTTGTTACTGAAAAGATTGAGCAAATTGGGGAAGCTTTGCCTGAAGATGCGTCTGTCGAAAAACCGGTGCTATTTATTAGAGGGGCAAACTCTCGATATATAAAGGATGAGGACAAACCTTTAATAGAAAGTATATTCAAAAAAGCTTCGCTGGAAACCATAGAAGGCGCTGGGCACTGGGTACATGCAGAAAAGCCGTCAGCATTTATAAAAGTGGTTAAGGACTTTTTCTAAAAAAAGCGCCTTATAATGTAAAGACCGAGAGAAAGCAATATACTTAGTACAATGCTGGTGGCAATAGGGATATAAACAGTCCAGTTTCTGCCCCTAAAAGATAGGTCGCCTGGAAGCTTGCCGAAAAACGGGATTTTGCCTGCAAATACTATGATTAGCCCGAATATCATTAAAACGGCTCCTGAAATAATCAATAATTTGCCGATACCGCTGAATTGTTCCATGAATTAAAGTATAAGAAATTGACCCAAAATAAAGGAAAAATTTATTTAATACCCACTTTGCTTTATCCCCAAACAGAAGATAAAGTACTTCCTGAATTTAATAAACAAATTATTAAAAGCTTAAGTTACCTTTTGGTAGAAAATGAGCGAAGTGCCAGAAGATTTATTAGTTCATTGCATTTAGGGATTGACATTTCATCGCTTCAGCTCTTTGTATTGGACAAAAATACCACTCTTGAAGAGGTCGCTACTTATTTTGATAAGATTCCTGACAATGAAGATATAGGTATTTTGTCAGAGGCTGGATGTCCAGGAATAGCAGATCCAGGTGCAGTGGCTGTTTTTCTTGCTCACAAGGAGCATAGGGAAGTTGTTCCTCTCGTGGGGCCTTCGTCTATTTTAATGGCATTGGTCGGCAGTGGGTTTAGCGGACAGGTATTTACTTTTCACGGGTACTTGCCGGTGAAAGCATATGAAAGGGGCAAAGTGCTTCGGCAACTTGAAAAAGAAACGTTGCAGAAGGGGGTTACTAATATATTTATGGAAACGCCTTATCGTAATGATGCCCTATTGTCGGATTTGCTTGATTGCTGTAATGGTGAGACATGGCTGTGCATTGCCAGTGAGATTTCAGCTCCAGGGCAAATGATTGTTAGCAGGAAACTCCGAGACTGGAAAAAGAACAAACCGGTTTTGCATAAAAAACCTACCGTTTTTCTTTTTGGCAAACCTCAGAGGTAAATGGTCAGGGGGCGATAGTCGTAATACTGTTTTGAGGGGGGGGCTTTGTGTAATGGTTTTAGCCTTTTGCCAGCTATGCTAGCCTTAATGCTAAATTTTGATTAAGAACTTTTCGAACTATTCTTTTCTTTACAGGTAGTGCTATAATATCGGAAGTTTATGGAAAGTAGTTGCGTATGTCTGGATTGTTTATGTCTCATGTTTGTAGGATAGGCTTTTCAGGAAGAAAAGGGAGGAAAGAAATGTTTTTATTTGTTTCAAATTACCATAAATTTGGTTTTCATTTTTAATTAAAACGAACATGTCATACTTATTTACTTCAGAATCAGTTTCCGAAGGACACCCTGATAAGGTAGCGGATCAAATTTCTGATGCTATACTTGATGCATATTTGAGTCAGGATCCTAACTCCAGGGTTGCATGTGAGACGTTAGTAACAACTGGGCTTACAGTTTTGGCCGGTGAAGTTACGAGCAAAGCAGTTGTGAATGTACAGGATATTGTAAGGGAAACCATCAAGAAAATTGGTTATACCAAGGCTGAATATATGTTTGAGGCTAATTCCTGTGGGATTATAAATGCACTACATAAACAATCTCCTGATATTGCAAGAGGGGTAGATGAAGGAGAAGACAAAGAGCAGGGAGCTGGTGACCAAGGTATGATGTTTGGCTACGCTACCAATGAAACAGAGGAATTCATGCCGATGGCTTTGGCTTATTCTCATAGAATATTGAAAAGGCTGGCAGAGATTCGCAAGGGTGGGGAGATTATGACTTATCTAAGACCTGATAGCAAATCTCAGGTGACTATAGAATATGATGACAATGGTAAGGCAAAAAGAATTCATACCATTGTGGTTTCTACTCAGCATGACGAGTTCAGTTCTGAAGAAACAATGCTTGACACGATCAAGTGTGATGTTATTAAAAATGTTATTTCAGAGGTCATTCCACCTGAACTGCTGGACGATAATACTATTTATCATATCAACCCTACTGGCAATTTTGTTATAGGAGGGCCACATGGGGATGCAGGCTTAACCGGTAGGAAGATTATTGTGGATACATATGGCGGAAAAGGGGCACATGGAGGAGGTGCTTTTTCTGGTAAAGATTCTTCTAAAGTTGACCGTAGCGCTGCCTATGCTGCGAGGCATATAGCCAAAAACTTGGTGGCGGCAGGAGTGGCCGATGAAGCGTTGGTTCAAGTAGCTTATGCTATAGGTGTTTCAAAACCTGTGTCGCTGACGGTAAATACTTATGGAACTTCTAAAGTTAAACTTACTGAAGGGCAGATCGCAGAAAAGCTAAAAGATATTTTTGACATGCGCCCGAAAGCTATAGTGGAGCGGTTGGGACTTAGAAATCCAATATTTTCTCCAACGGCAGCTTATGGCCACATGGGAAGGGAGTCGTTTGCTGGAGAGGTGGAAGTTAACTATGTAGAAACTTCAAATATAGATGGTGTAGAACAGGAGATAAGAAGAAAGCAAAAGAAAACGGTTGACTTCTTCACTTGGGAAAAGTTAGACTATAAGGATAAAATAAAATCTGAATTTGGGATATAAAAAAAGGGCTTTAAATAAGCCCTTTTTTTATATCCGGTTCTTAATGATCTTAATGATGGCTTTGCATCTTGTCTTTTAACTTTAGGATTTGCCTTTTCAGGTTGTCATAAAGCTTGTCCGTTGCTTCCTCAAAAGAAGAAGCTTGCTCTTTAGCCACTATAGCAGAAGTTCCCGGCAAATATAATTTTACGTTCACTAATTTATTTTCTGGAGTGTCCGTGTTCTCCAAATGCAGATAAACTTCTCCTTCCATTATTCTGTCATTAAACGTTTCTAGCTTGTCAAGCTTTTTTTGAATAAAGTCCAGAAGTTTTTGATCTGCTGTAAAGTGAATTGATTGAATCTGAAGTTTCATACTACTCGAATTTAAGGTTAAAATTTTTATGACCGGGGATGTGCTTTGTTAAAAGCAGCTTTAATTTTTTCCATTGAATTATGCGTATATACCTGTGTCGCAGCAAGGCTTGAGTGTCCTAGCAACTCTTTTACCGCATTTATCTCAGCGCCATTGTTCAGTAGCTGAGTAGCAAATGTATGTCTTATTACATGTGGACTTTTCTTTTCGGATGCCGCAAGCTCAGACAAATATTTATTTACCAGGCGGTAAATGAAAACCGGGTAGGTTTTTTCTTTTTTGTCTGTAATAATGAAATATTCTGTGTTACTGCCCTTCATATATGCTGCCTTTTCCCCCCTATATATACTAATGTTTTGTTTCAAAGTTTTGTTCATTGGGATAATTCTCTCTTTGTTTCCCTTGCCTAATACTTTTAATGTATTGTTGGCTTCGTTTATGTCTGCTTCCTTCAAATTTATGAGTTCGGAAAGCCTCATGCCGGTGCCATAAAAAAGCTCTAATACCATTTTATCTCTGGTTCCAGAAAAATCATCGGAAAAGCAAAGATGGTCAAGCAGGTTGTCCATGCTTGATGCCTCTATAAACGAGGGCAACCTTTTGGCTTGTTTGGGCGTCTTCAACTTGCCAGCAGGGTTTGTTTCTATGATTTCCTGTCTTTGTAAATACTTGAAAAAGGAGCGTAAGGTTGCAATTTTTCGGTTTACAGTAGCAGGAGAAATATTGTTTTCTAGAAGTTCAAGCATCCAAGACCTTATCATGTCATGTGTAGCACCGGATGGTTCCTCTAAATCATAAGCCGAATGGACAAATGCTCTGAATTGCTCCAGGTCATTCTGGTATGAGATGACAGTGTTGCTGCTGTATCTTTTCTCATTTGTCAGATAGTCTAAAAAAAAACTTACCATATCAGCTAAAACAATTAATGTTAAGCCAATATGGTAAATTTTGCTATAAAATAAAATGATAATTGATTCTACTGGTACTGACTTTGATTAACTTTTTGCCTGTACATGGCTTTTGTTCTTCTATTCCGTTTTGAAACAGAGGGTTTTTCATAAAAGCTTCTGTTTCTGACTTCATTTAATACACCAGTTTTTTCAGACTTCTTTTTGAATCTTTTTAGTGCCTTGTCTAATGATTCATTTTCGTTTACATTGACTAAAATCATAGTTGACAATAGTTAAACCTGAAATATGCATTAGAACTTTCTATTGCGTGACAAAATAATTTCAAATCAGACGCTTCGCTTGCAAGAACCACTATGCTGCTTTGCAAACCAAATACGCTGTTTTTTTGCCCCTCATAACGAAATCTAATGCATTATCCGAGTTAAATTCTCATACTAATTAAGAGCCGTAAATTTAAAAAAGCAAACTTTATTTTTGTTAAAAAGCTTTTTGTTTATTTTTTCATTAAAGATCTGGCTATGACAATCTTCTGTATCTCAGATGTGCCTTCGCCGATGGTACACAGTTTAGCATCTCTATAGTATTTTTCTACAGGGTAATCTTTAGTATATCCGTAGCCCCCAAAGATCTGCACTGCCTCATTGGCTGTTTTGACGGCAACCTCAGAAGCGTAATATTTAGCCATAGCAGACTCCTTGGTCACGCTTTGGTTTCTGTTCTTCAAATCGGCCGCCCTGTAAATTAGCAACTTCGCAGCCTCTACTTCTGTAGCCATATCTGCTAATTTGAAGCTAATTCCTTGGAAGGAGGAAATAGGCTTGTTGAATTGGTGCCTTTCTTGCGCATAAGCTAGCGAGGCTTCCAGTGCGCCTTCTGCTATGCCTAAAGCTAGAGCGGCTATTGAAATCCTACCTCCGTCAAGAATTTTTAGGGCCTGAACAAAGCCTTCACCCACATCGCCGAGGATGTTTTCTTTGGGAACTTTACAGTTGTCAAAGATCAGCTCCGTGGTTTCAGAAGCCCGCATTCCCAGTTTATTTTCTTTTCTTCCTGCGGAAAACCCAGGTGTCCCTTTTTCAACGACAAAGGCAGTGGCACCTTTTTTATCGCCCGGTGCTCCTGTTCGGGCTATGATTACTGCCACATCGCCAGACTTTCCGTGGGTTATAAAATTTTTAGAACCATTTAGAACATAGTGGTCACCATCGGGTAGTGCTACTGTTTTCATATTGGCTGCATCAGAACCTGTGTTGGGTTCTGTGAGTCCCCAAGCCCCTATCCATTCGGCTGTAGCTAGTTTGGGTAGCCATCTTTCTTTTTGCTCTTCACTGCCAAACTGCAAGATATGGTTAGTGCATAGTGAGTTATGGGCAGCCATTGATAAGCCAATGGAACCATCTATTTTAGAAAGCTCGGTAATGGCAGTTACATACTCGAAGTAGCCAAAACCGGCACCTCCATATTTCTCAGGCACCAAAACTCCCATAAGTCCGAGTTTGCCCATTTCTTTAAACATTTCTACAGGAAACGCTTGGTCTTCGTCCCACTGCATGAAATAAGGTTTTATATGCTTCTCTCCGAAATCTTTCACCATTCCGGTTATGAGCTTCTGGTTTTCATTAGGTATAAAGTTCATAGTATCAGTAAAAAATTTTTTTAAAAACAATCAATAAATTATAATGTTTTTCTAAATGTAGATCATTTATTAAACGAGAAATTATATATTTGGATGCAAATGACTTGACTTTTATTGGTCGGATTAAAAGTTTTTGGAATAGTTTAATTTTATCACAGAATAACTAAATTTTTTAACAGATAAACCACTGTAAGTATGAAAATAGCAGTAGTAGGCACGGGATACGTTGGCCTCGTTTCGGGAACATGCTTTTCTGAAACTGGAAACTTTGTTACTTGTATAGATAACAATGAAAAAAAAGTTGAAAAACTTAAAAGTGGCGTAATGCCAATATATGAGCCTGGACTGGAAATTCTTTTTGAAAGGAACATAAATGAGGGACGTCTTAAATTTACCAGTAGCTTAGAAGAAGGTATAGAGGGTGCAGAAATTATATTTCTTGCCTTGCCAACGCCTCCAGGAGAAGACGGTTCTGCTGACCTAAAGTATGTACTTGGGGTGGCTGAAGAGTTAGGGCCAATGCTTAAACAATATACTGTTATTGTTGACAAGAGTACTGTGCCTGTAGGTACTGCTGAAAAAGTAAGGAAAAGGGTAGCTAAAAATGCCAAAGTTGACTTTGATGTAGTTTCTAACCCGGAGTTCTTAAGAGAAGGTGTGGCTGTAGACGACTTTATGAAACCTGACCGTGTAGTGGTGGGTACAAGTTCGCCAAAAGCCAGAAAAGTAATGGAAATGCTATATGCGCCTTATGTGAGATCTGGTAACCCGTTGATCTTTACTGATGAGCGGTCTGCTGAATTGATCAAATATGCAGCAAACTCTTTCTTGGCTATGAAAATCACTTTCATGAACGAAATAGCCAATATGTGCGAAAGGTTAGGGGCAAATGTTGATCAGGTACGTATAGGTATGGGTACAGATAGCCGTATTGGAAAACGCTTCTTGTTCCCTGGTATCGGTTACGGTGGTAGCTGTTTCCCTAAAGATGTACAGGCTTTGGTTAAAATGGCTGAAGAGTCAGAGTATGACTTTAAGACGCTTAAGTCTGTCATGGAAGTCAACCATGTTCAGAAAACAGCTTTATTCCCTAAAATAAAAGCTTTCTATAATGGTAACCTACAAGGTAAGAAGTTTGCTATGTGGGGTCTAGCCTTTAAGCCTAATACTGATGATGTTAGGGAGGCGCCTTCGCTTTATCTAATAGATGCTTTATTGAAAGAGGGTGCAGAAATTACTGCTTTTGACCCCGAAGCTATCGAAAATGTAAAAGGAATTTTAGGTGACAAGATTCAGTACAATGACAATGCCTATGATGCACTAAGTGGTGCAGACGCTTTAATTATAGTTACTGAATGGTCAGAGTTTAGAACGCCAGACTTTAACAGGATGGATTCTCTTCTTACCAGTAAAGTAGTTTTTGATGGTAGAAATGTTTTTGACCTTTTTACTATGAAAGATAAAGGATACCACTACGAGTCTATAGGACGTGAAATTGTACAACCTGAAACTGTAAAATCATAATATTGTGTCTGGTAAGAAAAGAGTATTAATTACAGGGGGGGCTGGTTTTCTTGGCTCCCACCTTTGCGATAGGTTTATAAAAGAAGGGTACCATGTCATTGCCATGGACAACCTGATTACTGGTGATTTAAAAAACATAGAACACCTTTTCCATTTAGAAAATTTTGAATATTACAACTGTGATGTTTCAAAATTTATTCATGTGCCTGGTGATCTGGATTATATCTTACACTTTGCTTCTCCTGCTAGTCCTATAGACTACTTGAAAATTCCTATTCAGACATTAAAAGTAGGATCTTTAGGGACGCATAACTGCTTGGGGCTGGCAAAAGCTAAGAATGCTCGTATTCTTGTGGCATCTACCTCTGAAGTTTATGGTGACCCTTTGGTACACCCTCAGAATGAAGATTACTGGGGTAATGTAAACCCTATTGGGCCAAGGGGGGTATACGATGAAGCCAAACGTTTTCAGGAGGCTATGACCATGGCTTACCACACCTTCCATGGTGTAGAAACCCGTATCGTGCGGATCTTTAATACCTATGGCCCACGTATGAGATTAAATGACGGGCGTGTATTGCCTGCCTTTATCGGTCAGGCCATTCGGGGCGAGGATTTGACGGTGTTTGGAGATGGTTCGCAAACGCGTTCATTTTGCTATGTTGATGATTTGATTGAAGGTATTTATCGTTTGTTGATGAGCGACTATGTTTACCCTGTTAATGTGGGCAACCCTAGTGAAATTACTATCGGTGAATTTGCAGAAGAGATCATTAAGTTGACTGGTACTTCGCAAAAGGTGATCTACAAGCCATTGCCTAAAGATGACCCTAAACAGCGTCAGCCTGATATTGCCCGTGCCAAAGAAATTTTAGGATGGGAGCCTAAGGTGAACAGGGCCGATGGTCTTAAAATTACTTATGAATATTTTAAATCTCTTCCGGAGCAGGACTTGACCCCTAAAGAGTTTTATTGATTTTGAACAAATCATCTTGTATGGATGATCTAAAATATTTTTGCGACTCTTCATCCGTAGTGGATGAAGGATGTAGCATAGGAGAAGGTACAAAAATTTGGCATTTTTCCCACATTATGACCGGTTGCCGGATTGGTAAGAATTGTAATATTGGTCAAAATGTTGTTGTTTCTCCTGATGTGGTTATTGGCAATGGTGTAAAAATCCAGAACAATGTTTCTGTATACTCAGGTGTAACATGCGAAGATGAAGTCTTTCTTGGCCCCTCTGTTGTTTTTACCAATGTTTTAAATCCGAGAAGTGCTATAAACAGGCGTGGTCAATACACACCCACTCTTGTTTGTAAAGGAGCTACCATAGGAGCCAATGCCACCATTGTTTGTGGTATTACCATAGGGAAATATGCTTTTATAGGGGCGGGAGCGGTAGTTACAAAATCCGTTCCTCAATATGCTTTGGTCATGGGCAATCCCGCCAGGCAAAAAGGTTGGATGAGCGAACATGGGCATAAGCTATCTTTTGACAGTGAAGGTATAGCTGCTTGTCCTGAGAGTGGATTTAAGTATAAGATGGCCAATAATTTGGTGGAACGAATCGCCTGAAAGATAAATGTATCAGAAATTAGTAAACAAGGAGGTATATCTAGGGGTTATTGGGTTAGGGTATGTTGGTTTACCAATCGCTTTAGCATTTGCAAAAGAAGTAAAAGTCGTTGGGTTTGATATCAATCCTGAACGGGTTGATATGATGAGGGCGAGCATTGATCCGAGTGGCGAACTGAGCAAAGAAGATTTTGAAAACTGTGATATTGAATTCACCAATAACAGCAAAGATCTGGAAAAGGTGAATTTTTTTATTGTTGCTGTTCCTACTCCCATAGACGCCTTTAATTTGCCTGATCTTAAGCCTTTGCTGTCCGCTGTTAAAACGGTGGGTAAGGTATTGAAAAAAGGGGACTATGTGGTGTTCGAGTCTACGGTTTACCCAGGCTGCACTGAAGAGGAATGTGTACCTGTTTTGGAAAGTGAATCAGGTTTGCAATATATTCGGGATTTTAAATGTGGTTATTCACCTGAGAGGATCAATCCAGGCGATAAAGAACACACATTGTCCCGTATTACTAAAGTAGTTTCTGGTTGCGATGGTGCGTCCTTGGAGGTTATATGCAAGACATACGAAATAGTGGTGAAAGCTGGGACCTATCGGGCAAAATCAATCAAGGTGGCTGAGGCGGCCAAAATTATTGAGAATACACAAAGGGATTTGAATATTGCTTTAATGAATGAGTTGTCTATCATTTTTGATAAAATGAATATCAATACGTATGACGTACTCGAGGCCGCTGGTACTAAATGGAATTTTCTTAGGTTTACGCCTGGTCTGGTCGGAGGGCATTGTATAGGTGTAGACCCATATTATTTGACATATAAAGCTAAGTCATTAGGCTATAATCCTAATGTGATTTTGAGCGGCAGGGCTACCAATGACAACATGGGCGCTTATGTTGCAAAAAAACTGGTGCAAATGTTAATTGCGGATGATAAAAACATTCGCCGTAGCAAAGTATTGGTCTTAGGGGTTACTTTTAAAGAAAATGTATCCGATATCAGAAATTCCAAAGTGGTTGATATGATTAAAGAACTACAGTCATATAACCTTCAGGTGGATATTTCGGATCCTAAAGCTTCGGCAGAAGAACTCAAGGATATGTATGGGTTGGATCTGACAGTAAAACCTAAGAAAGATTACGATGCGGTGATCGTTGCCGTTATGCATAAAGAGTATGCTGGCATGATAGAAACTGATTTTGACTCTTTTCTGAAGAAAAAGGGGGCTTTTATAGATATTAAAGGTTGGTTTAGAAAAACAATTACAAAATATCAATATTGGAGTTTATGACAAGCAAGGGAAAAATATTGGTAACTGGCGGGGCTGGCTTTATAGGGTCACACACAGTGGTGGAGTTAATTAATGCAGGCTATGAACCGGTTATCGTAGATAACTTTTCTAACTCATTGGCTTCTGTATTGGATGGGTTGAAAAATATCATCCACAAAGATGTGCCTTGCCATAAAGTAGACTGTACAGATTATCTAGCACTTAAAGAAGTATTTAGAAAAGAGAAGTTTTCGGGCGTCATTCATTTTGCAGCCTTCAAAGCAGTAGGGGAGTCTGTTAAAGAGCCTTTAAAATATTATCATAATAATGTTGGTGGACTTGTTACGCTGTTGAGAGTTATGGAAGAGTTTGATGTAAACCAGCTGGTTTTTTCTTCTTCATGTACTGTCTATGCGCAGCCTGATAAACTGCCTGTAGACGAAAGCACTCCTCGTAAAGCACAGTCGCCTTATGGAAATACAAAGAAAATTTGTGAAGAGATTCTAGACGACTATTTAGTGTCTAACCAAAAAGCAGGTATTGTTTCTCTAAGGTACTTTAACCCTATCGGCGCACACCCTACGGGGCATATTGGAGAATTGCCTTTAGGGGTTCCTAATAACTTGGTACCATATATCACACAAACCGCGGCAGGTCAGCGAGAGAAGCTCACTGTATTTGGTGGCGATTATAATACCCCTGATGGTACTTGTATCCGGGATTATATTCATGTATGCGACTTGGCTTCTGCCCATGTTAAAGCTTTGGAGGTTTTTGAAAAAATTTCAGCACCTGTCCATGAAATTGTTAATGTTGGAACAGGACAAGGGAATACTGTGCTTGAAGTAATTAAAGCTTTTGAAAAAGTTTCAGGCGAGAAGCTTAACTATTATATAGGGGAAAGAAGAAGTGGGGATGTGGAACAGATCTATGCCAGTACCCAGAAAGCTAAGGAAATGTTAGGCTGGGAGGCTCAATACAATATAGAGGATTGCATGAAAGATGCATGGAACTGGCAGAAAAATTTGAAAAATTTAAATGTGGAAATAGCATGAAAACAATTCTGATTACAGGAGGAGCAGGATTTATCGGCTCTCATGTGGTAAGATTATTCGTAAATAAGTATCCAGACTATAAAATTGTAAATCTGGACAAGCTGACTTATGCAGGCAATCCAGCTAATATATCAGATATTGAAAATGCCTCAAACTATGAGTTTGTTAGAGGTGATATTGCTGATACAGCTTTTGTTACGCAACTTTTTGATAAGTATAAGTTTGACAGTGTCCTTCACTTGGCGGCAGAGTCGCACGTTGACAGGTCCATAACCAACCCGATGGATTTTATATTTGCTAATGTAGTGGGTACGGTAAACCTGTTAAATGCTGCTAAAAGCCTGTGGAAAGACAATTTTGACGGCCATTTGTTCTACCATATTTCAACAGATGAAGTTTATGGCTCTTTGGGTAAGGAAGGCTACTTCCTAGAAGATACCCCTTATGATCCACAATCGCCTTACTCTGCCTCTAAAGCTAGTTCAGATCATTTTGTGCGGGCTTACCATAATACCTATAAAATTCCGGTGGTGCTGACAAACTGCTCTAATAATTATGGCCCTAATCAGTTTCCAGAAAAATTGATACCACTGTCTATCAATAATATTAAGAACAATAAACCACTGCCGGTTTATGGAAAAGGGGAAAATATAAGGGATTGGCTGTTTGTTGTAGACCATGCCAGGGCCATAGACGTAGTTTTTCATAAAGGAAAAGTTGGTGAGACCTATAATATTGGTGGACATAACGAATGGAAAAACATTGACCTTGTTAAGCTTCTGTGCAAAATCATGGATAAGAAGCTGGGAAGGGCTGAAGGTGAATCTGAGAAGCTTATTACCTTTGTTAAAGACCGTGCAGGCCATGATATGCGCTACGCTATCGATGCAACCAAAATTAAAGATGAGCTAGGTTGGGTGCCTTCACTTAATTTCGAAGAAGGGCTTGAGAAAACAGTTGACTGGTATCTTGAAAATACTGAGTGGCTTGAAAATGTAACGTCTGGTGCTTATCAGCAATATTATGATAAGCAGTACAGTGCTTAATAATTTTGATGTACGAAAGAAAATATCATCGAAAGGACATTAGTAAGTATTCCTTTTTAATTACAGGAGGTGCTGGTTTTATAGGTGCCAACCTTGTGGAATACTTATTGAAATATGGTGCAGGAAAGGTTGTTGTTTTAGACGACCTTTCCACTGGTAATTATGTTAATATTGAAGCATTTGCTCAATATGGTAATTTCCAGTTTATAGAAGGTGATATTAGAAGTCAAAACGCTTGCAATAAGGCCTGTGAAGGTATTGATATTATTTTGCATCAGGCAGCATTAGGGTCTGTGCCTCGTAGTGTAAAAGACCCGGTGACTACTAATGAAGTTAATGTTACTGGTTTTTTGAACATGTTGAATGCTGCGAAGGAAAATGGCATTAAACGTTTTGTGTATGCAGCTTCTTCTTCTGTTTATGGCGATCATCCAGGGTTGCCCAAGGTCGAAGCGCATATTGGTAAACCTCTTTCGCCTTATGCTGTTAGTAAATATGTAAATGAGCTTTATGCAAATGTTTTTTCAGGGCTTTATGGCATAGAAACAATTGGTTTGCGGTACTTTAATATTTTTGGCCCCAAGCAAAGTCCTGAAGGTTCATACGCTGCTGTAATACCGCTGTTTATTAATAAAATGCTGAACCATGCTGCTCCTGAGATTAACGGAGATGGTTTGCAAAGCCGCGACTTTACGTTTGTTGAAAATGCAGTACAGGCAAATGTACTTGCAGCCTTGACCGACAATAATGAGGCGGTCAATCAAGTGTACAATATCGCTGTAGGAGAACAAACCAGCCTAAATGGGCTTGTTCGGCTTATAGGAGAGGTTAGTGGTATCACGATACAGCCTGAGTATAAATCCCCTAGACCGGGAGATATAAAAGATAGTCTTGCCGATATTGGTAAGGCCCAACAATTTTTAGATTATAAGCCTTATTTTAATGTAAAAGATGGGCTGTCAATAACTTTTGAATGGTTTAAGAAAAATTTTGAACATCTAAACCAAAACTGATTTTTATGAAAGGAATTATATTAGCCGGTGGTTCCGGAACAAGACTTCACCCATTGACGCTTGCTGTAAGTAAGCAGCTTATGCCTGTTTATGATAAACCTATGATTTATTATCCATTGGCAAGTTTGATGGAGGCTGGTATTAGGGAAATACTGATCATATCTACTCCGCATGACCTTCCTAATTTCAAAAAACTTTTAGGAGATGGATCTTCCTTAGGCTGTAGCTTTACCTATGCCGAGCAACCTAAACCCGAAGGACTTGCCCAAGCTTTTGTTATAGGGGAGGATTTTATTGGTCAGGATAAAGTAGCCCTGATTTTGGGTGATAATATTTTTTATGGTACCGCCATGAGCGACCTGTTAAGAAGCAATAATGACCCTGAAGGAGGCGTAGTATTTGCGTATCACGTCCATGATCCAGAGCGGTATGGTGTGGTCGAGTTTAACAGCGACAATACTGTATTGTCTATTGAGGAAAAGCCTACCAAACCAAAATCCAACTATGCAGTACCTGGTTTGTATTTTTATGACAATTCAGTTATTGAAATTGCAAAAGGGTTAAAGCCTAGTGCCAGAGGGGAGTTGGAAATAACAGATGTTAATAAAGCGTATTTAAAAGACGGTAAACTTAAAGTAGGCATTCTTAGTAGGGGAGATGCGTGGTTAGACACGGGTACTTTTACCTCTTTAATGCAGGCTGGAAATTTCGTACAGACTATAGAAGAACGTCAAGGTTTAAAAATTGGCTGTATAGAGGAGATCGCTTTTCATATGGGATATATTGATGAAGGGCAGCTTGAAAAACTTGCCCAGCCTTTGATGAAAAGTGGCTACGGCAAATATTTGATGAACCTATTGGAGCATAAGGTTTATCAGTAAGAATACTTTTTACAGGATATATGGGGAGGGTATTGAGCTGCTGAAAATGCTCTATGCCCTCCCCAAATACTTTTAGCCCAGAGTTTTCTACGTAGAAAATGACTTAAGATCAGTTGTTTAGCTTATATTTGTATCTTAACCATAATTGCTGCTATTCATTGGCGACTCAAAATTGCTGATTTATTGACTCGCCCCTCATAACGAAATCTAATGCATAATCCAGGTTAGAAGATAAATCCGGCAGAAAGTCCAGCTATAATTATATAGGGAGGGGGAATTTTGGTTAATAGCAATGTCAAAAGTGTGGCTATAAAAACACCATAGTTTAAAAATGTCATTTGAGAAGGCTCTCCTAAGGTTGTAAAAAGCAATAGGGCTGTTGCTGTAACTATTCCTGCACTGGCCGCATTGATTCCTTCGAGGGAGGCTTTTACTGCCCGGTATTTTTTTAGCTTTTCCCAGATATTCACCATAAAAAAGATAAGTAAAGTTCCAGGTAAAAATATGCCCGCAGCAGCGACCAATCCTCCGCCTACTTCACCCCAAAAACCAAACTCTCTCATTGAAAGCGCGCCAATAAAGGCAGTAAAGCAAAAAATAGGGCCAGGGAAAGCTTGTTGAAGCGCAAATCCTGAGAGGAACTCCTCTGCTGATAGATAGTCTTTAAACTGTACAAACTCTTTGTAAAGCAAAGCACTTAATGGATGCCCCCCACCGAAAATAATGCTGCCATTCCGAAAGAAGTTTTCAAAGAGCCGTATTATTTTAAGGTCTGTCACATGACCGATAAACGCCGCCCCAATAAAAATGGAAGAATAAATGAGCAAACTTTTCCAGCTAATGGAAAGCCCCGACTTTTCTTCTTTAGGGTGTTTTTTGAACCGTATAGCTGTTGCGCACCCTGCCAGTATCAAAAGTACAGGGAAAATACCAGGCCACCTGATAAAGTATGAGGCTATGGCAGCAATGATAAATATAAAGTGACTGGTTTTGGTCTGGACGGAATAGCTGCTGATTTTATAAGCAGACCATGCTACAAAAGCTACTGCCATCGGTTGTATAAATCGGGTGAAAGTGATAGATATATCATGGCGCTGGAGCCAAGATATACTCATTGCCGCAAAAATCATTAGAAGGGTAGTAGGCAAAATCCAAACAAATAGCGTGAGCCATGCTAAGCGATACCCTCCAAGCTTGAACCCTATGGCTGTTATGATTTGGGTAGACGCAGGGCCTGGGAGTATGTGGCAGAATGAATTTAATTCCACTAAATCTTTTTCGGTCAGGTACTTTCTTTTTGTTACAAAAGTGTTGAAAAACAAAGTCAAGTGGGCCTGAGCGCCACCAAAAGAGGTAACAGTAAGAAGAAATACATCTCGCAGAAAGATCAAATATCTTACTCTTCGGGTGTCGGTAACTTCTTCCCCTAGTATTTTATGGGTGATATATTTGTTATACGATTGCAAAAAATATGTTTATAGCTAAAAACAATAAGTTTTTTGTTTGGTTTATATAATTTGTTTGCGTTTTTCAATTGATACCATTTCTTTTACAAGATAAATTTATTTTTCTAATTTGTAAACATGATGAAGATATGAAAAAGTCATACTTGATTTTTATAGGTTTTTTGGGATTTTTTGCCTGCGAGCAACCTGACCCTGAAAATGGCACTGTCATAGCAACTGACACTGTGGAACAAGACCGTACCCGTAGGGATGTAGACGCATACCATGTCGTAAAAGATACTACTGTTGAAGTCGGAGGCATTAGCATTACCCCTCTTGAAGATTCTCCTGAATTTGCCGATGGTATTCTAGAAATGAACCAGCCAGAAGAGGATGCTTCTTTCGATGAAGAAACTGTTACGTTTGATTATGAAATTACCAATTTTAGACTTGGGCACCCAACAGACACCACAGCATGTCCTAGATGCAGCAATTCTGAAAAAGGGCAACATATTCACCTGATTTTGAACAATCAACCTTACCTGGCCAGGTATGAAACAAACTTTACTGAAACATTAGACCCTGGGCATTATGTCTCTTTGTCTTTCTTATCTCGTTCTTATCACGAAAGTGTAAAACATAATGATGCCTATGTACTGAGACAATTTACTGTTGGAGATGTAGACGCTGAGGAAGTAGATTTAACAAAGCCTTTCTTGTTTTATAGCCGTCCTAAAGATGAATATGTGGGAGTAGAGGCAGAAGCCGTTTTGCTTGATTTTTATTTAGTAAATGCTGAGTTGTCTGAAAATGGATATAAAGTTCGTGCGACTGTGGATGGTAATGAATTTCTCTTGGTCAGATGGTGTCCATTTGTAATGGAAGGTTTACCAATGGGCGAGGTAGATATAAAATTAGAACTTCTTGATGCAGATGGTAATTTAGTGGACACTGAGTTTAACCCTTCCGAAAGGACTATTACATTAAGGGAAGCACCAGGTGCTTGATTTAAAACTTTAAAACTATAGAAAAAGCCGGTCAAAAGCCGGCTTTTTTTACATTATCTCTTGTAGGATTTTTAAGGACCGCATTTCTCCAAAGTTGTCTATATGTGCTGCGTAAAACCTTAAAATGACATCCAAAAGGCGTCGCCTCATGCCAGCGTTTAATATGATTTGACTATCATACCTTTGCTGGATCAGCGCTTCCAGTAATTGAGTTTCATCTTGATTTAACCCATGATAAATATCTTCCGATGCCGCAGGGTAATATCCTAGTAAACCAGCATATTTCAATAAAAACTGTAAATGGAAATTGCTAAAGCTACTTTCTGCATCATCAAACCACGAAAAACTTAATGATATAAAGTCAAACAGCTCTTGGTTGGGAACCTCTTCTTTAAGTGTGCGGGCCAATATTTCGTTTAGAAAGATTGCAATAGAGGTTTTGATTGGGTCAAAAGGTATGCCTGAATAAGGTTTGCTGCACCTGATTTCTGAAATCCGGTTTATTTCCCTTTTTTCATTATGATAAACCACTAGGTCTAGTAAGGTGAGCGGTTGGAAGAAAGCAATACGGCTTCCCGGCTTTTTGCTTCTAACGCCATTGATGATATAAGTCCTAAGTCCAAACTGCTCAGTATATATTTTGCTGATAATAGAGGTTTCTCTATATCTGATAAAATTTAAAACTACCCCTTTGGTTTTATGAAGCATTTAAAGTACCTCCAATAATTTTTCAAGTCCCATACCCCTGGAACCTTTTATAAGAATATGGCAATGTTTTGGTGCCAGCGATTTGAGTTTGCTTTCCAGCGCGTCTCTCTTTTCTGAATATTCTGCATCCGGCATTACGGCAGCAGCTTCTTTCATATGCGGGCCACAAAGGAAGACTTTGGTAAACCCAGCATTTTTTAGAAGGTCGCCAATGGCCCTATGTTCGGCAGGGCTTTCTGAACCGAGTTCTAACATATCGCCTAGTATGGCAATTTTTTTGTCTGCTGCAATTTTTTTGAAATTCTGAATGGCAACTTTCATTGAAGACGGATTAGCATTGTAAGCATCCAATACGATATGGTTCGTGCCTTGCTCTACGATTTGGCTTCTGTTGTTTTGGGGGACATAAGAGGCTACGGCTCTTTCAGCGTCCTGTGCTGGCACTTTAAAATATTTTCCAATACAGAGTGCCGCTGCTATATTTTCATAGTTATACGCCCCTATGAGCGCCGTTTCTACTGTGTTGTTGTTCTCAGTTTTGAGCTTTACAAAAGGATCTGCCGATACTAACTCACAGTGGTAGAAATCATTTTCCCCTGGATACATGATGGGTTCTTTGAACTTGGACATAGAAAGGAGAACCTCATTTTCGGAATAGACAAAAGCGGTACCATTGGTTTCTAATAAGTAGTCATATAGTTCACCTTTTCCTTTTTTTACGCCTTCTATGCCTCCGAAACCTTCTAAATGGGCTTTGCCAATATTAGTAATTAAGCCATGGGTAGGTTCGGCTATCTTACAATAACCGGCTATCTCCTGCTGATGGTTAGCGCCCATCTCTATAATGGCTATTTCGGTGTCAGTGGCAATGGATAATAAGGTGAGGGGGATGCCAATATGGTTGTTTAGGTTGCCTTTGGTGGCATATGTTTTATATTTGGCAGCAAGGACTGTGTTTACGAGCTCTTTGGTAGTAGTTTTGCCATTAGAACCTGTAATGGCGATGAACGGAATAGAAAATTGTCTTCTATGGTGCCTAGACAGTTTCTGTAACGTGTCAAGAACATTGTCTACCAATAAAAAACGCTCATCTTTTACAACTTTCTGATCATCTACTACAGCATAAGCAGCTCCTTTGCTTAAGGCATCTTCAGCAAATTCATTGGCATTAAAGCTTGGGCCTTTTAATGCAAAAAAAATATTTCCCTGTTGAATGTTCCTTGTATCTGTACTTACTCCTGTGCTTTTCTTGTAAATTTGATAAAGGTTTTCTATTGAAACTGCCATTCCTGTAAAGTTTTAAAAAAGTTATATTGTCAATAAAACCCCATCTGAAAAATGAAGGTTCTTTTACATTTAAAAATTATACCGAAAGATAAGTTTATTTTCGAAAATAAGCTTTCTGCTGTTAAAGGCAAATTTACAAAAGCAGAAGATCTAGTGTTGCTGGATGCAGATAATTTCTCTGATGGGGAATACCTGAAACATGTAGCCTCTTTGGTAAAGGAAAGTGAAAAAAGTGTAGTTCTTTTTGAATCTTGTACAGAAGACGGGACGCTCTGTTTTAGAAAATTTATGGAAACCCTTTATAAAAAGAAAGACAATATCATGGTATTGACTATAGGGGACAATGCTGTTTTGGACAAACTCCTGTCACCTTTGACGCATGTTTATGCCTCAGAAGGTGATCAAAGTAGCCGTATTTACGATTTTTTGCAGGACTAGCAGCTCTTTTTAGTTGCTCGGGTTTCATAATCCAGGTTAAAGTCGGAATTGAAGCCCTACTGTACCATAGCCAAATATGCCGTAACCACCTTCTGCAAACAATCCAAAACCTCTATAAAAGTAGTACCTAGCACCTGCTGTAGCGCCAATCAGGTAAGGACTTGGTTCTTCTTCTAGATCAATTACTGTTACATCTCTGGTTCTATATGCGCCTGAGATGCTTATGTATAAATCTAATCGGTCAGAGTGCAAATTGCTATCATGCAGCTTTTCCAATAGATGTAAGTAATGGAATGAACTTCTTACGCCAAATATTATATTGTCTATTGCATATTCTTGATCTGTAGGAATATGTGTATAAAGCCTCTGGTTCCAGCCTCCCAATATACCTGCACTTAAAAAATCGGTTATTCCGTAATCTACATTAATGGACGCAGGAGGTAAACTGCCGTGCTCCCTAGAGTGATCAAAACTTTCCCCTCTGAAATAGGCAAATGATACGCCTGGGCTTATTAGTATGTCATTACGCTGGAATGCCTGATCGTCCAGCCCATCAAGCGTTACAGGGTTCATTTGGGCGGATGCCTCTAACGTGAGTATACAGAAGAAAAATATTATGTACTTATGCATAGAAAAAAGTATTTCGTTACCTAAAAAACTTTCTAGAAGTGACTTTGTTTATTCTCTGATTAGTAGGCCACAGGCGATGGGACGGTTAGAAATAGCGGCTTTTTTCGACCTAAGTTGGAGATACTTCGTAATTAGTATAGTAAAGCATTGTTTGACTGGAGAACAATGAATGGTAAGTGAGGCTTGTAGTGCAGATTCTCTGGGAAAAAATTCATAATATTTATTTACATCGGAACAATCCGTCAACTATGGGTAGGGTAACAGGTTTACTGCTTTTCTTTTCAATAATTATTAGTGGGTGTGGAAACTCACCTATGGACGATCATTCTGATGTGTCTCATTATAATTATGACTTAGGCTTTGTCAAGGCAAAGCATGATGCCTCACTCTCTATGTTGGAATTTATAGCTATTTTTCAGCAGAGGCAAAAAGATACCTCTTTCTTTTTTTCTGTTAAGGCCGAATTTACTGAAGGGAACCTTTCGGAACATATGTGGGTAGAGGTGGTCAATATTAAAGATAAAACCATTAGAGGCATACTGGGAAACCAGCCTCAGATGTTAAGGAAAATCCAGTTGGGAGAGCAGGTGAAACTTCACATATCAGAGGTTGAGGACTGGATGATCTATGACATGAAGCGTGATACTGTTTTGGGCGCCCATCTGATCAGGGCTATGGGCAGGGAACACCTGCTCCATTAATTAGGGCGCGCTGAAAAACGCCCAAAATACTGATCTGTTTATATTTGTATAAAAATTATGAGGTATAGGTGCAAGGGTTTTTCGGTTATTTCTTATTTTTCCGTGCACAGTAAATTGAGAAACTTTTAACCTGGATTATGCATTAGATTTCGTTATGAGGGGCAAAAGAGCAAAAAATCAGCGTATTTGGTTTGTAAAGCATAGTGGTTCTATGGTTAAAAACCAAATGCGAGCGAAGCGTCTGATTTGAAGTTATTTTGCCACGCAATAGAAGATCTAATGCGTATTTCAGGTTTAATCCAATATTTTTTTTGGGCTAGCCACAAGCGCACAATCTACTTTATGGCCTTACATTCGAAGTATTCCAATACGTCTTCATGTAAGGCCATGCGTATCTTGCACACTTGTGACTTTTTCAGCAGGCCCTAATTACCTAATGTAAAGTCATCAGCGTCTTGCCACGCAGGAAAAGCTTTTCTAAAGCTATCTAGGCTTTCCTTGTTCAAGATTGCTGTTTGTATTGTTTCATGATTGTCACAAGCATATATGAGTTCACCTTTGGGCGAGAATACACCTGAGTCACCCGAATAGCTGATGTCATTCCCATCTTTTCCTATGCGATTTACACCTATTACATACGATAGGTTTTCAATAGCCCTTGCCTGGAGCAAACTTTTCCAAGCGATGCTACGGCTTTCGGGCCAGTTGGCAATGCAAATGAGCAGGTCGTACTCGTTGTTTCTGTTCCTTAGCCATACGGGAAAACGGAGGTCGTAGCAAACAACAGGCAAAATATTCCAGCCTTTGAGTTTTACTATGGTTTTTGTTTTGCCTGGTGAAAAAACTTCATGCTCGCCAGCCATCCGAAATAGGTGCCTTTTGTCATAGCATTCATAACTTCCGTCAGGGCGCATCCACACCAGTCTGTTGTAAAAGTTGTGGTTTTCTTTCACTATAAAGCTTCCGGTGATTACTGCTTGTGTCTGGGCAGCCATTTGTTTCATCCATTTAAATGTCGTCAGGTTCATTGGCTCGGCTACCTCTTGGGCATGCATGGTAAAGCCTGTGTTAAACATCTCCGGCAAAACAATTAGGTCTGGTTGCTCAGTTATCTGCCAAATTCTTTCCTCGAAATTTGCCAAGTTTGCTGTTTTGTCCTGCCAGGTTAATGGATTTTGGATCAATGTGGCTTTCAGATCTTGCATAAAATATCGGTTGCTTTTCGTAGTGTACCTTCTTGTTTGGCAAAGCAGAACCTTAAGATCTTATCGTCTTTTTTATTGTGATAAAAGGTCGACACTGGAATACATGCTATGCCATTTTCTTTAGTAAGTTTTTCTGCCATTACTACATCACTGTCTTTGGAAATGTGACTGTAGTTCGCCAGTTGGAAATATGTGCCTTCTGATGGCTCTATCAAAAAGCGAGACTCCTTGAGTGCTGTATTGAAAAAGTCCCGTTTCTTTTGGTAAAAATCAGGAAGCTTAAGATAGTGTTCTTTTTTCTTTAAAAAATCTGCCATGGCAAACTGCATGGGGGTAGGAATACTAAAGGTGATGTACTGGTGGATTTTCCTGAACTCTTCAGTCAGATGTGCAGGCGCTACGCAATAGCCCATGCGCCATCCGGTGGTATGATAGGTTTTACCAAAGGAAAATGCAGTAAAACTCCTGTCTCGCAACCCTGGATGTTTTAGGATACTTTCATGTGTAAGGTTGTCAAAAGTGATGTGTTCATACACTTCGTCGCTGAGGACAAAAAGTCCTGATTCTGTAACTATCTCTTCCAGTTGCAATAGGTCATGTGGCGCTAGGGTACTACCTGTGGGGTTGTGGGGCGAATTGATAATAATAAGTTTGGTGCGCTTGTTTATTGCTTTTCGTACCAAGTCCCAATCTGGTTTGTAGTGCGGCCAATTCATTTCTATAAATACAGGCTTCCCGCCACAGAGTTGTATGGCAGGGACATAACTGTCGAAGGCTGGTTCAAATACAATTACCTCATCTCCTGGCTTGACTACTGTAGATATTGCTGTATATACAGCTTCAGATGCGCCGCAGGTAAGCGTGATCTCTGTTTCCGGGTTTACCTGCGCATTATAGCATAGTTTTATTTTTTCAGCAATAGCTTCCCGAAGCAGGGCTACTCCAGCCATGGGAGCATATTGGTTTAAACCTGCCTTCATATAAGTGTATACAAGGTCTACCAGCTCATCGTCACACGAATAATCAGGAAAGCCTTGGGCCATATTAATGGCATTATGTTCTGCCGCCATTTTAGACATGACGGTAAATATGGTGGTGTTTACATTGGGTAATTTGCTGGAAAAAGTCATATTACTTCCTCACTGGAAACTTCATTTTATAATCTACTGTTACTTTGCCCTTGCTGATGTTGGACAGCTTTCCTTTAAGCAAATTTTTTCTGAGCCCTGACATGTAGTCTACAAATAAAATACCTTCTAGATGATCATATTCATGTTGGAAAATTCTGGCAGCTATGCCATCGTACTCCTCTATATGTTCATTCCAGTCGGTGTCAAAATATTTGACTTTTATACTTTCTGGTCTTGTGACAGTAGAGCGAATGCCTGGAATGCTCAAACATCCTTCTTCATACTCCCATTCTTCTTCACTTTCTATAAGAATCTCAGGATTGATAAATGTTTTTTTGAAATCAGTAAGGCTTTCATCCAATCCAGATCCGTCGGCCACAAAAATTCTGAGAGATTTGTTAATTTGAGGGCCTGCTAAACCTACACCGTGCGATGCATACATGGTCTCAAACATATCATCGGACAATTTCTTAACATCAACAGAGCCTTTTTCAATATCAGAAGCTGGTTTTTTTAAAATGGGATCTCCGTATGCCACTATGGGATATATCATTTTCTTACTTAAGTTTATTAAAGGGGTATAATAATTATTTTTTCATTTCGAGAAAAGACTGCAATATAATAGTTGCGCTAATCTTATCAACATTTGATTTGTCCCTACGGTTCTTTTTGCTCATGCCGCCTGCCAGCATTGCATCTAAAGCAATAGAAGAAGTAAAGCGCTCATCTACAAGAAATACCTCTTTTTCGGGAAAGGCTTTCTTTAAATGTTTAATCATGATGTGCACATGCCGTGCGTTTTCAGATTCAATATTTTTGAGCGTTTTTGGCATGCCCACTACAAAAGATTCTATTCCCTCGCTTAAGTCATAGGTTTTGAGGAATTCTATAAGTTTAGATGAATGCACTGTCTCTAGGGGAGTGGCAATTATTTTCATCGGATCTGTTACTGCGAGTCCAGTCCTTTTGGTTCCATAGTCTATGGCGACGATCCTAGGCATGTTATTTATAATTATATAAAGTGAGTTGTGTCCACTGCCTGTTAATCATTGGGTTGTGCTTTTCTGTAATTCTTTCTGAATAATTGTCTGGCACAGGGTATCCTTCTGGGAGCAGCAGCAGTGTGTTGTGTAGTTCATCTTCTTGCAATAGTGCGCCTTTGTCTTCAAAAGATGCAGCCTCTACACCTGAATCTTTGAGGTACTGATTTATTTGGGGATATGAAACTATCCTAACATCTGAAAGATCTTTTTTGAGCAACCTTTTAGACATAGAGGCTATGGCTGTCGGTTTACTGTTGTCCGAAACTACACCTGTATTGAGCGATACATATAATATAAGAAACAATGAAATAATTACTTTAATCAACATGAAATTAAAATTCACTAGGAAATAGATAATTCCGTAGCAAATAAAGATCATTAAAAAAGGAAGAAATGGCAAAATGTGCCTGTGAAGATTGTTGCTGTCCCTAAATATATAGGAAAAGATAAGAAACAGTGACAATGATGCCAGGCCAATTAACATTTTAGGTTTGCTATGGCCAAAGCTTAGGGTAATCATTAATCCGAAAAACAATAAGGCTATGACAGGCAGAGAAGTAAATATAGCCAATAAGTTTCTTCCTGGGATATAACCTGTAAGCCCTTCAGCCCAAATACCTTCCAGAATTTCTATAAATCCAGGCCCAGTGTTTGCTGTCCCGGCTGTCAGCATCAGTGAATTGAAATACATTTCTGTATAAGCCCATAATTGGCTGGGACCAATATATATGGTGAAAGGGACCAACCACAAAAGAATGCCAGTAAGCAAAAACGGGATACTCCAGATAAACCTTCTTTTTTTGACCAGTGCGTATATTGCAGGTAATACTATCAAAGGGATGTATGAAAACATTACTCCTGGAAGAAGACCTGCTAGAAACCAGCCTTTATAAAGGTATCTTGCTTTGAAGTTGTCAACCAGAAGGTAGTAAAAAACAGGTAGCGCTATAGCCAGAGCCATCAGGTCGGGAAGGAATTTATTTCCCATAAGCCAAATGCTTGTATTGAAAAAGATCAAAAAGCCAGTTAGTCCACCTTCTAATGAGAATAAGGTGACCCTTAATATTCTGGAAGTGTAATATATGATAAGCCATGTGCTTATACCACCTGCAACGGCAAATGCGGTGGATAAAGAATGGGTGAAGAAGTTTATGCTATTGATGACTGTATATAAAATAGGATAGCCTGGTAAAGCAGGCGTGCCTGAAGCAATATCATAATTGATAAAGCCCAATATGAAATTCATAGTTTCGGTATCTTCAACATAATTGGCCGTAGTCAATAGCCTAGTTAAGACACATACAAGGAGAATAATGATATGAGAAAGCGTTTGCTTCAAAAAAATGCTTTTTTTACTGACAGGTTTTGGTTTAATTAGATAAAATTTATTCAAAAATAACTTTATAAAGATAAAATAAGGAAAATCCGTGCCAGTTTATTATAAAAAGTTTTAATTTCTGTATTTGTATGGAATTATATTTTCGGTACATTGTTTGTTAGATAGAAAAAGTTTATATTTTATATAACTTTGTTTTCCTTTACAGGTTAGTAAATTACCCATATATTTTTAATTAAACGTTAATTCAGTGAGTAAAATCAAAAACAGAAAGTTCTATATAAGGCTTCCTTTTATGTTGGCCCTGGCAATTGTGTGTGGGATTTTTATAGGAGCTACACTTTTTGACAATGGTAAACAAAGCAATATAGTGTCTAACTATATGCGGTTTGCTGAAATTTTAACTTATATCCAAAAGGACTATGTCGATACGGTCGATATTGATGAGTTGGTGGATCACGCTATTGTGAAAATGCTTGAGAAGCTTGACCCTCACACCGCATATATTCCTAAAAAAGATATTGATGTGGCCAGGTCCCAACTGGAAGGTGATTTTGAAGGAATAGGGATAGAATTTAACATTATTAAAGACACCATCTTTGTTATTGCCCCCATCAGTGGTGGCCCTTCTGAATCTGTAGGTTTAATGGCCGGTGACAAAATTGTGACAGTTGATGGAGAGAATGTAGCAGGCAAAGGCATTTCTAATATGGATGTTTTTGGCATGTTGAGGGGTAAGAAAGGTACCAAAGTTGAAGTTAGTGTGGTTCGTAAAGGTTCTAAAAACCCACTGGACTTTACCATTGTGCGTGATAAAATCCCTACATATTCTGTTGACGCAACTTATATGATTGATGATAAAACTGGGTATATCAAAATAAGCAGGTTCTCTGCAAGTACCTACAAGGAGTTTAAGGAGTCGATGAAAGAACTTCAATCTAAAGGTATGGAGCAATTAGTTTTAGACTTGCGCGACAACCCTGGTGGGTATATGGATCGTGCTACGAAAATGGTAGATGATTTCTTGCCTCCAAACAAACTGATCGTATATACCCAAGGAAAAGATGCTCGGTATAACTCGCGTATTGAGTCAAATACTAAAGGTTCTTTTGAAGAAGGAGCGGTGGTCGTGTTGATAAACGAAGGAAGTGCTTCTGCTTCAGAAATTGTCTCTGGTGCTTTGCAGGATCATGACCGTGCACTCATAGTTGGTAGAAGGTCTTTTGGTAAAGGCTTGGTTCAAATGCCTATACCTCTGAACGATGGTGCCGAGTTGAGACTGACAATTTCGAGGTATTATACTCCTAGCGGCAGAAGTATACAAAAGCCATACAGCGAGGATGAAGACTATGCCTCAGACTTGTCTAAGCGTTTTAAACATGGTGAGTTTTTCCATAAGGACAGTATACGTTTTGACGACAGCTTGAAATATACAACCGCAGCAGGGCGTACTGTGTATGGCGGTGGTGGAATTATGCCTGATATTTTTGTGCCGAGAGACACTTCTATGTACACCAATTATTTGGCGGAGCTGTTTAATAAAAATATTATCAGAGAGTATACGCTTGACTACTTTAATAGCAACAAAAAGAAACTAAAGGCTATGGAGTTTGAAGATTATCTGAGAGACTTTGTGGTTACAGATGAAATGCTTCAGGACCTTGTGAAAATGGGCAAAAAAGTTGATATTAAGTATAAAGAAAAAGAGTTTAAGCGTTCTAAAGAGTTTATGCGGACAAATGTAAAGGCTTATATCGCTCGGAGTGTTTGGGGTAACAGGGGTTTCTACCCTGTTATAAACAAATATGATGAAGTCTTCCAGACGGCGATCAAGAACATGGATAAAGCCCGAAAAATAGAAGCAGCAAACTAAGTTTAGTAACAACACATAAATAAAAAGGCCTCCCGTTAATTTCGGGAGGCTTTTTTATTGACCTGGTTTCTTCTGTAGAACATAGCTAATTTGTAAACCTTTTATAATTGTTTGTTTTTTTTATATTGAGTGGTATATTTTATAAAAGTAGTAAAATTTTTTAGGATTACCCATTTAAGTCTCTAGGAAGTAATAAGTTTTTTTGTACGATAAATTGCTTTTTAATGGCGATATGTGCTAATGTTAGAAAATAAAGCGGCCATTGATGAAATTGCGTTAAGAACTTTATAAGCATGGAGCGGCCAAAAAATTTGCTGTTTGAGCCCGACGCAAGGAGGGTGGGTTTCATCCCGATAGCTATCGGGATAGCGTAATGGTTATAAAGTTTAGCAAATTTCATCACAGGCCTTGACTTTTTTGCTTACTTTTTTTGTCTAAGAAAAAAAGTAAGGCCCTGCCGGCGAGGCAAAAGTAACTAAGCGAGCCTAGGTAAGCTAATAACACATAAGATATCTAAATGGGTAACCCTAAAATTTTTAATGGGATTTTTGAAGCTTAAATCTTATATTTTTTTGTTCTGTGCCACTTTACTGCTTAGTTGTGCGCACAGTGATCTTTCTGAAGAGGGGACTGTGGGAGAGAAAGCAATGGTGGTTACCGCGCACCCTTTGGCATCCCAAGTAGGGGTTGAAATCTTAAAGACCGGAGGAAATGCTTTTGATGCTGCTATTGCTGTTGAATTTGCATTAGCGGTTGTATACCCAGATGCGGGCAATATAGGAGGGGGAGGTTTTTGGGTCATTAGAACGAAAGATGGAGAAACAAATGCCCTTGACTATAGGGAAGTAGCTCCTGCTGCTGCTTCCAGAGATATGTTCTTAGATGAGGAAGGAGAACCCATTTCAGAAGAAAGTCATCGAGGTCATTTGTCTGCTGGGGTGCCCGGCACTGTAGATGGTATGGTAAATGCTCATCGGAAATATGGCAGCAAGCCTTGGGAAGAGTTGTTGCAGCCTGCTATTGATCTTGCCTTGCATGGTTTCCCTTTGACCAAGAAGGAAGCAAAAAAGTTGAACCGCTATATGGATGACTTGGAAGAATATAGCACTGTTAGGCCGGAACACATGCTTAACGATCGCTGGCGGGCGGGAGATACTTTGGTTTTAGAGGAATTGGGCATGACATTGGCGCTAATTCGCAATTATGGCAGGGCTGGTTTTTATGAAGGGGTTACTGCTAGAAATTTAATTGCTGAAATGGAAAGAGGGGGAGGTATTATCAGCTTGGAAGACCTGGACTCTTACCGTTCTGTTTGGCGGAAACCTGTGGCCGGCAAATATAAAGATTGTAAAATCATTTCAATGCCTCCTCCTTCTGCTGGCGGAACAGGTTTGCTTCAGTTGCTCAAAATTACAGAGGGTTATCCTTTGGCTAAATGGGGGTGGAATTCCACCCAAAGCATCCATCTTATGACCGAGGCATGCAGAAGGGTGTATGCGGACCGTTCCAGGCATTTGGGTGATCCAGATTTTTGGGACATTCCTTTGGACGGCCTTATCGATGATGATTATTTAAAGGGGCGAATGGCTGACTTTTCTATGGGTCAGGCTACAGATAGTGATGAGGTTTATGCGGGAGAACCTTTTTTTGCAGAAAGCCATTCCACTACACATTATTCTATTGTAGACCCAGAGGGAAATGCCGTTGCTGGAACTACTACCTTGAATAGCATTTATGGTTCTAGGGTGGTTGTAGCTGGTTCAGGTTTTTTATTGAACAATCAAATGGCTGATTTTAGCCTAAAGCCTGGACATCCTGATATTTACGGCTTGGTAGAAGGAGAAGCGAATGCCATTGCTCCTGGAAAACGTATGCTTAGCTCTATGACACCTACTATAGTAGAAAAGGACAATCAGCTTTTTATGGTATTAGGAAGTCCAGGTGGCTCAACGATTATAACCACGGTTTACCAGACAATTCTCAATGTAACTACTTTTGATTTTCCCATGCAAGGGGCGGTTAATGCAGAACGTTTTCACCACCAATGGAGGCCTAACTGGATATTGGCAGAATGGGGATCTATGCGATTCTCATCTGTTTTTGAGCTCTTGGCCAAAGGTCACCGGATAGCGCCGGCTATAGAAGGCTTAGGTCGTGTAGATGCTGTTTTAGTTCGTCCTGATAATACGCTCGAAGGAGGCGCAGACCCTCGGGGAGATGATAAGGCGGAGGGTTTTTGATAATAGCAATTTGTCAATGCTTGTATATAAACTAATCTTTTCCTTACCGGTTAAATATAAAAAGGAAGAGGTATGGAATTATTTACTAAAATTGAAGGCCTGACCAAAAAGACCAAAGAAGCATTTAAAATTAATGGTCAGCATAAGAAAGAATCAGGCATACTAAGTGATTCGGCAGCCAGAAAAATTGTTGCGTCTGGATATACTACCAGTATGATATTAGGGTCTGTATTTGCAGGGGCGGCACTTATGGCGTTTGCCGTTCGTGACCTGCACTTTGTAATTGAATTTAATAAAAGTGATAAGTGGAATAAAGCATATTCTTTCGATATCAAGAAATTTAAGCTTCATTCCAGTTGAATCTGGTTGAATTTGAAAGACGAGCTAACAAAAAAGAGGCAGCTAAAAGATAATTTAGCTGCCTCTTTTTTATGGTTTTGACAATGTTATTTAATGCTAAATCCTCCTTCGCCGATTAAATGACCTTCAGAGTATATGTTTACATAATAATTTCCTTCAGTATAGTTAAAGCCTTTTAGCATATCAAATGTTAGCTGCTGGCCAGTATTATCAAAGTCAATGTTTTGGCTAAGGGTATAGAAAATATCTGTGCCATCGGCCAGGGTAGTTGTCCCACCACCATTGGCTATGTCAGAGAAGGTTTCACCAGAAGGCAACACAAGTGCCACGTAGAACTTTTTCTTTTCTTTTTTAGCTGCCTTGTTGTCAGCTAAATTGAAGTTAATCCTTAACTGTTCAACCCTTCTGCCCCTCAATGTAGGCTTGTCCATTTCTTTGCCGTTCGATTTTACGCCTAGGATTTCTAGGTTTTCAGCTTTTAGGATAGATGCATCTTTTAACGCCTTCATTGTGGTAGATAGAGAGTCGCCTAATTGTAGCTTTTCCTCATTAAGGTGACTTATGTTAGTTGACAAGCTATCATTCTCCTGGTGCAGTTTGGCTATTTCTTTATCTTTCTCTGCAATTTCTTTGCGCAATTTGGATATTAGTTGGTCAACTTCTTTTTTAGATTTAGAGGTAAGCGCTGAAGATCTTCTTAGCGTGGTGATAGTGTTGTTCAGTTCAGCAATTTTGGCATCAAGGTCTGAGTTTTCCAAGCCTAGCTGATCTCTTTCAGCCCTGATCCTGTCTAATTCATCTCTTATTTCAGATAGCTCATTGGCTTTAGTAGAAACTTCACTGTCTATTTTTCCAATCTCGGCCCTTAACTCACGTATTTCTGATTCCTGTGCTGTATTGGAGTTGTTTATTAGTACAAGCCCTGCAATTAAACCGATATTTATAAGAAGTGAGAAAATGAGTAAGATAAGCGGTAACTTACTGCCACTTTTCTCTTTTTTTTCTTCTTTAGCTTTAGTAGAGGTTTCTTTGACCGGTTTTTTGGTTACGCCTGGTTTCTTTATAGGGTCTTTTTTGATGTCGTTTTTGTTTTCCTTATTAGGTTCCATACAGTCTATCTGGTTATATTATGTATTACAATGTTTTAAGTTGAATCTGGAATTTAGCAATTTATAAATATATTATGAAATAATGTGCTAATAAAAAGTTTATAAGATGTAATTTTACTTCCGGCACATATATTGTGTAGTAGCATTTGTAACTAAGTTTTAAAAAAAATTGTTCTGTGAGTTCATCCAAGAAGGTCATAATTAACTACTTTTTCCCTCGGTTTGTTCGTATTGGTTCTGTTTTAATTTTAGCCATAGGTTTTTTGGGCTTTAGTGCCAATACTGTAGCGGCTATGCTGGCGCTGCTCGCATGGATTATGGTTCAGACTACCCATCACGGTATCGAAATTGATCAAGAAAAAAAGCTCTACAAAAAGTATCTCAGTGTTTTAGGGTTCGAATTTGGCTCCTACGAATCCTATAAGGAACTTGCCGGTTTAACTATAGACGAGGATCTTGACAAGCAGCAAAATGTAATCTATCAGGGCTATGTCGACTTCTCGAAAAAGGGATATCTGATGTTGATAAAAGATAAATCCAGAGAAAAGGTTTTGTCGGTGGTCAATAAGTTGGCAGACGCTTATGACCTGGAAATTATAGATGAAACAAAAGGGTAGAGGGGCTCTGGTGTCCTAGAACCTTTGCTTGTTGGTGAAAACGCCAATAGAGGAAGCCCTCAATAAACCATTACATCATCGGATCTCTTATTATCAAACCTGTAAACCTCTTTCGGGCAGAAGCAAATATCCATAGGGATATCATAAGGGTCAATGCCTTCTATAATCTCTACAGGCTGGAAAAATGAGATGCCTGCTTTGTATGGGTTTACTTTTAGGCTGGCAAGGTAACGGTCATAAAAACCCTTGCCATAGCCTATGCGGTACCCTCTTTTGTCAAAAGCGAGCAGCGGTAATACTACCAAGTCTGGCTGTAGGGACGTATATTCGGGATGCTCAGGTTCGGGTATACCCCATTTGTTCACCTTTAGTATAGTTTCTTTCGTAAGAAGGACGTTTTTTAGTAGCTTAGTCCCTGGTTCTGTAACAGGTATTAAAATTTTGGTTTCAGGGCTTCTTTGCCTGATGGCATCAATCAATAAGAATGTATCAGGTTCGTTGTGATTGGCAATAGGCAAAAAAAGATGGACTACCGAAAAGGTACGGATATCAATACTGTTGAAAAAAGTATTGGCTATCAATAAGCTCTTTTCCCTGCATTCTTCTTTTGAAAGCTTTTTGCGTTTGCTTAAATATATATATCGTAGCTCCTGTTTATTCATGCTCTATGAAGATTTTGAACCTGAAATCAAAAGGGTCAAAATTGTTGTACAACTTTTCTATAAAAGAATGGTCATTGATATAAAAGTTAAGGAAGTTTTCATGCCTTTCTTGTAATCCACCATTAGGGAACAGCTTGTCCAAAATATTTTGCACCTGGTTTACTTCTGTTTCGAAGCGCTTTTTTCCAGCGTTTCTTATTTTCTTCTCTGTATCAGACAACACAGAAAGTATCCGTTGTCTTTGTGCTAACACAAATTGCTCCAAGGATTTATCTGTCTGAACCGCCCTTTCTTGAAGCTGTTCAAACATTTTATTCACCTGTGCGACCTCATTTTCAGTAGAAAACTCTTCTCCCGATTTGCTGTAAACATATTTTTCCAAAATATCTTCAGGCTTTAAGAACAAGTCCTCCGGCTGTATTCCTGTTTTTAAAAGTTTTCTATTGGTGTTTTTGTTAATGACCATGGCCACACTTCTTGGGAAAAGAACTGGAAAAGAAGTATCAAGGTGGTTAAAGGCATCTTTTAGCTGCATCCAGTAAGCCAGTTCTGCCGGTCCTCCTATATAGGCAAGGTTTGGTAGTATCTGTTCTTGATAAACAGGCCTTGTGAGTACATTCGGGCTAAAGCATTCAGGTTTTTCTTCGGCCATTTTCATGATTTCTTCCAGGGAAAAGTTTAGGGATGTATTAGCTACTTTGAACCTGTCTTCTTCCCGTATTATTCTTTCCCTGATACTGCCGCTCAACCAAAATAGGTTTATTTCTCTGACGTGGGCTTGGGCATTATACCCAGTTTCGGACAATCGCATAGAAGTGCCACTCACCAAATCGTGGACGGAGGTTAGTTCAAGCTCCTTGACGATTAGGGTTTTCATATGCTTTTTTAACACCGCATGGTCTGCGTTTACAGTTACTAAGCCTTTGTCCCCAAACAGGTGCGTAACTAGTTTTCTTGTTGCTTCTGCTAAATTCCGGCTTTCTGTATAGCTATGTTTGAGGTTTTCGGGTAAATCGGGTACATCTTTTAGGAGCTCTTCTAAGCCGCGGGTGTTAAGCCTGCCTACTGCTCCGTGCGCTTCTTTGTTCCAGGTATAGGTTTGGCCGAATAAGTTAAAGTGGTTTATTTCTGCAAAATCATGGTCTTCTGTGGCCATCCAATATACCGGTACGAAATTGCTATCAGGATATTTGATACTGAGCGACTCCGCTAGCTTAATGGTAGTAAGTATTTTGTAAATAAAATATAAGGGGCCAGTGAGCAAGTTTAGTTGATGGCCGGTAGTAACGGTATAGGTGTTTTCTTTCTTGAGCTGCCCAAGGTTTTCCTCAAGCTTTTTGGGAAGTGTTAGACCTGAATATTGCTCTTCGAGTACTTTGGTGAGGTCTTGACGAATTTCGGGTGAAAAGCTCCTGTTTCTAATTATATCCTCAAAATTTTCCAGCTCAGGATATATGCCATAAAAAGGCTTTAATGCCTCTGACTTATCTATATAATCGGTAAATAGGGAGGAAAAGCACCCCGTGTCTTTTACTGACAGATGTTTTAATTGCATTGCTTTGGGTTTGGGGCAAAAATAACTAAAATAATTCTAGGTAGGCAAAAGACATTGGAATATCTTAGCTTATAGGTTAACAAGTAAAGTTGTTTAATTGATTTTCATAGTCTGGAGGTTCCTTTGTAGATAATGACAAAATTCAATGATAAAAAAACAAATATAATAGCACACTTTTGGGTGGGGGGTATTTTACCCGTCCTGCTTTACTTTCTTTTCTATATTTTCTACACCTATCCGTTGCTTTTTCAGTTTAATGGTCATGTGCCTGGTTCAGGCGGTGATGTATATCAGTATTTGTGGAATGCTTGGGTTTCGGAGGCCAGTCCCTCTAATATGTTTTCACTAAAAACGGATTACCTTTTTGCACCGAAAGGGATTTCGCTGATGCTGCACACTTCTACGCCTATTATGAGCTTCTTTTCTCAAATGTTTTCAAATAACATTTTAGGGATCAATATTTTCCTTGCCTTAAACTTTGTACTTTCAGGTTTGGGTGCTTTTCTGCTGTCCCGGCTTTATATTAGCTCTATTGCATGGTGCTTATTGGTAGGGTTTATTTTTGCTTTTGCGCCGTGGAAAATGATGCGGTTGACTGAGCATTATAACTTGGTGTTGACTGCCCCTTTGGTGTTTTATATTTATTTTTTTACTAAAACATTTGATTTTGGTAATCCAGTAAAGGTTACTAGCACTACAAATTTGCTGTTTTGCTTTGTTGCAGGTTTGTTGACGCTGGCAAGTGATCTTGTGCTTACTATGTTGGCCTTTTATTTTAGTGTCGCATGGTTTGTTGCCTACCGGTTTAGGAATATTTCGTGGAGTTTTAAAAGTGTTGGCTTTTTTATAGTTCTTTGGGTTGTTGCGCATTTTATAATTAGGCTTCTAAGGTTGTCTTTTGATGATGTAGGAGCATTTTGGTGGGGTTCAGACCTGCTTAATTTATTTGTGCCTCCTGCTCATCATTTTTTCTCGAATCTCTTTAGCGAAAGTTTTATAAGCAGCCTTTTGCCACAGGAAATAGAAAATGTCAACTACCTAGGAATTGTTTTAATCGTTTTGGCGGTTATTTCCTGGGTTTTGAAGAAGAAACTTATTTTGCCCAGTGATATAAAAGTGTTTGCGCTTTTAGCCCTTATTTTTGCTTTTTTAACAATGCCAGTTTTTAAAATAGCTGGGGTTACTTTATTCAATAATCCTCTTTCGTTTATTCATTTTGTGCCTGGAATCAATAATTTTCGGATACCTGGCAGATTTGTGCTGTTGGTATATTTATGTTTGCCCATAGCAGTTTTTTATATACTGGATAAAAAAGGTGTAAAGCCCATATTAGGGGTTCCTCTCTTTTTACTGTTTCTGATAGATTATTATCCAAGACAGTTTCCCAGCGTTCAGCTCAATGAAAGCCCCAAAATATATAATAATTTAAAACAACTTCATGGAGAGGTTTTATTGCCGGTGCCTTTTGGTATTAGAGATGGATTTAACGAAGCGGGGAAGTTTAATGTAAAGGATTTATGGTACCAATCACTGCACCACAAAAATATTATTGGGGGGTATGTATCCAGAGTTCCTGAAGAGGTGTGGGCTTTTTATCACCAAAATCCTGTTATGGACTTCTTGCTAAAGGTACAGGAAAACCCTAGTTTAAAGGTGCCAGACTTTTCTGAAAATGAGGTGGAAGATTTCTTCCTTGTTTATAAGCCAGATATTGTTTTGATTGCGCCTCAATATAGAAACACTTCAGTGGAGCAGTTTATAGACCAATTAGTCATGGGTCGTGCCATGCACCAACTCGAAAAAGATGGTTATAAAGCCATTAGTATTAGCTGGCAATCAAAACTCTACTGAAATTATTTTTTCGCCGGTTACCACATATACCTGTGTTTTTTTAGTAGGTTTCATTATATACAGTCCGGTGAGGTTTCCAAAAGCGGGCAAAAACAGTGTCCTGTTTTCAAAATAGAAACATGGCAATTGCAAGGACTGGTGCGCTAATCCTTGGAGGTTTACCCCTGGGTGGATATGTCCACATATATTAACTGACCCTGTCGCCCCCTTCTCTGGCTGATGGCTAAATAAAAAAGGACCTTTTGTCAACAGTCCTTGTATCACCTCGAGGCCAGCGTCTATATATGAGCAGGTGGGCAAAATGTCATGATTCCCCTTAAGGAGCCTAAATTTTATCTCTGGAAAATCATGAAGATATTCACAAAAAATATCCCACTCCTTGTTTAGGCTACTGTGAAACAAATCTCCTAAAAAAAGGACTTCTGTGGGCTTGTGAGACTCTAGTAATGCTTTTAAAACCTGTAGGTCTTTTTCGCCACAGCCTGGACTGATGTTTATGCCTTCTCTCCGAAAGTGGCTTGCCTTGCCAAGATGTAAATCAGCAAGTATAAGCGTATTTGTTTCCTCCCATAGCATTGCTTTTTGGGGAAGAAGCCTTAATGTCTGTCCTTCAATATTTAAACGTGGCACAGTTTGCATTACTTTTTTATATAACAGTTTTAATCCTAAAAGTTAAGTAAGCTTTGTGGTTTTTGAGAATTGGAAGGTAATGAGCCGTTGAAGATAATTCAAGTGCAGGTCAGATTATTTTATAACAATAAGATTTTGTACTGTGTTATTAAAATGCTACTAAGGTTATGAATTATGGTAATAGCTGAATGGAATGGTAAAATCATTGCGAAAAGTAAGCAGGTATTAGAAATTGACGGCTATACTTATTTCCCACTTAGTGCTCTTAAAAGCAAGTATTTTGAGGAAAGCAAATGCCGGGGGCGGTGTCCGGACAAGGGTATTGCGCATTACCTGCACCTTCATGTTAATGGAGAGGTCAATGAAAATGCCGCATGGTTTTACCCTGATCCTTTAGAAAAAGCATGGATGCTAAAAGGCATGGTTTCTTTCTGGAAAGGAGTGAAGGTTGAAAAAACGGCAGGTTATGACAATGTTTATTGGCCTAAATTCTTAAAGCAGTATTTTAATTAGTTTTTGAAATATTAAGCTATACAGCTTCTTAACATGTTTTCATAAGCTTTTTCCTCCAGACCTTTGCCTATAAATACTATCCTGCTTTCCAAACACTCTTTAGACGATGGGTGCTTTTTAGTGCTTATATTTTTCCCAACAGATTGGATAATCATGCCTTCGCCATCTCCACATTTTATAATGCCTTTTATACGATAAACATCTTTGGCCTGAAATATTAGAAAGGCAAAAAGTCTGGCATACAACCTGTCAAAATCAAATTGCTCCTTAAATTTAAAAGTAATTGAGGTTATGTCCCCATGGTTATGGTGGTGGTGATGATGGGTATATTGATGGTTATTTTTTTTACCATGTCCATGATTGGGAGTATAGGAGGAGCCAATGCTTTTGTGTGGCTCAACTGAAAGTATGGCCTCCAAGGGGAATTTGTCTTTGTTTCCGGCAAAAACTTTGGCACAGGGGTTGATTTTGGCCAGCACCTTTACCAGCTCTTGGACATACCGTGGGTTAACCCTATCTGTTTTGTTGATCAAAATGATATCACTGAATGAAATTTGTTGGATACAAGATTCATTTTCTTTAAGCTGGTCTTCTATGAGCTCTGCATCTACTAGGCAAATGACCCTGGTGAGGGGGAAAGCTTTGCCTATGGCTGGCTGGTTTAAAAACGGAAGTGCTATTCCTGCTGGGTCTGCAATACCTGTAGCTTCTATAATTAACTCGTCAAATGTTTCTTCTTTGTGAAATAGCTGGTTTAGTATTTCATATAGGTTTTCATTTAACGTACAACATAAGCACCCATTGTTCATTTCCACAATGTCTCCTTCTGCTCTTAAAATTAACTCACTGTCGATACCAGCTTCGCCAAATTCATTTTCTATAATGGCAAACCGTTGGTTTTTGCGTACTTCTATTAGGGCATTTAGGAAGGTAGTTTTGCCTGCTCCTAAAAAGCCTGTAAGTATAGTTACTGGTCTTTCTTGCATGTTAAGATTTATCAGATAAGCAATCAATGCATTTTCCTTCAGCAAGGAAATGGATTTGTTTTACTTGGTGTTTGTTTAATTGGTTTAGATAATTCTTGGGTAGTTCCGGAAGCGCAATTATAGTTTCGCATTCTGTACATTTTAGATAGAACCTGTTAGGGCTTTGCATGGACGTACTTGTGTTAAAAACATTTTTTTATACACCGTCCGAGTCCATGAGCTTTTTTAATAAACCTGCATTGGTTAGCAAGATCATATTTCTATATATTATATGGTAACCCGGTCAGCCAGTTTGTTTAGTAATACTGCCAATTCTGAGTGTGCGTATGACTTACGGTTTAGCATTAAAATCTTTAGCACTTCTATCCGTAGCTTGGTGACTTTTATCTTTTTGTTTTGAAGTAATTTAACTGCGCTTTCCATTAGTTTAAAGAATAAATATATTTAGCTTAGTTCTGACAAAAAGGCTCCCGTATCTAACCTCAGCAGCACCCTTTGTTCTTTTGTCTCTTCTATAGAAGGACTTCTATGAAAAACAGGCATGGTGTAGTTGCTGGTATGCAGTGCGCCTTTTAATATAGTTATGTCGAAAGCTTCAGTGTTTTCTGTTTGGTCTGGGTTTATCAATAAGGAATCGTTACTTTCTTTGTTTAAACATTTTTTGTTGATGTTGTCATTTCTTACCCAAATCGTGCCGGGGCCACGATAGGTGCATAGTAGTCGCAAGTCGTTGATATCTGTGTGAAAGAGACGGCACATGTTGGAATTTACCACCGCAAAGTAAAGTTTGATGGTATCTGCTTTTATTATTCTGCCGAAGGCATTTATTATCTTGAAAATATCATCTAGAAATTCCAAATAGCCTTGTTTCGAGTGTAGACCTTGGGCTTTAAGCTCTTTTTCAAATTTCCACGCTAACTCCTCAGCTGAGCCTTTTAAAGAGATGCTTTTCAAAGAGGTGTGCAATAACTGATCAGTAAAATGAACAATAGGGCTTATTGGTTGTCTTCTGTGAATAGCAATATTGTACTCGGGTTCTTGGATACGATTTAGCTCACTGAGATTCTGCGCATAGATATAATGGGGTGCGAGTGGAGTTTTTTGTTTTATAATGGCCATGTTTGTAAGGAATGTTGAAAGTTATCAAAATTATTTTAATCGCAACGATGTTGCATGGTAAAAAGTTTCTTATACTTGCGTAAGGCAGAATGTTTTTTCTCAATCCTGTGCGATATGGGTTTTAACTGTGTCTTGCTTCTCCACGCTATTTGTCTGATCTAGTGCTGCTGCTATTACATGTAAAAGTATGGTCAAGTATATGATGATGTTTAATTTTAGTAGCTTATTCATGTTGACTAAGGATCAAAAGGTAAAACAGTTAGAAAAAAAATCTTATTTTTCGCCCTTCAAAAAAGTAAGTGATTCAGTATCTGATATTAGCTTCCGATAAAAGCATGTTTTTCGATTTTCGCCATTTTCTTTGATGGTATGACAGGCACCACCTGCTATGATCGTAACCTGATACACCAGCGCATCTTGGTCACAATCAACTAATATGTTATCTACTTTGAGTAAATTACCGGCAGAAGCTCCTTTTATCCATAAACATTTCCTTGACGTGCTATAAAAAGCAGCTAGGTTGTTTTTATAGGTAAAATCAAACGCTTCTTTATTAACCGATGCGACCATTAGTATTTGTCCTGTTGTGGTTTCTTGTACGACAACAGGTAATAAACCTCCTCTTTTCTCAAATTGAAGGTTTAGTGAAGTTCCTTCCTCCAGTACATTTTTAATTAACGGTTGCTTATCATTAAACATTGAAGCGTTGGTATTTATGGGTTCAAACATATAATGACAAATATAATAAACTTTTTTTAAACGCAACAATGTTGCATGTAAGTATTGTTTTTGAGATACATTTGGCTCTTTTTTCATGCTATTTATGTTAATCATATATAGACATAGAATTAAGAGTTATGAAACGTAAAGTTGAAGTGTTTGTGGCCGGGTGCGCTGTTTGCGAACCGGTAGTGGAATTGGTCAATGAAATGGCCGCTGACCACTGCGATGTGATTGTTTATGATATAGCAGAGCAATGCGATACAGAGGAATGTGTGCTTAAAGTAAAAGATTATGGTGTTTCTCAAGTACCAGCCATAGCTGTTGATGGCAAACTTTTGGATTGTTGTGCCAATGTTGAGAAGACGAAAGAAGATTTAATTAAAGCTGGTATTGTAGAATAAGGAGCCGGCAAATAAAGGTTTTTTGTTAAAAAAAGCGGGTGTATGGCCCGCTTTTTTACTTTCTAAGTTTTACTGAACTATCTCTTCGAAAGCTGGGTTCATAGTATGTAACCGAATTATGATGCTCAAGAAAACTTTCCATATCGCCCTTTCGCTCGTACTTTTAGTGACCGTTACAGGTGTAAGTACTGCTAATATGATATGTAATTTCTCTGCGGAAGACGAAGTTGCATGTTTATCAGAAATTGAAACTAAGGATTGCGCCAGTCAGGAGTGCTGCGAGTTTAGCATAGAGCATAAGAAGCTAGAGGCTGATCTTTCTGATGAAAAAGAGGAGGCCGAAGCTCCAGAGGTGGTCATTGCTACCGTGCCACTATTTAATGCGGTGCCAGACCTTAAGGTAACTATGCGCTATAAGTCGCATGGTGAATTGATATACAAAACAGATGCGCAACCTGAAGACATTAATGTCTTGAACCAAAATTTCCGGCTATGATAGTTGGTCAAATAATATAAATCTTGTAAGACAAAGGTTTATAGTGTGGTAATAATTAATATCAACATTATTTGACTAAACAATTTAATACTAAGGAAATGAAAAGAAATATTTTAATAGCCGTTTTCGGACTGTTCTTCGGAACAGCAGCTTTTGCAAGTGTACAATCTTCAGAAATAAACAACGACTGCTGCCAGCCAAAATCTGAGTGCTGTGAACCTAAAGCAGAATGTTGTGAATATAAAATAACATCAGCTTGCTGATATAGAAGAAAGCCCCGGGATAGCTCTGGGGCTTTTTTGTTTTTGGGGTGGTATGTTAACATTTACAAAAATCGATCTTCAAAACTGGATTAGATCCTGTATTTTATAAGGGGTAGTAAAAGACGAACCTTGAAGAAGGTTCTTGGAAACTCATAATTGAATCACCAATCGTCATTCTCACATCTGTTGCGGGGGCTGTATGAGAAAGAAGGTTATGTTTTTTTAGTTTTCTTTGCTTCGGATTTCTTTTCCTGAGGTTTTAAAGCTAAGTTATTTTCTAGATCTTTGTTGGAAGTTTTCGGTTAAAGAAAATACATTCATATGCCATACATACCATTTTATTCTGTTTGTCCTCAAACTGCTATGGAGGAAACAAAAGCGATTACCATACAGGATACTAACAATGAATTTGGCCTTCCCCAAGGCCAATATTATTTTACAGAGCTTTTTTGTGACGAGTGCGATTGCCGGCGTGTGTTGTTGCAAGTATACTTAGGTCAGGAAATAGTTGCAACTATCGGGTATGGATGGGATAAGCTTTCTTTTTATAAAAAAGAGTTTTTGGTGCTTGGTGAAAAAGAGATTATTAGTTTCAAAGGCCCTTCTTTGGACATTTACCAAACTCAATCTAAAAGCTCGAATAAAATTTTTAACATGTACAAAAAACTATTGTTCTCAGACAAAGGATATCTGGATAGAATAGAAAAACATTACCTGCAGTTTAGGAAGGTATTAGAACACTATACATGATTTGATATACCATCACAAAACTAGACCTATTCGTCGATAATATTAACATAAGTCACATAAACAAAATGTTGTTTTTTTTTAGTGCCAAGTAAGGATTCCATTATATTACCTATTTATGGACAATACCAATAATAATGAAAGAGCTGTGCTGCTTGTGTCAGATATGTTAAGTATTCAGAAGGGCTTAATATGCGGTACAGAGGAAGAGCAGATGAAATTACTTGCTGCCTATATTGAGGAACTAATACACAACGATTTCAGCCGTCTGCTCCAGATCCTTTATAGGGTAGATGTGCCGGAAGAGAAGTTGAAGAAGGCTCTTGCCGAGAACAAGGAGAGTCTTTCTTCTGGAGAAATTATAGCTCGTTTGCTGGTTGAAAGGCAGGTGCAGAAAATTGAACTTCGGGCTAAGTATAGCAGTAGGTAAGTTTGATCATCAAATTCCATCATCAAACTATTTTATCATTGTATAATCGAATCATCATATAATTGTATCATCAAATCATTCCAGCTTCCATTGCTTCTTCATTTTCATGATTCGGGTTTCTATATCCTCATTAGAGTATTTTTCTCTAAAACGCTCCGCTATAATAGGAAAGCTGAACGGAGAGGGGCGGTCCAGGTTTTTAATGACGATTTCCTGACGGTTTATCTTCTCAAAAGTTTTATGAAGTCCATGCAGGTTTAGCTGGAAATCCGCCACTTCGTCATAAGCCTGTCGCAGGAGCAGGTTATCGGGTTCATATTCCTGAAAAACCTTGAAGAACAAATGCGAAGAAGCCTGCAGGTGCCTTGCCTTTACCATTTTGCCGGGATAACCCTGAAACACCAGCCCTGAAATGGATGCAATGTCCCTAAAACGCCTGACGGCCATTTCTGTTGCATTTACACAGTTCAGCGCATCGGAGCCTAAATAGTCCGTGCTGAAAATCCCTTCGTTAATAAATTTTTCGATTTCAATCTGCTGGTCCGTTAAAAGCTCAAAGCCATAGTCGTTCATGGCTATGGAAAAACTAGCAGGTTTTTGGACGCTCATACGGGCAGCCAGTACTGCGGCCATTCCTTCATGGATCAAGCGACCTTCAAAGGGAAAAAAGAAAAAGTGCCACCCCTCGCGCGACTTTAAAGTTTCTATGAGAAACTGGTTTTTCTGGGGTAGTAGAGACTGTTTTTGTTGAAGTTCGAGCAAGGGGGCTATGGCCTGTATTTCCGGATCTGAAATACTGCCGTTCAGGTATTCTTGTATTTTAAAGCGTATCATTTCGGAAAGTTCGGAAGAGAGGGACATGCGCCCTCCTTGCCAGCCGGGAACTTTACCTTTCTTGTTTTGGACCTTTTTGACATAGGCTTCAAAATTCCTCACTTGTATTAACTCTAGGTTTTTTCCGGCAAACCAGAAGCTGTCGCCCGGGTTTAGGGAAGAGATAAATGACTCTTCAATCGTGCCCAGATTTTTGCCGCTCATGTATTTTACCTGCATAAGCGTATTGCTAACGATGGTTCCAACAGAAAGTCTATGCCGCATGGCTTGTCGACGGTTTGTCAGTTTATAAACACCGTTTTCAATGATAACTTTAAGAAACTCCTCGTAGCCTTGTAATCCTTCTCCGCCCTGGGTGATAAAAGAAAGGAGCCAGTTCCACTCCTCCTCTGAAACAGAGTCAAAACAATGGGTGCCGAGTGTTTCCCGGAAAACCTCTTCCTGCCTGAAACCTTCGGAAACAGCCAGCGTTGCCAGATATTGTGCGAGTACATCAAAAGAACGTATATAGGGCGTGCGCGACTCAATAAAGCCCCTGCTGATCGCTTCGCGGAAAGCTGCCCCTTCTATTATTTCCAGTGAATGGGTTGGTAGGAAATAGATTTTGCTTGTTTGCCCGGGGGCATGCCCTGAACGGCCTGCCCGCTGGATAAACCTGGCCACACCTTTGGCACTGCCTATCTGTATTACGCTATCTACGGGTCTAAAGTCTACTCCCAAATCCAGGCTGGATGTAGCTATTACCGCTTTTAGTTTCCCTTGGTGAAGGGCATCTTCGACCCAGTTTCTAAGTTCTAAATTGATGGAGCCGTGGTGGAGGGCGATATTCCCTGCAAGTGCTGGTTCTAAATCTAATAAACGCTGGTACCATATCTCTGCTTGGGAACGGGTGTTTGTAAATATCAGCGTTGATTGGCTGTCATTAATTATAGGTAGTACTGCATGGGCAAGTTTGATTCCCAAATGTCCTGCCCAAGGGTATTTTTCTATTTCATCAGGAAGCAAGGTGTTTACTTCGATAGCTTTTTCGATTTCTGCACGAATGGTGGTGTTTTTCGGCGGATGGTTTCCTAGAAGGACTTCTTTTGCCTGTTCCAAATTTCCGATGGTTGCGGAAATACCCCAAATGCTTAAGTCTGGATTAAGAGTTTTTAGTCTCGATAGCGCCAGTTCTACCTGGACACCTCTCTTGCTGCCCATGAGTTCATGCCATTCGTCAGCTACAAAATACTGTAGCCCTGATAAGAGTTTGGAGTATCCTTTCTGTGCCAGCATCAGGTGAAGGCTTTCGGGAGTGGTAATTAGGACATCGGGCATATTTCTTTTTTGCCTTTCCTTTTCTTTATGTGCCGTGTCACCTGTCCTGATACCTATGGTCAATGGAAGTTGCAGGTCTGTGCAGGTTTGCTGAAGTGCGGTGTGTATTTCTCTGGCCAAAGCCCGTAGAGGTGTAATCCAGATGACCTTAAGGCCTCGCTTTTGTTTTTCGGCTATTTGCTCTAACATACCAAACCACATGGCATAAGTCTTTCCACTGCCTGTTGGGGCATTTAATAAACCCGACATGCCTGTAAAGACTGCATAAAATGCTTCCTTTTGGAATTGGTGTGGCTTCCAGCCTTTTAACTTGAACCATTCTTCTGCTAGCGGGAGCTTCATGTGAAATGAATGTGTGGTCTTATAACAATTTGAAAGCACCAAAAGGTTTAATTAGTAGCCAAAGCGCTATGACTTTATCTCTTTGCAACTCAGGACTAGTTCTGTCAATAAGTTAAAAACAATTGAGAGGCAAAAGTGTAATATATATCCAGTATTATGTGAGTTTATGAGAAATTTCCCAGTGGTTTTACTCTTTATATGGATTGCACTGCCATTGTATGGACAAGATGGGGAAGGGGATTTGCTTCATAATGAGGTAGGTGTTGCAATCACCGGAGGAAACCAGGCAGCAGGGGCGGGAGTTTTTTACAGAAGACACTTTGAGAAAGGCGCTATTCGTGTTTGGGCGCAGTCGGAAGGCAGTGGAAATTTAGACGCCGATCAAAACTTCATAGGTATGTATAATGCCGATGTTGCTTTGGGATATCAGCGACATTTTCAGGCTGCTGATAGATGGACGGTGTATTATGGCCCTGACCTTATTTTTGGCTATCAAAAAGTAAATATTGAAGAAGGAGAACCTCCGGTTGCTATTGATGCCCGAACACTTAGATTTGGTGTGAGGCCATTTTTAGGAGTTTCATTCCGGTTTAGAGAAAGGATTAAAGTATCGGCGGAAACCCGGCTTACCTTCTTTTATAATAGGGAAAGGGCTACCCAAGCCTCTGCACCGGATGTTGAGCCAGAAACAACATCGGTATCTTACCTTGAGTGGAATACCTTGCCCGCAGGTGCTTTAATGTTTAGTTTTTTCTTTTGAATGATTGTAGGGTAAAGTTATAATTGCTTTATATTTTTTTATGTTAAGTCAATAGTAATCCCGCCACCTTTTTTAGATGACGGAATTACTGTTGTTTGTAATTTATTGCTTTACGAACTGCCTTGTAACCACCTTTTCAGCAGATTCAATTCTTAAAATATACATGCCTTTGCTCAGGTGAGAGATATCTATATTCTCTTTAAAAGGAAGTATTTCTGAAATCCTGCCGTCTATGTTGCAAATTACCAGTTTTGAGTCAGGAGTGGCACCTTTTAATGAAATGGTGTTATAAGCAGGGTTCGGGTAAAGTATTATTTCCTCCTGCAGGTCATCTTCCGGCAAAGAAGCAAAAGTCGGCTGATCCGCTTTCTGGTCCATAATGGTAATACCGTTGCCATGCCCAAACCATATATTCCCTGTGCTGTCTGTGACATGATTTGTTATACGGTTGCTGAAGAGGCCATCTGCTTTGGTATAATGTGTCCACTGGTCTCCGTCTTTGGTATAATGAAAGCCATTATCCCGTTCAATCACTATGGCAAAGCTGCTGTCTTTCCTCATCTCATATTTCACATCGAAATCATTGGCATCAAATAATTCCCATTTTTCTCCATCAAAACAAACAACCTGACTGTTTTGTTCATCTGTTTTGCCCCATATCCTACCCCGATAGTCACAATGGATGTTTAGGATTGAAATGCCCTCAGGGTAATTAAACTTCTCTTTTTTTAGCCCATTTTCATACCTGATCAATTTATCTGATGTGGAGACCCAAATATTATCTTGTTTGTCTTTGGTAATACTTGACTCTGGTTCATTTAAAATATTTGCAAGGGTAACACCTTGCCCACTTACATTATAAAGGTCAATTTCTTCTTGTTTAATTTTAAGTGGATGGGTTTGAAAGGATGTGCCGTCAAATTGAACTAGGGCTTCAATAGTGTGATAAAACGTTCCTCCACGCCCTAGGCTGACCAGAGAGTCATAACTAACGATAAACCATAGATGCCCGTTTTCTGTTCTGTTGAGAGAGTTCTTTTTCAGGATGTGCCTTTCTGCTGTGTTAAAGTGAAACCATGAATGGCCAAGGTTTTCCTTGATTAGCTCTTCTTCTTCACCGTCAGGGGTATACTTTGATATTGAAGTTTTCCAAGCTTCGTTTCTTCTTACGGGATGATATATATAGGCACCTGAAAGCGCATATATATTTCCGTCTTTGTCTGAGGCAAGATTTCTGTCAGCCAATTCGTGCATAAGAATCACATTGGAACAATTGTTGCCTGTTGAATATAGGTGGTGTGCATGTTGATACCATAGTTTTTCTGTATCATCTTTCCATATATTTAAAGCAGTCCTTCTAAGTCCAACGCCTTCTAACTGATTTTCTATATAACATTTTGAAGCCTGATCTTCATAGTTGATTTTTGTGGCAGCACCTTCGCTTATCCGGTAAAGTCTGCTTTGGGTAGCACCTCTTATAGAAAGCCATTGGGTGCCTTTGCTGTCTATTAAAAGCTGTCCTGGGTTAAAGGACGAAAGGTTCTCTGCTGGGAATTCAACAGTTTGTTCAGTCCATTCGTTTTGATCGTAAATATAAAAGGATTGACCGTGAAGGAACCATAAGCGGTTTTGTTCATCAGCATGTATGTAGCGTTTGTTGTTAAGGTCTTGTATATGAGAAAGGTTTTCTCCAGACTGGTCGTAAATGTATAAAGAATCGCTGACAATGATTTTCTGGCCATTGGCAGTTATGTCTACCTTGGAAGAGTTTTGATTATTAACCGTACACTCCTTCCCCAAAAGCTTCAATCGGCTACTTTCAAAGTCTAGCATCCATCGAAACTGCTCGCAACCGCTGCCCCAAAGCCTGCCTTCATTGTCTATGGCAAAGTTGCGGAAGTTGCGGAGTATGTTGCTTGTGTCTCCCGAAAATTCGTGTTCGGAAACGATTTCCACATCTTCTTTCAGGTTTAAATAAGTCCATTCGGTATTGTCATATTTCCATAAGGTGTCCCTATGGAAAGCATATAAGTTGTTGCTACTGTCTAGTTTGAAATCAGTATTTAAGGCTGTGTTTCCTGGATAGTTAATGGTTTCCCATATATTATTTTGGTAGATAGCAAGGTTGGTTTCTGAGTTGGCTATAACATCACCTGCATTGTTAACCCCTATCCAATAAAAAACATCAGAACTGCCTAGTCCATCTTCTGAAGTATATCTGGAAATGAGGTTTCCGCTCAGGTCTCTTTTTTCAATGCCATGAGGGGTGCTTGTCCATAAAAAATCTTCCAGGAGCGCCATGCCGGTAGCGTTATAATTTCCGTATGCAGCTTGCGTAGTAAAGGTTTGAGCGTTGACGATAGAGGCTCCCCAAAAAAAGTAAAAAAGTAAAAGGTTTAGCTGTTTCATGATAAAAATGTTTTTGTTGAGTCGTCTAAAGATACAGTTTATTTGTAAAAACTTGAAATATAGGTTGATATAAAGTTCCTTGGTTGGATGATATTGTGGTGAACTGCTGAACTCGGCTTTGGTATTTATTATAAAGAATGAGTTTATATGATTTAAGTTTATATTGAATTCAGGAACTAGTATAATGCCGGTAGATGGTTTGAAATTGGTATGGGAAGGTGAAGTGACGTACGTAGGTAAAATTGTATGACTATGATTTGGTTTAACCTTAAAAAACTAGAAAGAAAAATTATTAAAAACGAATTCTCAGATGAAGAAGGTTTTAAGTACTTTCTTGGCACTTCTATTATATGGTTCTTAGGGCCTTTTATAGGTGTTGCAGAGAGTCCTATTGATTATATTGAACTTCCTATAGGCCTAGGAATTACCATTTGGGGTTCTTATTCTATTTTTAAAGTTAACGCTTCAGGAGATGGAAAAGATTTTTTCAAAAGGTTCTTTGCTCTATCATGGGTCATAGGAATTAAGCTTCTGGTGATTGGGCTAATCATACTTGTTCCTTTGATCGTATTGGGCATAATGTTAGGAGATATTGATTATGCAGAGGAAAGTGTGCTTACTTTGACGGAAGAGTTTTTTGTGATAACCTTTTCGTTGCTTTTTTTAATAGTTTATTATCTTTTGTTAATTAAGTCATTTAGATGTGTTTCCCAGAATGATAAGCGGTAAAAGGATGTTTGTTAGCTTTTTCATTTATGGGGGAAGACGTTTATATAATTTAAAGCTCTTCCTCTCTGATGGGGTGGGTTCGAGCGATTTCCCCTCCATCCCAACAATCATATAAACCAGTAGGGGGTGCTAGGTAATCTTTTTCGGCCTCTTCTTTATCTAGATTTTTAATAAGTTTAAGTTCCTTAAGAAACCTTTTGGCCGCTTTAGACATTTCTTGGTGGTCATTTTCAGGGTAAGTAAAACAAATGTGAACACCCAAACCTTCGGGGCTGACATAGGTAATCATATGGAGATGATATTTAATGTCGTTATCCGTATATGTCCCTTTAAAGTAAATGCCATTTTTTAAGTTCAAAGGGTAAGTGATTTGTGTGTGTTTAAGCACTTTCTCAAACTGTGTGTTTTTCTGAATAAAAGGTTTTTGCTTCAGTAGCCCATAGGCGTAAGGGGAATTGGTGAAGTCTTCGGCATTTTCTGTGCGGACTGTTATTTTTGATATGTTCTTGGATTTTTTATTATGTTTAATAAAGGTAAAGTTGCCGGAGTCTGAGGTTTGAACTGCCAGCCAGTCGTTTTCAGGCATGCGCAAGTGCAGGTTGCAAGAATAAATATAGTACCGGGTACGGTAGTTTTTTTTGCTAACAAGCTGGGTATTTTTATAGAACCCCCACCAGCCTTCTTTTCTGCCTTGCTCATATCGGCCTGTGGAGCGCAATGTGCCATCTTGGTAATAGTATTCGGAGATACCGTTTTTAAGGGAGTCTTTATAGATAGATGTAAAAGCTAGATTGCCATTTGGGTAATAACGTTTATAGCTTCCTTTTAATAAGTCTTTTTCATAATACGCATGTATTTTCAGTCTTCCATTTTTATAATATTCTGTATAGGGACCTTCTAATTTGTTTTTGTGGTAGCGGGATATTCTTTTGATTTTCCCATTTGAATAGTATTTGGTGAACCGGCCTTCTTTTTCACCTTTATCCAACGAGGAATACCTCCCTGAAGAATTTAATTGATGTGTTCTCGCATCAAATTCTTTTCTCAAAGTAACTTTTTTTGTACTAGAGTCAACCCAATATCCATAAGCGCTATCCGTAGTGGTTATTTGTCGATCCTTATTAAACCACGTGGTGTCTTGGGCTGGCAAGGAAAAGGCCAATCCTAAAAAAATGAATGATAATGTAAGAAACCCAGCTTTCATATGTTCCCTTTAGTTAAATAAGCCGGAAACGTTGTTTTCTGTTTTGTTAAGCCGGATTATGCAATAGGGTTTATCATGAGGGGCAAAACAACAAAAAATCAGCGCATTTATGTTGTAAAGCATGCAGCTCTATGGGCTGTTGTTTAGTTACGTGAAAGAAGTTTCTGGTGCATATTTTGGGTTAAGACAGAGGTTACGTTCTTTAATTTGTAAATTATTGGTTTTATGAGGGTAAAGTTTGTTATCTTTGCTTGGTTTTTTTATCTCAAATTACAGAGCAATGCTCATATCGTTGTATTGCATACTTAACACCACTATTTAGATTTTGCTGCAATAAATTAACCTTATTACACAAGCTTGGTTAAGGTACTCTTGTTGGCTCTGGATTTTATATTTATACAATTATGAAAAGGTTCATTTTTTCTTTCATTATTATTCTAGTTCCTGGAATTGCATTTTCGCAGAAGGTGCCGAAAACAGATGCAACGGAGACTATAAGTCTTCAATGTTATGGGGGCACAGCTAATAGGACTGCTTTGGCGTATAACCCAGAAAGAAAGTTATATTATAGTGTTAATGGTGGAGCTATTGACTATGCTGTCGAAACATTTAGTGAAACAGGTGATTCATTGGGTTGGGCTGAAACCGGATTTGATTACCGTGGCGCATGGTGGAACCCTGGTGGGAGTGCTTTAGAAGGTAATGGTAGGTTCTTTACCGGTATTTGGGAGCAGAACCTGAATACCGGGACAGGTGTCGCTGTGGAAGGCGGTTTAATAATCATGCAGGTAAATGTAAATTTGGGTCAATTAGTAGGGGATCTGGACTATAAGAATAACTTTATTATATATTATTCAGATGGACATGTTGTTAGGTTTGATCGAGCTGACCATACAATTGCTGACTCTTTAGAAATTATTGGACTGCCGGATACGGAGTTTGTTAACAGTACTTCTGTCGTTTATACAGGTATAGATGGGTTTGAGTATGGGTTGTATAACTATGATACAAAAGACCTGTATTATATAAATGCTTCTACTGGTGTTTTCAGTGGGCGTACACACTTGCCGGCTACAGCAGCCGCCCCTGTTAATTTTAGAATTTCTTTTGCCAATGAGCAGTTTTGGATATTCAATGGGGAAGATAGGCAGTGGGTTGGGTACGATGTTTTTGAAGACTTTTTGCCTGCTGCGACAAAAGAGCCTTTTTCCGAAGGTATTGAAGATATAAGGTTAGCAACAAGCCAAGGTTCTAATACTAGAACCGGGCTGGCATTTGATCCGGCAAACAGATTGTATTACAGTGTTAATGGAGGTACCGATAGTCGTCCTATAGAAACATTTTATGAAAATGCTGAACCTGCACATACTAGTCCGGCAGGTTTTGATTATCGTGGGGTTTGGTGGAATCCTTATTCCAGGGCGCTGGAAGGGAACGGTCACGACCTTAATGGAATTTATCGGCATAGTTTAAATGAAAACGGATATGCAATCTCCGATGGGATGAATATTAAGCCAGGTACCTCAGATTTGGGAAACCTTATTGGCGACTATGATTATGTTAATAATCTTTTTGTTTACTATGACAATGGAAGTCTCTCTTTTTTTAGCGCCGTGGATAATGAACACATGGAAACAGTAGCTGTCTCAGGCCTTGAATATAGTGAAAATACTAATCCAGGCTCTGTTGTTTTTACCGGAGTTAAAGGCTATGAGTATGGTATATATGACTTTGTTGATAGAGAGCTAGTTTTTATCGATGCTGAGACAAAAAATGTTAGTGGTCGCACCCCGTTACCTGACAATGCGCCTCAGGTAGATTTGGGTAGGGTTGCCTTTACTAATAACATGTTCTGGCTATATAGTGACAGCGACGAGGAGTGGATTTCTTATAAAATATTTTGTGACGTAGTTTATGATGAAAATGTGTTGACCATTTGTGACGGGGATTCTGTTTTCTTGCAGGGACAATATCAATTTGTAGAAGGTGTATATTTTGATACTTTAACTGCCGCAAGTGGATGTGATAGTATCATTAAGACCGAGTTGTTTATAAATATACCACCGTCTGTTGATTTAGAAGATGTTGAAGTTTGTTCAGGTGAAGAAGTTGTACTGCTAGCAGAGGGAGAGGCAGAGTTCGAGTGGAGTCATGAAGTGGAGAACGGAGTACCTTTCGTGCCTGAGGAGACAGGTGTGTATATGCTTACAATTACCGAAGAAAGTGGATGTTTCAGTAAGGACAGTGTGCTGGTAACGGTTCTTGAACGTCCTGTGATAGATGCAGGAGAGGATCAGGAGGTCTGTGGAGGAGAAGAAGTAATACTGGAAGCTACTGGAGTTGAATCTTATGAATGGAGTGGGGATGTTATTAATGGCGAAGCATTTATTCCAGAATCAACAACGTCATATAGTGTGCTTGGAACGGATGAATACGGCTGTTCTGATTCATCTACTGTTCTTGTAACGGTTAGTGAGCGTCCGCAGATAGATGCAGGAGAAGATTTGGAGGTCTGTGCAGGCGAGGAAATAACTCTGGCAGCTACTGGAGGCGAATCTTATGAATGGAGTGGGGGTGTTGTTAATGGTGAAGCATTTATTCCTGGGTCAACAACTTCATATAGTGTGCTTGGAACGGATGAACACGGCTGCACGGACTCGTCTAGTGTGCTCGTAACGGTTCGTGAGCGTCCGCAGGTAGATGCAGGAGAAGATTTGGAGGTCTGTGCAGGTGAGGAAATAACTTTAACAGCTATTGGCGGCGAATCTTATGAATGGAGTGGGGGTGTTGTTAATGGCGAAGCATTTATTCCTGAGTCAACAACTTCATATATTGTGCTTGGAACGGATGAACATGGCTGTTCTGATTCATCTAATGTTCTTGTAACGGTTAGTGAGCGTCCGCAGATAGATGCAGGAGAAGATTTGGAGGTCTGTGCAGGCGAGGAAATAACTTTAACAGCTATTGGCGGCGAATCTTATGAATGGAGTGGGGGTGTTGTTAATGGCGAAGCATTTATTCCTGGGTCAACAACTTCATATAGTGTGCTTGGAACGGATGAACACGGCTGCACGGACTCGTCTAGTGTGCTTGTAACGGTTCATGAACGTCCTGAGATAGATGCAGGAGAAGATCTGGAGATCTGTGCAGGCGAGGAAGTGACATTGACAGCTAGAGGAGGCGAATCTTATGAATGGAGCGGAGGCATATCTAATGGAAGGCCCTTTGTTCCAGTATCTACTACTACATATGTGGTGCTTGGAACAGATGAACACGGCTGCACGGATTCGTCTAGTGTTCTTGTAACCGTCCATGAGCGTCCTGAAATTTATGCAGGTGAAGATAAAGCAGTTTGCTCAGGCAGTGAGGTAGTATTAACTGCTTCTGGTTTGGACGATTTTTCCTGGAGTGGTGGTATAGTGGATGGTGAACCATTTATACCTGAATCAACAAGTATATTTGTGGTAACTGGAACCGGTGTGAATGGGTGTTCTGGTGCTGATAGTGTGGTTGTGGCTGTATATGAATTGCCAAATGTCTTTGCGGGCGCAGATGTTGAGGTATGTGCTGGGGAGGAACTCACACTAGCGGGTTCTGGTGCTGTAACTTATGATTGGGAGCCTGCCATTGAGGATGGTGTTGCTTTTGTACCTGCCGAAAGTCGTGTTTATATAGTATCGGGTACAGATGAGAACGGGTGCAAAGGTTCTGACAGTTTACAAGTTAAAGTTAATGATAACCCTGAAGTCTCTGCAGGGGACGATGTTGTTGTATGTGCGGGGCAAGGAGTGGTGCTGAGCGGTACGGGAGCAAATATTTATTCTTGGAGTCATAATGTTGTTAATAATAGGGCATTCTTGCCTCAGGAAACCCGAATTTATACTGTGGTAGGTGTTGATGAGAATGGCTGTTCAGGAACAGATGAAGTGGTGGTTGAAGTAAACCCTGCGCCTAACGTTGCACTTTTTATTCCAGTGGAAATAACAACACAGTGTAGTGATGGTTCTCCTATCTATATGTCGGGAGGAAGCCCATCAGGCGGTGTTTTTTGGGGCAATGGCATTTCGGGAGGAGTTTTTAACCCTTCAGCTGCTGACGAGGGCACGCATGTGATTTCTTATACTTATACCGATGAAAACAACTGTAGTGCAAGCGCTGAACAGGAAATAAAAGTGGAAATTTGCACGAGTGTGGAAAAGGCTGAAGTTGTAGATTTTATTGTTTATCCTAACCCTTCTAGTGGACAGGTGCATATCCGATCAGATGAGCAGTTGTCTATCAAGGTGTTTAACAGTAAGGGGAAATTGTTGAAATACTCAGAAGCTGTTCAATACCTAAGCTTAGAATTGCCAAGCGGCCTTTACTTTATTCACGGTCATTATAATGAAAAGGAAGTTGTTAAGAAATTGGTTATAAATTAAATAGTGTTAATGTTTTCTACTTGTAACGCTGGTTTTCATCAGTGTTACAAGTTATTCTTTTCTCCTATACTTTTTTTTTGTCCGATAGGAAATCGGATTTACTGTAGCGCCGATTTTTTATCGGCGAATTTGCTGTTTCTTTTATCTGTTTATTTAGGGTGCGACTGACTGTGAGGTGTTTAGTGCGATAGGAAGTCGGAGTTTTCGTATCGCTGATTTTTTATCGGGTATTTGCTGTTCCTTTCACTCATTCTTGTTAAAGGCGCCTAGTTAAGAATGTGTTTAGTCCGATAGGAAATCGGATTTACTGTAGCGCCTATTTTTTATCGGCGAATTTGCTGTTTCTTTTATCTGTTTATTTAGGGTGCGACTGACTGTGAGGTGTTTAGTGCGATAGGAAGTCGGAGTTTTCGTATCGCTGATTTTTTATCGGGTATTTGCTGTTCCTTTCACTCATTCTTATTAAAGGCGCCTAGTTAAGAATGTGTTTGTCCGATAGGAAATCGAACTTGCTGTAACCCCGATTTTTGGGGCGGGTAAAAAAAGCGCTTTGTAAAAAGCGCTTTTTGATGAATGAAAGTAGTGCTTCTCGTTACTTAGGGCGCACTGAAAAACGCCCAAAACATTGATTTGTTGATATTTGTATAAAAATTAGGAGGTATAGGTGCTAGGTTTTTTCGGTTATTTCTTATTTTTCCGTGCACATTAAAGTGAGAAGCTTTTAACCCAATACTTTTTTTGGGCTAGCCACAAGCGCACAATCTACTTTATGGCCTTACATTCGAAGTATTCCAATACGTCTTCATGTAAGGCCATGCGTATCTTGCACACTTGTGACTTTTTCAGCAGGCCCTACTTATAGTACACGGCCTCTACTTTATCATAATCCATGTTTTTAGTAATCCTTATGTTGTCAAGAAACATTAAGAACTCTTCTTCGTGTGCTTCTTCCGTTTCGGTTGTTACATCGAAATAAAGCTCTATGCCCAATCCTTTAGGGGTCATGTAGTGGATCATGTAAAGATGGTGTTCTCTGTCGTTTTCAGTATACCTGGATTTGATAAAGAAAGCATTCTTTTTTAATGCTAAAGGAAAATCATCATCATCAGGTGTGAGAACTTCAAGAATTTCCGTGCCTTCCGATATAAAGAATTTCCTTTTTTCTTCTGACCAAGCTTTTGGGTTTCTGCGGTGTTTTCTGGCATCCTCTGCGTGTGCCATGATAAGTGGGACTACTGGCCGTGCCAAGGTGTCTTTTTCTGGCATTCTTTTGAACATAAAGTTTATGTTCCGTCCATACTCATAGTCTATCAAGTCCCACTGGTGGTTAGGAACCCTGAAATGAAGGTTGCCTTCATAAATAAAGTACCTGGTACGGAAGAGGTAATCTTCATTAGAATCTGACTCTTCGTCATAAAATGACCAAATACCTTCTTTTATATCGTCGTGGTAGGGGCCGTAAGAGTGCACGGTGCCATCTTCATTGTAGTAGGTCGCAGGACCATGTTTTTTGCCATTTCTATAGACCGCTTCCAAAGAGATTTGGCCATTGTCATAATATTCTTTGAAGTCGCCATGTAGCTCCCCATGTTGATAATATTCTTCTGCTTGAAGCTCCCCGTTTTCATAATACCAGACGTGCTTTCCTTCTGGTTCATCTTGGAGGTAGCGACCTTTAAACTTTAACTGCCCATTTTTATGATGGTATTCAAACATACCATTACGGGTCTCGGGATCTATGGAGGATAAGCGCCCACTGAGTATTACTTTGCCGGTTGCTACGTAAAACTCTTGTCTGTCCCAATGCTGACCTCTATTATTGTCGACTCTAAATACATAAGCGTCTTCAGGAGCAGTCGGCTCCCAGTTAGAGTCGAACCAAGTGGTGTCTTGCCCTAGTAATGTATGGGAAAAAAGTAACGTGCAGGTTATAATTGATAAGATATATTTCATTATTAATAAATATGTCTTGGGGTTTGTATTATGTTAAATTTATATGGTTTAATCTGTTAAAGCAATAATGGGCTTGTTTTATTTTAGTTTTCCTCAGGCAATTGTTGTGCCATGCTTTTAAAAGATCTTAAATTATATGTAAAATTCAACATGATATAACGCTGAAGTACATTGGTCATTACATCTTCTACATAAGCTTCTGTAACTACCCTTTGAATATTATTGTTTTGCCCTAATAAATCATAAACGGATAAAGTTACTTCTCCACGTTGATTGTTGAAGATTTTTTTTCCGATACTCATATTCCAAAGGAAAAAACTTTGATTGAAACCTTCTGCTAATCCTGAGTAGAGCTGATGGTTTATGGTCGTTCTGCATACCAAACCTTTCCAGAAAATCCAGTTAAAGGAAAACTGGGTGCTTTGGCTAATAAAACTTGTGTTTAGATCGGATCTTAGCGTATTTTCTACAAAATTGAAATTTGTGTTAGATGCGATCGTAAAGTCTAAATTCTGGCTGATGTTACTGCCTAATGTAAATCCTAAGCCAAAGTTATTGTTGTATGAATAGTTTAAGAGGTTGTTGATTAGCCCTGGTCTTCGAGTATGGCCTGCCCTGAAGTTTAAGCCTAAGTTTGACTTAATTACTTTTACAGGGAAGCTGTAACTAGAAAATGAATGTAAACTATAGTACCCGTCCAAGTTTACAGGTCTTGTTAACTGTGCACCTCTTTGCAAAAGTATACCTTCAGCCAGCATGGTGTCTTGGCCTGCAATATAGGTGCTGTTTGAAATAAAATTGTTGATAAACGTGCCACTAACATAAGTGAAGAAGTTAGCTCCCTTCTCTGGTTGTGACGCAGAATATCTGACAAATATCCTGTTTCTGTATTCTTGGACAAGGTCTGCGTTTCCACTGTATAACTTTAATGGGTTATTGTTATGAATTACATTTTGTAGCTGTTCCACATTAGGCACACGGGTGTATGTCCGGTAAAACACTCTAAGGTTTTTTGTTTTACTAAAGTCATAACGGAGCATGGCCGATGGTAATAGGTTTGAGAAGTTTCTCGTGAATGTGCCAGGATTGGGAAACTCCCTTTCTCCGTTTAACTGTGCCCATTCGTAGCGAAGCTTTATGTTGAAACGGAGCTTGTCTTTCTGGTACCGGTATCCGCCCCCTACTCTTTGGGAAACATAATTGCTGTTGAAAATATTGGATAATGCTGTATCTATGACAGTGTATCCCATTTCAGGAAGTGAATACTGAAAGGTACGCCTGTCGGAAATATTGTCTTGCCAGGTAAACCTGTGGTCAAGCTTGAGTTGTCCGTTTTTTCCTAAAGGTTCAGTATAAGCCGTTGTAGCTGAGATATTGGCGCCATTGGTAATTAGTTCTGCATATTGGTCTATAGTGTCGGCGATAAGCCCATTATGGTAAAAGATGTTCCCTGCATTCAGGAAATTTTCTCCATGGTTTCTGTTATAGCCTGTGTGCAAGTTCATAGAGAGGGTTCTACCTTCTTTAGAGAACCGTCGTTTGTAAAGAATATCATTGGCAAGGTTATAGCCCATTAAATCGGTATTGAAAATATTGCCTGTTTCGTTGAGCATTATGCCATTGAGCCGGTTCTCACCATTAAGCTCTGAGTTTCCGTCATTCTGATGCAAGGTTACCCTCGGAAGAATTAAAAAAGAGTTCATGGAGTCTATTTTATGTTCAATCCGAAAATTTAACCTGTGGTCTATATTTCTTGTTAAAGAGAGGCTGTTTTCCCTGTAGCGTTGAATAGAGTCCGAAAGGACATACGATCTGTTTAGTCGGTGGTCGGTGACGATATTGCTTCTGTTGAAAAAGTAGCTTCCGGTAACTTCAGTTTTTTTGCCCCACTTGTCTGAATAATTAATCCCTAAAGCACTGGTTTGAGCTATGCCATCTTGAGTGCCAATCTGAAAATCGCTGATATCAGACCCTGCACCTTGCCTGCGTCTTCCCCTTCTTCGGTTGCCGCCTTCACCTCCAATACCTTCTAAATCCTCGGAAGAAAAGTTCTGAATGTTTATGTTGTTGGTTTGTCCAATAACAGAGATTCTTTGGTCACCATTAAAGGCATTTATGTTTCCTCCTGCCTTATACCTGGAATCGGTGCCATACCCTCCGTATACACGACCAAATTTCCCGTTTCGCATGTCTGGCTTGGTGATAATATTAATTGTTTTGGAAGTTTCCCCATCGTCGAATCCTGTGAACTGTGCTTGTTCACTTTGGCGGTCATATACCTGAATTTTAGATACGGCATCTGCTGGAAGGTTCTTTAAGACTACACTCGGATCGTCTCCAAAGAACGGTTTTCCGTCAACAAAAATCATTTTGACATCTTCGCCTTGTACTTTAAGCTTTCCATTTTCCATTACCACTCCCGGCATTTTTTTTATCAGATCTTCTACGTTGGCATCTGGATTTACTTTGAAGGATTCTGCGTTAAACTGGCTTGTGTCGCCATTTTGGGTCACAGGGGGGATTTCGCCTTCTATATTAATTTCATCAAGCAATAAGTCTTCTCCTTGCATTTTTAGGGTGTCTAGAAGCAACGGCTCCTTGCTTACCTCAACTTTCTTATTGAGTTCATAGTAACCTAATGATGTTATTTGTAAAGCGTATACACCTGGTTTTACTGATTTGAAAGAAAAACTGCCTTCGTCATCAGTGTAAGTAGCTTTTTTTGTCGAGTCAGGCAGGCTAATTAATTTCACCCATGCTCCCGTAAGCGGAAAATCAAATGATTCGTCTACTACAACTCCTTCTAGGTGGGTTTGCGCTGTTACGTGTAGACTTATAAAAGTAAGAATGATAAAAAGCGAATTTCTGAAAAGCATAAGGCGTCCTGAAACAAAGAACGGAAAAATATTGATTGGTATTTTTACTAATGTAAATTAAAAATGCCCGGGAACTTCTTGTCCCAGGCGTTTTTATTATCGGCGAGAGCGTTTGTGCCCATGGTGTTTTTTTGAGCGGTTTTCTTTATATTTTTCGTACTGCTCTTCTGAAAGTATGTTCTTAAGTTCAGCTTTCTTCTCTGAGCGGATGTTTTTTATTTCTGCTCTTTTTTCCTCCTCTGAAAGCGCCTCATTTCCTTTAACTTCTTTTATGTTTCTTCTGCTTTTTTCTTTTAAATCCTTCCAATCGTTAACCTGCTCGTCAGTAAGGTCTAAGTCTTTTTGAAGCTGTTTGAAGTCTGCTTTACGGTACTTTTTCTTTTTGCCTTTGTGCTCTTTCGCAAAAGACTCTCTTTTCTCATTAACCTTTTGGACTTGCTCTGCTGTTAATATTTCATTGACTTCACTTTTCTGTTCTTTGCTTAGGCTCATAAAAGCTTCTCTTCTTTCTTGTGGAGACAGCTCTTCGTTGTTCTTCACTTCAGAGAATCTTTCCTTATACTTTTTCTGGATGGTATTCATTGCTAGTTCCTGCTCATCGCTTAGGTTTAGCTCTTGTCTAAATGCCTCCTTTTTTTCGGCACAATTAGCTCTTTTCTGCTTGTGGTATTTTTGTGGAGACTGAGCAAATGCGACAGTACTTCCTAGAATTGCTATACTCAAAAATATCTTTTTCATAACTTTCTGGTTTAGTTTTTAGGTTTATTAATCAATCTATATGGTTAGACGCTTTCTGAAGTTTTTTCCTGCGGTATGATTGCCTTTTTTTGCAACATTTTTTTCTAGTAAATAATTTGATGTTTATTTTGTGTGGAAACAGCTATCGTTTGTGCAAATACAATTAAGTTCGCCTCACTGGTTTTTCTTATTTGATTTTAATAAAGAAGGGGCTTGTAAAAGAACACGTGAATATCAGCGGGTAATGACTAGCAATTTTTAGGTGTCAGTCGATTAGTTTTCGCTTGTTTGTGTTAAGGTCGGATGTGTGTTATGATTTATAGCTGTTGTAAAAGTCGCCCAACCATTTTCTTAAATTTTTCTTCGCACGGACTAGAAGGGATTCTACCGCAGACTCTGACACTTCCATGATTTTACTTATTTCTTTACCACTAAGCCCTTCCATTTGAGAAAGAATGAATGCTGTCTTTTGATTTTCTGGCAGTTTATTAATTTCGGTAAATAAGATTGCTGAATTTTCTTGATTCTCGAGCTTAACTCCTGGGTGCGAAAAGTCGGCCTGCTCGTGAAGCACTTTGCCTGATTCTGGATCAAATAAGGAAGTAAGCCAGGCAAAGCGTTTTTTTCGTTTGTTGCTTTTAAGGTGGTCCAGCGATTTGTTTACTGTAATTCTATAGATCCAAGTTCTCAATGCAGACTTTCCTTCAAATTTCTGAATATTAAAAAATACATCGACAAATACATCTTGCGTGATTTCTTCAGCGTCAGATACATTTTGTACCATGCCCAAAGCGGTATTGTACACTTGTGCTTTGTGCAATTCATAAATTTCCTTCAGAATTTCTTCGGAAAGTGCCACTGCTTGATGATTTTTATAAAACTATTCTTCTGAATGGTGTCTGTGGCCTCTTCCTCTGCGGTGGCTTCTGGTAAACCGCTCTGACATTTCGCCTACGAACTCGTTGAACTGTTCTTTTTGCTCTTCAGTCAAAAAGTTTTTTATGTTTTTAAAATGATTAAAAGTTATTAATTCCATTTGCTGTTGTATATCTGCGGCTTCCCGAGTTAGGTTTTGGGCCTTCATGGTGTCTGGTTGGGTGTCTTGTAGAAGAAGAAAAGTTTGTTTACGGGCCTTCATCTTTTCTATTCTCAATGTACGTAGCTCCTGACGGTACTCTGACCTTAGTTGCTCATATTTTTCTTGTTGGTCTTCGGTCATATTTAACCTTTCTATTAGCATAGTATGTGGTCGCCTTATTCTCTCATGCGTTGGTCTGTCTGATAAATAAAACATGTAGGTTAGTGTTGCTATGTTGATTATTAACAACAGTACAACAGCAATTTTTAAGAACTTTACTGTTTGCATGATTAATCAAAATAAGAAATGTAAAAATCTTCGTTGTCCATTAATTCGTACTCTTCTACTACCTGATCAATTTGATCTGTTTGTTCGCCTTGAAAAGCTGTTGTTCCTAAAATGTTTAGGAAGATGAGCAAAGACATGGCTGTAGTTAGCTGCCAGATCGAGCGTCTGGATACAGGTCTTTCCAACGCACGCTTTTCTTCTATTTTGTTTACTATTTTCCTGAAAAGAAATGGTTGAGGATCAGCTTTTTCTGCTGTATCAAGGCTTCCCATTACCTGATTGACCCATTGTTCTTTTTCTTTTTCCATATAAGGTTAGTCGACGTTTGAAACTAGTTCCTGCGGTTTGCTATATTTTTTTTACCTGAAATATGCGATAGATTTTCTCCTAAGAGCAAAATATCATAAATCAGTACTTTTGGATCGCACAACATAGCGGCGCTAAAGTTCTATTTCATCTTGTATGTTTAACTTAATTTTTGCTATAGAGTTTGTTTTTCTTTGTCGGAGGCAAAAAAAAAGAGGCCTTTATTGGCCTCTCTTCTCAGTTGTTGGTTGTTTTGCTATTTTGGGGCATTTTTAAGAAGATTATCTAATTTTTTCTTAAAATCTGCGTCTTCTTTATATGCAATGGAAATTTGTTGGTAAGTTTCCAGGTCAATAAACTCTTCTATGGCATCGCCTGCTTTTTCTCTGGCGTTTTTTTGAAGTTTTATTACTTCTATTACTGCTGCTTTAAAGTCCTCCCTTTCTTCACCAGATAACTTGGCTTCAGAAAGCTGTCCTTCTTGTTGCGCTACCAATATTTCATTGAACCGGTCCACTTTCAGGTCGTGTTTTTCAATAGTTGCTACCATCACTTCTTGCTCTTCTTTTTGGATTTCAGCAGCCTTTTTGTAAGCCAAAATAAAGTTTTTTAACTCTTCACCAGTAAACTCCGTTCTTAGTTCTTCTTCAGTTTCTTCTTCTGATTGAGCAAATGCAGCAGTGCATAACAGCATGGCGCAAAATAGCATGAAGGTGATTTTTATCTTGTTCATCTGATTCAATGAAATTATGTGCTTAATGAGTTTTTAACGAAAAATGGATCAAGTTTAATACCACATCATATAAAGATAGTAAAAAAAAGTAAAGTGCAAAATTTGATATATCAAGATATATAAACAAAAAAAGGAGGCCGAAGCCTCCTTTTATATACAATAGGATATTAACAAGAAAATACCAATTAGTTAAGTCCTTCCATTAGGGTGTCCAACTTCTCTTTTACAGCAGGGCTTTGCTGATATGCCATAGCAATCTGCTGGTAAGTATCCATCCCGATTTCTTTTTCTATAACGTCGTTTACTTCTTTTTGTGTTTCTTGCTGCACTTGCATAACTTCTTTAACAGCTACATCAAAGCTGTTTTTCTCTTCATCTGAAAGCTCAACTTCTTGCTGTTGTTGCTGTGCAGTAAGTATTTCATTGAAGCGGTTAACGTCTAAATCTTGTTTCTCAATGGCAGCGATCATTACCTCTTGGTTTTTTTGCTGTATTTCAGTAGTTTGTTGATACACATTGATAAACTTTTCCAGTTCAGCATCGCTAAAGTCATCTTTTACTTCTTGTTCCTGAGCAGGCGGCTGATCTGGTAGTTGCGCCATTGCCGCAGAGCTAAAAAGCAAAGCAGCGCAAAGTGTTAAAATGTTTTTTCTTCCTTTGAATTTCAAAAGGGAAAGAATCATAAGCAATTGTCTTTTTAATTAAAAATATAATTTCTCTATAAATGTAACGACTTATTAAGTTATTATTGTAGGAAGGGTTGGTTTTTTTATAAAAAAATCAAAAAAGTTAGATGTTTAACCAAAAGTGCATTAAGATATGCGCTTCTTGGCGGAAAAAATACTTTTTTGAGTTAAAGGGAAGAAATAGAAAAGCCGTACCCAAAGGGCACAGCTTTTTTTCTATTGTTTTCTAGGTTGGGGTTCCTTGCCTAAGTAATGCTTGGAAGCGTATTTGTTAGTTTTTTAGCTCTAGCAAAGAGTTGATCTTTTCCTGAACTTCCGGGTGTTGTTGATAGCTAAGGACAATCTCCTTATATTGCTCGATGCCTATATCACCTTCAATAAGTTGTGAGATTTCTGCCTCCACATTTTTTTGAACCTCATTTACTTTAGCGAAAGCTTTGTTAAATGACTCCATCTCTTTTTCGTCGGCAGCAATATTTTCAGGATCTAATTGATTCGAAAGAATTTCATTGAAACGTTCTAAGTTTATGTTTTCATTCTCAATCGCCTGAATCATTTCCGGCTGGTTTTTCTCTTGAATATCTGCCGTTTTTAAATACAAGTCTGCAAATGCTTGTAGTTCCTCATCGCTAAAGTTACTTCTAACCTGTGGTTGCTCCGGTAATTGTTGCTCTTGCGGTACTTGTGCAGGATCTTGCGCCGTGCTGATCAATGCTGGTACGATCATAATGGCTACTAATCCGAAAATGAATAATTTTTTTCCTAATCCTTTGAGTCTAAGTTTTTTCATGTCTGTTTTTGTAAAGAGGTTGAGATATCCGGTTGCTACTTTATAACCGAGCCAAGTAAGCGTAAGTTCCCTTTGTGTATTTTGTTGAGTGCTAGCTGTTTTTGTTTAATTGCAGGTTGTTTGCTCACAGTGTCGGTTTATTTTTCAACCGTAAAAAAGTATTGGGAGTTCGCTATAAGTGATGATCATTATAGGTTAATGTATATATCAAAATTGCCTATTTTAAGCATGATATAAATTTCGTGTAACTTGTTTTTTGTCAGGTTGTTTTGGGTGTTATAGGAATTCCTATTTTATATTTTGGGTCAAAATGCTTATATTATTTAGCTGGTTTTACGTTTATGGGTTAAAAAGAATAGTTATGGATCAGAAGAAGTTCGCTAAAAAATATTCTGAAAGTGCATTTTGGAGTAAAGTAAAGCTTTTTGCAAAGAAAGCTGGAGCCAGGGTTATTTATGCTGCGCTGCTGCTATATTATGTATTACAAAAAGAAGATGTTCCTAAGTGGGCGAAAGGGGTGGTATTGGGTGCTTTGGGCTACTTTATTTCACCGCTTGACTTAATCCCTGATTTTGCAGCTCCTATAGGATATACTGATGACTTGGCAACACTTTTGGCAGCTTTGGGTGCTTTAGGAATGTTTGTGGACATAAGGACTATGGAGAAAGCTAAAGGTGTGATGACGCAATGGTTTGGTGAAAACATAGAAAAGGAACTAGAAGGTTTTAAAATTCCTTTTAAGCCGTCTTTCTCGAACAGTGTAAATAAAACTGGAAATTCCCAATAAAAGGATGAAGGAAAATTAGTCTGAACACGTGGCCTGTAACAACAAGTTAACCCAAATTATGCATTGGCTCTGATCAAGTGTTTCATGCCTGTTGCATAATTCGGGTTTAGTTATATGCTAGCTACTATTTATTAATAGTCTATTTTTTTATTTTCGCCAGCTTCATATTGTTGTCCTGTAACGGCAGCTTTTGCCATGCCAATCGCTTGCTTTAGTTTGCCAGAAGGCGCATCCCAATATTCGGCTTTGTCTACTTCTACCCTTATGAGGGCAATGTTTTCGTCCTCTTTTCCCTTAGGGAACCATGCTTTCAAGACTGGGCTCCATAGTTCTTCTATCTTGTTCTGGTCTTTGATGGTAGCAGCGTGACCGCTTACTGAAATATATGTTTCGCTGTCTCTGTCCATGAAGTTGATATTGACATGGCCATCATGTTCTATTTCTTCAGTTTTGGGTGCATTGGCCTGGGTAAAGAACCACATTACACCTTCGTCTTCCATTTTTGACAATGACATAGGGCGGCTTCTTAGCATGCCATCATTGTCTATAGTGGTCAACATGGCTATTTTGATGTCTTTTACTAGGCCTTTTAATTTTTCGTGCTTCTCCATATCTCTATTTCTTTTCCCTCCTATATAAACAACAAAACCTAAGAGCTCTCTGTTTAGTTGGCGCTTCATTAGTGCAGGTTTACAGGGATCATTTGTGCAAAAGCTTGAAATTATGCCTGATCGTTTGTGCTGGTGATTTTTTTCTGTGCGTAGGAGGCTGGGTATAGAAATAGGCTTTGACTGTATTACTCTTGGCCCTTATCGTTCAGGACGAAGGTAAAACGTGTGCCATAACCATGTTTGCTGGTGCAGTGTATTCGTCCGCCTAGTTTATTTATGGTGTATTTTACAAGGTAAAGCCCAAGTCCTGAGCCTTGAGATAACTCTGTGCCTCGGAAAAACATATTGAAAATACGTTTTTTTTGTTTTTCTTTTATGCCTGTCCCGTTGTCTTCGACATGGACTTTTATGCCATTTCCATACTTTTTTACAACGACAGATACTTTTGAAGGCCTTGCTAATTTTCTACGATACCTGACTGCGTTTTCCAACAGGTTGCTGAAAATAATATGTAGGAAAGTTTTGTCTGTATTGAAGGTGTTTATGTTCTGAACCGAACATGAAAATTGAATGTCTTCAGCTTCAGGTACTGATCTTAAGGCTTCTAGCCATGCCTCGTGGATAAAAGCATTTAGTTTAATGGATTCTTTTATTGGCAGCGATTGCCTGATTTTAGCCACATTAATTAAAAGATGCACCGTGTCACTCAATTTCATACACCTTTGATTGATCATGTCAAGGTACTTAAGTGATGTCTGGTCTTGCACTTCATCTTTGCCAATCATGGTTAGCCCTTCAATAGATGCTAGCGGGCCTTTTAAGTCATGGGATGCCTTATAGATAAAAGTGTTTAGTTCTGAATTGGTTTGCTTCAGTATTTTTTCGTTTTCCCTTAACTTTTCCTCGTATATTTTTCTTTCGGTTATGTCTGTGATCAGGCCTTCTATGAAAATGAGTTCGCCGCCTTTGTTGAAAACGGGCTTCCCTTGCTCCCAAAACCATTTTAGTATGCCATCGGCAGTGGTTGCCTTATATTCAACTTCATAGGAGCTTTTGCAATTAATGGCTTTGGTGACAGCCTCTACTGTCTCTTTTTTATCGGAAACGTGAATCAAATCTGTGAAGCATACTTTATTGTTGTAAGCAACTGCCGAAGGTGGATATCCGGTCAACGCATGGCAACCTTCGCTGAGGTAGATCATGGTGCGACATTTGTCGAACAAACTGCGAAATACCATGGCAGGCACATTGCAAGGCAGGTTTTCTGGCTGAGACTTTTCGTCGGATTCTGTATAGCTGTCTATTGGCTTCCAATAGCTACGGATTTGGTTTTTGTTTTCTTGAGATGAATTGATGGATACTTCCATCCATAGGTAATCTCCGAAAGGCTTTTTTAATCTGACTCGGGTGGTAACTGGCTGCTTGTTGACCAAAACTGGTTGCAAAGCATGTGTGAAAAAGTACTCCCTGTCGTCTGGGTGCAGATGCTTGAATAGGTCGTTTAAGATGTATTCTGAAAACTGTAGTCCGACCTTGTCAGGAATACCTGATAGTTCTAGTACTTTCCCAGTTAAATCGTGCGTGGCTGTGAAATTATTTAAGAAACATTTTTTCCCTTCAATGCTCGACTCAATGTCATTGCTTATAAAGACAAAGTAAAATTTGTTTTTTGTATTCGCCTCAGAACTGACCAAAAGGGTGCCGTTGCCCCAGTAGGGAATTGAGACAGCCGTTTGAGTGCTCGCACCTGGTTTTAGGTTCAGGAGGGTTGTATGCGAGATAACGCCTTTTAATGCGGGTAAACGCTCTAAAAGGTTATCTCCAGGTTTTAATTCTTGCGATAGCTGGTGCGTAAATTGATTGACTTCTTTTACGTTTAGTAATAAGTCAGTGGCTAGCACAGGTAGGGAAGAATTTTTTTCTATAAGATTAAGCAGGGTATTTTGTAACTGCTTTTCCATTAAAAATTATATCTTTTATTTAAAATGTGAAAGTAATAATTTTATATTTATTTTACTAAAAAAAAGGTAAATAAACATTACTTTTTTGCTTTTCTATTTGTTTTACTAGGATTTGCCTTTTGAAAATGTATTTTTTAATAAAATTTGTTAGTGTAATTTTTACATAGTATGTTTTTAAAAATTGCCAGTGTTGATCTAAAAATCATGTTTGTACTTTAGTTGTTATGGAAACGAAATCAATTGGTTAGAAAAAATGTGCCTTGCCTTAGAATAAAAGCCAACAGTTAGTTTGTTAACGATAGCTATAGTCTGATCTTTAAACTTCAGAATTCTTTTTTTATTGTTGAAGTTCAATACTATATGCTTAAATTGTATAGGTAAAGTTTGCTACTATGCATTGAAAGTTAACACCTGATGTTCGTAGTTTTGCCAATAATTTTTACTCATTATGGTTAAACCTGAATATGCATTAGAACTTTCTTTTGCCCCTCATAACGAAATCTAATGCATAGTCCAGGTTAAAGCAGTCATTCAACACCTTCAGAAATCCTTGCTTGTATATCCAATGTACCTCTTATATTTGCGTTATCTAAAGGAGTTATAGTTAATGTTGTATTTTTTAATAAATCATCCCTCTTATTCATGTCGTTGAGTTTTCGTTTGGCAACAATATTATATTTGTTTGCTTTTTCGCTATTAGCCCAACCTTTACATCAAAAGGATGGGGTACAATTAAAAGAGGAGCTTAAAAAATTGACGGTAACGGGTACCGCTTTGTATCTAGCTGCTCATCCTGATGATGAGAATACCGGCCTTATTGCTTATATGGCCAATGAACTTAAAGTTAGGACTGCTTATTTGTCCTTGACTCGTGGAGATGGAGGGCAAAACTTGATCGGCTCAGAACAGGGCGAAGAGCTAGGTGTTATTCGTACTCAAGAGTTATTAGAAGCTAGGAAGACTGATGGGGGAGAACAATATTTTACCCGGGCCTATGATTTTGGATATTCAAAGTCGGCTGAGGAGTCTATGGATATTTGGGGAAAAGACAGTGTATTGGCAGATGTAGTATGGATTATCAGAAATCTCCAACCTGATGTTATTATAACGCGTTTCCCGGGTTTCGAAGCTTACGGTCATGGGCACCACACGGCCTCTGCCTTGCTGGCACAAGAGGCTTTTTTTGCAGCAGCCGATCCAGAGCAGTTCCCTGAACAACTGGAGCATGTAAATGCTTGGCAAGCCAAACGTTTGTTATATAATGCTAGCCGCTGGTGGAATCCTGATTTGGAGGCATATTATGAAAAAACAGGAAAAAAACACATTAAAGTAGATATAGGTGTGTTTAATGCCCCGCTGGGTTGCTCATATACTGAGATTGCAGCCAATAGTCGTACTAAGCATAAAAGTCAAGGGTTTGGCACTACACCTACCAGGGGAGCTTATACAGAATATCTCGAACTGACAGAGGGAGAGCCAATGGAAGAAGGGATTATGGATGGTGTCGATCTTTCTTGGGATAGGGTAGAAGGTGGAAAAAAAGTGAGTAATCTTTTGAAAAGGGCATTGCGGAAATTTGATACCGATAAACCTCATGAATCACTTCCGTTGCTTGTTCAAGCACATAAAGAGCTTGGCAAGCTTTCACAAAGTAACCCTATAGTGGCTTATAAGATAACTCAGTTAGAAGACTTGATTGCAGGCTGTGGTGGATTTTGGATGGAGGCTTTTGCCAATAACTATTATATCAGCCCAGGTGGTGAATTAAATATAAATACAGGTTTTTTAAACCGCTCTGGAGTTTCTGTTATATTGGAAAAGATAGCCTTGCCCGAAGTCGGTTTTTCTGAGTCTATAGGTTTAGAAGTCGGTAATGTGATGCATAATCAGGAGTTTGTTTTTAATGTTCCTTTAGATAAAATGTATTCTCAACCTTATTGGCTAGAACATGACCGTACAGGGGGACTTTTTGATGTTAGCTCATATGATAAATTGGGTTTAGCGGAAGGAGAACCTGCTTTTTCGGCTGTTTTTACTTGTAGCATTGAGGGGGAACCTTTTGAGTTTTCTGTGCCTGTGCTGTATCGGTGGAATGACCCTGTAGATGGCGAAAGTTTTCGTCCGGTAGAGGTAACACCGCAAGTTGCTGTCAATTTCACTGAACCATCTTATATCTTTGGTAGCGACGGTGAAGAACAGATAGAGGTACGTGTGAAAGCACTTATGCCTATGCAGGTTGGAGAGGTGTCTGTCCAGGTACCTGATGGCTGGGACATAAGTCCTAAAAGTATTCCTGTCAATATTGGTAAAGCTGGGGAGGAATGGAAGATTTCGTTCTCGATAACTGCGCCTGAGGACGAGGCTCATGGATACCTTGAGGCCATTTTTCGAACCAGCCAAGGCGAAATACTTGATAAATCATTGGTGAGTATTTCATACCCCCATATTAATACCCAAACTATTTTTCCCAAAGCCGAAACCCCTATAGTTAGGGTGAAAGTAGAAAAAGGAAATGAACGAATCGGCTACATTATGGGGGCGGGCGATAAGGTACCTGAAATGTTGAAGAACATAGGTTATGAGGTGGAGCTTATTTCTGACGCCCAGTTAAAAAGTGGTGACCTCTCGAAGTATGATGTTGTGATAGCTGGTGTACGTGCCTTTAATACTAAAAGCGAGCTGAGTTACCTAAATAGTGTGCTTGTTGATTATGTCCGGGACGGAGGTACATTTATTGTTCAGTACAATGTTAGCCGTGGTTTGGTAACGGAGGAAATAGGGCCATATCCTTTTGAAATAACTCGAGACCGGGTAACTGTGGAAGATTCTCCTGTTCGTTTTCTCCAGCCAGAGCACCCTGTGCTAAATACCCCCAATAAAATTACCATGCAGGAGTTTGAAGGATGGGTTCAGGAACGTGGTTTGTATTTTGTAGGAGAGCGTGATGTTCGTTATGAGTCTGTACTTGCCTTTCAAGACCCGGGGGAGGACTTTTTAGACGGCGGGTTGCTTCTCGCAGAACATGGTCGTGGTAAATTTATTTATACAGGATTGTCATTTTTCCGGCAGTTGCCTGCTGGGGTGCCTGGTGCATATAAACTGTTTGTTAATCTTATTTCATATTGATATGAAAGAAACAGAGGATAAACCCCCTTTAATGGGAAGCTGGAAAAACTTATACTGGTTTGTAATAGGCTTTCTTGTTTTTCAAATGCTCATATTTTATTGGATAACAGAATCGTTTAGGTAGTTTTGAACAATATATTAAGCACAATAGACTGGGTAGTTTTACTGGGGACTTTGCTTTTCATTGTCTTTTATGGGGCATTTAAGCATAAGGCTAGTAAGAATATGGAAGGTTACCTGA